>NZ_JAILYN010000013.1:0-50849 GCF_019795155.1 Marinobacterium arenosum | reverse complement strand
GTTGGGGGATGGTCGCGGATGAATCGCCTACAAGGGGCAGATGCTTGGTAGCAGCCCACTCCGTGGGCGACCGGAACCTTGCCTGAAGCCTGAAACTGTCGCGGTCGGAGCCCGCTGCTACGGCCCCTCCGGGGCAGCAGCTCGCTTTTTATGTCTTTGGGTTCCGCGGGCGACCCGGTGCCGAATCCGGCACCGGCCCCCGGTATCCGTTAAGCAACCGTCAGCACCAGCTTGCCACGGGTATGGCCGCTGGCGATCTGTTCGAAGGCCTTGCCGGCGTTCTCCAGCGGCAAACTGTCCGCCAGCTGCATCTTGACGCTGCCGGCGGCGCACAACTGTGCCAGCTGGCCGAGCTGGTCAGGGTTCGGTTCGACCCGGATCGGCAATACCCGCTTGCCACAGGCTTCGCCGGCGGCGATCAACTGATCCTTGGTAACCGACGGCAGGGTTACCAAAATCCCCTGATCGGCCAGGCAGTCCAGCGCGGCGACACCGGTGTCGCCACCCACGCCGTCGATGATCAGCTCCACCGTGCTGATTTCGCGGCTGAGGTCTGTGTCACGGTAATCGATGCAACGATCGGCGCCGAGCTGGCGCAGAAATTCATGGTTGCCGGCCGAGGCGGTGGCGATCACCGTGGCTCCGCGCCATTTGGCCAACTGCACCGCCAGGTGGCCGACACCACCGGCAGCGGCCAGGATCAATACCGTCTGGCCCGGCTGCAGCTCACCCTTGTCGAACAGCGCCTGCCAGGCGGTCAGGCCGGCGATCGACAGGCCGGCGGCGGTGGTGCTGTCCAGTCCGTCGGGGCAGATCGCCAGCTGGTCGGCCGGTGCCGCGACATATTCGGCGAAACAGCCGGCGCGCTCCGGAAAACGGATTACCCCCAGCACCCGATCACCCTCCTTGAGGTCGGTGACGTCATCGGCAACCTGGCTGACGGTGCCGGCCAGCTCCCAGCCGGGCACAAACGGCAGCTCGCCGATGAAGGGGGCCGCCCCGCCGCCGCTGCAGGTCTTCCAGTCGATCGGATTGACGCCGCAGGCCTCGGTGCGTACCAGCACCTCGCCGGCGTTCAGTTGCGGTACCGGCAGGTCGGTTAGCATCAACTGCTCCGGGCCGCCAAAGGCTTGAATCTGGATTGCTTTCATCGGAATCTCCCTGATCTGTCAGGCACCCAAGGCAGAGGAGGGCGCCGGCGATTTTTGTTAGTCTGTGACCCTTATCCATGTTACTGGCACAGGGACGCAAATGATCTATCTGGCAATGATCGAACAGGTACTGTTTTGGGGTGGTCTGCTGGTGCTGCTGATCTCACTGGCGATCTATGCGGGCCGCACCCGGGATTTCAAGTCGCTGGTATTATTCTGGCAGCCGACCATCCTGTTCAGCAAAATCGAATTCATCATCAACCGTACCGGCTTGACGATGATGCTGATCGCGGTGGCGATCCGTTTGTACAACTATTTCTTGGGGTAAGTCAGGATGACAGGAAATCCGTTTCGCGGCGCCGGCTACCTGCTGCGTGGGCTGCAGATGTTACCGGAGCCGTCTTTGCGCATGTTCGTGCTGATCCCGTTGCTGATCAACATCGTACTGTTCAGCGGCGCGATCTGGCTGCTGATCGACCAGTTCGAGAACTGGGTCGGTTACTGGCTGGCGAAGCTGCCCGACTGGCTCTCCTTCCTGGAGTGGCTGCTGTGGCCGCTGTTCGCCGTGCTGGTGCTGATCGTGGTCTATTACACCTTCACCCTGGTGGCGAATTTTATTGCCGCCCCCTTCAACGGCCTGCTGGCCGAGAAGGTGGAGATGAAGCTGCGTGGCCAGGTTAACAGCGCAAGCGGCTGGCAGGCGGCGCTGAAGATGATCCCGCAGGCGCTAGCCCGCGAGCTGGCCAAACTGCGCTACTACCTGCCACGCTTCCTGTTCATCCTGCTGCTGACCTTCATCCCGTTGGTCAACCTGGCGTCGCCGCTGCTGTGGTTTTTGTTCGGCAGCTGGATGATGGCGATCCAGTACTGCGACTATCCGATGGATAACAACCGGGTCAGTTTCGGCAATATGAAAAGCCTGTTGAAGTCGCACCGGCTGACGGCGTTGGGGTTTGGTGGCTTGGTACAGCTGGGGATGCTGGTGCCGGTATTGAACCTGATCCTGATGCCGGCGGCGGTGGTCGGTGCCACGGTTTACTGGGTGGAGGAGTATGCCGGCGAAGCCGATCAGCTGATGGATCTGCGCTGATCGCCTTGTGCCTTGTTGAATCGGCTAGGGTGGGCACGTTTTTGTGCCCACGCGGCGCTTGTTGACCCGATATAGATGTTTCCATCTAATCCGCGAAATGCCTTTTTGATGTGTGCCTTCGCGGATTGGCCCGGCCCGCCTCCTCGCCTGGATCCATGCGGGACGCGTCTGCCGCCGGATTAAAGGTTGTCGGACGGACGTTTAAGGCTGATCAGGCAACAGAATCCTGCTGGTCGTCGCTGAAGTCGTCGTCAAAGTCATCGTCGTCATCTTCCAGTCTGGCCAGCCGGGCGGCGGTGACCATCTCGTGCGGGAAGTGACAGGCGAAGGTGCTGCCCTGGCCGCTCTTGCTCTTGATGGTCAGGTGGGCGCCGTGACGGGCCAGCACGTGCTTGACGATCGCCAGGCCGAGGCCGGTACCGCCGCTTGAAGAGGAGCGGCTTTCGTCGACCCGGTAGAAGCGCTCGGTCAGGCGCGGAATATGGATCGAGTCGATACCGATCCCGTTGTCCTGTACCGAGAAATGGCCACCCTCCTTGTCGACCCACCAGCGGATGCGGATCTCGCCGTCGGCCGGGGTGTAGCGCACCGCGTTGAACACCAGGTTGGAGAAGGCGCTGTGCAGCTCGATCTCCTGGCCGAGCAGGTCGTAGCCGTCATCCATCTCCAGCTGGAACTGGTGCCCCTTCTCCCGGCCCAGCTCGACGGCGTCCTCGTAGATATGCTGCAGCATGCTGTGGATCTGGATCGGGTGTTCGTCGGAGATCTGCTGGCTGGCCTCCAGCCGCGACAGCAGTAGCAGGTCGGATACCAGGTTTTCCATCCGCCGGGACTGCTGTTGCATCTGTTGCAGGCCGCGGGTGAGCGGCGACGGCAGATCCTGCTCCAGATAGGTTTCCAGATAGCCGCGGATAACCGTCAGCGGCGTACGCAATTCGTGGGAGGCGTTGGCGACGAAGTCCTGCCGGGTCTGTTCCAGCTTGGTCAAGCGGGTGATGTCGCGGGCCACCAGCAGCCGGTCGCCTTCACCGAACTCGGTGATCAGGTACTGCAGCTGGATATCGCTGTTGACCGGCGACGGTAGTTGCAGCGGCTCGGCATAACTGCCTTTCTTGAAATAGCGGATGAAGCGCGGATCGCGCAGCAGGTTCATCACCGGCTTGCCACGGTCGGAGGCGGCCCGCAATCCGATCAGCCGGTCGGCAGCGCGGTTCCACCATTCGAGGTTGTTGTCGCGATCGATAATCACCACCGCATCGTGCAGTGCGGCGGAGGACTGCTGGAAGCGCGAGATGATATTGCGCAGGTAGTCTTCGCGAGAGCGCTGGCGTTTCTGCTGGCGCGACAGCTCGTCGAACAGGTCGCCCCAGTGGCCGAAGCTTTCCGGAGGCTCGCTGTCATTCTCACCCTGCAGCCATTGGATCAGCCGGTCGAACTGGCGGATCTGGTAGAGGCTCCAGGCGATGGCCGCAATTGCCAGGCACCAGGCGACCTGGCCGGTGATAAAACCGATCGCCACCGCTGCCGACATCACGATCAGCAGGCTGCCCAGAATGGAATGGCGAGGTTTGGTCATTGTTCGTGGTCTCAGGCAACTTTGGCTGAAAAGCGATAGCCTGTGCCGCGTACGGTCTGCACCAGATAGTCGTGGCGTTCGCCCAGTGCCTTGCGCAGGCGACGGATGTGCACGTCCACTGTGCGCTCTTCCACGTACACGTTACCGCCCCAGACCATGTCCAGCAACTGGCTGCGCGAGTAGGCGCGGTCCTGGTGGGTCATGAAGAACTGCAGCAGGCGGAACTCGGTTGGCCCCAGCTCGATCGGCGTGCTGTCGGAGGTGACGCGGTGGGAGATCGGGTCCAGGGTCAGGCCGTCGACGCTGACCGGCTCTTCGATCCCTTTCGGTGTGGTACGGCGCAGCACCGCTTTCAGTCGGGCGACCAGCTCGCGCGGTGAAAACGGTTTGATGATGTAGTCGTCGACACCCGCTTCCAGCCCTTTGATCTTGCTGTCTTCCTCGCCCTTGGCGGTCAGCATGATGATCGGGATATCCGCGGTCATCTCGTCCTTGCGCAGGCGGCGGGCGAACTCGACACCGCTGGTACCCGGCATCATCCAGTCCAGCAGCACCATGTCCGGCTTGTTATCGACAATCAGGCTGTGCGCCTGGTTGGCACTGTCCGCTTCCACGCATTCATAGCCGGCCATCTCAAGTGCAACCGCAATCATTTCACGAATCGGTGCTTCGTCGTCGACGATCAGCACCTTTTTCGAAGAAGACATGAATAACCGCCCCTCGATCGATTTTTTAAGATCGCACTATTACAGGATGTTTTTGTTACACAAATATGACATAGGACGGCAATTCTTGCCGTTGTTCCGCTCCTGTCAGCGTTCAGCCGAGTGCGTAATGCAGTGCCAGACCGATAAACACCAGCATACCGGCATAGTGATTATTGAGGAACGCCCGGAAGCAGGGCATCCGCTCGCGATGGCGGATCAGGTACTGCTGATAGAGGAACAGGGCGGCGGCGGCGGCCAGCCCCAGGTAGTACCAGAGCGACAGTTGCAGCTGTTGGCCGACCACGATCAGGCAGCTCAGGGTCAGCAGTTGCAGCAGGCCGACGATCAGCTTGTCGGCGTCGCCAAACAGGATGGCAGTGGATTTGACGCCGATCTTCAGGTCGTCGTCCCGGTCGACCATCGCGTACATGGTGTCATAGGCCACGGTCCACAGCAGGTTGGCCAGGTAGAGCAGCCAGGCGTAGGCCGGTACTGTTTCCTGCACGGCGGTAAATGCCATCGGGATCGCCCAGGAGAACGCAGCCCCCAGCACCACCTGCGGCAGGTGGGTATAGCGTTTCATGAACGGGTAGCAAAACGCCAGCAGCAGGCCGCCAAGCGACATCTGCACGGTCAGCGGGTTGGTGAACAGCACCAGGACAAAGGCGGCCAGCATCAGACCGGCAAACAGCAGCAGCGCTTCTTTCGAGCTGACCCGGCCGGCCGGCAGCGGGCGGTCGGCGGTCCGTTTGACGTGACCGTCGATGCGGCGGTCGGCAAAGTCGTTGATCACGCAGCCGGCTGCGCGGGTCAGGAAAACGCCGCCGGTAAAGATCAGCAGCAGATGCCAGGGGGGGAAACCGTCAGCGGCGAGCCACAAAGCCCAGAATGTCGGCCACAGCAGCAGGTAGGTGCCGATCGGCCGGTCGATGCGCATCAGCTGCGCATAGGCGGCCAGTTTTTCGAAGCTGGGCGTTGGAAGTTGAGCTTGCTGCTGCATCGGTCGACTCGGCGTTCTGCTGTTGATTGGGACTATTCTACCCGCAGCAGTTCCGGCAGAAAAACCTCGCATACCAGCAGCGGTTTGCCGGCCAGGTAGAACAACGAGCGTCGCGCCCAGGCGTGGCCGTTGTCAGCCAGTTTCAATTGGGCGATCTGCAGTGGTCCGCGGCGCATGGTCGGGTCGCGGAACATCAGTTGGCCCAGTGGTGTCGTGCCCAGCTGCGCCAGGATCCGCTGGCGGCCGGTCAGGGTGCTGGCCGGTATAATCGAACGGGCATAAACCCAGGGGGTGCCGCAGCCGATCAGCTGAACCTCCCGCACCAGTGCCCGTTCGCGATTGCGCATACCCAGTGCCCGCAACTCCGACCGGGTTGGCAGATCCCACTGTTGACGGATCACCTCCACCCGGAAATCGCCTTTGCTCTTGCTGATCAGCCGCTGGGTCAGCGAGCCGGGATCGGTCAGCCAGCGGCGCCACTGCAGCGGTGCCTGCAGCTGGCTGGGGCGGCGCAGTGAATGCCAGCGGGTATTGAACTGTTGTTGGGTCAGGGCGGTGGGGATGGGCACTGCAAAATCGTCCGGTGAAAAGGTGGCGCCATGGTACCATCGGTCGGCAAATGACGTAACGTACCGGAACATACTGTTTAACAAATGAACAAAAAAGTGCAGCAAGCCACACCGGAAACGGTTATAAAGCAAACCCGCGAATGGGTGGAGGCGGTTGTCGTAGGCCTGAACCTTTGTCCGTTCGCCGCGCCAGTGGTGCGTCAGCAGACGATCCGCTATGCGGTCAGTGAAGCTGTCGATGAGGAGGTGTTGCTACAGGACTTCCTGCGGGAGCTGCACTTGCTGCAGCAGAGCGACGAAGAGCAGATCGCCACCACGGTGCTGTCGTTCTCGCGGGCTTTGCAATGCTTTGACGACTACCTGGATCTGTTGGCGGTGATGGAGGGGCTGGTGGAGCAGGCAGGGCTGGACGGGGTATTTCAGCTGGCCAGCTTTCACCCGGACTACCTGTTCGATGGGGTCGATGCGGAGGATCGCAGCCATTGGACCAATCGGTCGCCCTGGCCGGCGGTGCATATTATCCGCGAAGGGCAGATGAGCCGGGTGCTGATGCATTACAAGGATCCGGAGCAGATTCCAGAACGCAATATCGAGTTGCTGCGCTCGTTGCCGGAAGAACGGTTGCGGGAGCTGTTTCCGCATCTGTTTTGATGTGGCTTGATGAAAAGCCTTCCAGTGGTAGGAGGGACTTCAGCCGCGACTCTTGGGGATTCTTGCTAAATCCGCGGCCTGTCGCCCTCTGAGCGGGCTGCTACGGCACGGACCCAGTAGCAGCCCGCTCAGAGGGCGATCGTTTTTAAGGCCTAATACGACGAAACCCCGCTAAAAAGCGAGGCTTCTGAATAGGTTGGTGCCCAGAGACAGAATCGAACTGCCGACACGGGGATTTTCAATCCCCTGCTCTACCGACTGAGCTATCTGGGCAACGAGGGCGTATTAAACAGCAACGACGTTGCCGAGTCAACGGATAGATAGCCCTGCGCTGCTGGTGGTTTTTGTAACTAAAAATAGATTAACGCCGCACAGTCGGGAAGGCGGCGTGTTTACGCTCTCGGCGCAGGTCTAGTAGGATAGGTCATTCAGGGAAGATGGCGGGAAGTTGTTGAATTTTCAAGTATAGAAGTCGCCCAGTTTTTAAAGGCTTGTCCAAGAATGTATGAATCCTTTTTCGGGTTGGAAAACCCGCCGTTCAAGATTACGCCGGATATGAGGGCGTTTTTCGGCGGGGGCAAGCGAGAAGAGCTGCTCAGCGCGTTGCTCTATACCATTAGCCGGGGCGAGGGGATCGTCAAGGTCACCGGCGAAGTCGGCAGCGGCAAGACCACCTTGCTGCGTGCGCTGGCCGCCAAGCTGGAACAGAGCGGAATCCGGCTGGTGTATATCAACAGCCCGAATATGCCGGCGCTCGATATCCTGCTGTTTATCTGCCGCGAGCTGGGGCTCGAGCCGGACGGCAGTGAGCCCAAGTTCGTCCACGTCGAGCGGTTGCAGGCCCACCTGCTGGATGCCCACAGCCGGGCGGAGCGGGTGGTGGTGTTGATCGACGAAGCCCAGGCGATGCCGCCGGAAACTCTGGAAGAGGTCCGCCTGCTCAGCAACCTGGAGACCGATGACGACAAGCTGTTGCAGATGGTGCTGTTCGGTCAGCCGGAGCTGAACGACAAACTGGACCGGGCCGAGCTGCGCCAGATAAAGGACCGTATCGCCTTCGAGCTGGAGGTGGAGCCGTTCTCACGCACGGAACTGAAGGATTACCTGAACTTCCGCATGCGCCGGGCCGGTTATAACGGTGAAGATCTGTTCACCGATCCGGTCGCCCGGCAGATACACCGGCATACCCGTGGTTTTCCGCGTCGGGTCAACCTGTTGGCCGACAAGGTGCTGTTGGCGGCTTTCACCGCCGGCGAGCGCAAACTGCGACCTCAGTTGATTCGCAATGCGTTGGGCGACAGTGGCAATAAGGTATCTGTATCAATGCCAATCATCGCCGCGGTTGTTATGGTGGCCCTGCTGGCGGCATTGGTAGGCGGTTGGCTCGGTACCCGAGGTTTTCCGCTGCAGACGGATGCGGCGATGGTAAAAAACGTGCCTGAAAAAGTGTCGGACGCGAAGCCGGCACAGATGCCGCCGCAACCGCCACAGCTGGTCGCGACGGCGACAGCTGACGAGCCGGAGCTCGTTCAGCCGCCTGAAAAACTCGGTCTACCGCCCGGAGCGGTTAAGCCGATGGCCGATACCGGAGGCCGGGCGTCGATGCGGCGTTGGTCGGCGGAGCAGCTGGCGGCCGGCAACAATTACACGCTGCAGTTGCTGACCGCGGCCCCTGAAGAGATTGCGCGCTTTATCCGTACCCTGCCGGATGCCGGCACGGATGCGGTCGCGCGCTATTACCGGGTGCAGGGCGAGGGTGCTGAAACCGCGGTACTGGTGCTGGGTGCTTATCCAAGTGTTAAAGATGCGCGCCGGGCGTTGGCACAGTTGCCGAAACCCTTCGTTAAATATGGTGCGTTTGTACGGAATATCGCCGATATAAACTCTGACCTGAAGGAGGCCGGTGTTTATGTCGCAACCGAATGAACAAGGTTGTTTTGTGAAGGCATCGATGCGTACACAGTTCTCTTTTCGCTCACTGCTGTTGTGGCTGGCCGGTTCGATCCTGCTGGCGGGTTGCGCGTCGGTCGAACCGCAGGCGGTCAAGCCGCTGTCGGAGCGGGACCTGGAAGATCGCCATCTGACCGGCACGGTACCCGAGCCTGTCGCGGCGGGCGATGAGATTCCGGCGCTGGCCACCAGTGATGTCTACCTGCCGCCGCCGCAACAGGCCGAGCCTCTGGAGCTGTACACCGTCACCGCCAGCGATGTGCCGGTACGGGAACTGCTGTTCTCGCTGGCGCGCGATGCCCGGTTGGAGCTGGATATCTATGATGGCGTGCAGGGCAATGTCACCATTAATGCCATCGATCAGACTCTGCCGAAGATCCTCAAGCGGATTACCGACCAGACCGGGCTGGTGTTCGAATTGCTCGATACCCACCTGGTGGTGCGTCAGGATAAACCGTACTGGCGTACCTACGAGATCGACTACCTGAACGTGCAGCGCGAAGTGGACAGCAATGTGGTGCTGAACATGGCGGTATCGTCCGGGCCCAGCGGTGACGATTCCGGTAATGCCACCAGCTCGCAGACCCAGGTGACCACCAAGTCGCAGACCGATTTCTGGAAGACCATGACCCAGAACATCCTCAGCCTGGTGGCCAGCGCCAAGGCCGAGCGCAACAAGCAGGCTGCGGCGATGGCCGAGCCGGTTGCTGCGGCGCCGGTGGCGGAGAGCATCGCCAGCACTCAGGATGCCGAGACCACCGACGATATGGTGGTTAACAAGGAAGCGGGGGTCGTTTCCGTATATGCCGACAGCAAGACCCAGGAACAGATCCAGGCCTACCTGGACCGGGTGATGTACCGGGTCAAGAAGGAGGTGCTGATCGAAGCCACCATCGTCGAGGTCGAGCTGTACGACGAGTTCAAGTCGGGGGTCGACTGGACCGCGATCAGCCGTAGCGGCAAGCTCAAGCTCAACCAGTCGCTGATCGGTAATAACTTTTCCGACGTCAGCTCCGGGGTGATCGGTACGGTGCTGTCACCGGATGGGCTCAACAGTGCCACCGCCCCCGGTAATGCCGGCACCGCCGGCTTCTTCGGCGGCGGCGACCTGTCCTTCAGCCTGGAGTGGATTCAGCGCTACGGCGATACCAAGGTGCTGTCCAGCCCGAAGATCATGGCGATCAACAACCAGACCGCACTGCTGAAAGTGGTCGACAACTTCGTCTACTTCGGCCTCGAGGTGGAGCGGGACGAAGGTACCGACGGCGAGCCGGATACCATCACCTTCAGCTCGGAACTGCGTACCGTGCCGGTCGGCCTGATCATGAGCGTAACGCCGTTTATCAGCAGCACCGACGAGGTCACCCTCAGCGTGCGCCCGACCATCTCGCGCATCATCGGTTTCGTCGAAGACCCGGCGGTGGCTTTGACCGCTGCCAGCCTGTCCAATGCCGGCGATATCACCAGCGAGGTGCCGATAATCCGCGAACGTGAGATGGAAGCGGTGCTGAAGGTCCGTGACGGTCAGGTAGCGGTGATCGGTGGCCTGATGCAGGACACCGACGAAAACCTGCGTGACGGCATCCCGGGCGTCGAGAAAACGCCGTTGCTGGGCAACGCCTTCGCCTTCCAGGGCAAGGATCGACGTAAGTCCGAGCTGGTGATCTTCATCCGGCCGCTGATTGTCGAAAACCCCGATGTCGAGGGGGGTGACCTGAAAGGCTTCCAGCAGTATCTGCCTGCCCGTTCGGCCGGCAAGACCCTCAAAACCGCCCAGGAAGGCCAGGCTCCAGGTGGGGGACATCTATGAGCTTGCTGCTGGAGGCGCTGAAGAAAGCGGCGGAGGAGAAGCAGCGCCAACAGGCAAGGAGCGAACATCAACCATCCACGGAGGTTGAGGAGGACAGTGGCGGCTTCACCTTCGTATTGGACGAACCGGGTGCTGACCTCGGCGATGCAGGCCCGTCGGGCGACACGCCGGCGGCGGAGCGGCCACGTTCGGCGCTGAGATTGCAGGACGAAGCTCCACAAGTTGATCAGCCAGAGGAAACCCTGGAATCGTTGCTGTCTGACGGGCAGACGGCAAGTCAGCTGGACGAAATGCCGGAGCCAGTGGCGCCGGCGTTAACGGCCACGGACGAGCCCGCCGATGATGACGGCAGCTTCAGCTTGAGCCTGCTCGACGACGCGGAGATTGAGCGCGAGTTGGCGGCCGATCGGCCCGAGCCGGCCCTGTCGACGGTGGAAGCGCTGATTGAACCGGATGAAGCGGATTCCGAACCCTTCCCCGTTGAGGAGGCATCGCCGGTCGGCGAGTTTCAGCCGGAGGCGGCAGCGGTTGCCCCTGATACTGATAAGCCTGATGTAGAGGCCGCGGCGGTAGAGGCTTTGGCCGACCCCGCGCCGGTGCAAGCGCTGCAGACCGAAGTGCCGACGGCCGCTGCCCCCGAGGTTCCGGAGCAGCCCGGTGAAGAGGTAGCGGTTACCGAGCCGCCGCTACGCGCCAAAGAAACAGCCCGGCCGGCGGGGTTTGATCAATCTACCCGGCCGGTAGCGGACCGTATTGAAAAAAGCCGGATTGAGCAAAACCGGGTCGCGCCTGACCGGGTCGCGCCAGACCGAGTCGCGCCAGACCGGGTATTGAAAGCGATCGAGCGCACCAAGCGCCGCCGTACCATATTGCTGCTGGCACTGGGCTGGCTGACGGTGTTGGCGGCCGGTGGCTGGGGTTACCTGTCCTACCTGGAGCAGAGCGAAGACAGCAGCCGGATCATGGCGCGCTACCGGCCGCCGGTCGCCAAACCGGTGCCGGCAGAAGAGTCCGGCGGGCAGCTGCAGAGCGAGTTGCAGGCGGCACTGTCCGACGAGGAGACGGTGGCGGCGCTGGAAGCCCAGCTGGAGTTGCTGAGCAACTTCGTCGGTGAAGACGCGGTTGCCTCGGTAAAGCCGTTGCTTGATCAGCGGTTGGAGGCCGATGTTGAAGCCTCAGCGGGAGAGTCAGCTGGCGCGGCGGAAACTGACACGCCCGCGGCAGCGGCCGTACCACCTCCGGCTGAGCTGCCGGCCGCGCCGCCGGTGGATGCCGCAGTCAAGGTTACGCGGCGGATCGTGCCGAGTGGCAGTGCCGGTACGCTCGATATTCAACGCCGTAGCGAAGACTCGGCGGTGCTGCGCGCCTACCGGGCATTCCAGCAGGGCGACCTGGCACAGGCCGGCCGGCTATACCAGCAGGTGCTGAAACAGCAGCCGCGTAATCGTGATGCGGTAGTTGGCCTGGCGGCGGTGGCGGCGGCGCAGCGGCAATACCAGGAAGCCGCCGATTACTACCGGCTGCTGCTGGAGTACGACCCGTCCGACCGGCAGGCGTTCGAAGGGCTGATTGCGCTGCCGGGCCAGGCGTACGACCCGGTCGAACTGGAATCCAAGTTGAAGGTGTTCCTGTCGCGCTTCCCGGACAGCGCCCGCGCCCAGCAGGCACTGGGCCAGCTGATGGCCGGCCAGCAGCGCTGGTATGAGGCGCAACAGGCGTATTTCAACGCCTACACGGCGGACAAGAGCAACGCCAACTATGCGCTGAACCTGGCGGTCAGCCTGGACCACCTGCGCAAGTACCCGCAGGCGCTGCAATACTACCGGACCGCATTGCAGCTGGCCGGCGAGCGCACGGCCATCGACCGCCAGGCGATCCAGAAGCGTATCGAAACCCTTGAGAAGACAGGCAGGTAGTTGTCATGGCACAGCCGAAACGACTGGGTGACCAGCTACTCGAAAAAGGGATTATCAACCAGGACCAGTTGGAGATTGCGCTCTACGAGCAGCGTCGCAGCGGCAAGCGGCTCGGCGAGGTGTTGTTCTCGCTCGGCTTCCTGACCCCCGAGCAGCTGCAGGAGAGTGTCAGTGAATCGGTCGGCGTCAGCTCGCTGGACCTGACCAGCATCGTGCCCGACGCCGAAGCGCTGGCGTTGCTGGACGAGCGTTTCGCGCGCAGCTACAAAGTGCTGCCGATCGACTACGACAAAGAGCTGAAGCGGATCCGCGTTGCCGCCGTCAATCCGGACGACATCATGCTGGTGGACCGACTGCGCCGCCAGATCGGTGCCGGTATCAGCGTGGTGCCGGTGCTGGCCAACGAGCGCGATATCGGCGATGCGATCGACCAGTACTACGGCTACGAGCTGTCGATCGAAGGGATCCTCAAGGAGCTGGAGTCCGGCGAGATCAACCTCGACACCACCGGCCTGGACGAGTACGCCCAACCGATGGTGCGCTTGGTGGACAGTTTGCTGACCGATGCGGTCAAGCGGGGCGCCTCCGATATCCATTTCGAACCGGAGGAGTTCTTCGTTCGCATCCGTTACCGGATCGACGGCGTATTGCGCCAGGTGCGGTTGCTGCAGAAGGGATTCTGGTCGGCGATGCTGGTGCGCCTGAAGGTGATCTCCCATATGGATATCGCCGAGTCGCGGCTGCCGCAGGACGGCCGCATCGGCCTGACGGTGTCGGGCCGCAAGATCGATTTCCGTGCCTCATCGCAGCCGACCAGCCACGGCGAGAACTTCGTATTGCGTATTCTCGACCGTGAGAAGGGGATCGTGCCGCTGGACAAACTGGACCTGGACCCGGAATCGCACGACCAGGTACGGCTGATGATCTCCCGGCCGACCGGCATCACCATTGTCACCGGGCCGACCGGCTCCGGTAAGACCACCACCCTGTACTCGATCCTCAACGAGCTGAACAAGGTGGACGTGAATATCATGACCCTGGAGGACCCGGTCGAGTACCCGATGACCATGATCCGCCAGACCAGTATCAACGAGGCCGCCGGTATGGACTTCGCCGCCGGTATCCGCTCGCTGATGCGACAGGACCCGGACATCATCCTGCTCGGCGAGATCCGTGACCAGGAGACCGCCGAGATGGCGGTGCGGGCGGCGATGACCGGCCATAAGGTGTTCGCCACCCTGCATGCCAACTCGGCGATGGGGGCGATCCCGCGGCTGCTGGATATCGGCATCAAGCCGACCATCCTCAGCACCAATATCGCCGGTATCGTCGCCCAGCGTCTGGTGCGCCGGTTGTGCGAGCACTGTAAGAAACCGCACCCGGCCGAGCCGTTCGAGCGTCAGCTGCTCGGCGTCGGTGATAGCGAACCGCTCGACCTCTACGAGCCGGACGGTTGCGACTACTGCAACCTGACCGGCTACCGTGGCCGGGTGGCGATCATGGAGACGGTGCGTTTCGACAGCGAGATGGACGATATGCTGATTCAGCAGGCCTCCTACAAGGAGCTGCAGGATGTCGCCAACCGCAAGGGATTCTTCTCGCTGGCCGACGCCGGGATTCGCCGGGTGCTGCGCGGCGAGACCTCGCTGGACGAACTGGGCCGGGTGGTCGACCTGACCGACCGGTTGATGTGAGCGCGCCGTGAAGAGCTATAAGTACACCGGTATCAGCCGTAACGGCGAACGGATCCGCGGCAGTGCCCGCGCCACCTCGGAGACCGAGTTGGAACTGCGCCTGGCGCGCTCCGATATCGATATCATCGACCTGCGCGAGGAGCGCCAGCTCAGTCTGGGGCTGGGCCGTAAGCGGGTGCCGCTGAAGGAGCTGGTGTCGCTGACCCTGCAGCTGCAGCAGCTGCTCAGCTCAGGCCTGTCGCTGATGGATGTACTGAACGACCTGGCCGAGTCGACCGAGAACCCGCACCTGCAGGAGATCGTCAGCGATATCCACGAGCAGATGGAGGGCGGCCGCAGCTTCTCCCAGGCGCTGGAGGCGCACCCGCGGGTGTTCGACCAGGTCTACGTGCATCTGGTGCGGGTCGGCGAGGAGAGCGGCAACCTGGAGCATACCCTGGCCCAGCTGGCCGATATGAAGAAGTGGCAGGACGAGTTGCAGGCCAAGGCCAAGAAGATCATGGTCTATCCCAGCATCCTGCTGCTGATGATCAGCGGCGTGTTCATCTTCATGATGACCTTCGTGGTGCCGGAGATCGTGACCTTCGTACAGGATATGGGCGGTGAGATCGGCGGTATGACCAAGGCGCTGATCGCCACTTCCAACTACATGGTCGACTACTGGTACACCCTGTTCCTGGTGCCGATGGCGCTCTATTTCGGTCTCAAGTTCATGCTTGGCCGCTCGGAGGCGTTCCAGATGGTTTGGGACCGGTTCAAGCTCAGAGTTCCGTTGTTCGGGCCGATCATCCGCAAGATCAAGCTGGCCCGCATGGCCAACACCATAGCGGTGATGTACGCCTCCGGCATCTCGTTGCCGGACACCCTGAAGATGGTCCGCAACGTGCTGGACAACTCGGTATTGGAGCGGGCGATGGACCGGGTCAGCCTGTTCCTCAACGAGGGCCGCTCGGTGCATGAGAGCTTCCAGCTGACCAACGAGTTTCCGTCGCTGGTGGTCAAGATGGTCAAGGTCGGTGAGAACTCCGGCAAGATGGACGAAGCGATGCTGAATATCAGCTACTTCTATGACCGCGAAGCCAAGGAGGCGATCGACCGGATCGAGCCGGCGATCGAGCCGTTGCTGACCCTGGCGATGGCGATCATCATCGGCTGGGTGATGATGGCGGTACTGGGCCCGATCTACGACATTATCACCAAGATTTAGCGGGCGGTCGCGGATCGGTGGTCCAGCTGTAGCAGCCGGTCGCGGTCGGAGCCCGCTGCTACGGGACTTGTACTTGTGGCAGCCCGCTCCGAGGGCGACATCTTGGCGTTGTGCCATCCCGTCGCGGTCAGAGCCCGCTGCTCGGGGCTTGTGCTTGTAGCAGCCCGCTCCGAGGGCGATATCTTGGCGTTGTGCCCGCCGGTCGCGGTCGGAACCCGCTGCTCGGGACTTGTGCTTGTAGCAGCCCGCTCCGAGGGCGATATCTTGGCATTGTGCCCGCCGGTCGGTCGGAACCCGCTGCTCGGGGCTTGTGCTTGTAGCAGCCCGCTCCGAGGGCGATATCTGGGCGTTATGCCAGCCTGTCGCGGTCGGAACCCGCTGCTCGGGGCTTGTGCTTGTAGCAGCCCGCTCTGAGGGCGACATCTTGGCATTGTGCCAGCCTGTCGCGGTCGGAGCCCGCTGCTACGGGGCTTGTGGTTGTAGCAGCCCGCTCCGAGGGCGACACCTGGGAGCTATGCCAGCCTGTCGCGGTCGGAGCCCGCTGCTACGGGACTTGTACTTGTGGCAGCCCGCTCCGAGGGCGACATCTTGGCGTTATGCCATCCCGTCGCGGTCGGAGCCCGCTGCTCGGGGCTTGTACTTGTAGCAGCCCGCTCCGAGGGCGATATCTGGGCGTTATGCCAGCCTGTCGCGGTCGGAGCCCGCTGCTCGGGGCTTGTGCTTGTAGCAGCCCGCTCCGAGGGCGACTTGGGCGTTATGCCAGCCGGTCGCGGTCGGAGCCCGCTGCTACGGGACTTGTACTTGTAGCAGCCCGCTCCGAGGGCGACACCTGGGAGCTATGCCAGCCTGTCGCGGTCGGAGCCCGCTGCTCGGGGCTTGTGCTTGTAGCAGCCCGCTCCGAGGGCGACATCTTGGCATTGTGCCAGCCTGTCGCGGTCGGAGCCCGCTGCTACAGGGATTAGGTTAATGAAAAACAAAAGAGAAAGAGTCGGCCGTTGAAACTGATCCTCGTCCTGTCCAACCACCAGCTCGACGTTGTCGTGATCGACAAGGGCACGGTGCTGCGTGCGCAGACGCTGGACTATCCGCTGGCGGATGGCGAACTGGCACAGCTGTTCGACGGCTTGCCGGCGGATACCGCCACCTATCTGGTGCTGAACCTGATCGAAGAGGAGCGCTTCGAGCAGCGAGTCGCCAAGGTGATGCCCTGGGAGCAGGACAAGCTGTTCGAACGGGTGCTGCGCCGCCGGCTGGGCAACAACTCGCAGGTCTATTCCCGCTGGAGCGGTCGGGCCACCAACGCCGAAGGCAAGCGGGAGCTGATCGCCCAGGTGGTCAGCATTGCCGACAGCGGCGAGCTCGCTCCACTGCTCGACCATCTGACGGCACTGGGTATCAACCTGAAAGGGGTTTACTCGCAGGCCGAGCTGCTGGCGGCGTTCCGCTATGGCCGCGGCAAGGCGCCGCGCAAAAAGGCGGGCGATGCGGAGATCTTGCTTGCCTGCAGCGGGCCGGGCCACTACCAGCAGCTGCTGATCCTGGATGGCTATGTCCGGCTCAGCCGACAGGTACTGCTGGCCAGTGACGATCTGGAAGCGCTGCAGGCCGAACAACGCAGTTTCGAGCGCTTCATCATGGTGCAGCGGCTGGTGCCCTATGGCCAGCAGTTCAGCTACCAGCTGATCGCCGCCGACGAAGACGCCGCGCTGCGGTTACGGCCGTTCCTGAGCAACGACCGGGAAGCGGCGGCGGCCAGCCGGTTCACCGCCGCCGATGGCCTGCTGAAGGGCGAACAGGAACTGAGCCAACACAACCCGGCACTGGCATTGATCGTCGATGGCCTCGCCAGACACGCGCCGAAGACCCACTTCAAGCCGGCCTGCCTGGCGCAGAACGTTAAAAAACGCGGTGCCGTGGCCCTGCTCTGGACGCTGACCGGTCTGTTGACTCTAGCCGGTCTGCTGCAGTTGGCCAGTCTGGCAACCCACGCGTACAGCCGCTGGACATTGACCGGCGAGATGGCGCGGGCCGAGCACCAGTACCTGGCCCAGGCCCGCCGCTACGAAGCTCAGATCAACTTGCCGGCGCGGGCCGAGGATATTCAGGACAGCACTGAGTTCGTCGACAAACTGCTGGCGATGAAGCAACAACCGGGGATGCGGGAGGCGTTTGTAGAAATTGGCCGGGTGCTGGCGCGTTATCCCGCTCTGACGTTGCTGGAGTTGCGCTGGAAGCTGGCCGAGTTCGGAGATCCCTCGCGGCAGAAAGTCCGCTTGACTCTGCAGCTTAAGCCTGCGGATCAGAAGCTGAGCGAGTTATCGTCGATGGTGGATCGCTTTCTGGTCGAGTTGAAACAAAGTCCTATGGTCCATGAGATCGAACGTGGCAAGTTGCCGATCGATAGATCGGCAACCGATAGCATCAAGTTCGATAGCAAGGAGCTGGTAAAAGAAGCCTACGAGTTTGACGTGCGCATCAAGATGGGGGGCGGTTATGCGAAAGCTGGCTGAGAGGTTCCGCCATCAACCTTTACTGCTGCCGGGCGTGTGTCTGCTGCTGGCCGTTCTGTTTCTGGCTGGTGGTTATCTATTGTCCGGATGGGTGGATGAACAGGTGGAGCGTCAGTACCAGATGCAACAACGCAGGCTGAGCAGTGCACAGCAGCGACTGAAAATCTCCCAGCGCCAGGTGGATATTGCCGATGAATACCTGGCCCGCTTCAACGCTTACCGCTCGAAGCAGCTGTTGGGAGAAACTGATCGACTGCAGTGGTCGGATCGCTTGATAAACCTGGGCCAACGGCTGGAGCTTAAAAACCTGGAATTCGATTTCAGTGGCAGACGTGCCTTGGAAAAAGAACAGGCTCGCCATTTTGATGTAGATCAAAAAATATACAATGCCTTTGAGCTGAAGCTGGATTTCCAGCTGCAACATGAGGGAGACCTGTTCAATATGCTGAATATGATCGACCGTTATATCAGTCCAATGGCGATTCTGGATTACTGCAAACTACAAAGCTTGCTGGGTGACCAGCCAACGGTCGAACTAAGGGATGAAGGCAACCTGAAAGCGTACTGCAAACTACAGGTGCTGGAAGCTTTACCGAGGCAACGTGATCATGGCTGAGTTAGCTAAGCGGTTGCCTCTGATTTTGTGCCTGCCGCTATTGCTGCAGGTATTTCCCGTCGTGGCCGAGGGGCCGACTCTGGGACGGTTGTTTACCACCCCGGCTCAGCGGGTCGAGATCGATCGTCAGCGTCAGCAAGGAGAGGTCCGTGAGGTCTCGCCAGCGGTGATTATCAACGAGGTGATTGGCTCAAAACCGGATATCCAATTTAACGGTGCGGCAATTCGCAGTAATGGTGATCAGGTTATCTGGCTGAACGGCGTCGCGAAAACCGCCGGTCAATGGCAGCTGGCGTGGGAAGAGCTGGCGCTGACTGCGATTCGAGCGGACAAAGGCTCCCTGCAGCTGCTGGCCGACGGGCGCTGGTTTACCCTCAGGCCCAATCAGGTATTGGACCGGGCCAGCATGACGGTAATCGAAGGCCATGAGTACAAGCCCTCTAAACCGGAGCCGGCTCTGCTGTCACCGTTGGCAGAGTCTCAGAGTGAGTCAGTGGCTCCAGAAGAAGCTCCGTCCGGTGGTGAGGCAAGCAATAAATCAGCTGGCAAGTTACTGCGTGACATTCGCGAAACCCAGGCGTCGATTAGCCTGAAACCTTGAACAGGAGGCGATGATGAGAAGCAAACAACAGGGATATGTTCTGCTGGTCATCCTGGCGCTGATGATGGCCGGCGGGGCTGGCTATTTTGTATCGACCGTCAATGAAACGGCGATCCAGAGCGAAGCGGGCCGCAACAAGGATATTCTGAAGCAGCTGCGTAATGCGCGCGACCGATTGCTCACTTATGCGGCGACCCATCCGGAAGTTTACGGCGACACGACTCCAACGCCAGGTCCAGGCTACTTTCCTTGTCCAGACCAGGACAATAATCGCTGGACTGATGGCTCATGCTCCGATGAGGTCGCTATCGGCCGGTTACCTGAAAAAATAGGGAGCCGCGGCGTAAACTTTTTACCAGAGGGGCTAGATAGACAACTGGTCTGGTATGCGTTGGATAGCAACTACTCCTATCAAGGGGGCGACAGCCGTTGTGATGCGCCCATGTCAAATAAAGACCCTATCGATCGATGTGAGCCATTAAATCATGATGCACCATCCAGTCGAATCACTCTGAATGGGAAGAGCGATTATGTTGCCCTGCTGTTTTATGCCGGAATGGCTCAAGGCGGGCAGGACCGCGGTACTTCCAACGATGTGACTGATTTCCTTGATGGTGGCAATGCCGATGGTGACGGTGATTTTTTCTCGGTTCAGGCCGGCAACGATATAAACGATTTGGTGGTGGGAATCACCAAGGCAGAGTGGTTGGCGTTGATGCGCAAGCGGCTTGTTCAAGATATTAGCGATAATGGCGGCTGCGATGGGGGGCTTGCCGACACCGATCATTGGTTTTCACGTAACCAATGGGCTGATGACTCTGTGATATCGGGCCGCTGCAACGGGGGGAGTGACCCAGACCCAGACCCAGACGATAGCGAGAAGAGTGAATCCAGCGAGAAGAGCGGTAAGAAAAACGGTAAGGGTAATAACGGAAAGCACAATGGCTGGTAATGTGTGCTTCTACAGGAACCTTGCCCAAATATTGCGGAGTCGATTCAGGTCTGCTTTCTTACCGAGTATTAATCAGATAAGAGACAGCCACCGTGCAGAACGTATTTTCTAGTAAGGCACACAGGTCGCAGCAATTTGGCTTCACGCTGGTCGAGGTAGCGATTGTACTGGTGGTGCTCTCAGTTCTTACCGCATCCGCAGTGGTTGGTTTCAGTGGATTCTCCGATACTCTGCGCAGCAAAGCGACTGGTCGTTATCTTGAGCAGGCTCGAAAAGCACTTGAAAATCATATTGCAGTAAACAGCTATTTGCCTTGCCCGGACATTGACGGTGATGGGGTGGAGGATCGTGGCGGCAGCGCCGTCTGCGCTAGTGCTTATGGGGACTTGCCGTACATCAACCTGGGCCTGGAGCGGCTGACTCCCTGGGATGATGTCGCCTTTTATGCGGTCAGTGACAATGCTGACGATTTCCAGTGTGGCGACAATCCGGAAGAGTCAGAGGTCTGCTATTTCGAAGATACCAATGCACCGGCTTTCGATCTGTCCACCGAACCCGTTACTGATGTACCAGACGCAGACAACCTCCAAGTGAGAAGTACGGCGGATGCTGGGGCTGGAGAAACTGACAATATTGCTGTCGGACTGGTGGTTGTTATTGGTAGCTATGGCAAGAATGCGGCGATCACCCGTGCCGACTGTGCAGCCATCAGTAATGAGGATGAAAACGAAAACTGCAATGACGATCGAACCTTCGTGTTGCATACCCAACAACGGCCAACAGATACCGATAGCGGATTCGATGATCAACTGGTCTGGCTGGATGCCGGCGAGGTGAAGCTGCTATGGCTTGATACTAGTGGCGACGGAGGTGATTCGGGGGATGGCGGCCAGGGCGGTGATGGTGGCAGTGCCGGTAGTGGTCATGATGAAAGTTCAGATCCGGATGCCAATGATCCGGGCAATGTTCCCGACAGTTGCGATGGTATCTCTGGCTGTATATCCGATGGTGATGGCACCGATGGAGACGACACGATCGTATCCGGGACCGGTAAGGACAATATCGATGCCGGGGCCGGCGATGACAAAGTCTACTCCGGCGAGGGGAAGGATGTTGTATCAGGTGGTGCCGGCAATGACCTGATTGTGGGCGGAAATGCCAAGGATACCCTTAGTGGTGGTGCGGACGATGACACGCTTTACGGCGGCAAAGGCAAAGATACCCTCAAGGGAGACGACGGCAACGATACACTCTATGGCGGTGAGGATAACGACGATCTGTTTGGTGGTAACGGTGATGATCTGATCTATGGTGGCGCCGATAACGACGAACTCTGGGGAGATGCGGGCTCAGATAAGATGTATGGTGGAGAGGGCAGCGATTATTTCTACCATCAGTCAGGTGATAGTGGCGACTTGGACACCATCGACGGTGGAGGTGGCACCGATACCATAGAGTTTACCGATAATGACTTGGGGGACTTTTCCGTAAAGGTGAATGGAGAGGTCGTAAGTCCAATTGATGGTGAATATGTCTTCGGCGAGAGCACCTCGGGTGAAATCTACAATGAGAACGGCGATAAAGTGATCACGTTCTCTAACATAGAGCGTATCGAGTAATGGACGTGAATTATGGCTGATTCCAACCTTATCGATAAAGCAAAGCTGTACCACAGAGCATACCGATCGCGCGGTTTCACTTTGGTCGAGCTGGCGATCGTACTGGTGATTATCTCGGCGCTGATGGCCACTACCCTGGTCGGTTTAAGTGGCTTTGTCGATTCGGGAAAAACCAAGGCTACGCAGACTTACCTGCAGGAGGCGCGTACCGCTTTGCTGAACTATGCCGCCGTCAATGGCTTTCTGCTCTGCCCGGATACCGATGACGATGGTATGGAAGATCGTGGTGATACCAACGGAGGCGAGTGTGAAGCGGATAACGGAGGCCTGCCATACAGCGACCTGGGGTTGGAGCGACTGACCCCTTGGGATCGGGTGGCTTTCTATGCAATAGATACCGATGTGGATACCACTGCCTGCACCGATGGCGGGCAGAAGTCCTGCTTTTTCGAATCCACCAATGTGTTGGCCTTTAATCGTACCACGCCACCGGTTAGTAGTGACGGCAATAACTTCAGTCTGCAGGTAAATGATCGCGATGGAAATCTGGCTGGCCGGCATATCCTGGCGGTGATCGGCAGCTACGGTAAGAACAGCGCAATTACCGAGAGTAACTGCAACAGCGCCGCCAGCAATGACGAGAAGGAAAACTGCGACGGAGATGCGGTTTTTGTGATGGATACACCGACCGAGACTTTCGATGATCAGCTGATCTGGATCGATGCCAATGCGGTCAAGGGGCAGGCGCTGGATGCAGGCTGGGACCTTTCAAACTAACCGCCGTGCCGTGGCGGTGCTGGAGGACGATCCGGCGCTGCGCGAGATGTGGGGCTGGGTACTGGAGGAGCAGGAGCTGGAGGTGAGCCTCTACGCCAACCCCCAGGAACTGCAGCAGGCCTGGCAACAGGGCGACAGCGCGCCGGTGTTGATGTTGGACCTTGGCCTGCCGCCGCTGCCCGACAGCCCGGAAGTAGGCTTGGCGCTGCTGGAGCAGCTGACCGAAGAGTATCCACTGCTGAAGGTGATCGTACTAACCGGGCAGAATCAGGAGGGCAATGCCTACCGTGCAGTCAGGGCGGGCGCTTTTGACTTCGTTGCCAAGCCGGTCGGTCGCGAACTGTTGCTGCAGTCGGTTGAGCGGGCCTTTATGTTTCTGCAGTCCGAAGCCCGCCTGCAGTGGGAACTGGGCACTCGCCGACTGGTACTGGATGCGCCGGTAGAGAAGGGGATGAAGGATATCCGCAACCAGGCCGAAGAGAAGCTGCTGCGCGCGGTGGTGCGGGAAACCGATTTCAATGTTCATGAGATAGCCCGCCGGCTCGGTATCAAGCGGGAAAACGTCTACTACTTGCTGAAGAAATATGGCCTTTCCCGAGATTGAGTGGTTGCTGGCGGCCAGCCTGGTGCTGTCCGGCAGCCTGCTGTTTGTTGCGGTCTGGATGCTTAACCGACGCGGCCTGCGGGCGCTGGTACTGCTGGACCGCATTTATCACCTGGATCGGCAGGTGGAGCAGGATCTGATCCTGTTCATCCAGCAGCTGTACCCGCTGCTCAATGCGGCCGGCTGCAGGGGGCTGTTTTACCGTATCCACTGGTATGGCCAGCCGATAGTCGGCGGAACCGGCCGTAAATCCCGCAATGTCCGTTCTATCAAGGAACAGAGCGACGATATCGAGCTGGAGCTGGAATTGCACTGGCCGCGGCGGGCTTCTGGCGAGGTTTGGATCTTCAACGAGGTTACCCTGCGTACCGTTCGGGCACTGATCCGGATGAATATGCTGCTGAAGCAGCAGTCCCAGCTGAATGCCCAATTACAGGCGTCGCAGCAGCAGTTGTTCCTGCGTCACGATATCAAGAACCTGGCCCAGTTCATTCAATTGCAGGGCGAGATGCTACAGCAGTCCGTCGAGGTACGGCCCGACGATCCATTGTTACAACGGCTGCAGAAATCTTCAGCCCTGGCGGCTCGCCAGGCGGACAAGGTGCTGCTCCGATTGCAGGAACCTGTGGAACCTGACGAAGGCTCAACAGAAGAAACGCTTGAGCTGGCCGAATGCTGTCGTGATCGGGCCCAGGCATTCGGCGTGGAACTGAGTTTAAGTGGCAGTCTGCAGTTGGCGTTGCCGCGCCCGGTGGTCGATACCCTGCTCGATAACCTGCTCAGCAACAGCGTCAAGCATGGCCAGGGAAGTGTTATTTCGGTTGAGCTCACGCAGGAACCGAATTATTCAGTAGCCCGTTTTTTTCAGCACTGCGCCGGCGGTTGTGACGATACACTACCAAGGCTCTTCGAGCCCTTTGTCAGCAGTAGTGAGCAGCCGGGCAGCGGAATCGGTCTGTATCATTGTCGCACCCTGTTGAAACGCTATGGTGGAACCCTCAGTGCCAACTGCGTGGATGATCAACTCTGCTTCGAACTGCGGTTGCCGGATACGGTAAAAAGTTCGTAATACAGTCTCTCCCATACAGCGGTTAAAATTTGACGCCTCGTCAGGGTGTGGATGTATTTGCCATTGTCGGCTACCGGGAGTCCGCTCCTAGTCTATCTATAACCTGTTGAAAGTAAGGGCTTTGCTGGCTGGCCGCAGACAGCTTGATAGAAAAGCACAGTGTTAACTGCTGAGAAGCTGCCGAAAATCGGTTGGCCGGATGCTGTGTTTCGCGGTTCGTCTACTGCATAATTTTGCGCCAACAGTTGCGCAAGATCAGTAACGACGGGTGCTCTACGGGTATCCTGTTGTAAAAGAAATATACTCTTGGCCGCTACCGTCGTTAGCGGTTACCGTAATACCAAATTCAATGAATCGGGCCTAGACGCCGAACTGTTTGATGGAGAAGTGGATGATGAAGAAACAGCTGCAGCGTGGCTTTACGCTGGTGGAGATTGCCATAGTCCTGGTTATTATCGGCCTGCTGCTGGGCGGTGCTCTGAAAGGCCAGGAGATGATCCAGAACGCTAAGATCAAGAACATCAAGCGTGACTTCGATCAGTATGTGGCGGCGTTCTACAGCTATCAGGATCGTTACCGTACATTGGCAGGGGATGATGCCGCCGCAGATACCCACGTGGGTGGTACAAAACCGGCAGCTAACAAAGCTGGTAATGGATTTATTGATACTGGAGCTTGGGACACGGATTTAGCTGCCTCTGACGCTAATGAATCAGGCTTGTTCTGGGAGCATATTCGTGCCGCTGGGTTGATTTCTGGTTCTGGCGCAAACCTGCCTACCAACGCAATGGGGGGCAAGGTCGGTATCGGTTATGGTCTGGTTAGTCTGACGAATAGCCATGTTTTCTGCTTCAGTGGTATTGAGGCTGAAACCGCAGTAATTCTTGACGCTTCCTATGATGATGGTGATGCAAAGACAGGCGCGGTTCGAGGAATTGGTGGTGATAATGGCGCGCTCACAGATAAATCAGACTATACTGGTAACTACAAAAACCAGCTCTGTTTCCAGATTTAATCTTGTAGAAGTGATAAAAAACCCGGCCTAAGCCGGGTTTTTATTTTTTTGCTGATTTTTGTAAGTACTGGCCAGTAAAGAAAATATACTCTTTCCAATCCAGCTACGACTATAGTCAAATGACGGTTCGTCAATCTTGTATTGAAGAGCTGTCAGGATGCATATCAAAAAAAGCGAGCAGGGGTTTACGCTGGTCGAGATAGCAATCGTTCTGGTGATTATCGGCCTGTTATTGGGCGGTTCGATCAAGGGCTACGAGCTGATCGAAAGTGTCAAGATCAAGCAGGTCAAGCGCTTTCACGACGAGTTCAAGGCGGCATTTTATTTTTACCAGGATATGTACCGCTACTATCCGGGCGATGACCCCGGTGCCGACCGTTTCGATGGTGTGCCCAGCAAGTACAACGGTAATGGCGACGGTGAGGTGACCGGCCATTGGAGGGGCAAGGAGAACGGTAATGAATCGGTCCTGCTCTGGTTACACCTGCGAGCGTCTGGACTGCTGTCCAACTTTGCCGATCTGTCCGATAGCCATAACCCGTTTGGTGGCGAAACACCGCGCCCGGTCAATCCGTTCGGCGGGGTGATCGGTTTTGAATACAATACCGAGCGTGATAAAAAAGGGCGGTTGAAGGAGCTGGGTATTCCGGTGCTTTGTTTCGACGGTATCGATCAGGATGTCGGTAACAAGATCGATATCGCCTACGACGATGGCGTGGCCAATACCGGCGAAGTGGTGGCGACCGAGATTCATATTAAAGAGATCGTCGACGCCTATGGGCTTAATAGAGCACTCTGCTTTAAATTTTAAGTGTTTGTTTTTATAAGCTATAGAATTTTTGGAATTTTATATAAATTGGGTGCTATTCGTCATCCTTGAATTTAACTAGACGGTTCTTTAGCATTCACCAGTATCAACCGGCGGCCATCACATTGAATCGCCAGGTAGCACAACAGGCCAAGCCAGATCATCAGGGTGCCTAACATCTCCAATACTTCTTCGAATACCCGGAACGAATGGCTGACCGCATAGCGACGCTCAATGGCGAAATGCTGCTGCAGATCGTCGTAGGCCCGTTCCATGGCGTCCAACCCCTCGATAAAGTCGAGTCCTTGCGACAGCGCCAGTATGCCGAAACCGTCCACCAGGTAACGTGTAAGCCCCAGTGGCCTGAATGCACACCACAGGAACACCAGGGCTACCAGGGCGCAGACCGCGAAAGTGGGTGCGATAAAGGTAAACCAGGAGTAGGAGGGGTTCTCCAGCAATAGACCGGTTAATCCGCCGACAGGTGACTCTCCTGCCGTCGCCATCCGTTCCAGCACATTACCGAGTTTTTCGTGCACCGAGGCATAGTCGTCGATGCCGATCCACAGGAACAGCAGCCCGACGCCCAGCCAGCCCCATCTTTGCAGGCGAGAGATCCGGTTTGTTTGAACAAACGCAATCAGCCAGGCGGTCAGGCCGACCGCTTGTGCCTGCATTGAGGAAAACCAGGTGGGCAACGACTCTTCCCGGGCGATGTTCCATAGCTGGCGGACATTGTCGCTGTTGGCGATATCACGGTAATTGAACAGGTAGTCGCCCAGCACAAACAGTGCTTGCAGGCTCAGGCTGCTTATACAGATCAGCCTTATCCAGCGTTGCAAGGGCACGGCAAGGCTATCGTTCTGTGCCGTACTTAGGTGTGCTGGTTGGTTCATGCCGGTTCCCTGGGTACTCAACCAAATAGGAGATGAAGCTATTTTATCCGCATCCTGGGCGGGGATCATTGCCGAACGGGTAATGAAAAAGAAGGCGCCAATGGGCGCCTTCTTTTACCGCAAGGAGAAAATCAAGCCACTCCGTACTCTTCCCGGTACGCCTTGATTGCGGCCAGTTCGGATTCCATGCCGCCTTTCTGTTCCAGGTACGCGATCAGGTCGTTCAGGCTGACGATGCTGATCACCGGCATGTTGTAGTCGCGCTCGACCTCCTGGATGGCGGACAGTTCGCCCTTGCCTTTCTCCTGGCGGTTCAGGGCGATCACCACGGCGGCCGGCTGGGCGTTGGCCTGCTCGATCAGGGTCATCACCTCGCGGATCGCGGTGCCGGCGGTGATCACGTCGTCGATGATCATCACTTTGCCTTCCAGCGGCGCGCCGACCAGATTGCCGCCTTCGCCGTGGTCCTTGGCTTCCTTGCGGTTGAACACGTAGGGCACGTCGCGGTCATACTGGTTGTTCATGGCTACCGCGGTGGTTGCCGCCAGCGGGATCCCTTTGTAGGCCGGGCCCAGCAGCACGTCGAAGTCGACGCCGGCATTGTCGATGGCGGCGGCGTAGAATTCGCCCAGCTTGGCCAGTGCGCGGCCGCTGTTGAACAGGCCGGCATTGAAGAAGTACGGGCTCTTGCGGCCGGACTTGAGGGTGAACTCGCCGAACCGCAGTACCTGTTGTTCAATAGCGAATTCGATAAAGTCTCTCTGGTAGTCGAGCATCAGGGTCTCCGGTTCTCGGGTTGGCAACCGCGCTATTCTAACGGCTAACGGCTGGAAAGTTACCCCGTTGGCCGGAATTGCTTCCGATAGGCTGTCAAAGGGCCCTCAGGCGAGGAATTTCGCCGCTTTCGGGGCGCAGCAATTTCCAAACCAGCGGGGTTCGCTATACAATTCCTCCCGTAAATTTACTTATATCCATTTGCGCGCTGATTGAGGTGAGAAAAGTCTGATATGCGTGTCATTACCTTCAACACCCAGGGTATTGAACAGGCGGCGGAGAGAGGGTTCTTCGACTGGATGGTTCAGCAGGATGCCGACGTAGTTTGCCTGCAGGATCTGCGCGCAAAGGAGTATCAGCTGGACGATAACCTGAAGCTGCAGCCGGAAGGCTATCACCGCTTCTTCTTCGACGCCTTCGAAGACGGTTACAGCGGCGTGGCGATCTACAGCCGGGTGATGCCGAAGGCGATCATGACCGGCATGGGCTTCGAGCTGTGCGATTTCCACGGCCGTTTCATTCAGGCTGATTTCGACAAGGTCAGCGTTGCCTCCCTGACCATCCCGTCCGGGCTGGCCAGCGACGAGGCGCAGGCGGTCAAGCGCGACTACATGCAGCAGTTCATGGGCCACCTGAAGAAGACCCTGCGCAAGCGGCGCGACTTCATCTTCGCCGGCACCTACCAGATCGCCCACCGGCCGATCGACCTGAGCAACTGGTACGTCAACCAGAAGGTCTCCGGCTTCCTGGAAGACGAGCGCGCCTGGATGGATGAAGTGCTGGGCGAGATGGGCTACGTGGACGCGTTCCGCGAGATCAACAAGGCCGAGCGCCAGTTCACCTGGTGGCCGGATTACAATCGCGCCTGGAAGCTGAACGAAGGCGCCCGGCTGGATTACCAGCTGACCACTGCCAATATCCGACCGCTGGTCAAGGATGTGCAGGTCTACCGCGAGCAGCGCTTCTCCGAGCACGCGCCGCTGACCATCGATTACGCGATCGATATCTGATCGGCTTCACATATTGACGAACCTTGTCGCTGCGAGGGCGCGCGTCCTACCCCGTTCGTGGGGGGCGCGCCCGCGTGGTCCGGCAATCCGGCGATTAACTCCATTACTTGCATCCTGGCATGATTCACGTGGGCAAAAAATTAGGCCGACCTGCTGGGCTGCCTGTTCACCTATGTCCTTCTGATGTGATGACCGGAGGTTTTGGCAAGCCTTGGTCGCCGCTGAAGAGGCTGTCGCAAAACTACTGCGCTCGGTGATACTGCGTTAAAAATCGGCTCACCTTCGCTCGCTACATTTTGCGAAACCCTCTGAAGCGCCTCCTACAGGGTGAGTGCCCGTAGGAGACTTCAAATCATTACAGATGCACCATATGGTTGTCCCAGGCCAGTGAGCTGCTCATCAGCGTCGGCAGCTTCTGCTTGCGGCCGCTGTCCAGGTCGTAGCGGTAGCAGCGGCCGTTGCCACTGCTGATCACGAACTCACCATCCCGGTCGGTGGCCGCCAGGCCGCAGCCGTCGCGTACCCGAAAACTGTCGATAAAGCGGCCGTCGCGCTGCCACAGGGTGACCAGGTCGCCGCGTGGCGAGGAGATCGCGAACAGCTCGCCGCTGCGGTCGAAGCGGGCGCTGCCGCAATACTGGCGCATCGCCAGCCGGACCGGTTCCGGCGCCTCGAGCAGCTGCAGTGGCTGGCCCTGACGGTGCAGCGCGACCAACGGCACCCGGTCCTGCTTGCCGCCCTGGTACTGCAGGGCGATCGCCACCTCACCGTGGCGGTTGATGTCGAGATGGCGGATGCTGAGCTGGTGTAGTTCGGCCGGCATGCTGACCTGCTCAAGCAACCGGCCGGAGGCGCTGTCGATATAGGCCAGGGTCGGCTGCATGCTATCCAGGTTGAGCTTCTTGCGGCCCTGCTCCGGGTGGGTCAGGATGCCGCCGTTGGCGACCACCAGGGTGCGTTGGTCCGGCAGGTAGGCCAGCTCGTGCGGGCCGATACCGTAGCTGGGGTGGTCGGCGACGGTGCGGAAATTGTCCCGGCAGTCGCGGATCACCAGCCGGCCCTCACCGCTGGGCAGGTGATTCTCGGTGGCTGCCAGCCAGCGGCCGTCGGCGGAGAAGATCCCGTGGCCGTAAAAGTGGCGCTGCGGTCCGGCCTCGATCCGCTGGATCAGTTCACCGCTCTGATAGTCGACCAGCTCGATAAAACGGTCCGGCCGGCGTGCCACCGCCATCAGCCAGGGCTCGGTCGGATGGGCGGCCACATGGTGGGCGCGGCCCGGCAGTTGGTGCTTGAGCAGCAGCTGGCCCTGGTCGTCGAACAGCGTCAGCCAGTGGTTGTTGTCGCCGTCCTGGCCGGCGGAAGCGAACCGCAAAGCCGGCGCAGCGGCCAGCGACGGCACTGCCGGCAGCAGCAGGCCGGCGCCGAGCGCCGTCAGGAACTGGCGTCGATTAATCCCCGTCACGGCTGTTGAACCCCAGTTGAATTTCGAGCGGCTGCATCGCCTGGCTGAGGGCGAAGTGCAGCGCTTTCAGTTCGTCGCTGATCAGCTGCAGCTGCTGGTAGTGCTGCGCGTCCTTCAGGGTTCGGCTGAGCGGGCTGGGCAGTTGTTCCAGCTGGCCGAGGATCAGCGTGAAGGCGTCGTCGATCTGCTGGGCCAGCGCCGCTTCGCCCTCCGCTGTCAGCAGCGCCTTGACACTGTGCTCGCCACCGCTGTTGAACAGCGCCTGCTGGGTCTGCAGGTTGATGCGGATGTTCCGCAGCGAGCGGCCGCTGCGCCAGGATTCGGCACGGCGCGGTTTCGGCTTGCTGGCCGAGCTGCCCATCGGTCGCAGCAGCTTGTTGTCGCGCACCACCTCGATCGGCTCGACCAGCGACTTGAGCAGGTCGGTGGCCGCCTCGTTGGCATCCTCGTAGTAGCCACTGCCGTTGAGCTGTTCGAACTCCTGTCTGTACTGCTGCCATTCGCTGTCGATCTCGCGGCTCATGGTGGCGACATGGCCGGTGATCGCTGCGGTCAACTGGCAGCGGAACGGCTGCTGTTGGTACTGCGCCAGAGCGTCGTCGGCGAACAGCAGCCGTTCCAGCGCCGGCAGCCCTTTGACCGCCACGCTGGCGGCGCGGAAGTGCTCGGCATCCAGCGTGGCCGGATCGGCGTTCTGCAGCAACGCCGACAGCTGCTTGCCGCCGAGGTTCTTCTTGTCGGGCCAGAACTGCAGGCTGAAGTTGCGCATCAGCAGCTCGACCGGGCCGAACTGCACGTGCTGGATCGCCTGCCAGGCGTCCATGGTCTGGTGGAAGGCCTGGCGGGTGCTGTGCAGGGTTGCCTCACTGCTGTCGCCACACAGCGCCTCGCTCTGCTGCTGCAGCTGGGCCGAGCTCTCGGCCAGCGTGCGGTAGCGCGGCAGGATGTGCTCGGCGGCGACCGCCTGGCTGAACGCTTGCCATTGCTGTTCGGTCGGTGCCGCCTGGGCGGTGAACGCCACACCTGTCAGGGCGCTGCCGGCCAGCAGGCCGGCGATGGAAATTCGGATCGGCTTGGCCATCAAAGGGACTCCAGAAAACGGATCAGGTTGGCGCGTTGCTGGCGGGGCATCTCGATCACCGCCTGTTTCATCGGCTCGGCTTCGCCGCCGTGCCAGAGGATCGCCTCCAGCAGGCTGCGCGCCCGGCCATCATGCAGGAAATAGCTGTGGTCGTTAACCGTTTCGGTCAGACCGATGCCCCATAGCGGCGGGGTGCGCCATTCGCGGCCGCTGGCCAGGAACTCCGGCCGGTGGTCGGCCAGCCCCTCGCCCATATCGTGCAGCAGCAGGTCGCTGTAGGGCCAGATCAGCTGGTTGGCCTGCTCCGGCAGGGCCGGGTTGTCGCCGGTGACATATTTCGGCGTATGGCAGCGGATACAGCCGGTCTCATAGAACACTTTCTTGCCGGCCAGCACCTGCGGATCGTCTACGTCGCGGCGCGGCGGCAGCGCCAGGTTGCGGCTGTAGAACAGGACCAGATCGGTCATCTGGCGCGAGATCTCCTGGTTGTCGTGCTGCTCGGTGTTGCCGTTCGGCGCCTGCAGGCAGAGCGGCTGGTTAACTGTGCAGTCGCCGGATGGGGCCGGACTGTCCGGGTTGGAGATGCCGATATCGCCGTTGAAGGCGCTGGTGTTCTGCTGGTTCAGGGTCGGGTTGCCCGCTTTCCAGCCGAACCGGCCCAACGCGAGCGCCTGGCGCTGCCGGTGCCAGACCTGGTTGGCGCGACCGGAGATGCCGTCGCCGTCGCGATCCTCAGGGTCCTGCTGGGCCAGGATATCGGCCTCGTCGATCGCCTCCAGCAGGCCGAGGCCGATCATCGGCGGTGCCACGCGGGGCGACAGCAGGGTCTGCGGGTGCAACGGACCGAAGCCGAGATCGGTGATGCGGTAGCTCGGCTGGCGCAGCGAGGCGGTCTCGCCATCGGACAGCTGGACCGGGATTTCGCGGTAGTCGATATGCATCCGGCCCTCGGCCGGCAGCCCCTGGATGGCGAAATCCTGCAGCTGGCCGCCGTAGGTGGGTTCCGGGATCACGCCGAGCCGCCCCTCGGCCAGTGCTTTGCGCTGAGCTTCATTCTGTGGCGGGATGCTGAGCCGCAGGAACATCGAGACCGCGGTGTCCTGCGGATAGTTGCCCTCGGGCGGGTGGCCGCGGCCATCCTTCAGGTGGCAGCGCTGGCAGGAGCGGGCGTTGTACAGCGGCCCCAGGCCATCGCTGGCGGTGGTACTGGACGGGGAGGAAACCCAGATCTTCTTGAACATGCCGTTGCCGAGCGCGAAATCGAGCCGTTTTTCGAAGCTCAGGTTGGCGCTGCTGTGCGAGAAGGCATCGGCGTTGAGCCGCTTGTCGTGGGTGGTGTCGCCCCCCTGGGCCCGTTCGCCCGCTTCGGCCTTGCTGAAATCGTTGGTGGGCGCCGGCCGGCCGGCATGGACGGGTAGGGCTGAACCGAGTAGCAGGGCGCAGAGCAGTGGCGTAGCGACCCGCTGCAATAGGGGATCTTTCATGGTGGTGCTCGGTAGGGTTATGCGGGCCGGCGGGCACCTCCTGAAGAGGTGCCCGCCCGGTCACTGAAGGACCGGGCCTGCCGCCGACCGGCCCGCGCGGCCGCTGTTACTCGGCCAGTACGGCCTGCGGGTTGTCCAGGCTGTCGGAACCTTCCAGCTCGATGCCGTCCAGCTTCAGCACCGCGATGGCGTTTTCGATCGAGCGGGTCTCGTCGGTCAGCGCGTCGACGAAGGTCTGCACTACCTGGTTACCGCTGCTGTTGTTGGCGCCGATCAGCACGTCGAAGGTATTGCCCTTGGCGGCTGCGTCGACCATCGCCTGGGCGGCTTGCTCGGTGCTGTTCAGCTTGTTGCGCAGGTCGCGGTCCACTGCCGGTGCAGCGGCATTCACCAGGTCGGACAGGCTGGCGCCCTTGACCAAGGAACCGTCGACACGGGTGTATTCACCCAGGTAGACATTCTTGATCCCCTTGGCGTCGTAGTAGTGCGACCAGTGGGTATTGTCGGAGAAGCAGTCGTGTTCCTCCTCCGGGTCGTGCAGCATCAGGCCCAGCTTGGTGCGCTCGCCGGCCAGTTCACCGTAGGCCAGCGAGCCCATGCCGGTCAGGATGGTGGCGATGGCGCCCTGTTCACCCTTGGCGAACAGTTCCTGGCGGGCCGCGCCATCGGCGGTCCAGTTGTCGACCATCTCCTGCAGGTCGTCGACCAGCAGCTCGGTGGCCGCTTTCAGGTACTGGCGGCGGCGCTCGCAGTTACCGCCGCTGCAGGCGGCCAGGTCGTAGTCGGACGCCGGGCGGGCGCCGGCACCCGGGTTGTTGCCGTTCAGGTCCTGGCCCCACAGCAGGAACTCGATGGCGTGGTAGCCGGTGGCGACGTTGGCTTCAACGTCGTCGATCTCGTGCAGGGTTTCCGCCAGCAGCTGTTTGGTGATCTCGCTGGCGTCGACCTCATTGCCGCCCACCCGCAGGGTCTTGTTGGCGATCACGTTGGCGGCGTAGAACGGGTTCTCGTCGGACTCGCTGCCGTAGCCTGCGGCCACGTAGTCGATCAGGCCTTCATCCAGCGGCCAGGCGTTCACACGGCCCTCCCAATCGTCCACGATGGCGTTGCCGAAGCGGTAGGCTTCCGTCTGCTGGTAGGGCGCGCGGGCCGCTGTCCAGGCGTCCTTGGCCGCCTGCAGGTTGGCTTCGGTCGGCTCGGCCAGCAACTGATCGACCGCACGCTGCAGCGCTTTGGCGGTGATCAGGGAATCTTCATAACCGGCGTGGGCGATATTGGCGTAGTTGGTCAACACCGCCTGACCAGACGGCTCGGTCTGGGCTGTGGTCTGCACGTTGCTTTGGTTGCAACCGGTCAGTGCGGCCGCCGCCAGCGACAGGGCGATCAGGGACTTGCGGAATGTCATGACGATTAACCTTATCGAGAGAGTGTGAACAAAAGTTGCGCAACACTTTAGTTAAAATAAGAATCGTTATCAATATTAACTAGTGTTTCGTTTCTCTTTTTGTCGCACGCTTGATTCAGGTCAAGGTGAGTTGGCGGCAGTGAAGAACGGTCGCCAACAGGCGAGCAGGCGACCGTATTAACGAAAATCAATCCAGCTCGGCGTAGTCTTCCTGCAGATGCTGGTCTTTCAATTTGACGTAGTTGGCGGCGGTGTAGCGGAAGAACTCGCGTTCCTTGTCGCTGATCGGCCGCATCTGTTTGACCGGGCGGCCGACATACAGGTAACCGCTCTGCAGTGTCTTGCCCGGCGGCACCAACGAACCGGCGCCGATGATCACCTCGTCCTCGACCACCGCGCCGTCCATCACCATCGCGCCCATGCCGACCAGCACCCGGTTGCCGATGGTGCAGCCGTGCAGCATCGCCTGGTGACCGATGGTGACGTCCTCGCCGATCAGCAGCGGAAAGCCGTCCGGGTTATAGGGGCCGGCGTGGGTGATATGCAGCACCGAGCCGTCCTGTACACTGGTGCGGGCACCGATGCGGATGCGATGCATATCGCCGCGGATCACCGTCAGCGGCCAGACCGACACATCTTCGGCCAGCTCGACATCGCCCAGCACCACCGCGCTGGGGTCCACGAAAACGCGCTCGCCGAGTTTCGGGGTCATCCCTCTGAAAGTACGGATCTTCATCTCAACACTCCTCTGGTTGGCCCCATTATCCGGCGAACCTCAGTGAGCTGCCAGTTGAACCTAAGCGGCAAGCCCCCATCAAAGGAGCCTACACTGAATGGAACAGAATCATCGGAGGATATCCATATGCTGGCAAAACAACTGATCGAGCGGCTGCCGGAGGGCAGCAGTGAACTGGCCAACCTGATCAACCGGGTTTTCGACGAGGACGACGCCCTGAGTGAGGCATACCGCTACGGAGTGGCGTTGGCCGCGGCTGGCGCCTTGCGCAACCGGTCGCTGGTGGCCGAGGTGCGCCCCCATGTCAGCGCCTCGGGCCAGGCACTGGTGCAGTTGGCCACCGCCCGGATGGGGGTGACCAACCCCTATTTCCAGGCCCGGATGGAGGTGGAGGTCGGTGCCGGCGGCTCGCTGCAGGCCTTGGCGATGTCACCGTTGCAGGAGCTCGCCATCGACGACGAGATCGGCTACCACTACTTCGCGATGGCGATCGCGGTGATCAACGGCGGTATGCCCTGTTTCCGCAGCCACATGATGTCGTTGCTGGATGCCGGTCAGCCCTCCCAGGCGATCGACCAAACACTGCGGATCGCAGCCGCACTGCACAGCATCGACCAGCTGAGCTACCTGCAGGCCGAGTAAGCCGAGCAGGCCCGGCGCCATTGAAAAGTGGCCGCCGGCCCCCCATAACAGAACCAAACAGTAACCGGCCGATCGTCCGATCCGCCCGCCCAGGAGAGCGCCTTTATGAGCAACCCGCTGCTGCAACCCCATCTGCTGCCACCGTTTGCCGCAATCAAACCCGCAGATGTGGAGCCGGCTGTCGACCAGCTGCTGGCGGAAAACCGCCAGACACTGGCCCGTCTGCTGGAGGAGCTGGAGCAGCCGGATTGGGGTTCGCTGATCGCCCCGCTGGAGGAGATGAACGATACCCTGGCCAAGGCCTGGTCGCCGGTTTCCCATATGAATGCGGTGGTCAACAGCGACGAGCTGCGCGACGCCTACAACGCCTGCCTGCCGAAACTGTCCCAGTACTGGACCGAGCTGGGGCAGCACAAGGGGCTGTACCGGGCGATCAAGACGATCCACGACAGCGAGGGCTTCAGCCGGCTGAGCGTACCGCAGCAGAAGGTGATCGAGGATCACCTGCGTGACTTCCGCTTGTCCGGCATCGCACTGCCGGACAAGGAGCAGCAGCGCTATGGCGAACTGAAGCAGCGGCTGTCCGAACTGACCACCAAGTTTGCCGAGAATGTGCTGGACGCCACCGGCGGCTGGCAGAAGCAGATCGAAGACGAAAGCGAACTGGCCGGCCTGCCGCCGATGGCGCTGGCCGCCGCCCGCCAGCTGGCCGAAGCCAAGGGGCTGGAGGGTTGGCTGTTGACGCTGGATTTCCCCTCCTACCTGGCGGTGATGACCCATGCCGACAACCGCGAACTGCGTCGCGAGGTCTACGAGGCGTTCAGCACCCGTGCCTCCGACCGTGGCCCGCAGGCGGGCCAGTGGGACAACAGCGCGATCATGGAGGAGATCCTGACCCTGCGTCAGGAGCTGGCGAAACTGCTTGGTTTCGCCAATTACGCGGAATATTCGCTGGAAACCAAGATGGCGGAATCACCGCAACAGGTGCTCGGCTTCCTGACCGACCTGGCGCACAAGAGCCGTAAGGTGGCCCAGCACGACCTGGACGAGCTGACCGCCTTTGCCCGCGATCAGCACGGCATCGACCAGCTCAATGCCTGGGACCTGCCCTACTACGGCGAGAAGCTCAAGCACGCCAAGTACGAGGTCTCCCAGGAGGCGCTGCGGCCCTATTTCCCGCTGCCGAAGGTACTCGACGGCCTGTTCCAGGTCGCCGGCCGGCTGTTCGATGTGCAGTTCAAGGAGGTCGAGCAGTTCGACAGCTGGCATCAGGATGCCCGGCTGTTCGAAGTGCATCGCGATGGCGAGCTGATCGCCCGCTTCTATCTCGATACCTACGCCCGCGACAAGAAACGCGGTGGCGCCTGGATGGACGACTGCCGGGTGCGTCGTCGTCTGGACGACGGCAGCCTGCAGCTGCCGGTGGCCTACCTGGTCTGCAACTTCAGCTCGCCGGTCGGCGAGGACCCGGCGCTGCTGACCCACGACGAGGTCACCACCCTGTTCCACGAGTTCGGCCACGGTCTGCACCATATGCTGACCCGTATCGAGCAGGCCGATGTCAGCGGCATCAACGGCGTTGCCTGGGACGCGGTCGAACTGCCCAGCCAGTTCCTGGAGAACTGGTGCTGGGAGCCGGAGGCCTTGTCGCTGATTTCCGGCCACTACCAGAGTGGTGAGCCGCTGCCGCAAGACCTGCTGGACAAGATGCTGGCGGCGAAAAATTTCCAGTCCGGTATGATGATGGTTCGCCAGCTGGAGTTCGCCCTGTTCGATTTCCGCCTGCATATGGAATATGAGGCCGGCAAAACCGATATTCAGAAATTGCTGGACCAGGTGCGCGCCGAGGTGGCGGTGGTGATTCCGCCCGAGTTCAACCGCTTCCAGCATGGTTTCAGCCATATCTTTGCCGGGGGCTATGCGGCGGGCTACTACAGTTATAAATGGGCCGAGGTGCTGTCCGCCGATGCTTTCTCCCGTTTCGAGGAGGAGGGGATCTTCAACCGGCAGACCGGCGCCGACTTCCGCCACAGCATCCTGGAGCAGGGCGGCTCCCGCGAGCCGATGGCGCTGTTCGTCGAGTTCCGCGGCCGCGAGCCGCAGGTCGACGCGCTGTTGCGCCACAGTGGCATTACAGAGTGAGTGTGATGAGTAATCCCGTAAAACGTTTTATCGCCGGCGCGGTCTGCCCGCGTTGCGGCGAGATGGATAAGTTGCGGATGTACCGCGACGAAACCCGCGAGTACCGTGAATGCGTCAGTTGCGACTTCAGTGACTCGATGGCACTGGACGGCAGCGACATGCCGTCGCAGGAACTGGAAACCCGTGTTAACCGGGTGCCGGAGCCGGTCGATCCTGAGGCCAAGCCGCTGCTGTTCAAACCCAATCCGGTTAAAAAGTGAGCTAACAGAACGTTAGCTACCGCTTTAAAGGCAAACGGCCCGCAATTGTGGGCCGTTTTTGTCTATCTATCCGCGATTTCAGCGTTTGCAACCGCCTGCGGCGGTGGTTCGGGTGGCGCCCGTGCTTCGTAGCAGCCCGCTCCGAGGGCGACAGGCCGCCGAGTTCTGCAATACCGCCGTGGGTCGCGGTCGGAGCCCGCTGCTACGGGTTCCGAGCTCCGTGGCAGCCCACTCTGTGGGCGACCCTTCCTTGCAAAGTGGTCGCGGATAAATCCGCTCCTACTCCTACTTCCCAGTCCGCGGCAGTCGCGGCGGGGCGCCGCTCCCACAATACTTCATCGTGCCGCTGACACTGTTAACGGTCTGACTGTTTACTCTGCACTTCTAGACCACTGGCGGATTCGCGCCACCTCGTCGTCCTCGATCCCCAGCGAATGCAGGAACTCGTCGTGTGCTTCCGGTTCCAGTTTCTCGAACTGGCGGTGCCAGTTGCGCATATCCTCATCGGTGAGGCCGGCGGCGCGCATGATTTCGGTCCAACGTTCTTTACTGACCATGTTTTCCTCCTGATCCTGATGCTGTTGCAGAAAGCGAAGAATGGTGCGCTGTTGCCGCTGCAGCCGCTGGATCTCCTGGCCGAGCCGGTCGAACTGCTGATGCAGGATGCGAGCCTGGTCGCCTTCGTCCGCCTGCAGCAGCTGGCCTATCTCGGCAACCGGCACCTCCAATGCGCGGAAGCTGAGGATCTGTTCGAGCCGGCTGCATTGTTCCGGGCCATAGTGGCGGTAGCCGTTGGCGGCGGTACGGGCCGGCGACAGCAGTCCTTCGCGCTCATAGTAGAGCAACGTTGAACGGCTGATTCCGAAACGGCGCGCCAGCTGGCTGATGGTTAACGACATCGGGACACTCACTCTTCGTTCAATACAGGGCCAGTATCAGGGTGACACCTGTAGACGGGTCAAGCCTGTTTTTTAACTTGCTGGAGTCGGTTGCCAAGAGGCCAGGAGCCTGTCGGGCCTGGCCAATATTCGCTTTTCCGCACGACTGCATGGATGCAGGAGTTAGGGCGAAGCAGGAAGCCAGAGCCGAGTAGGTCAGTGCTAAGTCCGACAGGCTCCTAGGGTGTTGTCGGCGGGCTGAGCCGGTAGATCGCGTCGGCGTAGTCGTCACTGATCAGCAGGCTGCCGTCGCGGTCGAACAGCAGATCGACCGGCCGGCCCCAGTAGCTGTCGGCCCGCAGCCAGCCATCGACCAGCACCGACTTTTCCAGTACCTGGTTGCCCTTCAGGCGCACCTTGATCACCCGGTAGCCGACCTTCTCGCTGCGGTTCCAGGAACCATGCTGGGCAATCAGCAAGCTGGTCTCGTCCGGCGCGGCCCAGGGGGCGGCCTGGCTGAACACCATCCCCAGCGGCGCCACATGGGCGCCCAGCGCCAGCACCGGCGGTTGGCTGTTGCGGTAGGGGTTGCGGCTGCCGTAGTCCGGGTCGGCCAGGCCGTCGCCGTGCAGGTAGGGAAAGCCGAAATGCTGGCCGAGGCGGTCCAGCCGGTTCAGTTCGTCGGCCGGCTGGTCATCGCCCAGCCAATCGCGGCCGTTGTCGGTGAACCAGAGCGCGCCATCCTGTGGGTGCCAGTCGAAGCCGACGCTGTTGCGTACCCCCAGCGCCACCAGTTCCACCTTGCCGCCGCTCAACGGCATCCGCACCAGCGTCGCGAAGCGCGGATCCTTGCTGAGACAGACGTTGCAGGGCGCGCCTATATTGAAGTACAGCTGGTTGTCCGGGCCCACCTTGAGGTATTTCCAGCCGTGATGGGTGGCATCGGGCAAGCGATCGGTCAGCACCACCGGTCTTGCCGGCTGTTCGGCCAGCGGATCATCCAGCCGCAGGATTCGGCTCAATGCGGCGATATATAGCTTGCCGTCGTGGAAGGCGATGCCGCTGGGCAGCTCCAGCCTGCTCAGTAAGCGCTCGACCTGCTCGTACTGGCCGTCGCCGTCCCGGTCACGCAGCCGGTAGACATTGCCGGCGCGGCGGCTGCCGACGAACAGGGTGCCGTCCGGCGCCAGTGCCAGTTGGCGGGCGTTATCAAGCCGGGCGGCCAGGCTGATCCGATAGCCGTCGGGTAGCTGCAGCCGCTCCAGCGGCAGTGCGGTGGCGGGGCCGGCGGGCAGGCCGGCGATCAGGCAGCAGAGACAGAGCCAGCCGAACGTGTGGCGCATCGCGGCCTCCTTGGCAGATTGCGGTCGTCAGAACCAGCGCTGCTGGCGACACAATTGCCAGTAAACATAGCCGCCGCTGAGGCCGCGGGCCACAAACAGGGCGATAAACGCCAGCCACAGGCCGTGGTTGCCGAGCGGCTGACAGAGCCACCAGAGCGGCAGGTAGACGCCGAATACCGACAGCAGCATGGTGTCCTGCATCGCCTTCACCTGGGTGGTGCCGACAAAAATGCCATCCAGCAGATAGCTCCAGACACCGATCAGTGGCAAGACCCAGATCCACGGCAGGTACTGCATCGCCAGCTGGCGGACCGGCTCGATATCGGTCAGCAGCCGGATGATCCCGTCGCCGGCCAGCCAGAACAGCAGGCTCATCAGTACCGCGGTGATCAGCGACCAGAGCGCGGCGGCGTTGATCATCCGGTAGAAGCGGCCCAGGTCGCGGCGGCCGATATCGCGCCCGGTCAGCGCTTCGGTGGCGTGGGCGAAGCCGTCCAGGCCGTTGGAGATCAGCAACAGGAAGTTCAGCAGCACCGCGTTGGCGGACAGGATCTCGGTGCTCTGACGGGCACCCTGGGCGGTGAAGAAGGCAATCGCGAACAGGATCGCCAGGGTGCGTATGAACAGGTAGCGGTTCAGTACCAGCAGATCGTAATAGTCGCGCCAGCGGCGCAGCCGCTCCCTGTTCAGCGCGCCGGATACCCGCTGCAACTGGCGGCGGGCCAGCCAGAGCCCCAGCACCAGTGCCAGGTATTCGGAACAGACGGTGGCCAGCGCCACGCCGTCGGCCTTCATGCCCAGGCCGTAGACTGCCAGCACGTCGAGCAGCATGTTGCTGATATTGGTGACCAGCAGCAACAGCAACGGGATGCGGGTGTTCTGGTTACCGACGAACCAGCCCAGCAGGGCGTAGTTGCACAGTACCGCCGGCGCGCCCAGCACCCGGATTGCGGCGTACTTGTCCGCTTCGACGGTCACTTCGGGGGCGGCGTCCATCAGTTGCAGCGCCAACTGGACCGCCGGCTGGTTCAGCAACAGGATCAGACCGCCGATCAGCGTCGCCAGCACCAGCGACTGGGCCAGCACCAGCCGGTTGTTGTCGCCGTCCTGGCGGCCGACCGCCTGGGCGGTCAGGCCGGTGGTGCCCATCCGCAGGAAGCCGAACGCCCAGTAGAGGATCGAGAAGATCATCGCGCCGACTGCCACCGCGCCCAGGTGGTGGCTCTCCGGCAGGTGGCCGATCACCGCGGTGTCGACCATGCCGAGCAGCGGCACGCTGATATTGGACAGGATCATCGGCCACGCCAGCCCCCACACCTCGCGGTGCTGATTGGCGTCCGGCCGGTAGCGGCGCCAGAAACTCATGCCTGCTTACGTGATGGCAGCGCGTAGAGCAGCAGGAACTGCAGCAGTGCCAGTACCACCACCGAGGGGCCGGCGGGGGTGTCGAACTGGTAGGAGAAGCCCAGCCCCAGCGTGACCGCGCTGCAGCCAAGCAGGGCGGCGCCGAGCGCCATCTGCTCCGGGCTGACCGCCAGCCGGCGGGCGGCCGCGGCGGGGATGATCAGCAACGAGGTGATCAGCAGGATGCCGACGATCTTCATCGCCACCGCGATCACTACCGCGATCAGCAGCATCAGTGCCAGCCGCACTGCGGCCACCGGCACCCCTTCCACCTCGGCCAGTTCCTCGTTGATGGTGATCGCCAGCAACGGCTGCCAGAGCTGGTAGAGCAGTGCCAGCACCAGGCCGCCGCCGAGGTAGATCCACAGCAGGTCGACGTTGCTGACCGCCAGCAGGTCGCCGAACAGGTAGGCCATCAGGTCGATGCGCACCTCCTCCAGCAGCGACACCGTCACCAGGCCGAGCGACAGCGCGCTGTGTGCCATGATGCCGAGCAGGGTGTCGGTGGCCACCATCCGCTGCCGTTGCAAAGTCACCAGCGCCAGTGCCAGCAGCACACAGCAGGCGATTACCGCCAGGTTCAGGTTGATGTCGAACAGGAAGCCCAGCGCCACGCCGAGCAGCGCCGAGTGGGCCAGGGTGTCACCGAAATAGGCCATCCGGCGCCAGACCACGAAGGCGCCCAACGGGCCGGCAATCGCGGCGACACCGATGCCGCCGAGCAGTGCACGAATCAGGAAGTCGGCCATGGAGTTACTGATTTTCCTTAACCGGGACCACGTCGCCATGGGCATTGTGTCGGTGGTTGTGGTGGTGGTTGTACAGCGCCAGCGCGCGGGCACCGGCCTTGCCGAACAGGGCCTGGTAGGAGGGGTCGTTGCTGACCTGCTCCGGGTGGCCCGAGCAGCAGATATGGTGGTTCAGGCAGACCACGTGATCAGTGGCGGCCATCACCAGATGCAGGTCGTGGGAGATCATCAACACGCCGCAGCCGCGCCGGTCGCGGATCCGGCCGATCAGGTCGTACAGCTCGATCTGGCCGTTGATATCGACCCCCTGCACCGGCTCGTCCAGCACCAGCAGGGTCGGATCGCGCAACAGCGCACGGGCCAGCAGCACCCGCTGCATCTCGCCGCCGGACAGGTCGTGGATCGAATGCTTGAACAGTTTCTCGGCACCGACATCGGCCAGCGCCGCCTGCAGCGCCTGGCGATCGTTGATGCTGGCGGTGCGCAGGAAACGTTCCACCGTCAATGGAAAAGTGCGGTCGACATGCAGCTTCTGCGGCATATAACCGATGCGCAATGCCCGTTCGCGCCAGACCTCGCCGTTGTCCGGCTCGATCAACCCCAGCACCACCCGCACCAGGGTGGTTTTGCCGGCGCCGTTCGGTCCGATCAGGGTGGTGATGCAGCCGCGGTGCAACGCCATCTCGACATGTTGCAATACATGGTTGTCGCCGAAGCTGACATTGACGCCGTGCAGGCGTACCAGGTCTTGATGCTCACTCATTCCGCTGCGGACTCCCGGCAGTTCGGGCAGAGCCCGGCAATCTCAATGGTCTGGTGCTGGGTCTTGAAACCCAGCGCCTCGGCCTGCCGTTGCAGGTCGCGCATCGCGCTGGCGGCCTCGATCTCGTTGGCGGTGCCGCAGCCGGTGCAGATCAGGAAGCAGCCGTCATGGCTGTGGTCCGGTGATGGGCAACCGATGAAGGCGTTCAATGAAGCGATGCGGTGCACCAGCCCCTGGCTCTGCAGGAACTCCAGCGCCCGGTAGACGGTCGGCGGTGCCGAATTGAAGCCCGCCTCGGCCAGTGCCGGCAGCAGCTCGTAGGCGCCCAGCGGTTTGTGGCTCTGCCAGATCAGCTTCAATACCAGCTCGCGGATCGGCGTCAGCCGCTGCTTGCGCTCGCTACAGATCTGGCGCGCCGAACTCAGCGCCTGCTCGATGCAGTGCTGGTGGTCATGATCGGAATGAAAGGCGATTGAATTGGCACTCATATCGGGGCTTCAATATAATTTGTTACATTGTAACGCAACAGGCACGGAGCAAACCAGAATTGATCAAGTCTAAAGTTTTTTTTGCGGCACTGCTGCTGTCGCTGGCGGCGCTACCCGCCTGGGCCGAGGTGCGGGTAGTGGCGTCGGTCAAGCCGCTGCAACTGATCGCCGCGGCGGTGGTCGATGGCATCGGCCGGGCCGAGGTGCTGATTCCGCCCGGCGCCTCGCCGCATCACTACGCCTTGAAGCCCTCCGATATGCGCAAGCTCGGCGAAGCCGATCAGCTGATCTGGGTCGGCCCGCAGCTGGAGATGTTTCTGGCCAAGACGCTGCGCCAGCAGGCCGTGCCGGCGCTGGCGCTGTTGCCGATGGAGGATGGCGGGGATCAGCATGAGGCCGATGAAGAACAGGATACGACGGGTGGGCACCACCACCACGATCATGAGCGCGACCTGCATCTGTGGATGAACCCGCTGCAGGCTTTGCGGGCCGCCGAGCAGCTGAGCGAGGCGCTGGCGGGGAGATTCCCGCAGCACCGTGAAACGCTGACGAAGAACCTGGAGCGGTTCGCCGCCAGCCTGCTGAGCAAGGATCGCCAGCTTCAGCAGCAGTTGCAGCCGTTGCAGCAGCGAGGCTTCTTCGTGTTCCATGATGCCTATAGCGGCTTCGTGAAGCGCTACGGGCTGAAACAACTCGGTTACTTTACGGTCGATCCGGGCCGGCCGACCGGCACCCGGCGGCTGGCCGAGATCCGTCAACGGCTGAAAGCGGCCGAAGCGGTCTGTGTATTCGGCGAGCCGCAATTCAAGGCGGCGGTGGTTCGGACCGTTACCGAGGGGTTGTCGGTCGGCTATGCCGAGCTGGATCCGCTGGCCAGCGAGCAGGCGGTGAGCGCCGATGGCTATGCCTTGTACCTGCAACAGCTGGCCGACCGGTTCAGCGGCTGCCTGGGGGCAAATTTGACCGCCAAGCCCTGAGCAAAGCTGTCGATAGGCGGGTCGCGATGGCTGCAGCGCCCGGAATACGGGCGTTGCAGCCGTATTCGAGAAAAATGAAAAAAAATGCTTTTTGCCTCTTTACGAACCCAAAACCGCTCTATACAATACGCCCCACTTTCGACGCAGATGTGGTGGAATTGGTAGACACGCCAGCTTCAGGTGCTGGTGCCTTCACGGGCGTGGGAGTTCGAGTCTCCCCATCTGCACCAATCCTCGCTTAGCGAGGTACGGTGCAAGAAAGTAAAATGAAAGGTACAGTATTGCGACTGTCGTAAAACAAAACGCATACCGACGCAGATGTGGTGGAATTGGTAGACACGCCAGCTTCAGGTGCTGGTGCCTTCACGGGCGTGGGAGTTCGAGTCTCCCCATCTGCACCAACTTCTAATATGGAGGTTGGTGCAAAGTAAAAGATGCGCGGTAAAAAGAGAACCAGCCTAGTGCTGGTTTTTTTGTGCCTGTTTGACGGAGTTTTCCCGTTAGACAGTTGTGAGTTCACAGTCGCCAGCACCGCCGGCAGGCTCTGCGGTTCTCGGTTCTCGGTTCTCGGTTCTCGGTTCTCGGTTCTCGGTTCTCGGTTCTCGGTTCTCGGTTCTTGTTTTTGAGTTTCACTCTTCATTAGAGGAGTGCGGTTATGCTACGGGCAAAAGCGACACTGTACTAATACTTAGAGGCCGCTTTATTGCCTGTCTGATTGGTCTGCAATGAGGCGGTTGTTCGAATCCAGGGTTGGAATCGGCTAAGTTGCGGCGGAAACTCTCGCAACACCTGCTTGATTCCCTGCTTGGTGGGATGGTATCCGTACAGCAGCAGATACCATGGCGAGCCATTCCTCCAGACTTTATTCACCAGCGCCTGACGCTGGAGCTGATGGCGAATGATGAATCGCTCCAGGTCGGCAGGGTCCTCACTCGCCATCAGCTGGATGGTGTAGCCGACTTGCGATTGTTCGTTAAGCCAACTGTGAGTAGTCCGTATGCGTTCGGATATGCTTTCCGCTGTCAGTCGGTAATGCTGTGGGAAGCTGTTCGGATATTCATCGACCCGCTCGCCAGGGCCGTCGTGCAGCAGCTTCTGGATGCCAGCCAGGCTGCGCACCCATGGATTTTTCTTGCGTAGCGACTGTGGCAGCCGGCTAAATGCGCTGAGGGCCTGTTGGTGGTCAGGGAAAAATCCCTGTAACAGCACATACCAGTCGTGGCCATCTTTGCGGATATGGTAGTAGCGGGTGTCTGTCAGCTGGTAGCGCTTGATAAAGCGCTGCAGGCTGCGTTTCTTATGTCCGGCCATGAGCTGAATTGTGTAATGGTTGGACGGTTGTGCCTGAAGCCATTGGAGATCAATTGGTTTAGGCGCGGATTGGTCTGCCAAGGGACGGTGGCTGGCAATGACTGTTGGGACCGCCTGTATCACGCTCTTGCCGTACAGTATGGTTGTGCCGACATTGATAACGCCGCCATCCAAGCTGGCGGTTACCGGTTGGGCTGGAGGTATCGACAGCCCTTTCTGTTGAAGAAAATCCCGGTCTGCCTGTACGCTGTAATTACCGGGAGGCACATTATCAAATATGAACATGCCATCGAATTCCGACCAGGTTGTTGCGACAATCTTTTCCTGCTTATCCACCAGTAGCATCCGGGTTGATTTGAGGGGGTGCTGCCCCCGCTCATCGCCTGCAAACATCCGTCCTTCGATCTCGCTGACCGCAATGATGGGCAACTCCAGCTCTGCCTGGGCACTGGTATGCAGGTAAAGTTGTTCCGGTTGTTCACGCAGCTGCCAGAATGGATCGTCTAGTGTGCTCTCATCGATATTCAGTACCATCGGCTTAAAGGTAGGTATATTTCGCACCTGCAATCGGCCGTTGTCGTCTGTGTGCTGGTCGATATAGGTGCCACTGGCATTAAGTCTGACGCCGCTCAACGGTTGGTCGCCGGGGCTGAACGTACCGCTGTTATCCCGATCCCAGAATACCCGAGCATTAACCGTACCTTGCCGGCTGCTGCGTCGCGAGCTTATCCAAGGACTTCGGCGATATGCGTCGTACCCGGTGCTAAAGGTGATGGAAGCGCCCAGCAGCCAGTCATCCTGGTCGTTGGCCTCGGCGCGCAAGGTCAGATCGGCCCCGTCCCACCGCCAGGTGAAATCATCTTTGATTGACCAGCTTTCGTCGATGCCTGGTTCATAGGTCAGGCGAAGCAGGTTGTGGCGACGGTCGTCCAGGTTGGTGTGCAGGCCTCCGGAGATGGATTGTAGAATCTCGTCATTGTTGCCTAGGTCGTAGTTCAGGGCGCCAGACAAGCCGCCCTGGCTATTGTACCGGCTGGCACTAAGCGAGCCCGGTAGGGCCAGATTGGCATCGTCGCTCCTCTTGCTGAGGCTCTGAGTGTGGGTCAGGTTGATACCGGACAGCTGGCTGGAGAGGCGGCTTTCCAGTTTGTATCGGTTCGGTGCGTCGACGAGTGATTCCCGCTGGGCCGTGAAGGTGTAGTTGATAAAGGCGTCAGTTGTTAAGGTGCCGCTCAATCGTAATCGGGTGTCAGTTTTTAACTGGTCGCTGGCTGGGTTTTCTTCACTGGTAAAATTATTGAACTGGCGATGTTGCAGGTCGATGTTGTGGGCTCCCAGGTTGCTGCGAAGTGACAGCAGTAATGCGTTTCCGCCGTCCGTGTCATGACTTAGCACCGTTTGCAGATAACTGTTTGGTAGTGACAGGTCACTGCTCAGTGACAGGTAGTCGTGGGTATCGGTACTGTTTGTGTTCATTCTTACGAGGCGGTTCCAAGCTGTGCCCAGCGCCCAGTTATCGGTCACTCCATAGGTCCACTCGGCGCGTAGATCGCTATCGCTGCGCCGGTCGGTTGATGGCACCAGGTCACCGAATAGGCGATTGTTCTTTTCGTCCAAGGTGTAAAATGCATAGCTGGATTCCCCGCTTGGCAATAGGCTATCACCAATGTAGGTGGAGGTGCGTTCGATGCGGGCCTGGCCTTGCGGGCCGAACAGGCGGACCTCAAAATTGTTGGCTCCGTACCAGAGCTCAACCTGTTCAAAGCTGTAGAAACCGTCACTACTGATCGTTTGGAACGCCAGCAAAGTGCCGTTGCGGTAGAGCTCCGCTTCCCAGTTGGCTGGCGCATTCCCTTCAATGACGGTATTGGCATAACGGGTTCGTTGGTTGGTAGCACTGCTGGTGAGGCTCAGACCGACACCGTCGCCACCGGCTGAGATCAACGAGTCACCAATAGTGTAGAGGTCGCCGAACTGGTAGCTGTAAAGTCCTCCCGCCAGTCGGCTCTCCGGCGTAGCCGCATAGCGCGACAGGTTAAGGCGGATATTTTCCTTGTGGCTCTGATCGTTATAGTTGTAGTTAAGAAAGGCACTGTGCTTGAGCAGGTCGCCGCTGGCGCTCAGGGATGCGGAGAAAGTGTCCAGGTCGCTCTTATTTGAGAGGGATTTATTCAGCGCCACATCCAGCGTTGGGTAGCTAACCCAGTTGTAACGGTCTTCGAGATAGCGAACCGGGGTTTCGGCCAGTCTACCCCCACTGTGTAATCCCAGATGCTGCTTTTCCCGCTGCAGTCGCTGCTGCAAGGGGAGGGGTTCATCGCTGCGCAGGAAAAGCCGCATTTCGGCAAAATTAAATGCGAGGTGGATTGGAAACCACTGTTCCAGCAGACCTTTCGGGATGTAGAGGTCGCCGTCGATGGCTCGGATGTCACTGTTCGCTGGAAGGTGCCGGTCAACCCCTGCGATGCTGACTTGCTGACGAGGCAGATCCAATTCAAATGTTCGCTCGGGATCAATAAACCAGCCGCTGGCGCCGCTTTGATGTTCGTTTATCGTAATGGCGAAATCGAGTAGGTTGGCCAGTGTTTCCAGTGGCAGCAGTAGCCGGTTGTCCTGCCGATAGAGGAACAGGTTTTCGGTGAGTCTATGCTGGTCGAATCGAAGTTCAACAATGATCAGTTCCGCTTCGTTCGTGCTGCTCTCTGACGATTCAGGTTCGTTTGCCAGCGCTGGCAGATTAAGTAGAAGTAACAGAGAGAGGGTGCGAAGTAACAGCATAATGCTTCGGTGATCTACCCTTGCCGGGTTATCTTTTATCGATAACCAATTAATTTTTAAGTTCTAAGTGGGAACAGGTAGAGGGCCCTGTTTTCAAAACTAACTCTTAGAGTTCAATATCGAGTTCGGCACGTTGATTGCCGCCATACTTCGGTTGTTCTTCGAACACGACACGAAGCCGTTGAAAGCTGTGCAGCGACAGGTGCTTGGGGACGGCCAGGAGAACTTCGCGCTCTGGCAAGGGGGTGTAATGTGCTATGCCTTTAAGCTTGAACAAGGAAATGGCGGTCTGATCGTCCTCAAGCCCGAAGACGTGGAAGTCTCCGTATAGAGACCGATTACCTTGTCTCTGCAAGGTCAGCCTTATCTGCTGTTGATGGGCTTGATAAACTACGCTGCCATCGCTCAGTCTGGCTTCTGCCCAAGTGCGGCCATGGCGCACAATAATCGGGATGCTGAATTCAAAGGTAGGAGAAAAGTTAACACCGGCTCGTCCATTATTTTGATTCTGCTCTGGTGCTAGGGCACGGCTGCGGAAGACCAAGTGGCTACGGTATTCTCCTTCTGCCAGGTCGGCTGGCTTCCTTACCGCAAGTCTGATGCGTTGGCTTTGCTGAGCGCCCAGTTTCAGCCGGCTGGGGGAAAAACGCACTAACCTAGCGGCACTCCACTGATTGGCTCGGGCTTTAGAGTCAACGATATTTCCGCTACTGGTCATCTGTTTTTCGCGGAAGAAAATTTGATAGCGGCCGGTACTGTCGCCGCGATTTTTCAGGTTGATCGAATCGGTTCGGCTACGCCCCTCCAGCACAACCCTTGGCGTAGTAATCATTAGATTGCTGGTTGCTGATGCCTCAAAGCTTGTCAGCAGACTCACAGCCAAGATGGCAAATTTGAAAACAGTCAACGTACCAGACATCAGTTACTAATCACCTGAATCGTATAGGAAAAACTGGTAGGGCTGCCCGCGATAGGGGCTGCACCGCCAATGGTTAGTGTGCCGCCAATGCGGAGATTGAAAGTACCACTTGCATCGACATTCACGGTATCGCTGTTGCCGCCGTTCTCAAGTGCAGGCTGAAAACTGATCTGGTTTACTTGGGCGCCTGGTGGGAACACTGTGATGGTGTAGGACTGGTTCGGTGTGACTGTGATATCGATGTCGCCGATCGTCCCCAAACTATCGATACAGGCGCTACCTGACAGGGCCGTGGTGGTGGCGCTGAGGTGGCAGTTGGAGCCGGATTCATTCATGATCCGGCCGAAGTCGATAGTGCTATTAATTTGATAGCTATCGGCGGCCAGGGCGGTAGGTGTAGCCCCTAGCGTAAGCGCCGCCAATAGCAGCTTGCGGATCAGGCGCCGGCTACTGGTAAACCACATTCACGTTAAAGGTGAAGGATGTATTGCCAGGAGTAACCGCAGCACCGTTAGTCAGGGTGCCACCGATGTTCAAGGTGGTGGTGCCGGTCGGATTTGCCATGGTGCCCTGCACGCCAGCAGCAACCAAGGCGCCCCCGTTGTTCCAGGTTGGTGTATAGGTGATATCGTTTACTGCTGCTGCCGGGGCGTTTACGGTGACCAGAAGGTTTGCGCCAGCTGCGCCGGTGAGGGTGTAGTCACCTAATGTACCTGTGCCTGCAGTGCAGCTGGTGCCGGTCAAGGCATTACCTGCTGTGGGGTCCATAGCGCAGGTCGCTCCGTTTGAAGCCTCGATTGTACCGAAGTCGACCTGCGCAACTTCGGCGGAACTGAGCGCTGTCGTGACAATTACGTTGGCTGTAGCGTTAAAATCCAAAGCCCATGCTGGTGCGCTGGTCAGTGCACTGCAAAATAAAATGCTGGTTGCTAGCTCTTTCCCAAAACGCATCTGTCTAATCCTCTATTAATATCAGGTGCGAAACGTAAAAGGCTTGTTTTACGGTTTGCCCGATAATCTTTAGGGTTCTATTTTGTTTGCTTTTGATTTGGTTTCAATATCCAGTTTTGTTAAACCAGATATAACCAATGTGAATACCTAAGGGGAGGAAAGAGTTTTATTGACTTAGAGTGAGTGTGTCATAGAAAGAGCAGGGTTCATCTGCATGTATGTAGAGGCTAACGAAAATATTTGTTCTCGGTTATATGAAGTTAAATATCGGTTAACAAATTTTCGTATACCGCACATATAAACTGTTCTACATCGTTATGCCTCTTGGTTTGCTAGTGCTGACCAAATATTACGGAAATTTTTTCAGCTGAAGCCAATAGGCGGTAGTGTTCAGAGTTCTGTGTCGTTTCCTACACTTGACTGAAAAAGGGAGCGACACATCATGGCTGATAAGTACGAAATCGATATCCAGGCGTTTGCCAAAGCACTTCAGGCCGGTCAGAG
>NZ_JAILYN010000012.1 GCF_019795155.1 Marinobacterium arenosum | reverse complement strand
GATGCGATCAATACGGCCTACCCCGAAACCCGGATCCAGCTCTGTATTGTTCACATGGTGCGTAATTCGGTCAAATACGTGCCGTGGAAGGACTACAAGGCGGTCACCTCCGATCTGAAGCGGATCTATCAGTCTGTCACTGAAGAGGAAGCCTTGCAGGCGCTGACTCAGTTTGCCGAGCGTTGGGACGATAAGTACCCCCAAATCAGCCGTTCATGGCGCATGCATTGGGAAAACCTGAACACCCTGTTCAACTACCCCCAGGACATCCGCAAAGCGATCTACACGACCAACGCCATTGAGTCACTCAACAGTGTTATTCGCAAGGCGCTCAAGAAGCGGAAGTTGTTCCCAACGGACGATTCGGCCAGAAAGGTGATCTACCTGGCGATCCAGGATGCCTCCAAAAAATGGACAATGCCCATCAGGAACTGGAAGGCTGCCCTGAACCGCTTTATGATCGAATTTGAAGACCGCTTGGCGGACTATATTTAACCTTGGCAGTTACACAGAATTATTTACAGGGTCTCGGCAGATGGCCGGGGGGGGGGGGTTTTGTTTCAACCTATGCCGCTTTGACACCCCGCTACTCTCACAGAGTCTTCAACAGGTCAGCTCGGAGGTTTCGAAGTGCCGTCTGTTCACCGTACTGATCTGCCACAGACTCCCGACTCCAGCCTTGAATCTCCTTCGCCCTTGGCTCAGGTACATCCGCATTCCTGAGGCGGGTACGCATGGTATGACGCATACAGTGCGCAGTCTGGCAGTCCAGGCGTTTCAAGACCTTGTTAACCGCTGCTGAGGCAGCATCATTCTTGACCTTCGTCTGTGTCATGTAACGGCTGAACAACGCATCCTCCCCTGGCTTCTCTAACGCCCTCTGAGCTGCCTTCAAGGCGTCCCCCACCAACGGTATCTTGCGCTTTGATGCTTTTGTCTTGAGCCGTCTCATGGGGTTCTCGTGGAACACCACATGCGGCACCTCTGCATCCAGCACAACGTCATCACGCCACAGCCCGACAACCTCAGCGATACGTGCTCCGGTATCCAGCAGCATCCCTATGATGTTGGCGCTGTCAGTGTTGTTAGATGCCACGTATGCCCGTAGCTTCTGGACCTGCTCAGCGTTGAGGGAAGCCCGTTCGTCCGAGTCCTGCCCTAGTTTGGGTATCTCGAAGTCAGCAAAGGGATTCCGCAACCCATCGAGTTCGTACTCTTTGATCAGCTCATTCACGGCGGCTCTAACGACTCCCAATCGCCGTTTGATCGTCGTGGTCTTCAATCCGGCAACCAGCGCTCCGTGAATAACTTCGGATACGTCCTTCCTGCGATACTGCTTCAGACTACGATCACCGATGGCTCCGATCACCAAGTCAAAGGAGCTGTCAGTCGCGTTCCTGAGCTTCCGGTTGTCAGCCCTGGTTTCCAGACCATCCCGTTTTTTCAGGTAAACCTGCTTGGCATCCGACAAGGAAAACTCTTCCTTGCCCTGGATGATGGCTAACGCCCTGAGTTCGTGATCATCCAGATGATCTGCTGGATGCTCATTCCCAGGCACCTTTCGCTCCAGGCTCTCAAGGAATACATCAACGTGGATTTCCCGGTCCTGCTGCTCATTCGCTGCCCTGGCCTCAAGATCGAAGCTTTCCAACAACGCTTGAGCCGCTTCCCTGGCGCTATTCGTTGCCAGCCCGTTACGCATTCTGTACCACAGCTCGTCATCCTGCCGGGTAAGCTTGGCGATGCGTTTAGCGGCCAACAGCTTATCCCTGGTCCGGAGGGCGATGACATTGAAGGTCTTGCCCAGCTTGGGGGCGATGTCCTTGGGAACACGACGACGGTAGTAGTAAGGGCCGTCTGAATGCTTTTGCCAGAGGTAGCGGACAGTCACAGCGATAGGTCCAAAACGATGAATCAGGTGTGGCACGGCAGGTCACTTTGGCTGAATGTGAAACCAATTGTGATACCGTTTCAGTGAAGGAAACTCTGAAAAGCGCTTTCTTATCAATGACTTAGACAAGAAAAAGTGGCGCGCCTGGAGGGATTCGAACCCCCGACCAACAGGATCGGAACCTGCTACTCTATCCAGCTGAGCTACAGGCGCGTTGCAAAGGAAGTGTTTGCAGGCCGGTAATAATACTCATCTCGACCGCGTTCGCCAAGCCCCTGAGCGGCTTTGTTAGCCAGAATCTTACCATCGCCCTGCGACAGGGTATCGACCGCTTCAGTATCGTTCAGTTTGCAACCAATAGATAACCGGCCAACCGTTGACACAGGTCATCCTGCTGTCATTTTTTCGCGCTAAGGTAGTCTCAGGTCGATCAGGAAACGTATCGACCCGGGATAAAGCCACGGCAGGCGCTCCCCCTTTCCCATATCTGCTGGCCTTCGTGCAGCTGCTCCACCGCGTCGATTGGTGGTAGCTTGCGGATTATTCCGCCCTCCTGTTTTCTCCCCCACCCATCTGCCGCTCAGGGCAACGCGATTCACTCACCGGCCGAGCCCTGCGTTAAGAGCAGCTGCGCGTTATCAGAATCGTCAGCGGATTCCAGTCTGGGAAAAAACGGACGATCACCACCGGAAACCGGACAATCGCCCCATTTCAGTTGTGTTTATTGTCAGATATAATCCGAGCCCGATTAACCTTTGAGCAGTTGTGTCTGCATCGGCCCGACCTGAATGGGCACCTGGCCAGGCCGCGCTGCCGTATAATTTCTGAGAGTGATTGAGGTCGTCATTGTGAACAAATTTACTACTGCTCTGTGTGCTCTGGGCCTGGGCTTCGCGCTGGCAAGCTCCGCTGGCGCCGCAACCAGCGATGAAGCGATCATCGAGCGCATCAAGCCGCTCGGTTCCGTCTGCCTGGAAGGCGACGAGACCTGTGGCGGCGCTGCCGCAGCGGCGGCAACCGCTTCCGCCGGTGGCGCGCGCTCCGGCGCCGATGTCTACACCCAGAAGTGTGCAGCCTGCCACGCCGTAGGTGTCGCCGGTGCGCCGAAGTTCGGTAGCGCCGACTGGACCGACCGTGCCGCCAAGGGCATGGAAACCCTGCTGGCCAACGCTATCAACGGTATCAATGCCATGCCGCCGCGCGGTACCTGTGCCGACTGCTCCGACGAAGAGATCCAGGGCGCAATCGAGCACATGATCGACAGCGCCAAGTAAGCGTTCGATCAGCCGTAAAAGGCATAAATAATAAAAAGCCGCTCATTAATGAGCGGTTTTTTTGTGGCAAGTGAAACGTTAACAGTTATGAGTTAACAGTGGCTCACCGAGTCCGGGCAACAGAGGCCATCGCCGGCCTGCTGGGCCGCATGGGGCGCGCCTCCCTGCGCATCCGCCTCAATCAAACAATGAACGCAGGCTGTTCAGGGTGGCCTGGCCGCGGGCGCGGTTGGCCTTGGCATTGCTCTCGCCCAATCCCTCGACGACCAGGTCTTCCGGCGGCAGCTCGTCAATAAACCGGCTCGGTGCGCAGTCGATCATCTCGCCGTACTGCTTGCGCTGGCTGGCCAGGGTCATGATCAGCGTGCGTTGGGCACGGGTAATGCCCACGTAGGCCAAGCGGCGTTCCTCCTCGATATTGCCATCCTCGATGCTGTTGCGGTGCGGCAGCAACTCCTCCTCCATGCCCATCAGGTAGACATGCGGGAACTCCAGCCCCTTGGAGGCGTGCAGGGTCATCAGCTGGACCCGGTTGGAATCGTCTTCCTCCTCCTGCCGGTCCATCATGTCGATCAGCAGCAACCGGCTGATCGCTTCCTTGACGCCGGCGTCCGGGTCGTCCTCGCGCAACCGCTCCAAGGTGTTGCGCAACGAATCCACCAGCGTCCAGACGTTCTGGATACGGCGGTCGGCGGCGCTGTCGGAGGCGGTGTTCGAGCGGATCCAGCCCTCGTAGTCGATGTCGTAGATCATCTCGCGGATCGCCTGGATCGGCTCCTCCCGCTCGCACTGCTCGCTGAGCCGCTTCAACCAGCTGGAGAAACGGCGTAACCGCTCCAGCGGCTGGCCACTGAGCGTCTGCTCCAGGCCGATCTCCTCGATGGCGTTGAACATGCTGACATGGCGGCTGTTGGCGTACTCGCCCAGTTTCAGCAATGTCGACGGACCGATCTCGCGGCGCGGCAGGTTGACGATCCGCAGGAAGGCGTTGTCGTCGTCTTGGTTGACCAGTACCCGCAGGTAGGCCATCAGGTCCTTGATCTCGGCACGGGAGAAGAACGAGGTGCCGCCGCTGAGCTTGTAGGGTACCTGGTAGCTCTGCAGTTTCAGTTCCAGCAACCGCGCCTGGTGGTTACCTCGGTAGAGGATCGCGAAATCGCGGAACGGGATACCGTGACGCAGGTGTCGGTCGAGGATATCGGTGGCGATCCGGTCGCACTCCGCCTCTTCGTTGCGGTTGTGGATCACCTTGATCTCATCACCGAACGCCATCTCGCTCCACAGCGACTTGTCATAGACGTGCGGGTTGTTGGCGATCAGGGTGTTGGCGGCCTTCAGGATCCGCTGGGTGGAGCGGTAGTTCTGCTCCAGCTTGACCACCTTCAGGCTGGGAAAGTCCAGCTGCAGCTGGTTCAGGTTCTCCGGCCGGGCGCCACGCCAGGCGTAGATCGACTGGTCGTCGTCGCCCACCACCGTCAACATGCCGCGGTGACCGACCAGCTGGCGCACCAGCCGGTATTGCGACAGGTTGGTGTCCTGGTACTCGTCCACCAGCAGGTAGCGGATCCGGTTCTGCCAGCGCTCCAGCACGTCGGGATGCTCGGCAAACAGTTTCACCGGAATCAGGATCAGGTCGTCGAAATCGACTGCGTTGTAGGCCCGCAGGCTGGCCTGGTAGGCCTCGTAGGCGCGCGCCGCCAGGATATCCTGCGGCCCCTGCGCCTGGCTCAATGCCTCGGCCGGCTCCAGCATATCGTTCTTCCAGTTGGAGATCTGGTGCGCCACCGCGTCGACCTGCTCGGCATCCTCGTCATTATGCAGTAACAGATCCTTCAACAGCGCCTTGCTATCCTGATCGTCGAAGATCGAGAAGCCCGGCTTGAAGCCCAGCGTCTTGTACTCCCGGCGGATGATATTCATCCCCAGGTTATGGAAGGTCGACACCGTCAGCCCCTTGGCGGACTGTCCCTGCAACAGCGCGGTGACACGCTCCTTCATCTCGCGGGCGGCCTTGTTGGTAAAGGTGACCGCAGCGATATGGCGCGCCTCGTAGCCGCACTTTTCAATCAGGTAGGCCATCTTGCGGGTGATCACGCTGGTCTTGCCGGAGCCGGCGCCGGCCAGTACCAGCAACGGGCCGCTGATATAGAGCATCGCTTCCTGCTGACGGGGATTGAGTCGGGTCATGGCAACCTATCTGGGCTACGTTAAGGTCTTTAACTTTATGCTTGCTCGCCGATAACCAACTGATGGCTGAGTGATTATTCAAACTCACTGAGTCTAATCAATTGATTTCAAAGAGATTTAAACGTACGTTTGAACAACATTGTTGATCGGGGGCGAGCGCCGGGCGAATTTTATCACAGCCTGAGCCACCCGCCCCAGCCGTCAGCGTGCCGAAGGCACGTCGGGTGAGAAGGAGCTACCGATGCATTCGGCCCTTGGAGAGTACCCCGAAACGGAATTTCAACTGGTCCTGCTCGACCGGCAGGAGGCGACCCGGACGTTGCTGGAGGAACTGCTGCCACTGCAGCAGGAGTACCGCTTTTCGCATCTGCGCGGACTCGACCCGTTGCGCCTGTTCGCCAGCCGCCACCGGGTCGACCTGCTATTGCTGCACTGGCCCGGCGACCTGCACCAGTACCGTCAGCTGATCGAACAGCTGCAACAGTATTGCCCGGACTGTCCGATCATCGTGCTGGAAAGCAGCGCCTGTGATACCCGCAGCGAACTGCTGCAGGCGGTCGGTGCCAGCGACTGCCTGCCGCTGGCGACGTTGAGCGGCCCGCTGCTGCAGCGGGCCATCCGTTATACCCTGCGCCACCACCGCCAGGCTGCCGAGATCCGCCAACTGCGCCAGGCCGACCCGCTGACCGAAGTCGGCAACCGCCCCTTCTTCTACCGACAATTGGCGGCGCGACTGGCACAAAGCCGCCAAGAGAACCGCACGCTGGCGCTGATCTACGTCGACCTGGATGGCTTCAGCAAATTGAATCGCCGTTTCGGCCATAGCGCCGGCGATACGGTGGTACGCGAGCTGAGCCAGCGTCTGAAAGAGACGCTTGTTTCCGGTCAGACAACCGGGCGCGATCTGCTGGCGCGGCTCGGCGGCGACGAGTTCGCACTGCTGCTGTGGTTGCCGCCGGATCAGCAGCCCGTCAGCTGGCTCAGGCAACGACTGCAACAACTGTTGCAACGGCTGGCACCACCCTACCGGATCGACGGCAACGAACGGCTGCTTGCCTGCAGCATAGGCGCGGTGCTGGCGCCATTACACGGCCGATCGGTTGACGCACTGCTGCGCCGCGTCGGCCTGGCCCATACCGCGGCCAAGCAGCAGCATGGCGGCAGCTACCGGACCTTCACCCCAACCCTGGAAGAGAGCGCCGCGGCGCCATCGGCGCTGGAGCCGGATATCTTCACCGCACTGCGTGCCGAACAGTTCGTGCTGCACTACCAGCCACGGATCGAGCTATGCAGCGGCCGGATCGTCGGTGCCGAGGCACTGATGCGCTGGCACCATCCGCAACAGGGCCTGATCATGCCGGACCGTTTCATTCCGCTGGCCGAGCGCAACGGCCTGATCGTGCCGATGGGTTACTGGGCGATCCACAATGCCGGCAAGGCACTGATGAAACTGCGCCTGCACGGCCGGCTGGATGGCCGTATCGGTGTCAACCTGTCGTTCCGCCAGTTCCGCGATGCCCAGCTGGCAGCCACCATCGGCCGGATCATCGACCAGGAGCAGATCGACCCACGGGCGCTGGAACTGGAATTGACCGAGTCGGCGCTGTTCAGCGACGAGCACCATGTACGCAGCTGTATCGAGCAACTGCATCGGCTCGGCATCGCCTTCTCGCTGGATGACTTCGGCACCGGCTACTCGTCGTTCGCGCTATTGCAGAAACTGCCGATCCACACCCTGAAGATCGACCGTTCGTTTATCCGCAACGTGACCGACAACCCGGACGACGCGGAGATCGTCCGGGCGATTATCAACCTGGCCCATAACCTGGAGATGGTAGTGATCGCCGAAGGGGTGGAGACCGAGGCCCAGCTCAATTTCCTGCAGCAGCACGGTTGCGACCAGGTACAGGGCTTCCTGTTCAGCCCGGCGGTACCGCTGGAAAGTTTCGAGCAGATGCTGGAAAGAGGCTTGCCTTAAGGCGTCCCTTTCAGGTCTTCGACAAAGGCGGTGATGTAGTTGTGCAGCCGCTCGGCGGTGGCAACCTCCTGCAGGTCGCCCTGGTCGTCGAACTCCTGCCAGGCACGAGACAGGTAGAACGCCCCTTCCCGGTTCCACAGTTCCATCCGCAGCGCCCGGAATACCTGCAGCCAGGCGTTCTGCGACAGGGTGGTGCCCAAGCCGCCCGGCGTGGCGCCGAGCAGCGCCACCCGCTTGCCATGCAGCACCCGCGGCTGATCATCCACCGGACGCGACAACCAATCGATACCGTTTTTCAGCACGCCGGGAATGCCTCCGTTATACTCCGGCGTGCAGATCACCAGCCCGTCGGCCGCCGCGATCTTGTCCTTGAGCAGCATCACCGGCAGCGGGATGCCCTGGCTGTCTTCGATATCCTGGTTGTAGAGCGGCACCCCGCTCAGATCGACGATCTCCATGCGGGCATCATCCGGCAACGACTGCAGCGCCGCATTGAGCAGCATCCGATTGTAGGACGCCGCCCGCAGGCTGCCCACGATCCCGACCAGTTGCACCATCGCCCACCTCCGACTTGCCCGGACTTGTTGCTGGTACAAGGCAGCTTAGTTCATGGCGTTCGGCGGGCCCTAATGGCAAGAAGCTGCGGGCTACTTCCACCGGGAGGCAGCCGCTCTCCTGGCGCCCCGGATGGCGCGCTACCGACCCGTATCAGAAAGAGCTGGGATCAACCTTGTCGGTCGGGATCGCCAGCGCCTGCCGCGCCTGCGCCAGCTGCTCGGCGGACAACTCGCCGCTGCGGTACAAGCCGGCCAGCGCCGCCCAGGCGATATAGCGGGCATCGACCTCGAAATGGTCGCGCAGATCGCCGCGGCTCTCGCTGAGACCGAAACCGTCGGTGCCCAACGCAGTCAGCGGGCCCGGCAGCCAGCGGGCGATACCGTTCGGCAGTGCCTTCATGAAATCGCTGGCGGCGACGAACTGGCCCCGCTCTCCTGCCATCAGCTGCGCCAAGTATCCGGTCTGCGGCTGCTGCGGGTTGAGCAGGTTATGCCGCTCGCAGGCCTGGGCCTGGCGGGTCAGCTGGCTATAGCTGGTGACACTCCAGATATCGACGCTGCAGCCATAGCCCTGCAGCAGTTCGGCCGCCTGCAGCACCTGTTGCATCAGGCTGCCACTGCCCAGCAGGTGGACCTTCGGCCCGTTGCCGTGGTCCTGCCGATAGCGATAGATCCCCTGCAAAATCCCCTCTTTGACCCGTTCGGCCTGCGCCGGATCCTCCGGCAGCGCCGGCATCGGGTAGGTCTCGTTGTACAGCGTCAGGTAGTAGAAGATGTTCTCGCCACGCTGGTACATCCGCTCGATACCGTCGCGAACGATCACCGCCAGCTCGTAACCGAACGCCGGGTCGTAGCTGTACAGGTTCGGCACCGTCTGGGCGATCAGGTGGGAGTGGCCGTCCTGGTGCTGCAAGCCTTCGCCGTTCAGCGTGGTGCGGCCGGCGGTGGCACCGAGCAGGAAGCCACGGGTCAGGCTGTCGGCGCAGGCCCAGATCATGTCGCCGACCCGCTGGAAACCGAAGATCGAGTAGAACACGTAGAACGGGATGGTCGGCACGCCGAAGTTGGCGTAGGCGGTGCCGGCGGCCATGAACGAGGCCATCGCACCGGTTTCGCAGATCCCCTCCTGCAGCAACTGACCGTCTTTGGCTTCCTTGTAGGGCAGCAGGCTGGAGGCATCGACCGGCTTGTACTTCTGCCCCTCGCTGGAGTAGATGCCGAACTGGTTGAACAGCGACTCCATGCCGAAGGTGCGCGCCTCGTCCGGCACGATCGGCACCACGTAGCGGCCCAGCTGCGCATCCTTCAACAGGTTGGACAGCATCCGCACGAACGCCATGGTGGTGGACTGTTCGCGCTCGGAACCGGCCAACGCCTGGCGGAACAGGCTCAGGTCGGGCGCTTGCAGCTCGGCACCCTCGACCTGACGCGACGGCAGGTAGCCACCCAGCTGCCGGCGCTGGCGGTGCAGATACTGCATCTCCGGACTGTCGGCCGACGGCAGATAGAAGCGCGCCTCGGCCAACGCCTGATCGTCGAGCGGGATGCCGAACCGCTTACCAATGGCGATCCGCTCCTCGGCACTGAACTGCTTTTTCTGGTGGGCGGTGTTCTGCCCTTCGGCGGAGGCGCCCATGCCGTCGCCCTTGACGGTCTTCATCAGGATCACCGTCGGCCGGCCACTCGGCCGGGCGGCCCGCTCGAAGGCGGCGAAGATCTTGTTGCGGTCCTGACCACCGCGACGGATACAGCGGATCTGCTCGTCGCTGAGGGTTTTCATCAGCTCTTCCAGTCGCGGGTCACCGTCCACCCAGTGATCACGCACGGTCGGGCCATCGGACACGGTGTAGAACTGGTAGTCGCCGTCCACCGCCCGGTCCATCCGTGCCTGCAACACGCCATCACGGTCGCGGGCGAACAACTCGTCCCACTCGCTGCCCCAGATCACCTTGATCACGTTCCAGCCGGCGCCACGGTAGCTGCGCTCCAGCTCCTGGATGATCTTGCCGTTGCCACGCACCGGCCCGTCCAGCCGCTGCAGGTTGCAATTGATCACCAGCACCAGGTTGTCGAGGTTCTCGCGGGTCGCCATATTGGCGGTGCCGAGCACCTCCGGCTCGTCCGACTCGCCGTCGCCGATAAAGCACCAGACCTTGCCGCCGTTGGCCGGTTTCAGGCCACGGTTTTCCAGGTACTTCATAAAGCGCGCCTGGTAGATCGCGGACGGCGTCGACAACCCCATCGAGGCGGTCGGCCCCTGCCAGAAATCGGGCATCCGGCGCGGGTGCGGATAGGAACTCAGCCCGCCGCCCTGCTGCAGTTCACGTCGAAAGTTGGCCAGCTGCTGTTCGCTGAGCCGGCCCTCGACGAAAGCGCGGGCATAAAGCCCCGGTGCGGCGTGGGCCTGCACCAGTAGCATGTCGCCGCCGTAGTCGGCATTGCGCTGGCGGAACCAGTGGTTGAAACCGACCTCCAGCATGGTGGCGGCCGACTGGTAGGTGGCGATATGGCCGCCGACACCGCTGCCATTGTCATTGGCACGCAACACCATCGCCATCGCGTTCCAGCGGATGATGTTCTCCAGCCGCTGTTCCAGTTCGGGATTCCCGGGGTAGCGAGGCTGTTCGGTAGTCGGGATGCTATTGCGGTAAGGGGTATTCAGGGTCGCTTCGCTGAGCGTTACCCCCTGGCGCAGCAGGTGATCCTGCAGCAGCCGCAGCAGCTCGCGGCTGCGCTCCGTACCCTGGTAGTCGAGCACGTTGTCGAGCGCTTCCAGCCACTCCTGATTCTCCAGCGCCAGATCGTCGTCCAGCGCCATGTCGGTCGCATTGTTCAGGCTGTTCATCGGGGCCTCCGGGACTCGCAAACTCGGTTACGCCGACAAGGCCGCCAGCGCCTGCTGGATATCGGCGGCGATATCATCGACCGCTTCCAGACCAACCGACAGCCGCACCAGACCTTCGGAGATGCCATGCGCGGCGCGCTCTTCTTCGGTGTAGGTGGAGTGGGTCATGCTGGCCGGGTGCTGGCAGAGGGTTTCGGCGTCGCCCAGGCTGACCGCCCGCTTGATCATCTGCAGTTGGTTCATGAAGGTTACGCCGGCCTGCAGGCCGCCCTTCAGTTCGAAGGCGATCATGCCACCGGGTAGCTTCATCTGGCGGCGGGCCAGCTCGGCGTACGGGCTATCGGCCAGCCCCGGGTAGTACACCGCCTCGATCGCCGGATGATCGGCCAGCATCTCGGCCAGCTGCTGGGCACTGCGGCAGTGACGCTCCATGCGCAGCTCCAGGGTCTTCAGGCCGCGCATGATCAGGAACGCGGTAAACGGCGAGATCACCGCACCGGTCATGTCCTTCAGCCCCACTAGGCGGATCTGCTCCAGCGTCTGCTGGTCACCGATCACCGCACCGGCCACCAGGTCGCCGTGGCCGCCCAGGTACTTGGTGGCGGAGTGCACCACCAGGTCGGCACCCAGGGTCAGCGGTTGCTGCAATGCCGGGGTGCAGTAGGTGTTGTCGACGATCACCTTGATGTCGCGGTTATAATCGTGCACCAGGGCGCTGATCGCGGCGATATCCATCAGCCGCATGTTCGGATTGACCGGCGTTTCGAAGTACACCACCTTGGTGCGTTCGGTCAGCGCCGCCTGCAGAGCTGCCGGATCGGTGCAGTCGACATAGCTGACCTCGATGCCGAAGCGGGTCAGGCCATGTTCCAGATAGGCGAAGGTGCAGCCATACAGGGTGGTGTCGGCAACAATATGGTCGCCGGCCGACAGCAGCGTCCAGAAAGCGGCGGTGATCGCCCCCATGCCGGAGCCGGTGGCCAGTGCCGCCTCGCCCTCTTCCAGGTCGGCCAGCCGGGTTTCCAGCAGCTCCTGGGTGGGGTTGGAGATCCGGCTGTAGAAGTGGCCCGGCTGTTCGCCGGCAAAGCGGCCGGCGCCCTGCTCGACGCTGTCGAACGCGAAGGTGGAGGTCAGGTAGACCGGCGGCACCAGTGCGCCATCATGCTGCTGGGCATCGTAACCGGAGTGGATTGCGCGGGTGGCAAAGCCTTTCTTGGCGGTGGAATTCTGTGGGTTGCGGTTATTGTTGTTGTTCATCGCTGCTTCTCGATCTTCTTTTAATAATCGTCGGGAACGGCGAGCGAGCCGACGGTTCCATTTATTAAAAACAGATTACTCCAGCATTTGCGGTGTTTTCGCGCATAAGCGATTGACCAAACAAAGCTATTTAGCTAGAAAAGCCAAAATAACGACAAAAAGCAGAGATTCATGCCAACCATCAAACTGGACCGGATCGACCGCCGTATCCTGGCGGAGATTCAGCGCGACAGCTCGATCAGCAACCTGGACCTGGCCGAGAAGGTCGGCCTGTCCCCCTCCCCCTGCGCCCGCCGGGTCCGCCAACTGCAGGAGGCCGGCATCATCGACCGGCAGGTAACCCTGCTGGACCAGGAGGCACTTGGCCTGCCGCTGACCATCTACGTGCAGGTCAGCCTGACCAACCAGGCGACCGGTATCCTGGAGAACTTCGAACGGCAGATCCGCGGTTTCGACGAGGTGATGGAGTGCGCACTGATCACCGGCAGCGACGCCGATTACCTGCTCAAGGTGGTGATGCCCGACATGGCCTACTACGAGCATTTCCTGTTGAAGAAGCTCAACCAGATCGACGGCGTGGCCAGCATCCGCACCAGCTTCTCGCTGCGCCGGGTGGTGCTGCGCACCGAATTGCCGCTGGGGCATCTGCAGTAACAGACTGTTAATAACGGTAGCGAATTTTCAGCGAGGTTCAGTCGCGGTCGGTACCCAAAGGGCATGCCAAGCCCGCTGCTACGATGGACCGGGCTTCATAGCAATCCGCTTTTTATGCCCTTGGGTGCAGCGGGCGACAGACTACAGCTTTCGAAAGAACAGCCAAAGGTCGCGGATAAATCCCCTCCTACCAGGGGCAGCGCCCCGTAGCAGCCCACTCTACGGGCGACAGACCATGGGTTTTGAAAGAACCACCACAGGGAACACTGGTGGCAAGGGTATTAACCGTTACCGTTAAATGAAAGAACTAACCGGGTAGTCCCAAACCGCCGCGATAGCTAAGCGCTTCCAGCAGTTGCGGCTGGCCGACCCGATCTTCGCCAGCCAGGTCGGCGATGGTGCGGGCGACCCGCATCAGCCGGTGGTAGGCACGGGCCGACAGCCGCAGCCGTTCGATCGCATCCAGTAACATGTGGCGGTCTGCTTCGCTCAGCCCGCAAGCCTGTTCCAGCTCCGGCCCCGCCAGGGCGTGGTTAGCACAGCCCTGCCGTGCCAACTGCCGCTTACGAGCGGCCGCCACCCGTTGGCGTACCTGAAAACTGGTTTCGCCGTCGGCATGGTCGGCCAGCAGTTCGGCGCGGGTCGGCGCCGGAACCCGCAGTTGCAGGTCGATCCTGTCCAGCAGCGGGCCGGAGATTCGGCCCTGGTAGCGGCGCACCTGGTCGGGGCTGCAGCGGCAGCGGTTATCCGGCTCGCCGTAGAAACCGCAGGGGCAGGGGTTCATCGCCGCCACCAGTTGGAAGCGGGCCGGAAACTGGGTACGGCGGGCGGCGCGGGCGATCAGGATCTCGCCGGTCTCCAACGGTTCACGCAATACCTCCAGCACCTGGCGGTTGAACTCCGGCAGTTCGTCGAGAAACAGCACACCGAAATGCGCCAGCGAGATCTCGCCGGGACGCGGCTGGCTGCCGCCGCCGACCATCGCCGCCGCCGAGGCGGAGTGATGCGGTGCACGGTAGGGTCGACTTTGCGGCAGCTGGTCGGAGCCGATCAGGCCGGCCACCGAATGGATCGCCGCCACCTCCAGCAGTTCCTGCTCGGTCAGTGGCGGCAACAAACCCTGCAGCCGGTGAGCCAGCATGCTCTTGCCGCTGCCCGGTACGCCGCTGAACAACAGGTTATGACCGCCGGCGGCGGCGATCTCCAGTGCCCGCTTGGCCTGCGGTTGGCCCTTGACGTCGGACAGCTCCGGCAATGGTGACGCCCGCTCCGGATCGTAACCCGCGGCTTCACAGCTCGGCAGCCGCTGTTCGCCGCGCAGGTGCAGCGCCACACCGAGCAGGTCGGCGGCCGGCAACACCTCCAGGCCACGCGCCAAGGCCGCTTCGGCACCGTTATCCAGCGGCAACAGCAGCTGCCGCCCCGCCTCGCGGCAGGCCAACGCCGCCGGCAATACGCCGCGCACCGCCCGCAACTGGCCGGACAGCGCCAGCTCGCCAAGCAGTTCCAATGTTTGCAGGGGTTCGGCCGGCAACTGACCGCTGGCGACCATGATACCGACAGCGATCGCCAGGTCGAAGCGGCCACCCTCCTTGGGCAGGTCGGCCGGCGCCATATTGACGGTGATGCGGCGGGCGGGGAAATCGAAGCCGGCGTTGAGCAGCGCGCTGCGGACCCGTTCCTTGCTTTCGTTGACCGCCTTTTCGGCCAGGCCAACGATCGACAAAGACGGCAGACCGCCGGACAGATGGACTTCGATGGTAACGGCCGGTGCATCGATACCGACCTGCGCCCGGGTATGAATAATCGCGAGTGACATAACTTCCGTCCCTGGAAGATTGTGTTGCGGTTATTCTGGCAGCTTGGCCGGTTCAGGCCAATGGCCCACTGGCAGTTTGCTCAGTCGATAATCTCGGTAACCAACTCGCAGGTCACCGAATTGGCGAGAAAACAGTGTTCATGAGCCTGGTGGTGCAGCTGCTCCAGCACGGCCCGCGCCGGCTGGGTACCGCTGAAGCTGATCTGCGGCCGCAGCGTCACCCGAGTCATGCGGACCCGGCCATCATCGCCCTTCTCCATCAGCCCGACCGCCTGATCGATATAGCTGTCGACCACCAGTTTTTGCTTGGCGGCGAATGCCAGGAAGAACAACATATGGCAGCTCGATAGCGAGGCGACGAACGCCTCCTCCGGGTCGACATTCACCTCGACCGACATCGGCAACGGCACCACATGCGGTGACGAGGACGCCGGCACCGTCAGGCCACCGTCGAACTGCCAGCTGTGGCCACGGCTGTAGCGGTTGTCGGTGAACGGCTGGTCATCCCGCTGCCAGGTAACGGTGGCAAAGTATTCGGACATCTTCACATCTCCCTTGGTTCATCTAATTCGGTTTCGCAGGCAAGCTGGCTTGCAGCGCCGAGCCAGATGCATTCTGGGCGATTGCCGGGGGCGGCGACAAACGATAAATTCACCCATACTGTGAACTAATCCTCATATCTGAGCATTCCATGAATCCGCATATCTCGCTCGCCGCGCTGAAGACCTTTGCCGAAGTGGCCGAGCAACAAAGCCTGAGCAAGGCCGCCGCCAGCCTCTGTATCAGCCCCAGCGCCGTCAGCCACCAGATGAAGCTGCTCGAACAGCAATTGGGGCTTAAGCTTTTCCAGCGCAGGGCACACGGCATTCAACTGACCGCCGCCGGCGAGCAGCTGGCCCAGCATGCCAGCCGGGCGATGCAGCAGGTTCGGCTGGGCGTCCGCAAGGCGTGCCAGCTCAGTGACCGAAGCCGGCTGGTAGTGGCGGCCATCCCATCATTCTGCCAGCAATGGCTGACACCCAGACTGATGAGGTTTAATCAACTACACAGCGATATCGAGCTGCACCTGATCGCCCAAGACCGATTGGCCGACTTCAACCAGCAGGCGATCGATCTGCATATTCATTTCGGCGACGGCCAGGCCATTGGCCTGCACAGCGAACTCTTTCTCACCGAGCAGGCAGTACCGGTGTGCCATCCGGCAATGCTTGAGCCTTACAGCGGCCCGTTCGATCTACTATGCAGTGCCAATAGCCGGCTACTGCACTACCAGGGCGGCGATGAAGACCAGCCCGGCGGCATCAGTTGGAGCGAATGGCTGGTACGCCACAACCTTCAACCCCATCCACAACAGCAGCACAGTTGGTTCAGCCACCTGTCCCTGGCAATCAATGCGGCCCGCCACAGCCAGGGGATCGCGCTGGGTTGGCGCAGCCTGATCGAACAGGAGCTGGCCAGCGGCGAGCTGGTGCCGCTCGCCGCTGAAGGCACCCCGCTGAAATACGCCCACTATCTGGTGGCGCCGGAGCACAGTTGGGAGAACCCGGCCCTGCAGCAGTTCATCGAATGGCTGAAGACTGAACGAGACCAGGAAGCTGCCGCTTCGGTTGGTCAGTGACTGTCCCGCCCACTGCAGGCCGATGCTCCAGCCTCACCGTTATCGAGGATCGAACGAGCCCGTACCTGGCGCAATTCGGTGCGGGCATGGCGGATGATCTGTACCGACGAAGAGAGGAACAGCGCCGCCATGATAAACGCCACGATCAGGTCCGGCAGTGCGCTGTTGCTGGCCCAGACACCACTGGCCGCAGCCAGCACCACCAGGTTGCCGATCGCATCGTTGCGGCTGCACAGCCAGACCGAACGCACATTGGCATCGCCGTTGCGGTAGCGCATCAACAGCAGCACGCTGGCCATATTGGCGGCGAAGGCGGCGATGGCGATACCGCCCATGGTCAGCGCATCCGGCGTCTCAAGGATGAAGAACTGGTAGAAGGTGCTGCCGAACACCCAGAACGCCATCAGGCTCAGGCTGAGCCCCTTCAGCAACGCCACCGTCGCCCTGACCTGCAGGGCCCGGCCGATCACCCACAGGCTGGCACCGTAGGTCAGGGTATCGCCGAGAAAATCCAGCGCGTCGGCCTGCAGTGCCTGTGAACCGGCCAACCAGCCGGCCACCATCTCGACGCCGAACATGGTGCCGTTGATGGCGATGATCAACCAAAGAATCCGCCGGTAACCGGCATCCATACCGTCGAAGTTCTGATCGTGCCCACAACATCCCGCCATGCGCTTAGCTCCTTGTCCGTTGTCTTTGACTGTTTGAACCCGTGATATGGACAAGTCTAATATCTCTAGTAACTAGAGCTTCAAGCGGAAATTAAACGATGACTGAAACTGCCGAATTTTCGATTGGCATGCTGTCCCGCGAGACAGGCTGCAAGGTACCGACCATCCGCTACTACGAGCAGATCGGCCTGCTGCCGGAACCGGCCCGCAACAGCGGCAATCAACGCCGCTATACCGAGCAGCATCGGCTAAAGCTGCGTTTCATCCGCCATGCACGACAGCTGGGCTTCGATCTGGATGCGATCCGCGAACTGCTGCAGCTGGCCGACCGGCCGGACGAGAACTGTTTGCAGGCGGACCAGATCGCTCAGCGCCAGTTAGTGTCGATTGGCCGCAAGATTCAGCAGTTGCAAGCCCTGCAGCTGGAGCTAAGCCGGATGCTCAGCGACTGCAACCACGGTGAGGCCGGCCACTGCCGGGTATTGGAAACCCTGGCCGACCATAGTCTGTGCCAGGGTGAGCATGGGGAGAGTTGAGAGCGGTAAGCGGTCAGGAGTTCAGCACCCCGCTCTGCTCCAGCTCCAGCCACTGGGCCAACTGTTCGATATTCAGCAGTTCGCTGAAATAGCGGCCCTGCATCAGCGCGCAGCCCTGGGTCATCAGCTGGGTCAGCTGGCCGGCGCTGTTGACCCCCTCCGCCATCAGCGGCACGGTCGGCGCGGCCAGCCCGAGCAACGCGGCGGTCCGATTGCTCGGTTCGTTCAGCCCCTGCACCTGCTGGGCATCCAGCTTGAGCCAGTCGGGTTGCAGATCCTGCATGCCGGACTGCTCCCAATTCACCGCGTTGACACCGCGCAGGGCGATACGGAAGCCGAGATCCTGCAGATCGAACACCGTGCCATCGTGGGCCAGCGCGACCGCGGCATCCAGTTCCAGCACCAGACCACCGGCATCCAGGCCATCGCGGGCGATCGCTTCGGACAGCTGGGCGATCAGCTTGGCCGAGGTCAGCTGGGCCTCCTCCAGCCGCAGCAGCAACAGCTGGCAGCCGTTCAGGGTCTGCAGCAGCGGCTGCACTTCCAGCAGGTGGTCGATCAGCCACTGGTTGAACGGATCGGTCAGATTGGCGGCCACCGCCAGCGGCATCAGCTCACGGCCCGACAACCAGCCCAGCTGCGGGTGGTGCCAGCCCGGCATCACCTGGGCGCCGCAGAGCCGGTGCAGACTGTTGTTGTAGATCGGGCAGTACATCAGGCTGAACTGGCTACCGGACAGCGCGGCGGCGAAATCGTCGCTCGGCAATTGTGCCGCCTGCGGCTCGCCGGCCAGTGCCGACGAAAACAGGCAGTAAGTATTGCGTCCGGCCCTTTTCGCCGCGTACATCGCCAGGTCGGCGTTACGCAGCAGCTGCTGTTCGTCGCGGCCATGCTGCGGGAAGATCGCCACCCCGGCGCTGGCGCTGACGAACAGTTCGCGGCGGTCGATATAGATACCGTGGCTGAGCCGCTCCACCACCCGATGGGCAATGCTTTCGGCATCCTCGGCGCTGTGCATGCCGCGTATCATCATGATGAAGGTGTCGCCGCTGAAACGGGCCACCAGGTCGTGTTCACGCACCACCGAACGCAAGCGGCTGGCGATCTCCAACAACAGCTCGTCACCGGTATCGCTGCCGAGGGTCTCGTTGATCCACTGGAAGCGGTCCAGGTCGATGCAGATCAGCGCCAGGCTGCCCTGGCGGATACGGCTCTGCTCCATCTGCTGCTGGAACTGCTGCAGGAAGATCTCGCGACCGACCAGTACACCGGCCCCCTCCGGGGTAACAGGCTGGGTTTCGGTACTGATCAAGCGGTGGTCCGGCAGCATGCTCAACAGGAAAACGTTCTGCTGCGGGTTCCAATAGACCTGAACCTGCCAGCACTCCCCCCGCCCGACGGTACGCAATGCCACCCGGGCCTGCCCCTGCCGCTCGGCTTTATCCAGCAGCTGGATCAGCTTCTTGCCATGCAATTTACCATGCAGTTCGGCCAACGGCTGGCCGACAAAGCCCTCCTCCAGCTGCCAGTATGCGCTGAATTCCTCACTGGCAGCCTGATAGCAGCGGTCGGCACCGATCCAGGCATATAGACTGTTCTGTTCGTTCATCGCCCCCTCCTTGCTTGTCGCACAGCCGTCGCCGGCTCGTTAATCCCGCTTGGCCAGTTGGTCTTCCAGCAGGCTGAGCTGCTGCTCCAGTTGATCAAGCTTTTCGCGGGTGCGCGCCAGTACCGCACGCTGGGCATCGAACTCCTCACGGGTAACCAGATCCATGCGGCTGAAGCTGGCCTGCAGCAGACTACGGATCTGCGCCTGCAGCTCCTGCTGGCCGGGCAGGCCGGACTGGCCCTGCATCAACTGGGAAAACTGCTCGGAAAGCCCCTCTATCAGCTTCTGATTGATCATCGATCGACTCCACGCAAGTTAGCTGTCTCTGACAGACACTATACCAGCTTGTCCGCCACTGAGAATGCGCACCAAAACCGTGCAGAGCGGTGCCCCAAGGTGCCACCTGAATGCACCATCGTTGCTCGCCCGAGCATCCGCCCATTGAGCACTTTCCAGCTAACCCTTTGATTAAAAAAAACATTTCAACATTGGCACAGCATTCGCTGTAGGTCGTTTAGCCCAGCCGGGCCCGGGATGCACCAACATCGCCCCGATACTGCAAGAGGATATTGGCTATGAAACTGATCAGCGCCGTCATCAAACCGTTCAAGCTGGACGAACTGCGACAAGCCCTGACCAATCTCGGCGTGTCGGGCCTGACACTGACCGAGGTGAAAGGATTCGGCCGACAGAAAGGCCATACCGAGCTCTATCGCGGTGCCGAATACCAGATCGACTTCCTGCCCAAGATGAAGATCGAAGTGGCAGTCAGCGATCAACTGCTGGACCGGGCACTGGACGCGATCTGCACGGCCGCGCACACCGGCAAGGTCGGCGACGGCAAGATTTTCATCCGTCCGCTGGAACAGATTATCCGCATCCGCACCGGGGAAACCGGTCAGGACGCACTGTAACCCATTCGATTCGACCCCATTTGGAGGACTGACCAATGGAAGAACTACTGAAGGCTACCGCTGCGGACCTGACGCAGCTGAAATACGCCGTCGACACCTTCTACTTTTTGGTGTGCGGCGCGCTGGTAATGTGGATGGCGGCCGGCTTCGCGATGCTGGAAGCCGGTCTGGTGCGCGCCAAGAACACCACCGAGATCCTGACCAAGAACGTGGCGCTGTTCGCCATCGCCTGCACCATGTACCTGGTGTGCGGCTACTACATCATGTACAGCTCCGACGCCGGCGGCATCCTGCCGAACCTGGGCGTGCTGATCGGTGAGGAGAACGGGGTCGACGCGGTACTGAAAGGCGGCGACGACGCCCCGTACTACTCCGCCCGTTCCGACTTTTTCTTCCAGGTGGTATTCGTCGCCACGGCGATGTCGATCGTCTCCGGTGCGGTGGCCGAGCGGATGAAGCTGTGGTCGTTCCTGCTGTTCGCGGTGGTACTGACCGGTTTCATCTACCCGGTTGAAGGCTACTGGACCTGGGGCGGCGGTTTCCTGAGCGAGGCCGGCTTCTCCGACTTCGCCGGTTCCGGCATCGTCCACATGGCCGGCGCCGCCGCTGCCCTGGCCGGGGTACTGCTGCTGGGTGCCCGTAAAGGCAAGTACGGCAAGAACGGCGAGGTCTACGCGATCCCGGGTGCCAACCTGCCGCTGGCCACGCTGGGTACCTTCATCCTGTGGTTGGGTTGGTTCGGCTTCAACGGCGGTTCCGAGCTGAAGCTGTCCGATGTCGGTGAAGCCAACGCGGTGGCCCAGGTGTTCGTCAACACCAACGCCGCAGCTGCCGGTGGCGTGATTGCCGCGCTGATCACCGCCTACGCGATGTTCCGCAAGGCGGACCTGACCATGGCACTGAACGGTGCGCTGGCCGGCCTGGTGGCGATCACCGCCGACCCGCTGTCGCCGAGCGCGCAGGCCTCCACCCTGATCGGCGCCGTCGGCGGCGGCCTGGTGGTGCTGTCGATCGTCACCCTGGACAAGCTGCGGATCGATGATCCGGTCGGTGCCATCTCGGTACACGGCGTGGTCGGTGCCTGGGGCGTGCTGGCTGTGCCGCTGAACAATGCCGACGCCAGCTTCGGTGCACAGCTGCTGGGGATCGTCTGCATCTTCGGCTGGGTGTTCGTCGCCAGCCTGGCAGTCTGGGCGGTCATCAAGGCGACCGTCGGTATCCGGGTCAGCGAAGAGGACGAATACTCCGGCGTCGATATTGCAGAGTGTGGTATGGAAGCATACCCGGAGTTCACCTCGGCAAAGTAATGACCGGCGCTGGCAGCAACACCGCCAGTCGCCGGAGCCCGACTACTGCTGAAAAAGATGCGTCACTGCCGGGTAAGCCGCAGGCCGCGCACTGATCGAACCGACGGGCCCCTGCACAGTAAATGACCAAAGTGCCTGGGCCCGTCATGCGTATCCGGTAAATTCCGGGTATACTAGATGCAATTTTTTGACTTACAAAACCCATCAGGTCTGTAGCCGCAAGGCATAACACAGGCTGCCAATTAGGGAGAAGGATATGAAACTGGTGACTGCGGTTATCAAGCCGTTCAAACTGGATGATGTCCGCGAGGCTCTGTCTGAAATCGGCATTCAGGGTGTGACCGTGACCGAAGTAAAAGGCTTCGGTCGCCAGAAAGGCCACACCGAGCTGTACCGTGGCGCAGAATACGTGGTGGATTTCCTGCCGAAGGTCAAGATCGAAGTCGCCATCGACGACGACATGCTGGACCAGGTGATCGAAGCGATCGCCAACACCGCCAACACCGGCAAGATCGGCGACGGCAAGATCTTTGTCAGCCCGCTGGAGCAGGTAATCCGCATCCGCACCGGCGAGAGCGGCCCGGACGCGCTCTAACCGTCTCTGCGCACGATACCGAAAAACAAAAGCCGCACACTTGCTGCGGCTTTTTTTGTGCTTTGTTGACGAAGCTCAACTCCTTGCCCACCTTCGCTGTTTAAAACAACCTCCCCTGTCTAGAATCAGCCGACTGACTGCAGCTTCGCAGGGAGAGCGGCCCGGCGGATGAGCGCCGCTCAGCAGCGCCTCTTATCAGGAACAGATCCCAGCAGAACAACAACAACGACTGGGCAGCAGAGCAGAGCATGAACAAGGAAATCGCAGCGGTATTCCGTCCCCTGCTACACACCTCGGTGGGTGCGGCGATCATCTCCAACGACTACCTGCTGGCGCAGGTCAATCCAGCACTGGCCGAGCTGCTCGGCTACCGGGCCGAACAGCTGCAGCGGATGCCGCTGCGCGAACTGACCGCCAAGGGCCAGCGTGCCTGCCATGCCGCCGACCTGGAACGGCTGATGGCCGGCGAGATCGACACCTTCGACTTGCGGGTCGACCTGGTCGGCGCCGAACAGCAGCTGGTGCACACCCACCTGTCGGTCACCCCGCTGTTCGATGAACAGCAGCGGATCTGCGCGGCGCTGATGCTGGTGGTCGACGTGACCACCGAAATCCGCCACGGCCTGGAGCTGAAAAAGCTGTTCCAGGCGGTGGAAAGCTCCGGCAGCGCGGTAGTGATCACCGATGCCAGGGGCCGTATCGAATATGCCAACTCCCGCTTCACCGACATTACCGGCTACCACCTCGACGAGGTACGCGGTCAGACACCGGCGATTCTGCGCTCCGAGAACACCTCCGACAGCACCTACCGGGAACTCTGGGGCAACCTGAAGGCGGGCCAGAAGTGGCGCGGCACGCTCTACAACCGGCGCAAGAACGGCACCCACTACTGGGCGTTGCAGTCGATCTCGCCGATCCATGACGAGCGGGGCACGCTGGTCAATATCGTCTCGGTCAGCGAAGACATCACCGCCATGAAAGACCACGAGCGGCAGATGGAGCAGTTGGCCTACTTCGACCCGCTAACCCAACTGGGCAACCGTCGTAACTTCCGCGAGAAGCTGAGCGAAGTACTGCATCAGCCCTGCGAAAACTACCAGGCGCTGCTGCTGCTCGATCTGGACGAATTCAAACAGATCAATGACACCCTCGGCCACGACGCCGGCGACACTCTGCTGACCACCATCGCCAACCGGCTGCGCTTCTGCATCGAGGCGCCCAGCACCGTGTACCGGCTCGGTGGCGACGAGTTCACGGTGATCCTGCGCGACCTGCCGACACTGGAAGGGCTCAAACACAAGGCGCAACAGGTGATCGACTTACTGGCCCAGCCGATGCGCATCGGTACTCGAGAACTGCGCATCACCGTCAGCATCGGCATCACCCTGATCCACCTCGACAGTACCGACAGCAGCGCGCTGCTGCGCAACGCCGACCTGGCGATGTACGCCGCCAAGGAGCGCGGCCGTAACAACTTCCAGTTCTTCAGCCCGGATATGAATGTCGAGGCGCGGCGCAGCATGACCCTGGAGCACGACCTGCGTAACGCCATCGAGCAGCACCAGTTGTACCTGGTATACCAGCCGCAGGTGTCGCTGCAGAGCGGTCGGGTCCAGGCACTGGAAGCATTGATTCGCTGGCGCCATCCGACCGAGGGCGTGGTGGCGCCAAACGATTTCATCCCGAAGGCGGAACAGACCGGGCTGATCAAACCGATCGGCCGCTGGGTGCTGGAACAGGCCTGCCACAGCGCCCGCCAGATCCAGCAGCTGGGACTGCCGCCGCTGAAGATGTCGGTCAACCTGTCGGCCCGTCAGTTCGATGACGAACAGCTGGTCGACCAGATCAGCGAAATTCTTGACCAGACCGGCCTGGAACCCCGTTACCTGGAACTGGAGATCACCGAAGGCGTGCTGATGGACAACCTGCAACAAGCAGCCAGGATCCTGCAGCGGCTGCGGGCGATGGGGATCCGCATCGCAATCGACGACTTCGGCACCGGCTATTCGTCGCTGAACTACCTGAAGAAGATGCCGGTCGATGTGCTGAAGATCGACCGCTCGTTCGTGATGGAGATCCCGGCCGAAAAGGACGACATGGCGATCACCACCACCATCATCACCATGGCCGGGCAGCTGGGCCTCAGCGTGGTGGCCGAAGGGATCGAAACCCGCGAGCAGCTGGCCTTCCTGCAGCAACAGCAGTGTGCCACCGGCCAGGGTTTCCTGTTCAGTCCGCCGGTCAGCCTGGAGCAGTTCCTGACCGGCTACCGGGCCGGTCAGGACTACCGCGACCGCTTCACCCCAGTGTTTCCCAGCCAGTGACAGATTCCGCCAGCCCGGCGCCCGACCTGCGGCCCGGCTGAGCTGCGTTGCTTATGCCGATCCCGGTCTACACTGTCATCAAGTGCTCAATACGAGTTCGCGATGGGAGGGGAAGGGATGAAGCGCCCTGTGGACCGCCAGACATTCGATGAAGTGATGGTGCCCAACTATGCGCCGAGCGACGTGATACCGGTACGCGGCCAAGGCAGCCGGGTATGGGACCAGTACGGCCGCGAATACATCGATTTCGCCGGCGGTATCGCCGTCAACGTGCTCGGTCACTGCCATCCGGTACTGGTCGACAGCCTGTGCGAACAGGCCCACCAGCTCTGGCATCTCAGCAACGTCTGGACCAACGAGCCGGCATTGCGGCTGGCCCAGCAACTCTGCGCCGCCACCTTCGCCGATCGGGTTTTCTTTGCCAACTCCGGCGCCGAGGCCAACGAAGCGGCGCTGAAGCTGGCCCGCAAGTACGCTCACGACCACTACGGCCCCGACAAGCACCAGATCATCGCCTTTAGCGGCGCCTTCCACGGTCGCACTCTGTTCACCGCCAGCGTCGGCGGCCAGGCCAAGTACAGCGAGGGCTTCGAGCCGTTGCCGGGCGGCATCCTGCACCTGCCGTACAACGACATCGCGGCGCTGGAGGAGGCGATCAGCAACCATACCTGCGCGGTGATCGTCGAACCGATCCAGGGCGAAGCCGGAGTGTTGCCGGCCGATCCGGCCTTCCTGCGGCGAGCCCGCGAACTCTGCGACCAGTACCACGCGCTGCTGATATTCGACGAGGTCCAGACCGGCGTCGGTCGCACCGGGGTACTCTACGCCTACATGGATTACGGCGTGACGCCCGATATCCTGACCAGCGCCAAGGCGCTCGGCGGCGGCTTCCCGGTGGCGGCAATGCTGACCCACCAGGAGATCGCCGCGGCCTTCACCCTTGGCAGTCACGGCAGCACCTATGGCGGCAACCCGCTGGCCTGCCGGGTCGCCTCACGGGTGCTGGAGCTGGTCAGCGACCCGGCCGTGCTGCAGGGGGTGCGTGAGCGCCACCAGTGGTTCCGCGAAGGACTGCAGGAGATCAACCGCGAACTGTCGCTGTTCAGCGATATTCGCGGTAAGGGGCTGCTGATCGGCTGTGCCCTGAACAGCCGCTGGCAGGGCCGCGCCCGGGAGCTGCTCAATGCCGCCCAGTCGATGGGGGTAATGCTGCTGATCGCCGGCCCCGATGTGCTGCGGCTGGCGCCGTCGCTGATCATCCCGCAGGAGGATGTCGAGCTGGGGCTTGAGCGACTGAAGCGGGCGCTGGCACTGCGCATCGCCGCCGACAGGGAGGAGGGCTGACGATGAAGATCCTGCTGAACCAGGACCTGCCGCTGCTGGACTGGGTGTCGCAGCAGCGGCCGCGGCTGGAGGAGAAGCTGATTCAGTGGTGCAACCTCAACAGCGGCACCCTCAATGTCGAGGGAGTCAACCACTGTGGCCGCACCATCGCCGGCACCTTCGCCGAACGGCTCGGGGTGGCCATGGAGCGCTCCCAGCCGGCGCCCTGGCGCAACCAGGACATGACCGGACGTGAGCAGAGCTACCCGCTCGGGCTGATCTGGCGGCTGCGCAAACGGGCCACGGCGCCGATCCAGATCCTCTGCGTCGGCCATATCGACACCCCGTTCGCCGCCGACCACCCGTTCCAGCAATGCCGCTACCAGGACGCCGACACCCTGATCGGCCCCGGTGTCACCGACATGAAGGGCGGCCTGCTGGTAATGCTGACCGCACTGGAAGCGTTGGAGCAGAGTGAGCTGGCGGAGAAGATCGGCTGGACGGTGTTGCTGACGCCGGACGAGGAGCTCGGCTCGCCGGGCTCGGCGGCGGTGCTGCAGCGCGAGGCGCCGCGCCACCAACTGGGGCTGGTGTTCGAACCGGCGCTGGCCGACGGCTCGCTGGCCGGCGAGCGCAAGGGCTCGGGTAATTTCACGGTGGTGATCCAGGGACGCCGCGCCCATGCCGGCCGCAACCCGGAACAGGGCCGCAACGCGATCGGCGTGATGGCCCACCTGATCGACAAGCTCAATGCGCTACACGGCTCCCAGGAGGGGCTGGCGATCAACGTCGGCGTGCTGCAGGGTGGCGACAGCACCAACCAGGTGCCGGAGCGGGCGGTGCTGAAGTTCGGCGTGCGGGTGCAGCGCGAACAGGACGCCAATTGGGTGCTCAACCACCTGGTGCGCTTCAAAGCCGAGGTCAACAACATGGACGGTTTCCGGATGGCGCTGAACGGCGGCTTCGAACGGCCGCCCAAGCACCTGGACCTGAACCACCAGTCGCTCTACCAGGCGGTCTGCGGCTGCGCCCAGGCACTGGATATGCCGCTGCGCTGGCAGCCCACCGGCGACTGTTGCGAGGGTAATAACCTGACCGCCGCCGGGCTGCCGAACATAGATTCGCTCGGCGTAGTTGGCGGCGAGCTGCTCAGCGATCACGAGTTCATCCGGCTGCCGAGCCTGACCGAACGGGCCCGGCTCTCTACCCTGCTGCTGCTCAACCTGGCCCGTCACGGCCTGCCCTACAGCCTGACCTCCCGCGGCGAGGTACCGGCATGAGTTGGGCCGGTGCCAGCCCATGGCCGGCGATCCGCGTAGCAGCCACCAAGGAGGATCCGCCATGAACGTCATCCGGCCGATCGACACCCGCGACCTGGACACCCTGCAACAGATCGCCCGCGAATCGGGCCCCGGCTTCACCTCACTACCGGACAACCGCGAGCTGCTGGTCAGCAAGATCGAGCAATGCCAGCAGGCGTTAGCCGAGCCATTGCAACAGCCGGGCCCGGAACTCTACCTGTTCGTACTGGAGGACAGCGACAGCGGCGAGGTGCTGGGCTGCTGCGGTATCGCCGCGGCGGTCGGCCTGGAATCCCCCTGGTATCACTACCGGATCGGCACCGTGGTACACGCCTGCCGCGAGCTGGGGGTACACAACGAGTTCCGCACCCTCTACCTGTGCAACGACTACACCGGCTGCTCCGAGGTCTGCACCCTGTATCTGCGCGAGCCCTTCCGGCGCGACAACAACGGCGGCCTGCTGTCGAAGAGCCGCTTCCTGTTCATGGCCGAGCATCCGCAGCGCTTCGCCGAAAGAGTGATCGCCGAGATGCGCGGCTACTGCGACGAACAGGGCCGCTCACCGTTCTGGGAGGGGCTGGGCCGACGCTTCTTCTCGATGGACTACTCCACCGCCGACTACCTGACCGGCTCCGGCCAGAAGTCGTTCATCGCCGAACTGATGCCCAAATACACCCTCTACACCCACCTGCTACCGGAACCGGCACAGCAGGTGATCGGCCGGGTCCACAAAAATACCGAACCGGCCCGCCGGATGCTGGAGCAGGAGGGTTTCCGCTTCGAGCAGTATGTGGATATCTTCGACGCCGGACCGACCCTGACCGCACCGCTGCAGTCGATCCGCGCGGTACAGCAGAGCCACTACGCCAAGGTGCGGGTCCAGGCCGCCCCGGACCAGGACCCGGCCGCGCCGCTGATGCTGGTCGCCAACACCGGCCTGGCCGATTTCCGCTGCGCCCTGCTGCCACTGCAGGCACGCCACCGCCAGATCACCCTGAGCCGGGCCCAGGCCGAGGCGCTGAAAGTCGGTGACGGCGGTCAGGTCAGGCTGGTGCCGTTGAAAGGGGTAGTGCCGCAATGACCCTGTCGCGTTCGTTGTGCTTAAACGACCAGCGGATAAACGGCCAGTGGCTGCGCGGCCATGGCGGCGGGCCGAGATCGCTGAAAGAGGGACTGCCGCAATGACCCTGTCGCGTTCGTTGTGCTTAAACGACCAGCGGATAAACGGCCAGTGGCTGAGCGGCCATGGCGGCGGGCCAAGATCGCTGAAAGAGGGACTGCCGCAATGACCCTGCCCCGCTCGCTGTGGATAAACGGCCAGTGGCTGCGCGGCCACGGCGAGGAGATGCGCTCGGTCAACCCGCTCGATGAGCGACTGCTGTGGCACGGCCGGGCGGCCGATGTGCAGCAGGTCGGCGAGGCGGTCAGTGCGGCTGTCAACGCCTTCCCCGGCTGGGCCGCTCAGCCCGACAGCCAGCGTGCTGCCTGCCTGCTGCGCTTTCGCGACCAGTTGGCCCAGCACCGCACCCTGCTGGCCGACACCATCGCCCAGGAGACCGGCAAGCCGCTGTGGGAATCGGACAGCGAGGTCGCCTCGATGATCGCCAAGGCCGAATTGAGCCTGCAGGCCGCCGAGGCCCGTTGCGGCGAGCACAGCATGCCGCTCGGCGAGGCCCAGTCGGTGTTGCGGCACCAGCCGCACGGCGTGCTGGCGGTGTTCGGCCCGTACAACTTCCCCGGCCACCTGCCCAACGGCCATATCATGCCGGCACTGCTGGCCGGCAACACGCTGGTGTTCAAACCCAGTGAGCTGACCCCGCGCACCGCCGAACTGATGATCCACCTGTGGCAGAACGCCGAACTGCCGGACGGCGTCTTGAATTTGGTGCAGGGTGGCCGCGACACCGGCGCCGCATTGGCCGACGAACCTCGGTTGAACGGCCTGCTGTTCACCGGCAGTGCCAGCAGCGGCTGCTACCTTCACCGCCAGTTCGGTGGCCGGCCGGAAAAAATCCTGGCGCTGGAGATGGGCGGCAATAACCCGCTCTATGTGGAGCAGTGCGCCGACACCCGCGCCGCCGTCCACCATACCCTGCTGTCCGCCTACCTCAGCGCTGGCCAACGCTGCAGCTGCGCACGCCGGTTGCTGGTCATCCAAGGCAGTTGGGGCGACCGCTTCATCGAAGCCTTGCGCCAGGCGATTCGTCGGCTTGAGGTCGGTCCCTACGACAGCCAACCGCAACCGTTCATGGGCAGCCTGATCTGTCGTGAGGCCGCCGAGCGGATCCTGGCGGCCCAGCAGCAACTGCAACAGCTGGGTGGCGAGCTGCTGGAGCCAGCCGAGTTTGTGGATAGCTACCCGGCGATGCTACGGCCCGGTTTGCTCGATATGACCTCGGTGGCTGACCGTCCCGACGAGGAGTATTTCGGTCCGCTGCTGCAGCTGATCCGTGTGGATAACCTGGAGCAGGCAATCGCCGAGGCCAACGACACCGCCTACGGCCTGAGCGCCGGCATCCTCAGCGAGGACCCGCATCACTACCAACATTTTCGCCAGCAGGTTCGAGCTGGCCTGATCAACTGGAACCGACCCTTGACCGGCGCCGCCTCCAGCCGACCGTTCGGCGGCATCGGCATCAGCGGCAACCACCGTCCCAGCGCCTGGTATGCCGCCGATTACTGCGCCTATCCGGTCGCCTCGCTGGAGTGCGAGTCAGCACGCCTGCCGGAGCAGCTGAGCCCCGGCCTGCACCTGTAACCCGAGCATAGGTACCCGGCGATGCACGCGCTCGAACTCAATCTGGACGGGCTACCCGGTCCGACTCACCATTATGCCGGCCTGGCGCCCGGCAACCTGGCCTGCCTGCGACATCGCGGCCAGCACTCGTCGCCCAAGGAGGCGGCCCTACAAGGGCTGGAGAAGATGTGGCTGCTGCACCGGCTCGGCGTGCCGCAAGCGGTGCTGCCGCCGCAGGCGCGGCCGGTACTGGCTACCCTGCGGGTGTTGGGCTTCAACGGTGATGTCGGCAAGCTGCTGCAACAGGCCTACCGCCAGGCACCGGATCTGCTGGCCGCCTGCTGGTCCGCCTCTTCGATGTGGGCCGCCAACGCCGCAACCGTCACCGCCGCCGCCGACAGTGACGACGGCCGGGTCCACTTCACCCCCGCCAACCTTATCCACAACCTGCACCGTTCACTGGAAACGGATTTCAACAGCCGACTACTGCAACGGCTGTTCGCCGATACCACCTTCTTCGCCCATCACCCGCCGCTACCCGCCTGCACTGCACTGGCCGACGAAGGCGCCGCCAACCATATCCGACTGTGCACGGAATATCAGCGACCGGGCCTCAACCTGCAGGTGTTCGGCTGGGACCACGACAGCCCGCGGCCCAGGCGCTATCCGGCCCGGCAGAGCGCCGATGCCTGGCAGGCGCTAAGCCGACAGCACGGCCTGGACAACAGCCGCTGCCTGCAACTGCAGCAACATCCCAGCGCTGTGGATAACGGAGTTTTCCACAACGACCTGGTGGCAACCGGCCACCGCAACCTGCTGCTGGCGCATGAACTGAGTTATCTACAGCAGAGCTACCGGCTCGACCAGTTGCGTGCGCTCTGGCGGGAACAGCAGGATCAGCCGCTCTACCTGCTGCAGGTCAGCCAGTATGAGATCAGCCTCAGCGAGGCGGTCGACTGCTTGCTGTTCAACAGCCAGATCGTCAGCCTGCCGGACGGCGGGATGGCGCTGATCGCACCGGCCGAATGCCAGCAACAGGCCTCCGCCCGCGCGGTCATCCACCGGCTGCTCGGCAGCGGCTCGCCATTGAAGCGGGTCCACTACGTCGAGCTGCGCCAGAGCATGCAGAACGGCGGCGGCCCCGCCTGCCTGCGGCTGCGGGTACCGCTGACCGGCAGCGCGCTGCGCGCCATGCACCAGGGGGTACTGCTGAGCGAGCCGCTCTACCGAAGCCTGCGCGACTGGGTGGAGCGTCACTACCGCGACCGGCTCACCATCGCCGACCTGCAGGACCCGCAGCTGGTCGACGAGGTGCAGCGGGCACTGGATGAACTGAGCGGTCTGCTCGGCCTGGATGGTTTGTACCCGTTCCAGCAGGAATAAGCGGGTTACCCGATATGTAGCAGCGGGCTTGGCATGCCCTTCGGCACTGACTAAGACAGGGATCAGGAGTTGTGGCCATGCTCGGGTCGCCCGCGGTACCCAAGGGACATACAAAGCGGGACGCGACCAAGCACGCTCCCCTGTAGCTGCTCGCTCCGCGAGCGACAGGGCTGATGATGATCAGCCAACCGCCGGGCTGATGATGATCAGCCAACCGCCGGGCTGACGAAAAACTCGATGCGACGGATAACAAACCTTCCCACCGCCGCAAAACCACAGCCAGCAGACCGAACCGTATGAGATCGAAGGCTGCTGGCCATGACAGGCCTTAAGAAAACTCAGGCGGCAAACAGCGGCAACTTCACTTCCAGCCAGAGTTTCAACCGGTCCATCAGTTGGTATTCCATCTGGCGCAGCTGCTCGAGGTTGGCTGGCGGAATGAAATCCCAGCAGATCCCCTCCAGGTCGCAGGGGTGCATCGGTAACTGTTCGGAAGACTTGTCGCAGAGCCGGATTACGCAGTCGTACTGCTTGCCGGCCACCCGTTGCATAGAGCGTGATCTCAACAGCACCGGCCGGCGTTCCAGCAGGGCGACCCGGGATTGAACAAAGGCCGGTACCGGTTGCGGCTCAAGGCCGGCACTTTCGGCAATGACTTCACCGTGCGCCAAGCGGTTCAGCCAGGCGGCGGCCAGTTGCGAACGGATGGCGTTATGACGGCAGACAAAAAGGACTCGAAGCGGTTTATTGTTATTCATCGGCGTTGCTCTCCCTACGCACATCGCCTCGCGGCGATAGGGCCTGAAAAATCAGGCTGTTCTGCATACTGCAGCCATTCAAATATAGGCCGGTTCAGGAAGGTGGAGCAGCGACTGACGCAGCTTTGTCATCAAAAATTCATATTGAGCAGCCGCTGCACTCGCTCAAAGGGTCGTGATGCGGGCCAGCGTCTCGGGAAACAGCATCGCCAATGCGATCAAGCCCATCACCACCACGAAATAGGCCCGCATCGGCCGACGCACACCGGGGTGGCTGTCGCGCAGCTGCATCAGGTTATCAATCACCAGCTGCCCCTTCAGCGCCACGCTCAGACAGATAAACAGCATCAATCCCGCTTCCGGCCGGGTGGTTTCGGCGATCAGCGCGCTGCTCAGGGTCAGCGCCAATAGCAACAGCCAGGTTTTCAGGTCGGACAGTTTCCAGCTCATCACGGACTCCTAACCCAATACGTAAACCAGCGGGAAGATGACGATCCAGGCCAAGTCGATCATATGCCAGTAGCAAGCGCCGTTCTCCAGCCCCTCGTGCTCGTCGGCGCTATAACTGCCGATGGCGGTGCGGAAGATCAGCCAGAGGATCATCACCATACCGACCAGTACATGCAGCAGGTGGTTGAAGGTCAGGTAGTAATACAGCGTGAAGTACAAATTGCGCCGGGTGTAGATATCGTGCAGCTCGTTCCAGTAGTACTCCCAACCCTTGATGCCGCAGTAGGCGGCGGCACAGGCCAGCGTCAACCAGAGCCAGCGGATGCAGCGGGCCCGGTCGTTGCGACGGATCGCCGCCATCGACCGGGCGACGCAGAAACTGCTGGTGACCAGCACCAGGGTGTTCAGGGTGCCGGCGGTGGTGTTGAGGTATGCCGGCCCCTCGGCGAACAGCTCCGGATTGTGGGCGCGGGTCACCAGGTAAACCAGGAAGAACAGCGCGAACTCGGTCAGCTCGGCATAGATCAGCACCCAGACCGCAATCCCACCCGGCACGTTATCTTTATGGCTGTCTGCTCGAGAGAGCACCGAGGGCGCCATCGTCTGGGGCGTCGCTGCCGTCATGGCAATCTCCTTCCTTGCTGAGTTGGCCGCCTCGGCCCTAATAAAGAATCAAAAACTTCAAAAATAGCTACTGATCAACCGGTCGATCGCCGCCAGGGTTTCGCTGTCGTCGCTGAGCGGTTCCGCCAGGCAGCTACGACAGGCTTGCGCCGCCGGGGTGCCCCCCTTGATCATCAGCGCGCAGTAGATCAGCAGGCGGGTGGAAGCGGCTTCCTCCAGGTCCTGATCTTTCAGCCGGCGCAGATCCTGGCCCAGCGCTACCAGCTGGCCGGCGGTCTGCTTGTCGATGCCGGATTCCTGGCAGAGGATCACCACCTCATGTTCGGCATCCGGGTAGTCAAAGCTCAACGCCACGAAACGCTGGCGGGTGCTCGGTTTCAGCCCCTTCATCATGTTCTGGTAACCGGGGTTGTAGGAGATCACCAGCATGAAATCGGGATGCGCCTGCAGCAGTTCGCCGGTGCGCTCGATCGGCAGCTCGCGGCGGTGGTCGGACAGCGGGTGCAGTACCACGGTGGTGTCCTTGCGCGCCTCGACCACCTCGTCGAGGTAGCAGATCGCCCCCTCGCGCACCGCGCGGGTCAGCGGGCCGTCCTGCCAGTAGGTGCCGTCGGCGCCGATCAGGTGGCGGCCGACCAGATCGGCGGCAGTCAGGTCGTCGTGGCAGGCGATGGTGTACAGCTTGCGGCCCAGCTGCTCGGCCATATGCTGCACGAAGCGGGTCTTGCCGCAGCCGGTCGGCCCCTTCAGCAATACCGGCAGCCGGTTGTCGGCGGCGCACTGGAACAGTTCGATCTCGTTATGTTGCGGCAGGTAGGGACGTTGAGTAGTCATGATGGTGTCCTGTAACAATCTATTCTGTTCTGCTCAGTGAGCGCCGGTCAGGTTCAGGTAAAGTTTCGGCAACAGCATCGGCAACCGGGTCAGGTCGTTGACCAGCGCGTAGCCGCGATCGCCGAACAGGTACGGCAGGTAATCGCTGGCCTGTTCGTCGATGGTGACGCAGAACGGCTGCAACCCCTTGGCCCGCGCCTGCTGGATCGCCTGGCGGGTATCCTCGATACCGTAGCGGCCCTCGTAGTGATCGATATCGTTCGGCTTACCGTCGGAGATGATCAGCAGCAATTTCTGCTCGGTTTTCTGCTGCTCGAGAATCGCCGTAGATTGGCGGATCGCCGCCCCCATCCGGGTGTAGAAGCCGGGCTTGATCGCCTGGATACGGCCGCGCACCCGGTCGCCGTAGGGCTCGTTGAAGTTCTTCAACAGGTGGTAGCGCACCTGCTTGTTCTTGATCGACGAGAAACCGTAGATCGCGAAGCGATCACCGGAGCCGCTGAGCGCCTCGGCGAACAGACCGAGGCTGTCGCGGATCACGTCGATCACCCGCTGCTCGGCATTGAGGCCGGCGTCGGTGGACATCGAAATATCGGCCAGCAGCAGGCAGGAGAGATCCCGCGCCGCCGCCTGGCGCTGACGGAAGCAGGCCACCGGCTCGGTGCTGCGGCCGGGCTGGGTCAGGCTGTCGAGCCAGATATCCAAGTCCAGCTCCTCACCCTGCGGCTGGCGGCGCTGCCAGCTGCGTTGCGGCTTCAGGTTGGCAAAGCGGTTCTTCAGCAACCGGGCCGGGCCTCGTAGATGTTCGGGCAGCGGCGCCGGTTCGGCGTCGTCGGCCAGCATCGGCTGCAGCAGGCAGTAGTCCGGCCGCAGCTGCTGAGTACGGTAGTCCCACTCCGGCAGCCGGATGCCGTCGCCGAGGGCCAGTTCGTCCTGCTGCGGGGCCGGCAGGTCGAGATCGAACTTCAGTTTGCCGGCGCCGGCGCGGCGCTGGCGCGACAGGCTGATGATATCCAGATCGTCCGGCGCACCCTCGTCGTCCAGGTCCTCCTCTTGGACACGATCGACATCGACCTGCTCGACCCGGGTGAACAGCGCCTCCAGCTGGAAGATCATCAGCCCGTCGGTCTCTTTGCGGTCATCGGTACGCCGGGCCTGCTTGCGGGCCAGTTCCAGTTTTTCTGGTTGGGCGGCAGACTGGTTAGTCACTTCGTCCTGCTCATCTTCAGCCGCGATGGAAACATCACGCAACGGCGCCGGATAGAGCCAGAGCGGCACCGGCAACGGGTCGCCGGCCGCCTTGGGCAACCGGCTGACCGAGCCGGGCTCCAGCAGTGCCTGGCGGATCGCCTGTTCGCGCTCCAGCGCCGCGCCTTCCAGCTGCAGCAGCTGTTGGCGCTGCGCCAACGTCGCCTCGACCAGCCGCCGGTAGCCGGCGGCCAGGCCTGGCCGGCGCGCCAGCAGTTCAGCTGTCACCCGCTGGTTGTCCACCAGCCAATGACGGATAGTCGGTAGCTGGCTGGCCAGGGCGGCCAGCCAGAAGTAGAGCGCTTCGTTCAGCGCGGGATCATCGAACTGAGCGATCATCGGCGGCAGACGCAGACTGCGTTCATCCTGCCAGCCAACCGTAAATCGGCTGTGGCTGCCGGCGACCCGCTGGATAAACCGGCGCGGCGCCCGGAACGCACGCGGCTCGGCGCCTTCCAGCAGCAGACCGGGCGAGCCGCCCAGTGCACGAAAGAACGGCGCCAGCTGCGGCTGCAGGTCGGCCAGGGCGACTGCCGCGTCCGGGTAGTCGGTAGCCGACTGGCGGGTCACCAGGCGGTGCCAGAGTGCGCCGACAAACTCTTCCATCTCAGGCCTCGCTCAATTCAATGTAAATTCGGAAAAAAGGGGGCACAGGCGTGCCCCAAGAGTGCTTGTTGATGCTTTGATGCTAAGTCACCGCTCAGTTGCAGCTGCCGCAGCAGACCGCTTCGGCGGCTTTCTCGGTGCTTTCCTGCTGCTGCCGGTCGGCAACCTTGACGCCGCCCACGAAGAAGCTGGCCAGGTAGGCCACCAGGCCGAGGAAGAACACCACCCCGAACAGTTCACGTACCCAGAAGATCGGGATCAGCTTGTCCTGGGTATTCATGAAGCTCAGCGCGCCCACTTCCGGCAACCGCTGCAGCGCCACCTGCCAGGCACCGGCCACGGTCAGCGCCAGGGTGATGCCCAGCATGCTGATGCACATCGCCCAGAAGGCGAAGGTTTCCAGCTTCTGCGCCTGCGGCGAGTTGCCCTGCAAGCGGCCACGCATGATCGGCATCGCGTAGGAGATGATGCACATCACCACCATCGCGTAGGCGCCGAAGAACGCCAGGTGGCCGTGGGCGGCGGTGATCTGGCTGCCGTGGGTGTAGTAGTTGACCGGTGCCAGGGTGTGGATGAAGCCCCAGACGCCAGCGCCCAGGAAGGCCATCACCGCGGTACCCAGCGCCCACAGGGTAGCGATCTGGTTACCGTGCTGGTGACGACGCTGACGCACCATCCGGAAGGCGAACATCACCATCATGAAGAACGGAATCGGTTCGATCGCCGAGAAGATGGAACCCAGCCACAGCCAGTATTCGCCCGGGCCGATCCAGTAGTAGTGGTGGCCCATACCGATCAGGCCGGAGATCAGCGCCATGGCGATGATCACGTACAGCCATTTCTCGATCACCTCGCGGTCGACACCGGTGACCTTGATCAGTACGAACGCCAGGATCGCGCCGAGGATCAGTTCCCAGACACCCTCTACCCACAGATGCACTACCCACCACCAGAAGAACTTATCCAGCACCAGGTTTTCCGGGTTGTAGAAGGAGAACAGGAAGAACACCGCCAGACCGATCAGGCCGGTGATCAGCACCATGTTGATGACGGTCTTGCGGCCTTTCAGCACAGTCATGCCGATGTTGTAGATAAACGCCAGCGCCACTACCACGATACCGATCTTGGTAATGGTCGGCTGTTCGAGGAACTCGCGGCCCATGGTCGGCAGCAGCTCGTTATGGGTCAACCGCGCCAGCTCCGCGTAGGGCACCAGCAGGTAGCCGAGGATGGTCGCCACCCCGGCGGCGGCAAACACCCAGAACATGATCCGCGCCAGCCGTGGACTGTGCAGTTCGACGCCGGCTTCTTCCGGCACCAGATAGTAGGACGCGCCCATGAAGCCGAACAGCAGCCAGACGATCAGCAGGTTGGTGTGCACCATCCGGGCCACGTTGAACGGCAGGTAGGGGAACAGGAAATCACCAATGATGTACTGCAGCCCCATGATCAGCCCAAACAGGATCTGACCGGTAAACAGTGCCAGCGCGAAGATGAAATACGGCTTGGCCACGCTTTGGGATTCAAATTTCATCGCTTAACCCTCCCGGTTCGGCGGCCAGTCGTTATCGTTGACGCGCGAGGTCCAGATCAGGAAATCGGTCAGATCGGCGACCTGTTGCTGACTCAGGTGGAACTGCGGCATCTTGCGGCGACCCTCGGTCGGCATCGGCTGCATCGCCATCCAGGCCTGCATGAACTGGTGGAAGTTCTCCTCGCTGCCCTGGCCGTAACGGTCGAACACGTTGGCCAGCTCAGGCGCGAAGTAGGCGCCCTCGCCCATCAGGCTGTGGCAGCCGATGCAGTTGTTCTCCTCCCACAACGCCTTACCGCGCGCCACCGATTCGGTGATATTCTCACGGTGATCACGCTGCGGCAGTTCGCGCAAGGTGTCGAAAGTCAGTCCGACCAGCAGCAGGAAGAAGAACACTCCGCCGCCGTAGTAGATATTGCGGGCCATGCCCTTGGTGAACATCTCAGCCATGCCGCCCCCCTTCGAGCCGGGCCGGCTGCCGATGCAGTTTGTCTGGGGTCATCACTGCTCCCCTCCAGGTTGGTTAAAATTATTCAGTGCCTCCTGTATATCAATTTACGTGCCAAAATTTATCTAATTGATTTCAAAGGGAAAAATAAAACTTGTTATCTAATTGATAACAACTAGAATGTTGTCTTAATGACACCAGAGTTATCCAAATGACAACTCCAAGCTTCTCCGAGAGCCTGATCGGCATCGTTGCCGACCTGTCCCGCGACCTACCCGCCGAGCAACGCTACCAGCGGCTGCTGGCGGCGATGCAGCAGATATTCCCCTGCGACGCCGCCGCGCTGCTGCAGCTCGATGGCGACTATCTGAAGCCGCTGGCGGTGGATGGCCTCAGCGTCGACACCATGGGCCGTCGCTTCCGGGCCGCCGATCACCCGCGACTAAGCCGCCTGCTGCATAGCCGCAGCCCAATCCGTTTCCCGGCCGACAGCCCGCTGCCGGACCCGTACGACGGGTTAGTGGAGGGGGTCGACCAGCAGCTGCATGTGCACGACTGCATGGGCGCTTCGCTCTATATCGATGAGAAACCCTGGGGTGTGCTGACCCTGGACGCGATGAACCCGGCCACCTTCGACCGGATCGACCCACTGGAGCTGCGCACCTTCATCGGCCTGACCGAGGCCACCGTCAAGGCAGCGGCGCGGATGGATGCACTGGCCGCCCGCGCCGAGCGCCAGCAGCAGGTGGCCCAGGCACTGCAGGCGGAGAGCGGGATACCGGAGATCGTCGGCCAGAGCGAGGTGATGCGACGGCTGCTGGATGAGATCGCCATCGTCGCCCAGTCGCATCTCAGCGTGCTGGTGCTGGGTGAGACCGGGGTCGGCAAGGAGTTGGTGGCGCGCCGCATCCACGGCCGGTCTGGCCGCGCCGACCAGCCGCTGGTGTACGTCAACTGCGCCGCGCTGCCGGAGAACATCGCCGAGAGCGAACTGTTCGGCCACGTCAAGGGCGCCTTCTCCGGCGCGGTGGCCGACCGGGCCGGCAAGTTCGAGATCGCCGACGGCGGCACCCTGTTCCTCGACGAGGTCGGCGAACTGCCGCTGGCGCTGCAAGCCAAGCTGCTGCGTGCACTGCAGAGCGGCGAGATCCAGCGGGTCGGCAGCGACCGCCATATCGAGGTGGATGTACGGATCGTTGCCGCCACCAACCGCGACCTGCACAGCGAAGTGGCCGACGGCCGCTTCCGCGCCGACCTTTACCACCGGCTGTCGGTCTACCCGGTGCAGGTACCGCCGCTGCGCGAACGGGGCCGCGACGTGCTGCTGCTGGCCGGCTATCTGCTGGAAGCCAACCAGCGCCGGCTGGGGGTGGCGGGCTTGCGGCTGTCCGCCGAGGCCAAGCAGCAGCTGCTGGGCTACCGCTGGCCGGGCAACGTGCGGGAACTGGAACACCTGCTCAGCCGGGCCGCCTTGAAGGCGATCGCCGAGCACGGCAACGGTCGCGGCAGCGTGATCCTGAGAACAGCGCACCTGGGGCTCGACGACGACGGCACGGCCACCCCCGTCACCCAGCCGGAAGCGAGCGAAACCGTCGCCGTCAGCCCCGGCCTGCCGCTGAAGGAAGCGCTGGAGCAGTACCAGCGCGAGCTGATCGAGCAGCGCTTGCAGCTGCATGACGACAACATGGCCGCCGCCGCCCGCAGCCTGGGGATCAATCGCAGCAACTTCCACCGACTACTGAAACGGTTGGGAATCCGCTGATTTTTTCTTTATTTTATATCTGTCGAGTCTTTCAGTTCCGTTGGCGCCCCGAGCGGCAACCGCCCCCTGCAGAGTTGGTTCCGGCCGGGCAGGCTTAGCCGACCAAACGCCGACAGGCGTTCTTTTTGGGATTCCGAGACGGCCTCTACGTGCAGCCATAAAAAATCTCATCGCCGGTTAGCGGGAAACATCTAGAACAGGTGAACGAGCGCGCGTGGGCACGAAAAACGTGCCCACCCTGCAAGGCTGGGCCCCCACTCGGCGACACCCGACCGAGCACGACCGAAACAAAGGCAATAAAAGAAACAAAAAAGCCAGTCAGCGGTTAACTGACTGGCTTTATTTTTGTAATCAATTCCAGTCACTTAGCGACTGGAATAGGATGCTGGTACTAAAAGATCAGTCCAGCAGCGACAGGTCGCGCACCGCGCCCTTGTCGGCCGAGGTAGCCAGTTTGGCGTAGGCTTTCAGCGCGGCGGACACCTTACGCGGCCGCTCTTCGACCGGTTTCCAGCCCAGCTTGTCCTGCTCGACGCGGCGGGCGGCCAACTCTTCATCGGACAGCAGCACGTCGATGGTGCGGTTCGGGATGTCGATGCGGATGATATCGCCGTTGCGCACCAGGCCGATGGCACCGCCAGCCGCCGCTTCCGGTGACACGTGACCGATCGACAGGCCGGAGGTACCGCCGGAGAAACGACCGTCGGTCAGCAGCGCGCAGGCTTTGCCCAGCCCCTTGGACTTGATGTAGGAGGTCGGGTAGAGCATCTCCTGCATGCCCGGACCACCCTTGGGCCCTTCGTAGCGGACGATCACCACGTCGCCGGCCTTGACCTTGTCATCCAGAATGTTGGCGACCGCCTCATCCTGCGACTCGGTGATGTGCGCCGGCCCTTCGAACACCAGGATCGACTCGTCGACCCCGGCGGATTTCACCACGCAGCCGTCCAGCGCGATATTGCCGTGCAGTACCGCCAGGCCCCCCTCTTGCGAGAAGGCGTGATCGATCGAGCGGATGCAGCCGTTCTCGCGGTCGCCGTCCAGCGTCGGCCAGCGGGTGCTCTGACTGAACGCCTGCTGGGTCGGGATGCCGGCCGGGCCGGCCCGATAGAACTCGACCACTTCCGGCGACGGGTTGCGCATGATGTCCCACTCGTCCAGCGCATCCTTCATGGTCGCTGCATGGACGGTCGGCACGTCGGTGTGCAGTTTGCCGGCGCGGTCCAGCTCGCCGAGAATGCCCATGATGCCGCCAGCACGATGCACGTCTTCGATATGGTATTTCTGGGTGTTCGGCGCCACCTTGCACAGCTGCGGCACCTGCAGCGACAGGCGGTCGATATCCTTCATCGTGAAGTCGATCTCCGCTTCCTGGGCGATCGCCAGCAGATGCAGGATGGTGTTGGTGGAACCGCCCATGGCGATATCCAGGGTGATGGCGTTCTCGAACGCCTTCAGGCCAACGGAGCGCGGCAGCACCCGCTCGTCATCCTGTTCATAGTATTTCTTGGTCAGCTCGACGATGGTGCGGCCGGCGCGCAGGAACAGCTGCTTGCGGTCGGCGTGGGTCGCTACCACGGTGCCGTTGCCCGGCAGCGCCAGCCCCAGCGCCTCGGCCAGGCAGTTCATCGAGTTGGCGGTGAACATGCCGGAGCAGGAACCGCAGGTCGGGCAGGCGGAACGCTCGACCTCGTCGACCAGCTCATCGGAGGCGGCCGGGTCGGCTGCCAGCACCATCGCGTCGACCAGGTCCAGCTTGTGGTCGGCCAGCCTGGTCTTGCCGGCTTCCATCGGGCCGCCGGTGACGAAGATTACCGGAATGTTCAGCCGCATTGCCGCCATCAGCATCCCCGGGGTGATCTTGTCGCAGTTGGAGATGCAGACCAGGGCATCGGCGCAATGGGCGTTGACCATGTACTCGACCGAATCGGCGATGATGTCGCGCGACGGTAGCGAGTACAGCATACCGTCATGGCCCATCGCGATACCGTCATCCACCGCGATGGTATTGAACTCCTTGGCCACCCCGCCCGCTTTCTCAATCTCGCGCGCGACCAGCTGACCCATGTCCTTCAGGTGGACATGGCCCGGCACAAACTGGGTAAAGGAGTTGGCGACCGCGATGATCGGCTTGTGGAAATCTTCATCCTTCATACCGGTGGCACGCCAAAGCGCGCGGGCGCCGGCCATGTTACGGCCGGCAGTGGATGTCTTGGAGCGATACTGGGGCATGAACTGATCCCTCGAGTCTTGGCTTATATGTCAGTGTATCTGTCTTCAATCGGCGTCGGGCAGCATCCTGCCGGCAGCCTTTTATAGTCAGTGTGTTATCGGATCGCCGACCGGTCGTCGTTAGCCTGAGATCGCCGGACGGTCGTCGCTTCCTCCCGAGTATACCAGAACCCCCGGCCCATCTGGCGAGACTCCTTGGAGCCTGCCTGGCGTGGCCGATCATAACGAAGGACAGCCGTTTGCACCAAGTTCAGCCAACTCCTTGTCTACACTTGAAACACCGGCCCGCTGGTCTGGCCGGACTCTTTCATTCCCAGTGGTGCTGCCATGGCAAGGAGGTTTCGCATGCTGATCGGTGTCCCGAAAGAGATCAAAGTTCACGAATACCGGGTCGGCCTGACCCCGATGGGGGTCGGCGAGCTGGTCGGTCGCGGCCACCAGGTTCTGATCGAACACCACGCCGGCCATGCGATCGGCTTCGATGACGAGGATTACTGCCAGGCCGGCGCCACCATCGTGCCGTCGGCGCGGGAGATTTTCGAGCGCAGCGAGATGGTGATCAAGGTCAAGGAGCCACAGCCGGCCGAATGCGCCGCATTGAGCAACGGCCAGCTGCTGTTTACCTACCTGCATCTGGCGGCCGATCGGCCGCAGACCGATGCGCTGCTGAAATCCGGCTGTAGCGCCATCGCCTATGAAACCGTCACCGACCGGCACGGTGGCCTGCCGCTGCTGGCGCCGATGAGCGAGGTAGCCGGCCGGATGTCGATCCAGGCCGGCGCCCACTGTCTGGAGAAAGCCCAGAGCGGCCGTGGCGTGCTGCTCGGCGGGGTGCCTGGGGTGGCGCCCGGCCATGTGGTGATCATCGGCGGCGGGGTGGTTGGCGAAAACGCGGCCCAGATGGCGGTCGGCCTGGGCGCCCGGGTGACCCTGTTCGATAAGTCGCTGCCCCGGCTGCGCCAGCTGTCCGCCCAGTTCGGCAGCCAGGTGGAAACCCTGTTCGCCACCCAGAGCGAGATCGAACAGCGGGTGCTGGACGCCGACCTGGTGGTCGGCGCGGTGCTGATCCCCGGCGCGGCGGCGCCGAAGCTGGTCAGCGCCGAGCTGGTGCACGGCATGAAACGCGGCAGCGTACTGGTCGACGTGGCGATCGACCAGGGCGGCTGCTTCGAGACCAGCCACCCGACCACCCATGCCGACCCGACCTACCTGGTCGACGAGGTGGTGCACTATTGCGTCGCCAATATGCCGGGAGCGGTGGCGCGCACCTCGACCCTGGCGCTGACCAACGCCACCCTGCCGTTCGCGCTGGCGCTGGCCGACAAGGGCTGGCAACAAGCCTGCCGTGACGACCCGCACCTGGCCAACGGCCTCAACCTGCACGCCGGCAAGCTGTACTGCGCCGGGGTGGCCGAGGCGTTCAAATTGCCGCTGGCGCCGCTGGGCGAGCTGCTGGGCGAACAGTGACAACTTATCCTTTCCGCTAATGGGGCTTGCCGGGCCACCGGCCAGCCCCTACTCTGGCTGCTCCATCGTCATAGAGAGGTTTCCGATGAGCACCGTCGACCGCACAGCGATCCGTCGCGATCCCTGGATGCAGCGCTTTATGAAGACCGGCATTCCGGTCGCACTGATCAGCATCCTCAGCTTGTGGCTGGGTCAATGGCTGCACAGCCCGGCACTGGGCAAGTTGTTTATCGTCACCGCCGCGACCGCCCTGGCGATCGGCATGATCTATAACGTCCGTTTCGTGATTCTTTCGGTCCGTCAGCTCAAAGCGCAGCAAAAAGACCACAAATAAGGTGCCAAGGCCGGCGGGGCTTGCAGCTCCCCACCGACTTGCCGGTGGAACCCTCTGCTATCTGTTAACGTCTATCTGTTAACTCATACCTATCAACTCGAAGCCCACTCCCGTTCCCGCAATCCGTAATAGTTCGTCATTAGCGTGGCCGATACAGGCTTTGCCGGTGAGGGAGAATTGTTACTGTTCGGTAATCACTCTCCAAAGTTTCCCAGAAGCTGCATTAGAAGGGATCAATCGTGGCCACGCTCAATATTCAACGAAAAATTCAGATTGGATCGGTCATCGTGCTGGCGCTGCTGCTGGTCAGCGTCTGGGCGGTGATCCAGTGGCGGGCCAAGCCCCAGCTGGTGTCTCTGAACGGGCAGCTGATCGAACAGCGCGCCCAGACCATTATGCAGCGGCTCAACGGCCGGATACGGGAGATCGAGGCGCTGACCGTGGCGCTGGCCGACAGCGCCGCCAATATGCCGAAGGATGTCGCGCTGACCAAATCGGCCTTGCCGGCGATGATCGACAAGCACGGCGATGCGGGCATTGCCGGTGGCGGCATCTGGCCGGAGCCCGGCGCCTTCGATCCGAAGGTCGACAAGCGCAGTTTCTTCTGGGCCCGCAGCAACGGCCAGTTGGGCTACCTGGATGACTTCAACGAACTGGGTTACCACAACGAGGCCTGGTACCAGGTCGGCCGCACGTTGCCGGCCGGCCGTTGCGGCTGGTCGGCGGCCTATTTCGACCCGGCCACCAACGTCTCGATGATCACCTGCACCGTCGCCATGCAGCGCGACGGAAAATTCTACGGCGTCAGCACCATCGATATGACGCTGGACGCGGTGGAGCAGTTCCTCGACCAGCTGGCCGACGAGACCGGTAGCTACGCCTTCGCGCTGGACAGCGACGGCCAGCTGCTGGGCTTCCCGGACAAGCAACTGTCAGCCCGCACCCGCGGCAGTCTCACCACGCTGGACGAACTGCGCCAACAAGCCCCCTGGCTGCGCCCCGCCCTGCAACAGCTGGGCAACGCCGGCACCGGGCAACATCGCAGCCTGACCATCGAACATGACCCGCAGTTCGACGAAGGCGCGCGGATCGACCTGTACCGGATGCCGGAGACCGGCTGGACGCTGGCGCTGGTAACCCCGCTCAGCCAGATCGAGGGGCTGGCCGACGATATCAACGGCGAACTGATGCTGATTGTCGGCGGCCCGATGATCTTGGTGCTGCTGCTGGCGTTCTCCTACCTGAAAGGATTGCTCAAGCTGATCAACCATACCCGGGTTCAGATCGAGGAGTTGACCGAAGGCGATATCAATAACGACCAACAGCTGAGCGTCGATCGGCCGGACGAGATCGGCCAGCTGCGCACGGCGGTCAACGCCTACGCCGACAAGCTGCACGGCCTGGTCAACAGCGTGCACGGCGAATCCCACCAGCTGGTAGAGCAGGCGATCGGGTTGCGCAACTTTAGCGAAGAATTCACCAATGCCGCGGCCAAGCTCAGCGAAGAGAACGCTATCATCGCCAGCAGCACCCAACAGCTGGGCATCGCCTCCCAGGAGGTGGCACGCAACGCCGAGCAGGCCAACGGCACCAGCGCGTCGGTGGCCGACACCATCCGGGCGGGCCAGCGGCAGATGGATGCGGCGGTCGAGATGATGGACCAGCTGTACGTCACCATCGGCGACACCACCCGGGTGATCGACGAACTGGCGCAGGGCAGCAGCGAAGTCGGCACGGTGCTGACGGTGATCAAGAACATCGCCGAACAGACCAACCTGCTGGCACTGAACGCCGCCATCGAGGCGGCCCGCGCCGGCGAGCTGGGCCGTGGCTTCGCGGTGGTCGCCGACGAGGTCCGCTCGCTGGCAGCCAAGTCGCAGCAGTCGGCCGGCGAGATCGAACAGATGATCGGCAAACTGCAGAGCTGCTCAAAACAGGCGGTCAGCAGCATGGAGTGCGGCCAACAGGGTACCCAGCAGGCGGTCGGCCAGGTCAACGACGCCCGCGACAGCCTGCAAGCGATCGCCGAAGCGTTCAGCTCGGTGGCGGACCGCAATGCCCAGATCGCAGTGGCCGCCGACGAGCAGGAAGCGATCAGCCGCGAGCTCAATGGCCTGGTGGAACGGATCAACCAGCTGATCAATAACAACGCCGGCGACTCCAAGGCGCTGCTGGAGCGCAGCGATCAGATCACCACCGTCGCCCGACGACTGGAAACCCTGCGCTAGCGGAACCCGAACGGGAGGCATCGCCTCCCTTTTTGTTGGATTATCGAGCTACATCAGGTCAATAAGCGCTATGTGGGCACAAAAACGTGCCCACCCTACAAGATTCCGTTGTGGTTCGTCGCGGGTTACGGCAGAACCATTTACGCCAGCCATATACTTGCCGCTATTCCCGCCCTGAACGGCCGCAGCACGCCCCCTGTAACAGCGGACCTGGCATGCTGACCGCGACATGGTTAAGACGTCGCCCGCGGAGCGAGCGGCTAGGAGGCGCAGTCCTTGTAGGAGGGGATTTATCCGCGACCAAAGACGGTCCCATCGGCGCCATGATCAGTCACCGGCAACACCAAAGAGCATATCAACCGGGCTGCAAATTGCCTGACACTTGACGCTCAAAGTGTCATCAACGGGTTCAAGACTTTCCCGCTAAAGCGTGAAGAACCCAAAATACCAACACCGCTCAATCTAGCTGCAAGCTTGCATTCACACCCAATTCAGTTGCCCCGCCTTATGCTGATCTCCAGTGTCAGGCAGCCTGCCGGACTTAGCACCAATCTACGGCGTAACAGTCCGACAGCCTGCTAGAAACGCCGACTGGCAAAGGAGGTCAGTATGAAACGTTCAACCATCGCCATTCTGGCGGCGCTGTTGCTCAGCCCGCTGACAGCCCAGGCCGACCATCGCCACCACGGCCATGATCATCGCTATAAAGGCTACGACTACGCCAAGGTGGTCGACGTCGATCCGATCTATGAGCGGGTCGGCTACCGGGTGCCGCGCCAGGAGTGTTGGAACGAGCAGGTGCGGGTCGACTACCGCCGCAATGACTCCTACACCGACGAGATCGTCGGGGCGGTTATCGGGGGTGCGATCGGCAACGCGATCGGCCACAATGACAGCAACAAAAAGGTTCAGGCCGTGATCGGTGCGGCACTGGGAGCCTCCATCGCCAATGATCTCAACGACCGCGGCTACGCCGGTCACAGCTACCGCAACGAGCGGCGCTGTGCCCATACCGAGGATGTGGAGTATCATGAAGAGGTTACCGGCTACCGAGTCGCCTACCGCTACCGGGGACGGATCTACCATACCCGGACGGCACACCACCCAGGCAAACGGATCAGAGTAAAGGTGAATGTAAGACCGATGCTCTGAACAGATTTACCAGAAGGTTCAGTGGATGCACGCTCTCTCCTCTTTTTTACGACACTCCGTGAAGCCGTTACTGCTGGGATTGCTGATGCTTCCACTGCTCACCAACCAGTCGGTCGCCGGGCCCGGCCAGTATCAGCTGGCCGAGCGGGAACTCACCCTGCAGGAAGCCGCTGGCCGAGCCCAGCAACAGTATGGCGGCAAGGTGATCAAGGCCGACCCGGTGATACGCGACGGTCGCAACGCCTACCGAATCCGGCTGGTTCGGCCGGATGGCCGGGTGCGCGAGATCATGATGGATGCCGACAGCGGTCGTCCGCTTGAACGGAAAAGGAAGTAAACCGGTATGAAAATCCTGCTAGTCGAAGATGATGAAAACCTGCGCCGCCAGCTGAGCGGCTCGCTGAATGGCCGCGGCTATACCGTCGAAGAGGCGGCTGACGGTGAAGAGGCCCGCTACCTGGGGCTGGAGTTCCCTTACGACCTGGCGATCGTCGACCTCGGCCTGCCCAAGCTGTCCGGTATCGAGGTGATTCGCCAATGGCGCGCCAATGATATCCAGTTCCCGATCCTGATCCTGACCGCCCGCGGCGACTGGCAGGACAAGGTCAGCGGCCTGGAGGCCGGCGCCGACGACTACCTGGTCAAGCCGTTCCATATGGAAGAGCTGGCCGCCCGGCTGAACGCCCTGCTGCGCCGTGCTGCCGGCCACGCCTCGCCGGTAATCGAAATCGGCCCGATCAAGCTCGATACCGTGGCCCGCACGGTGCACCGTCATGGCGAGCTGGTCAAGCTGACCAGCTACGAGTACCGCACCTTCGAATACCTGGCGCTGAATGCCGGTAAGACCATCTCCAAGACCGAGCTGACCGAGCACCTGTACCACCAGGATTACGACCGTGACAGCAACGTGCTGGAGGTGTTCGTGCGCCGCCTGCGCGGCAAGCTGGACCCGGACGGCGATCTGAACCCGATCACCACGGTGCGCGGATTGGGCTACCGTATCGAACCGCCCGGCGAGTCCGGCAACGGCTGATGCGGCTGCCCAACTCGCTACGCAGCCGGCTGCTGCTGGCATCGATGCTGCTGATGCCACTGGTGATGCTGGTGGCCTGGTGGGCGCTGCTGGAGTCCTACCACAACAGCCTGGAAACCGCGGTGCGCGACCGGCTGCAAACCCAGGTCTATCTGCTGATCGGCGCTGCCGAAGTGGCCGGCGGCGAGGTACATATGCCGGAACTGCTGACCGAGCCGCGCTTCAACCAGCTGCAATCCGGTCTCTATGGCGCGCTGCACGATGCCGACAATCGACTGCTGTGGCGCACTACCTCCAGTGCCCTGCTGGCCGACAGCATTCTGCCGCCGCCCGACCCGATGCCGCTGCCCGGCGAGCTGCAATTCGACCACCTGGCCGACAATCAACTCTACCGGGTCCGTTTTCCGGTGATCTGGGAAACCCTGGAGAAGGAACACCATCTACTTTTCACCGTGCTGGAAAGCGACCAGCCGACCAGCCATGCACTGGCCGCCTACCGTAAGCAGCTGACCTTCTGGTTCGTTGCCGTATTGGTGCTGGCGCTGGCGGTGCAATGGAGCATCATGACCTGGGGGCTGCAGCCGTTGAAACAACTGGCGGCAGACCTCAAGCGGATCGAAGCCGGCGAAGCCGAACAGCTGCAGGGCAATTACCCGACCGAGGTGCAGGCGGTCACCGATAACCTGAACCTGCTGCTACACAGTGAACAGCAGCAGCGCAGCCGTTACCGCAATACGCTCGGCGACCTGGCCCACAGCCTGAAGACGCCGCTGGCGGTGATTCGCGGCGCAGCCGAAGAATCCCAGTCACAGCAGAACTACCAGCAAGCGGTCGAGGAGCAGGTCGATCGGATGGACCAGATCGTCCAGTACCAGCTGGCCCGGGCGGTGAAAAGCCAGGGCCCGGCACCACTGTCCGGCGGGGTGGCCTTGAAACCGGTGGTGGAGCGGATCCTGGCGGCGCTGGCCAAGGTCTACCGCGACAAGGGGATCGATACCCGGCTGGAGCTGCCGGACGGCCTGAACGTCGCCGCCGACGAGCGCGACCTGATGGAGCTGCTCGGCAACCTACTGGAAAACGCCTTCAAGTACGGCGACGACCAGGTGCGGGTCAGCGCCTCGGTTAACAGCCGCTGGCTGCAGATCGAGATCGCCGACAACGGCCCCGGCATCTCGCCGGCGCTGCGCCAGAAGATTCTGCAGCGTGGCGAGCGGGCCGATACCTCGGTGCAGGGTCAGGGGATCGGTCTGGCGGTGGCGGTAGACATCCTCAGCACCTACGGCGGCGATCTGAACGTCGCCGAGGCCCCCGAAGGCGGCGCGTTATTTCAGTTAAGCCTGCCGAGTAGCTGAGTTTTGAGTGAACAGTTTTTAGTTAACAGTTATGAGTTAACGGAGCTCGGCAGGTCGTATCCACTAGCGCTTCCTATGTAGGAGCGTCGATGAATGGAAGACTATCCCTGCTCGGCATTGCGTCCGCCCCCTTTTCCATTATCAGAAAAATTCACCAGATATCGGGTCAGCCGCTGTACCGACGGCGCCAGGGTAAAGGAGATCAGCGCCGCTGCCGGCCAGGCGGTGATGAAGGCGCTGAGCCAGCGGCTGATGAAATCCGCCGTGAAACCGAGGTTCAGCCAGGTCACCCAGGCGGTCATCAGGAACGACAGCACCAGCGACAGCAGGAACGCGAAACAGAGCCGGAACTTCATGCCGCATCTCCCAGCCGCTCGACCGGCGTCAGCGGCGTAATCTCGACCACTTCGGTCAACCCAAGCGCCAGGCAACGCTTGGTGTGTTCGGCCTCGAAATGGGCATCCAGGGACTCCTTGCCCCGCCAGGATTCCCACAGCAGAAAGTCCCCTTCGCGATCGTTGTCCTCGAACACCGAAAACTGCAGGCAACCCGGTTCATGGCGGGTCTCCCGTTCCAGCAGGGCCAGCTCTTTTCTGGCCTCTTCCAGTCGTTGCGGGTCGGTTACCCGGATACGGGCTATCAGGTCGTAGGAATTCATAAACAGCTCCTGAGGTTTCAGAGCGGTCAGACTAGCAAGGCAACATTTTTGTAAGTAGAGTTAAATCTAAAAGCCATTATTACAATTTTGTAAAATGCTGGATGACCTTAAGCTGTTTACCCTGGCTGTTGAAGAGGCCAGTCTGACCGCCGCCGCCGAGCGGCTGGAGACCACCGTCGCCACCGTATCGCGGCGCCTTAGCGCGCTGGAGCGGCAACTGGGTTGCAAACTGCTGCACCGCTCACCGCGTGGCCTGACGCTAACCCAGGAGGGCGAAACCTATTACAACGAATGCGCCGAACTGATCCAGGCGCTGGACCAACGGCTCGGCGGGTTGGACAAGGCGCTGCACAGCCTGGCCGGGCCGCTGAAAGTACTGGCCCCCACCAACCTGGCGGTCGGCCCGTTGGACCCGTTCTGGCCGGACTTTATCCGCCAGTACCCGAAGATCGAACTGACGCTGGACCTCAACAACGCCACCATCGATCTCAAGCAGGCCCAGGCCGACCTGGCGGTCCGTATCGGCCCGCAGGCGGATTCCACGCTGATCCAGAAAAGGCTGGGCCATATCGATACCGTGCTGGTCACCTCGCCCAGCATGGATCAGCCATTGCCCGAGCGGATTGACCAGTTGCTGGAAACACCGACCGTCGCCACCGGCCAATTGAACCAGTGGCAATTATCAAACCGTGATGGAGAAAGTCAGACACTGCGGAAAAAGCACAGCTATATCAGCAACGACCTGATGATGGCGATCAACCTGGTGAAAGGCGGCGCCGGCGTTACCCTGGCACCGCTCAATGCGGTCTATCCGCTACTGCAATCCGGTGAGCTGGTACAGCTATTGCCGCACTGGCAGGGCCAGCGGCGGGAACTCTACCTGGTCTGGCCCTATAGGCGCAGTCTGTCGGCCCGGGCACGGGTGTTGATGGAACAGCTGACCGATTTCCTGCAACAGCAGCCCTGGTTCAATCCGATTGATTTACGTTAAGAACCCTCGCGTTCACAGCACGATCGCTACCCCGGTGTAGCCGCGGATTTATCTGAGACCCTTTTGGCTATAAACCAAAACAGTGACTCGCAGCACCCACGGGCATAAAAAGCGAGCTGCCACGAAGCGCGGCTTTCTTGCAGGAGGGGGTTTAGAGACTGCGGCAACCACGCACTTATAGAAATTCTGCCCACAATAATATAAAAAACAAAAAAGCGCACAGCTATTAAAATAACCATGCGCTTTCTTTTATTGCCTTCTAATATTTTCTAATGAGAGACAGGCTTAAACTTATTCCTCATCCAGATCATCCAATTCAACAGCCGACTCGATCTCCTGCGGTTTCGGTGTGCCTTTTTTATGGGTCTGTTTTTTGCGGATTTTCAGCAGCTGCTTGTCGACCTTGTCGCTCAGTGAATCCAGTGCGGCGTAGAGGTTATCGCCAACCGCCTTGGCAAACAGGTCCTTGCCCGCCACATGCAGGGTGGCTTCAGCTTCATCCTGCTGGTCGACCTTAGCCAGTGTAATCTGGGCGCTGGTGATCATATCGAACCGCTTCTGACTCTGTCCCAGCCAAGCTTCGATTTTTTCACGGACAGCGGGAGATACCTTATCGTTGCGGTTAGTGATATTGATGATCATTTTGAATCCTTACTGCAGAATATGCAGGGTGATTTATTACATACCACAACCAGGGGAAGCATTTTATTTTCAAACTGAAAACGGAGATAAAATAAACCTTTTCAAACACTTCCGAAGGCCACGCCTTTATTAGTACGCCTCCTTCAGTGGGATTTCAACCATTATTTTCAACAAAAGAGGGCGGGGGCTGATCTGGCGCATGCCTCCCCCTGGCGAGGCCAACGGCCGCTGCGCGCTTATTGCGCCTGCAGCCGCTGCAGCCGTTCGGCAGAACTGGGATGGGTCGCCAGCCAGTCAGGTTGGCCGCCCCCCTGCTGCTCGGCCAATCGCACCAGCAACTGGCCCATCCGGGCCGGGTCACGGCCCCGAGCCAACAGCAGTTGCTTGGCGAAGGCATCGGCTTCGAACTCGAACTGGCGGGAGTAGTGCTGCTCCACCAGGAAGGTGGGCAGGCCGACCAGCACCCCCTGGGCGGCGCTGACGTCGCCGGTCACCGCGGCCAGGACCACCAGCATCGCACTGTTCTGCAGCAGGCTACGCAGCAGATGACGCTGCTGCAGATGGCCGATCTCATGAGCCAGCACGCCGCTGAGCTCGTCCGGGTGTTCAGCCAGCTGCACCAGCTGGTCGGTGATCAGCAATTCACCGGAGGGCAGCGCCAGGGCATTGGCGCCCAGCGGGCCGCCATCGCGCAGCAGCAGCCGATAGTCGGCTTCGGGCAGTTGGCCGTTCAACTCGGCCATCAGCGTCTGCAGCAACTGGCGTTGCTCCGCCGGCAACTGGCTGGGCTTGAACAGTTGCCGGTCCAGCAATGCCAATGTCGAGCCGCCCAGTTCGCGCACCATCGGTTCCGGCAGTTGCCGGGCAAGCTGCTCGGCCATCACCGGGATGCCGTAACGGAACAGGCCGAATCCGGCGGCAACGGTGATCAGCAACGCCAGCAGCACATAGCGCAAGCGGCTCTCCATCGTTGCCAGCCAGCGCCCCGAAGGACTGGGGTTGAAACGCTGTTCGAGGCGGTCGATGGTGTCGTTGTCGCGGCATTCGAAGCGCCGGCCGTCGACCAGCTGCAGGTAGCGGGCAGAGCTGCCGATCCGATCGCTGACCTGCAACTGCTGCCAGTAACCAAGCGACTCCTGCGCACACCAGACCCGGCCCTGTGGGTCGACGCTGAGCCGGGCAGGTTCACGGCGGGAGCTGCCGGCGGCGTACAGATAGCCCTGCAGTTGCATCAGAGCCCCAGCTCCAGATCGAGCAGTTCACCGACCTCCTCGCCGATTGCGCTCTGCGCCTGTTGCTGGGCCTGGAGGAAATTATCCAGCTCGCCGGCGGCCAGCAGCTTGGTGCAGGCGGCCCGGTAACGGGCCATGCGGACCCGCGCCCAGGGCAGCGCCAGCCCGAGGCTGAGCACAATCGCCAGGGTATTGCTGATCAGGATCAGGAAGTACGGCCAGACCCGCAGTGCGCTCTGCAACCGGTGCCGGTCGAGCGAACTGTGGTTATGGACGATGTTGGTGATCCGCACCCGCAGGAAGGCGTACAGCCAGTAGTACAGCGGCACTGTCGCCAGGCCGATCAAGCCGGTCAGCTCGACCGGCAGCAATTGCAACGCGAACAGCGCCGCGATGCCACCGGCCATCGCCAGCATCAGCAGCATCGCCAACAGGTAGGTCTTGTAGAACATGGCGAAGCCGAAATGGGCTTCGAATCCTGCCTGGCCAAACCGGCTGTGGGCCACCAGCCAGCGCTTCTGGCGATAGAACATATAGGGCAGCAGCAGCCCCAGCGTCAGCGCACTCAGCAGCGGCAGCAGTACGAATACCATTAAGGCGCTACCGTAGCCGGCCTCGAAACCGAAGCGGACATTGCGATAGCGGGTGTGGTAACGGTTGAACTTCAGCGTGCGTAGCGCCAGCCAGGGAGTCAGCAACAGCAGCGGGATGGCGATAATCGCGTCCAGCAATGGGACCATCGGCACCAGCAGGGTATAACCGACCACCAATGCCATCACCACCAGCCAGCCCTTCAGCAGGGTGATCGGGTCGGCGGTGTACTCGAAGCTGGCACCGTCCAGCCAGGTATGGCCGTGGAAATACTGCCGGGTACGCACCTTGGCCCAGGGGGCATAAAGCCCCAGGGTCAGTACCGTCAGGCAGACGTTGACGATCCAGATACGGAAATACTCACCAGCGCTGCCGGTGAATTCGAATGGCAATGGTTGCCGTAACGGCAAAGGTTCCCTGTCCATCGTTCTGCTCCATGCGAGTTGGCTGGGACTGATCAGTATAGGTTCTGAGGCGTCAGCCGGCGCTCGTTCAGAGCGCCTTGACGAACACCTTCGAATTCCGCTGCAGGTTATAGAGTTCCTGTTTCTTGGCCGGCAGTTCGCTGACCGCCACCTCGGCGAAACCACGCTCGATAAACCAGTGCGCAGTGCGGGTGGTCAGTACAAACAACCTGTTCAACTGCTGCTCGCGCGCCTGCCGCTCGACCGCTTCCAGCAGCGAATCGCCACGCTGGCCGCCGCGGTAGTCGTTGGAGATCGCCACGCAGGCCAACTCCGCCATGCCCTCCTCCGGAAACGGATAAAGCGCGGCACAACCGATGATGGCACCGTCGCGCTCAACTACAGTAAAGCGGTCGATCTCGGTCTCCAGCAGCTCGCGTGAACGGCGTACCAGCACGCCGGCTTTCTCCAGCGGCCGGATCAATTCCAGGATACCGCCGACATCGTCGATACCGGCATCGCGTACCTGCTCATAGGATTCGCGCAGCACCATGGTGCCGGCCCCTTCGCGGGTGAACAGCTCGGTGATCAACGCGCCATCGTCCCGATAGCTGATCAGGTGACTACGCTCGACGCCGCCGTTGCAGGCCGCCACCGCCGCCTCCAGCTGACAACAGAGTTCGCTGTGTGGCGTTTCCGCATCCTCCAGCCGGGACAGGTACTGGTGCACCAGCCGTTCCGCCTTGCGAGCGAGCAGCTCGCTGCGCAGCTCGCCGGTACTGTCGGTGACACCGTTCTGCTCGCCGAACAACACCAGTTTGTCGGCCTGCAGGGTCACCGCCGCCGCCGTGGCGACATCCTCCACCGTCAGGTTGAACAGCTCGCCGGTCGGCGAGTAACCGAGATGGGACAGCAGTACGATTTCACCGGCGTCCAGATGATGCTGGATCGCCTTGCGGTCGATTCGCCGTACCTCGCCGGTATGACGCAGGTCGACCCCCTCGTGCACCCCCATCGGCTTGGCGGTCACGAAATTGCCGGACACCACCCGGATACGGGCGCCGTGCATCGGCGTATTGGCCAGCCCCATCGACAACCGGGTCTCGATCAATACCCGGGTCGACGCCGCCGCTTCGATCACCCGTTGCAGGGTTTCGCTGTCGGTTACCCGCAGATCGTGGTGCAATCGCGAATCGACATTGCTCTCCTGCAGCCGCTGTTCGATCTGCGGTCGCGAACCGTGCACCAGCACCAGTCGCACGCCGAGGCTGTTGAGCAGCGCGATATCGTGCACGATATTGTTGAAGTTGCTGTCGAGGATCGCCTCGCCGCCCAGCATCAGCACGAAAGTCTTGCCGCGATGGGCATTGATGTAGGGTGAAGAGTGGCGGAACCAGTTGACGTATTTTTTGATGTCGTCGATCACGTTGGGTTTATCCGGAAAATGGCCGTCCATATCGGTACGGGGTCGAAAACTAACAGCTAACAGCTAACAGCTAACAGCTAACAGCTAACAGCTAACAGCTAACAGCTAACAGCTAACTCAGCGGGCTCGACAGTACACTGTCAACTTTCATCTGTTAACTCAAATCTTAAAGACAATATTTGCCGATCAGCTGTTCCAGCACCGCCACGCAGGGCTTGATCTGGTCCAATGCGAGGTACTCGTCGGGTTGGTGCGCCTGGTCGATCGAGCCCGGTCCCATGACGATGGTATCCATCCCCAGTTGCTGCAGGAACGGCGCCTCGGTACCGAACGCCACCGGTTCGGCGCGGTGGCCGGTCAGCTTCTCGGCGGCCAGAACCAGCTCCGAATCACGCCGGTTCTCGAACGGCGGAATCGCCGGGAACAGCTCGTCGGTTTCAATCGCCACACCGAAGCGCTCGGCCAGCGGCTGCAGACGGTGGTCGATCTCGTGACGCAGTGCATCGATCGCCATGCCCGGCAACGGTCGCAGATCGTACTCCAGCTCGCAGTAGCCGCAGATCCGGTTCGGGTTGTCGCCGCCGTGGATGCAGCCGAGGTTCAGGGTCGGCACGCTGACCTTGAAATCGGCGTTGCTATATTTGCCCTGCAATTCGCCGCGGTAGGCGATCAGCTCGCCCATCACCGCGTGCATCGCCTCCAGCGCGCTGGCGCCGAGGCTGGGGTCGGACGAGTGGCCGGCCCGGCCGCGAATTCGCACCGCCTCCATCATCATCCCCTTATGCATGTAGATCGGCGTCAGGCTGGTCGGCTCACCGATCACTGCGTAGCGGGCTTTCGGCCGGCCGGCATCGGCCAGCGCCTTGGCGCCGGCCATCGAGCTCTCCTCGTCGGCGGTGGCCAGGATGATCAGCGGCTGTTTCAGCGGCTTGTCCAGGTACGCCTTGGCCGCCTCGATCGCCAGCGGGAAAAAGCCCTTCATATCGCAACTGCCCAGGCCGTAGAAGCGCTGATCCCGTTCCACCAGCTTGAACGGGTCCGACGTCCAGAGTTCCGGGTTGCAAGGCACGGTATCGGTATGGCCGGACAGCACCAGACCGCCGGGACCACTGCCCAGGGTGGCGATCAGGTTGGCCTTGCCCGGCTGGCCGGGTAGCGGGATCACTTCGGTGCTGAAGCCCAACCCTGACAGCCAGGTTTCCAGCTTCTCGATCACTGCCAGATTGCTCTGATCCAGCGCCGGTTGGGTACAGCTGACGGATGGGCTGGCGATCAGTTCGGCCAGCATGGTGACCAGGTCGGGGCAGGCGTTGCGCATCGGGCTGTCCTTTCGGCAATGGGTTGCTGTTCATTGTGCAACCTTTACCCGGATCGGTCTATCGGCCAGTTCGACGGGGAGGCGTTCGGCAACAGTGTGCGAAACAGATATTAAAAGAAATAAAAAGCCCGGCCGTAAACGGCCGGGCGGAAGGGGATCAAAGAAAGTACAGCGAAGCTCAGCCGAACATTCCCTTGAACATGAAGAAAAACATGATTGCCAGGCCGGCACCGGCCGGCAGGGTCACCACCCAGGAGACAGCGATGGTACCGACTACGCGCAGGTTCAGTGCCGCCATACCGCGGGCGATGCCCACGCCGAGCACTGCGCCGACCAGCGTATGGGTGGTCGAAATCGGCAGACCGGTACCGGAAGCGACCACCACCGTGGTGGCTGCGGCCAGGGTAGCGGCAAAGCCGCGGCTCGGCGTCAGCTCGGTGATGTTGTTACCGACGGTGGCGATCACCTTGTGGCCGTACATCACCAGGCCGGCAACGATACCGCCACCACCCAGCAGCAGGATCCAGACCGGCATCGCCGACTTCTGAGCCACCTCACCGCCGGCGGAGACCACGCCGACAATTGCCGCCAGCGGGCCGACCGCGTTGGCCACGTCGTTGGAACCGTGGGCGAACGCCATGGCGCAGGCGGTGAACATCATCAGGATGCCGAACAGTTTCTCGACGCTGGCAAAGTGGTAATCGCGGTCCGCTTCCGGGTTCGGCTGAACCTTCTTCTGCATCTGCATACCCACCAGCATCGCCACGATGCCGAAGCCGACCGAGATCAGCGCGCTCTCACCCCAGCTCAGGTGCAGACCGACATGTTTCAGGCCCTTGGTAAAAGTCACCATGGCGACGATGAAGCCGACCATGAAGATATAACCCGGTACATACTTCTTGGCATTCTTGAACGGATCGTCGGTGTCCAGTATCAACTTCTGCACGCTGCGGAACAGGAAGAAGGCGATAAAGCCGGCCGTCACCGGCGACACCACCCAACTGGCGACGATCTTGCTCACCTTGCCCCAGTTCACCGCATCGGCAGAGATGCCGACCGCGGCAAAGCCGACGATCGCGCCAACGATCGAGTGGGTAGTCGACACCGGCCAGCCGAAGTGGGTCGCCACCAGCAGCCAGATACCCGCCGCCAGCAGTGACGCCATCATGCCGTACACCAGCAGTTCCGGGGTGCCGGACAGCAGCGCCGGATCGATGATCCCCTTGCGGATGGTGGAGGTCACCGCGCCGCCAGCCAGCCAGGCGCCGGCGAATTCGAAGATGATGGCGATAATGATCGCCTGCTTCAGGGTCAGTGCTTTGGAGCCGACCGAGGTGCCCATGGCGTTGGCCACATCATTGGCACCAACGCCCCAGGCCATAAAGAAACCGAATACGCATGCCATCAATACGATGACATCACCGTACTGGGTGATGATTTCCATAATTGAAACTCAGATATCAGATAAGGATTAACGGGCCAGCAACAGATGCAGACGGCTGCCTACCTGCTGCGCTCGGTCGGCGATATCGCCGATCCAGTTGATGATGTTGTAGAGGAACATCACGTCGATCGGGTACAGATCCTTCTCGATCTGGAACAGCGCGCTGCGGATCTCCCGTTCCAGTTCGTCCGTCTGATGCTCCAGGTCGTCCAGCTGATGGATCATCTTTTCCACCGCATCAATCTCGTGGCCGCCGAAGCCGCTGGTCACCAGTTCGTCCAGCTCGTTCATCGCCGTCAGCGCCTGCTCGGAGGTACTCAACGCCATGCGGACGTAATCTTTCATCAATGGTTGAATCGCTTCCGGCACCGCCATCTGGCGCCCCAGCATCAGGCCGGCGACATCCTTGGCGCGGTTGGCGATCTTGTCCTGCATGCGCAGCAGTTCCAGTAGATCGGTGCGCGCCACCGGCAGAAACAGCCCTTTCGGCAGATGCTGGCGAACATCCTTTTTCATCGCATCCGCTTCCCCTTCCAGCTTGGCGATGCGCTTCTGAATCTGTTCGGCTTGCCCCCAGTCATCAGCAAACACCGCCTCGAAGAACGGGATCAGTTCCACAGCACACGCCTGTGCTTTGGCGATATGTTCCTGCATCGGTTTAAACGGCGAGCGCGTAAACATCTGCATGATCGGATTATTGGTCACCATAAGGATCAACCTGTGCGGATTAAAAACTGCGCGAAGTATACGGATAGCTGTCATTAGTTTGTAGCCGTACGGCAATAATTCAATCACCGTTTTGACATATATCCGTTTTTATTCCCCGCTAGGATAAACTGTCGGGCTGGTTCCCAGAACTACCGATTGGAGCATAGGCCATGGCCCAGGAGATTGAACTCAAGCTGTCGTTCAACCCGCACTACCTCGGTTCGCTGCTGCAGCAACCGCTGTTTCACCTGCCGGAGACGGAGGCCCAGGGCGAACGGGAATTGAGCAACCACTATTTCGACACCGCCGATCAGGCACTGCAGCGCGAGCGGGTCGCGCTGCGTATCCGCCGCATCGGCGAGCGCTATATCCAGACCCTGAAAACCCGCGGCCAGTCCGCCGCCGGACTGCACCAGCGCAACGAATGGGAGTGGGAGCTGGAGCGACCGGAGCTGGATTTCGCGCGGCTGGCCGAGGCCGACTGGCCCGAAGCGCTGGCCGGCCTGGACAGCAGCGGGATCCAACCGGCGTTCAGTACCGATTTCAGCCGCCGGCTGTGGCGTTACCGCAGCCGGAACGCCGACGGCAAAGCGGTCGATATCGAGCTGGCGCTGGATCGCGGCGAAGCCTGGCTGGAACAGGATGGCGAGCGGCGCAGTGATCCGATCTGTGAACTGGAGCTGGAGTTGAAACAGGGCCAGCCGGCAGACCTGTTCGCCGTGGCGCTGGAACTGGCACACCATGTGCCGTTGCAGATCTGCGATATCAGCAAGGCCGAACGCGGCTACCGGCTGCACGCGCCGGCGCAGTATCGGCCACCGCTGGAGCGCTCTAAGCCAACTGGCGAGCTGACGCTGGAGCAGGTCTACTGCCAGCTGCTGCAGCAGGAGCTTCAGGCCTGGCCACGGCTGCTGGAAGCCTGGCAATTCAGCCGGCAGTGGCAGTACGTCGAACAGGCGCTGGCATCGCTGTTGAATGTCAGCGCGTTGCGTGCCCGCTTCAGCGACCTGGCGCCGCTGAAGGCTGACGACCCACTGAGCCCACTGTTGGACAAGCTGATCGGCCGACTGCAGCCGCTGCTCGATTGGCAGCGCTGCCGCGAGCTGCTCGGCCCGGCCGGCACGGACTGGAGCGCCCATCAGCAGGAGAAGGCGCACCAGGGGGTGGAGCTGCTTAACCAGACTCTGGAACCGGGTCTCTGCGCGCTGTTGCTGGGCCAGGCACTGCAACAGCGCAGCTGGCGCCAGTACTGGCAGCCGCAGCACCGCGAACGCGCCAACCAGCGACTCGACCAGGCGGAATGACAGGGAGCAGACTTTGCCCGCCCGGTTTCTGATATTCTGGCGGCATAACAGCTCAGAAACGGATTGAACAGCCGGAGCCCGGACCCGCTTACCACCCGCGAGGCGGGCCGGCGTTCCGACAGGAGATTGCGCCGATGGTTGCCGCCCCGCTCGACCGGGTCCCCGAGACCCTGCACCCGCTACTGCAAAAACACTGGTCTGTCATCGCCGACCAGCTCGACAGCCTGCCCGACCAACCGGACCGCTTTATCGACGACCTTAGCCGGGTGCTGGTTGGCAGCGACTTCGTCGCCGAACAGCTGCAGCGACGCAGCGACCTGCTGGCCGAACTCTGCACCAGCGGCGACCTGTACCGCGCCTACGACACCGACCACTATGCCTCGGCACTCGGACAACTGCTGAGCGAAGCCGAGAATGAAGCTGGTCTGCACCGGCTGCTGCGTCAGTTCCGCCAGCGCGAACAGGTGCGGCTGATCTGGCGCGATCTGACCCGGTTGGCCGATATGCGGGCCACCACCCGGGAACTGTCCTGGCTGGCCGACGCCTGTATCGACCGCACGTTGGACTGGCTGCATGACGAGCTTAGCCAGCGCTACGGCCAACCGATGGCACGCGACAGCAAGGGCCAGTTACAGCCGCAGCGGCTGGTGGTGCTGGGGATGGGCAAGCTGGGCGCCAACGAGCTGAACCTGTCATCCGATATCGACCTGATCTTCGCCTTCCCGCACAACGGTGAGACCGACGGCAGCGGCAAGACCCTGGCCAACCAGGATTTCTTTATCCGGCTCGGCAAGAAGCTGATCCAGGCGCTGGACAATATCACTGTCGACGGTTTCGTATTCCGGGTCGATATGCGGCTGCGGCCGTTCGGCAGCGCCGGTCCGCTGGCCGCCAGCTTCGGTGCGCTGGAGAGCTACTACCAGGACCAGGGCCGTGAATGGGAGCGCTACGCGATGATCAAGGCGCGGGTGGTGGCCGGCGACAAACAGGCCGGCGCCGAGCTGTTGACGCTGCTGCGACCGTTCGTCTACCGCAAATATATCGACTTCAGCGCGTTCGAATCGCTGCGCGACATGAAGCAGATGATCAACCGCGAGGTGCGCCGCAAGGGGCTGGAGGGTAACGTCAAGCTCGGCTCCGGCGGTATCCGCGAGGTGGAGTTCATCGCCCAGGCATTCCAGCTGATCCGCGGCGGCCGCGACAGCCGACTGCAACAGCGTGAACTGCTGAACATCCTGCCACTGCTGCCGGAGGTGGTCGGCATGCCGGAAGAAGCGGTCGACCAGCTGGTCACCGCCTATACCCTGCTGCGCAACACCGAACACGCGATCCAGGCGGTCGCCGACCGGCAGACCCAGGAGCTGCCCGACAGCCCGCTCGAACAGGCCCGGCTGGCATTCAGCATGGGCTACCCGGACTGGCCGGCCTTCGCCGCCGAGCTGGAGCATTGCCGGGCGATGGTGCGCCAGCACTTCGCCGATGTGATTGCCCCCGCCGAGGAGGATGAAAGCCAGGCGGACAGCGATCAGCTGGGCGACTGGCTGCTGCTCTGGCAGACCGAGATCGATGACCAACAGGCGATCGAACTGCTGGCCGAAAAAGGCTTCGACGACCCGGCTGCCGCCTGGCAGCAACTGCGCGACCTGCGCCAGTCGCGCACCGTGCAGATGCTGCAGCAGATCGCCAGCGAACGGTTGCTGGCGGTACTGCCCAGCCTGCTGCAGGCGATCAGCCGGGTGGACAACGCCAGCGAGACCCTGGCGCGGGTGCTGAAACTGGTGCAGGCGGTGCTGCGCCGCTCCGCCTATCTGGTGTTGCTGGCGGAGAACCCGATGGCGCTGCAGCAGCTGGTACGGCTCTGCGCCGCCAGCCCCTGGTTCGGCGAGCAGCTCAGCAAGCAGCCGATCCTGCTCGACGAGCTGATCGACCCGCGCAGCCTCTATGCGCCCCCGAACAAAGCCGAGCTGCAGGCGGAACTGCGCCAGCAGCTGCTGCGCATCCCCGAGGATGATGTCGAGCAGCTGATGGAGGCGCTGCGCTACTTCAAGCACGCCCACCTGCTGCGGGTAGCCGCGTCCGACATCACCGGCGCACTGCCGCTGATGAAGGTCAGCGATTACCTGACCTGGACCGCCGAGGCGATCCTCGAGGCGGTACTGGATATCGCCTGGCGCAACCTGACCGAGAAACACGGCCTGCCGATGAAGGAGGCCGGCGTGCCCTGCGAGCTCGATTTCATCGTGCTCGGCTACGGCAAGGTCGGCGGTATCGAGCTGAGCTACGGTTCCGACCTGGACCTGGTGTTTATCCACGATACCGATCCGAACCTGTTCACCGACGGCGACAAGTCGATCGCCAACTCGGTGTTTTTTACCCGGCTCGGCCAGCGGATCATCCATATCCTCAATACCTTCACGCCATCCGGCCAGCTGTACGAAGTGGATATGCGGCTGCGACCGTCCGGCAACTCCGGCCTGCTGGTCAGCAGCCTGAAGGCGTTCCGCGACTACCAGCTCAACGAGGCCTGGACCTGGGAACACCAGGCCCTGGTGCGGGCCCGGGTGGTGGCCGGCGATCCGGCGCTGCAACAGCGCTTCGAAGCGGTGCGCGAAGAGGTGCTGGGTGCCAAGCGCGAGCAGGACAAGCTGACCGGCGAAGTGGTCGAGATGCGCGAGAAGATGCGCAGCCACCTGGGCAGCAAGAACAGCGGCGATGAAGCCTCGGTGTTCCATCTCAAGCAGGACCAGGGCGGCATCGTCGATATCGAGTTCATGGTGCAGTACTGCGTACTGGCGCACGGCTGGCAGTATCCGGAGCTGATGGAGTTCACCGACAACATCCGCATCCTCGACGCGGTCGAACGGGTTGGCCTGTTGCCGGCGGTGGATACCGAACTGCTGCGCGAAACCTACAAGGCGTACCGCTCGGTGGGCCACCGGCTGACCCTGCAGGGCCAGTCCGGCAGCGTGATCGACGATCGTGAGATGACCGACTGCCGCGACCAGGTCAGCCGGATCTGGCGGGATTTGATGGGATCGGAGTGACCCCCAAGGGGGAGCTAACAGCTAACAGCTAACAGCTAACAGCTAACAGCTAACAGCTAACAGCTAACAGCTTCAAGCGGAAAGCGGAAAGCGGAAAGCGGAAAGCGGAAAGCGGAAAGCGGAAAGCCGTTCATCGAATCGGATCGTTCGGCATGATTCCAGCTGATTTCAGGACCAGTCCGGCCGGGCAGGTCCAATCACCCAAATAGCGGCAGGCGTTTTTAACCGTCTACGGCGGAGGCGCCCCGGTTGGCGCCCTATAGGGTTCGACGTATAGCCTTGTAGGGTGGGCACGTTTTTTGTGCCCACGCGGCGCTGATGTAGATGCTTCCCTCTAATCCGAGATCCTTATTCATGCCCTCTGACTGGCGCAGACGACGGCCGTCACCTGACGATATACAGCCAAACGACAAAGACAAAAAAGCCAGACGTTTCAGTCTGGCTTTTTGGTTCGATTCCGGGCGGACTGATGATCAGATGCTGGTCAGCCAGCCGTGGCGGTCTTCCGCCTTGCCCCACTGGATATCGTTCAGCGCCTGGCGCAATTTGACGGTGGTCTCGCCGATGCCGCCGTTGCCGACCTGGTATTCACGGCCGTGGTAGATCAGCGTGCCGACCGGCGCCAGTACCGCCGCAGTGCCGGACAGCGCCGCTTCGCAACCCGGCTTGCCGGCACGGTCGAGCAGTTCGTCGACGCTCAGCTCGCGCTCGGACACCTTCAGCCCCAGATCGCGGGCCAGGGTCAGGATCGAGTCGCGGGTCACGCCGTGCAGGAAGCTCTCGTCCAGCGCCTTGGTGATCAGCTCGTCGCCGTCGATCAGCAGGAAGTTGGCGGCGCCGGTCTCCTGTACGTCGCCGTTCGGGCAGAACAGCACCTGGTCGGCCTGCACTTCGGCACGGGCCTTCATGATCGGCCGCAGCGCGCTGGCGTAGTTGCCGCCGCTCTTGATCATGCCGTTGTGCGGCGCGCAACGCATCCCTTCGTCATCCACCAGCAGCCGCAGCGCCTTGTCGCCACCGGCAAAATAGTCACCCACCGGCGACAGCAGCACGTACTGGCAGGAGGTCAACGACGGTGCCGCCGCCTTGCCGATCGCCGGCTCGGTACCGAAATGGGTCGGCCGGATGTACATCGACCCCGGCGGTGCCGGTACTTCGGAGGCGAAACGGCGCACGATATCGACGATCATCTGGCCGGTAGCCTGCTGGTCGATCGCCGGCAGTGCCAGCAGTTCCGAACTCTGCGCAAAACGGGCCAGGTTTCGATCCATGCGGAAGATCTTGATCGAACCGTCCTCGTGACGGAACGCCTTCAAGCCTTCGAAGCAGGTGCTGGCGTAGTGCAGCACATGGGCGCCGGGGTGCAACTGGATGCTGTCGCTGGAGACGATCTCGGTCGGGCTCCACTCGGAACCATCGAACCAGGAAATTGCCATTTCAGGCATGAAAACAGAACCAAAAGCAGCCATAGCGACCTTCCTAAAAATAAAGCGTTTATTATTGGACGCCCCGGATGTCCTGGGGCGGCAGGGCCACGGATATTCCCTGCGTCAAGACAGTCGATTGTAAGCATCCTGTCCGAAAATGGAATTGCCCTATCGCCAAAAGAGCAACAAATCAACCGCGCTGGTGCCGCCAAGTGTCCGGAGCGGTCTATTGGGCGTTGAGCACAGACTCCAGCAGTTTGTCCGGCTTGATCGATCGTCGCAAGGAGAAGGACCGTTTTGAGGCAGTTGTTGAGTTCTTTTGATACGAATAGTGGTTCTATTTCACGATAAAGAACTCAAAAAACGGCCAAAAACGGCTTTTCCGCAGTAGATCAGTGTTAACTCAGAGAGGCTGCTAGTATCATGGCCGGTTATGCCCGGCGGGCCCTGTGGGCCGCCCAGAAACCGGTCGCCCAACGGCGTACCGCCCGTTATCCCATCTGCACCGACGGACCCTCTGTGACACGACTGTGGATCATCAGCGACGGCAAACCCGGCCATCTCAACCAGAGCCTCGGCCTGGCCGATGCATTGCGCCGGTTCCGACCCGACTGGCAGCAGCACCAGACCGCGCCGCTGAAACCCGGCCAGGCCCTGACCAGTCTGCTGCGCAAGCGCTGGCCCGAGTCGGTCGATGGCGAGCCCCCGGCGCTGGTGATCGGCGCCGGTCACGGCACCCACCTGAGTCTGCTGGCCGCCGGCCGGGCGTTCGGCGCCCGCACGGTGCTGTTGATGAAACCGAGCCTGCCGACCGGCTGGTACGATCTCTGTCTGATCCCGGCCCACGACCGGCCGGCGCAGCGCAACAATATCGTTACTACCGCCGGCGCGCTGAACCGGATGCAGCCGGGCCGGCCCGAGCCGATGCGCGGCATGCTGCTGATCGGCGGCCCATCGAAACATTTCGGCTGGGACAATGGCCAGCTGATCGGCCAGCTGATGCATATCTGCCGGCAGAGCCCGCCGGATATGCGCTGGACGCTGACCACCTCACGCCGCACCCCGGCCGAGCTGCTGCCGCTGCTGCAAGCGCAATCGCTCGGCAATCTGGAGATCGTACCGTTCGAGCAGACCGGCCCCGGCTGGCTGGCCGAGCAGCTGCCGCGCGCAGGCCAGTGCTGGGTCAGCGGCGACAGCGTATCGATGGTCTACGAGGCACTCAGTGCCGGCTGCGCCACCGGCATCCTGCAGGTACCGCAACAGGCCAACAGCCGGATCGCCAGCGGCCTGCAGCAGCTGGTCGAACAGCAACGGGTCACCCGCTACCAGGACTGGACGCCGGGCCAGCCGCTGGCGCCGCCGGCCGAGCCCTTTAACGAGGCGGCCCGCTGTGCATCATTGATTTTGCACCGCTGGCGGCTCTGAACGGCCCCGTAGAAGTAAAGAACAAAAGGTGCGCCGGTAGCCTGACCGAAGTTTGAAAGAGCCTGATGGATATTAAAGGAACTGCATGAAAGTCATTCAGATTCTGCCCGACCTGGACGGCGGCGGCGTCGAGCGCGGCACCCTGGAGGTCGCCAAGGCGCTGGTCGAGGCCGGCCATCAATCCCTGGTGATCTCCGCCGGCGGCCGCATGGTGGCCGAGCTGGAACGCGATGGCAGCCAGCATATTCAGTGGGACCTGGGCCGCAAGTCGCTGTGGACCCTGCGCCATGTGCGGCCGTTGCGCTGCTGGCTGCGCCAGCAGCGGCCGGACATCCTGCATGTGCGCTCGCGGTTGCCCGGCTGGATCGTCTACCTGGCCTGGAAAGGGCTGCCGGCCAACGATCGGCCGCGGCTGGTGACCACCGTACACGGGCTCTACTCAGTGTCCCGCTACAGCGCGATCATGTGCAAGGGCGAACGGGTAATCGCGGTGTCCGACACCGTGCGCCGCTACATTGCCGACAACTATCCGACAACCGATATGACACGGGTTAGGGTGGTCTACCGCGGGATCGAACCGGACGCCTTCCCGCGCGACTACCGGCCCAGCGATGAGTGGCTGGCCCAGTGGCGCCAGCAGTACCCGCAGCTGGCCGGCAAGCAGGTGATCACCCTGCCCGGCCGGCTGACCCGGCTGAAGGGCCACCACGACCTGATCGAACTGATCGACGCGCTGGTCAAGCAGGGCCAGCCGGTGCACGGCCTGATCGTTGGCGGCGAGGATGCCAAGCGCAAAGCCTACGCCGAGGAGCTGTACCGCACGGTACAGCAGCGCGGCCTGGCCGAGCACATCACCTTCACCGGCAACCGCAGCGATATCCGCGACATCTACGCGGTCTCCGACCTGGTACTGTCGCTGTCCACCAAGCCGGAGTCGTTCGGCCGTACCTCGCTAGAAGCGCTCAGCCTCGGCGTACCGCTGGCCGGCTACGACCACGGCGGCGTCGGCGAGATCCTCGCCGCGCTGTTCCCGGCCGGCCGGGTTCCGCTGAAGGACGCCGCCGCGCTGCAACGGGTGGTGACCGACCTGCTGCAGCACCCGCAGCAGCCGCAGCCCAACGACCGCTTCCTGCTCGATGACATGCTGGCCAATACCCTGGCGATCTACCGGGAGCTGCTGTCATGAGCTGGTTACTGCCGATCCTGCTGATTCTGGTCGCTGTGCTGTTCAGCCAACGCTACAAGTGGTGGCGCAAGGCGGTACCGGACAGTGCACCACGACTGCTGATGTATCACATGGTCAGCGAGCAGAAGCCGGGTGCCAAGTTCAACAAACTGCGGGTGCCGCCGGCGATGTTCGAGCGCCAGGTGAAATGGCTGGCGGACCACGGCTATTACTTCGCGCTGATGTCCGAGCTGGCCGAACCGCAAAAGCTGCCGCCGAAAACCGTCGCGCTGACCTTCGACGACGGCTTCGAGGACAACTTCCGCAACGCCCACCCGGTACTGCAGCGATACAACGCCCGCGCCACCCTCTACCTGGTGGAGGATCGCTTCGAGCGCGACTGGTCGACCAGCAAGAAGGCCCATCACGACAGCGGCGAACTGATGCGCGAAGCCAAGCTCAGCGACGACCAGGTCCGCCAGATGCTGGATTCTGGCTGCTGGGAGCTGGGCGGTCATACCCGCACCCACGCCAACCTGGCCAAGCTGGACGCGGCCGCCAAGCTGGCCGAGATCCGCGACAGCAAAATAGCGCTGGAGGCCCAGTTCAACACCCGGCTGGCCAGCTTCGCCTACCCGTTCGGCATCTACGATGCGCAGGACGTGGCACTGGCCGAGCAGGCCGGCTTCGCCAACGCGGTGACCACCGTCGAGGGGATCGATCCTGATCCGGCGGCCAAGCCGTTCGAACTGAAGCGGGTCAAGATCTCCGGCAAGGACAACTGGCTGGCGTTCCGGCTGCGGCTGCGCACCGGTCGGCGCGGATAGGGAGACACACAGCGGCATGAAGATCCTGATGCTGATGGGCGGCGCCGAGGAGGGCGGCCTGGAGAAGCACTTCGTCGAACTGGGCAACGACCTGGCCGGCCACTGCCAGCTGGTCGCCGTCGCCCATGACAAATACCGCGACCGCTTCAACGACCAGGTGCGCTACCGCAGCCTGGATCTGAGTCGCAGCCGCCGCAACCCGCTGATGCTGTGGCAACTGGCCCGGCTGATCCGCCAGGAGAAGCCGGACCTGATCCACGCCCAGGGCGGCAAGGCGGCCCGTATCCTGGCCGCACTGCGTCGCTGGCTGCCGGGCATCAAGCTGGCCACCGTGCACGGGCTGAAAAAGAAAGCGGCGTTCTACCAGCAGCTGGACCACTGCATCTGCGTCAGCCGCCAGGCCGGCGAGCGACTCGGCCTCGACCGGTTCAGCGTGATCTACAACGGTATCGAAGCCGCCCCGGCCCAGCCGCTGCCGCCGCGGCAATCGCAACCTCAAGTGCTGGCGGTGGGCCGGCTGGTCGAGGAAAAAGGCTTCGACCTGCTGCTGGACGCCTGGCAGCAGGTAGATGCCCAGCTACGGATTGCCGGCGATGGGCCGTTGCGGGCGGCGTTGGAGCAACAGCTCGACAAGCTCGGCCTGCGGGACAAAGTCACCCTGCTCGGTCAGCGCGACGACGTGCCCGAGCTGCTGGCGCACAGCCCGCTGGTGGTGATCAGCTCGCGCCGCGAGGGGTTCTCCTATGTGTTCGCAGAAAGCCTGCTGGCCGAACGGGCACTGGTGGTCACCGACGTACCGGTCGCCAACGAGGTTTTGCCGGCCGAACTGCTGGTGGAGCTGAACAACCCCGAGGCGCTGGCCCGGGCGATCAACCGGGCGCTGGCCGACCTGGACGGCTACTATCAGCAGTATCAACCCTACTTTAACTTCGCCAGGGAGCGCTTCAGCCGCCAGGCGATGCTCGACCAAACCCTGACCCTGTACCGGGAGCTCTGCGATGGCTGAGCCGAATACCGAGCAAAATACCGAGCCGAAAAAAACGCCGCTGACCGTCTGGTGCCTGAGCGATGGTCGCCCCGGCCACTACAACCAGAGCAAGGGGCTGCTGCAGGCGCTGGCCTGCGGCTATCAGCTCAGTGAGCACTGGCTGGAGGTGCGGCTGCGCGCCAAGCCGCTGCGCAAACTGATGCGTGCCGGCCTGAACAGCAACCCGGCGCTGCACCGACATTGGGTGGAGGCGATGTACCGCCGTGAACTGCCCAACCAGCGGCCGGAACTGATCATCTCCACCGGCGGCAACACCGCTTTCCTGAACGCCGCCCTGGCCGAGCACTTCGGCTGTCGCAACTATTTCATCGGCTCATTGCGCGGCCTGAAACCGGAGCTGTTCAGCCTGGTGCTGACGCTGGAGCCGATCGGTGCCCCCAACAACCTGGTGATGCCGCTGGCGCCGAGCCCGATCAACCGCAGCCAGCTGGCCCAGGCCGGCGGCGAGCTGACCAGCATGCTGGACGGCCCGCTGTGGACCATGCTGATCGGCGGCGCCACCAGCGAATACCGCTTCCAGCCGGAAGACTGGCAGAATCTGGCCGAGCAGATGAACCGGCTGGCCGAGCAGCGCCAGATCCGCTGGCTGGTGACCAGCTCGCCGCGCACCGGAGTGGAGGTGGAACAGCTGCTGGCGGCCAACCTGAAGCCGCAAGCGCTGGCCGATACGGTCTGGTGGGGCCAGCAGCCGCGCAAGGTGATGGCGGCCTACCTGGGCGCCGCCGAGCGGATCTTCTGCAGCGAGGACAGCCTGTCGATGCTGACCGAGGCGGTCAGCAGCGGCAAACCGGTTACCGCGCTTTCACCGCAGGATATGACCCCCGAACCGCGCTACCTGGCGGCGCTGGAGCGGCTGGTCGGCCGTGGCTGGCTGGAACGACGCGCCATCGCCGAGCTGGAGCGGGTCAACGGCATTGCTGAAGGCCAGCGGCTGGAAGACCCGCTGCAGTACCTTTGGCAGCTGATCCGCAGCCATTCCGAAAGCCCGTAATCAGGGAAAACAACGCCCTACTCGGTCGGATAACCGTTCGGATTCCGTTGCTGCCAACGCCAGTGGTCGCGCACCATCTCGGCCAGGTCGCGGCTCGCCCGCCAGCCGAGCTGTTGCCGGCTGAAGGTCGGGTCGGCGTAGCTGATCGCCGCATCCCCCGCCCGGCGTGGCGCGATATCGTACGGCACCGGCCGGCCGCTTTCGGCGGCAAACGCAGCCACCACTTCCAATACCGAATAACCGCGTCCAGTGCCCAGATTGTAGGGCACGCAGCCATGCCCGTCGGTCAGCGCCTGCAGCGCCTTCAGATGGCCGTCGGCCAGATCCATCACGTGGATATAGTCGCGCACCCCGGTACCGTCCGGGGTCGGGTAGTCGTCGCCGAACACCTGCAGCTGCGGCAACCGACCGATCGCCACCTGGGCCACGTAGGGCAGCAGGTTGTTGGGTACGCCGACCGGGTCTTCGCCGATCAAGCCGCTGGGGTGGGCGCCGACCGGGTTGAAATAGCGCAGCAGTGCGATCTGCCAGTCGGAATCGGCGGCGGCCAGATCACCCAGCATCTCCTCGACCATCAGCTTGCTGCGGCCATAGGGGTTGCAGGCCGCCAGCGGCGCCTGCTCATTGACCGGCATCGTTGCGGCCGGGCCGTAGACCGTGGCCGAGGAGCTGAACACCAGCCGCTTGCAGCCGTGCCTTTGCATCGCCTCGAACAGGGTCAGGGAACCCTGTACGTTATGACGGTAGTAACGTAGCGGCTGCTGCACCGACTCGCCAACCGCCTTCAGGCCGGCGAAGTGGATCACCGCATCGATCGGGTACCGGCTGAAGATCCGTTCCAGCAATACACTGTCGCGCACGTCGCCCTCGATCAGCTCGACCGGCTGGCCGCTGATCTGCTCAATACGCTCAAACACCGCCGGCACGCAGTTGCTGAGGTTGTCCAGCACCAGCGGCCGGTAACCGGCGGCCTGCAACTGCACCACCGTGTGGCTGCCGATATAGCCGCCGCCACCGGTGATCAAAAGAGTCCCTGAGTTCAATTTCAACTACCCGTAGTACCAAGTTCTATCGCCCGGCCGGTCTTCGCAGCCGGGGCAAACAGGGTATACTGCGGCCACCGCGAATGACAGGCAGCAGCAGAGTTTTCATGAAGATCATCAACAGCGTACTGGGCGACGCCACCGGCGGCCGTTGGCAGGTCGTGGTCGACTATGCCGAGATTCTGACCGAACTGGGCCACCAGGTGATCCTGGTGGCGGAGCGCAGCAAGGTCAGCGACAGCACCAAGCTGCCGGCCAATGTCGAGTTGGTCACCCTGCGCAACAGCGGCCACTATGACCTGGCCGCCACGCTGAACGCCTGGCGGCTGGTGCGCCGCTTCCGGCCGGAGCTGGTGATCGCCCACTGCAGCCGTTCAGTGGCGCTGTTCAAGCGCGCGGCGCGCAGCCAGGCCCGAGTGGTCGGCGTCAGCCACAGCAACAACGTCAAGCGGATGGCGCGGGCCGATGCGTTCTTCAATATCTCGAGCCATATCGGCCGCGAGATGGTGCGCTTCGGCGCCGGCGGCAAGCCGGCGTTCCATATCCCCAATATGGGCAACTTCGACCCGAATGTGCAGTTCGCCCCCCGCCGCTGGCAGCAACCGCCGTTGATCGGCGCGATCGGCCGGCTCGACCCGGTGAAAGGCTTTCATGTGCTGGTCGAGGCACTCGGCCTGCTGAAACAGCGCGGCGTCGAGTTCCGCACTGCACTGGCCGGCGACGGCTACCAGCGATCAGAATTGGAGCAGCGGATCGCCGAACTGGAGCTGCAGGACCGTTTCGAGCTACGCGGCTGGACCGACGATCCGAACGGTTTCCTGAGCGAGGTTGACCTGGTTTGCATCCCGGCGCTGTCCGACGCCTTCGGACTGACCCCGCTGGATGCCGCCGCCACCTCCACCCCGCAGGTGTTGTCGACCGCCTTCGGCCACCTGGATATGTTCGAGGATGGCGTCAGCGCGCTGTACGCCGAGAAAGGCAACGCCGAAGCGCTGGCCGATGCCTTGCAGCGCGCGCTGCAGGATGAAGCCGCTATGCAGGCGATGGCCGAAAAGGCGTTCGAGCGGGTCACCGACTGCTATACCCGCGCCAAGCTGGTTGAGCGACTGTCGGCGGCGGTGGATAACCTATCGTCCGCCAGCTGAGCCGCCGCCCGCCGGCAATCGCGACATCAGCCCCAGGCAGAGCGCGAAGACGCCGAAGGTCTGCGCCGACAGGAACTTCATATCGGTCATCCCCTTGGCGGCGAAATAGCACAGCAGCAGGTAGGCGGTCAGAGTCAGACTGTCATGGCGCACCGCCTGCCAGTCGACCCGCCTCGCCAGCTGCCAGAACAGCGTGAGCAGCAGCACGCCACCGACCACGCCCAATGAGAACAGCGCCTCCAGATAGATATGGTGCGGATAGAGGTAGCTGATCCCGTCCAGCGTCGACACCGGCAGGTACTTGTAAGTGTTGACGCCCCAGCCGAACCAAGGCGCCTGCTGCCATTGCTCGAGCAGCGCCCGGTACAGTTCGGTGCGGATGATAAAGCTGTCCATCTGTACGCCCAGATGGTCGGTCAACAACTCCGGCCAGAGGTAGAACAGCTGCAGGGTCAGTACCAGGCCGGTAATCCCCAACAGCGCCATAGCCTGCCACAGTCCCCGCCGGAGCATCGCAACGCCGGCCAGCGCGGCGACCGCCAGGGCGATCATTGAGCCTTCCGACTGGATCGCTACTTGCAGCAGCAGGCAGATCAGCACCACCAACGCCGCAGCCAGGCGTACGCAGCGGGAGCTATCCCGCAGCACCAATGCCGCCGCGGCCAGCAGCGTTATCGCCGCCACGTTGGCCAGGTTATGCAGATTGCCGGCGTAATCGGCCGCCCAGGCCTCCACCGTGCGGTAGCGGTTGTCGGCATCGACCAACATGAACAACAGCAGCAGGTAGCCAAGTCCGCACAGGCCTACCAGCAGGCGCAGCCAGCGCTGGCGCTGACCCGCATCGGTCAATTCGACCAGCAACAGCGCCGACAGGAACAGGCCCAGCCCGCGTAGAAGATGCAGGCCACCGGACAACGATTTCAGCGGCATCACCGACTGGGCACAGTTCAGCGCCAGCAGCAGGAAGTAGCAGATCAGCACTGGCCGGTAGTAGCGGTAGGACAGCTGGATGCCCCGGTAGGCCACCGCAAACAGCAGCGCCACCACCGAACTGAGCGACACCTTGGCGATATCCCACAACGGCAGCAGCAGCAGGCTGTACAGGCAGGCAAAACAGAACAGCGACGCCAGCCAGCCGGTCGCTGCCGACCGGCCAAGTCGCTGTTCATTGAGGCTAATGCCGACTGACATGCTCAGCTGTCCGCCGTTTCGGCATCGCGCCGATAGAGGTAGTTCTTACCTTTCGGATGGGTTTTGAAGCGGCGATGCACCCACATGTACTGGCTGGGGAACTTGCGGATGCCCCGTTCGATCTCGGCATTGACCCGACTGCAGTCGAGCCGGTCGTCGCCACTTGGGAAATCCTCCAACGGCGGGAAGATCTCCAGCTCATAACTGCCGTCCTCGCAACGGTGCTGGCAAAACATCATCACCTTGGCGCCGCTGAGCCGGGCCAGCCGGGCAGTGGCGGTCACGGTGGCCGCTTCAACGCCGAAGAACGGCGCATAGACCGAATGAGTCGGGCCGTGGTCCTGGTCCGGCGCGTACCAGATAATGTTCCCGTGCTTCAGCCGGCGTACCATCGCCCGCATATTGTGTCGCTCGATCGCCTGGCCGGCATAGCGCCGGCGCCCCTTCTTGATGACCGCTTCCAATGCCGGGTTGTTGTGCGGCCGGTAGACGCAGTCGACCGGATAGTGCTCCATCAGCAGGCGCGGCCCCAGATCGAGGGTGGGGAAATGGGCCGACAGCAGAATCACCCCCTTGCCCTCCTGCTGCGCCTGTTTCAGATGCTGCTCGCCAATCAGCCGGTAGCGATGCAACAAGCGGTTGTCCGGCAGCCACCAGGCCATAGCCACTTCCAGCACGCCGATACCGTTGTGCTCAAACACCTCACGCACCATCTGGCGCCGCTGCTGGTCACTCTTTTCCGGAAAACAGAGTTTCAGGTTGGTTGCCACCACCCGACGCCGGCTGCCCGCCAGCCGGTAGAGCAACCGGCCCAACATTCGGCCGATACGCAACCGCCAGCTGTGCGGCAACAGCACCACCGACCGCAGCAGACCGATCCACAGCCAGGTCGGCCAGTAACGCGGCGAAAGAGATCCCGCTTTCAATTCAATACTCATCAACATCAAAGACCACTTCAGGAAGCGGTCATTCTACCCTGTCCGGCGGTCGGCTAAAACGGCCGCCGAATTGACACCAGCCGGGCCAGCGCCGTTGCGAACAGGTATAATCGCCCGATTGTTCGGATCGAGATTGCATTTACATGACCAAACCGACCATCCCCGGCCAGGACGATCATCACCGCAGCGGCTGGGAGACCTACAAGCGACTGGTGCACTATGTCGCGCCCCATTGGTACGCCTTCGTGGTCAGCTTTATCGGCTTCACACTCTATGCCGCCAGCCAGACCGCGTTCGCCAAGTGGATGGAATATATGGTGGAGACGCTGGAACAGGGCCTGCTGGACCAGCGCGGCCTGGTGGCCGGCGCCATTATTCTGATCTTCGTGGTGCGCGGTGTCGGCACCTTCCTCGGCCAGTACGGCATCGCCTATGCCGCCCGCCATCTGGTGCACCGGATGCGCACCGAGATGTTCAACCAACTGCTGCGCTTGCCCTGCGCCTTCTACCAGCAGGAGGCCTCCGGCCAGATCCTGTCGCGGCTGACCTTCAACGTCGAGCAGGTCACCGGCGCCGCCACCGATGCGCTGCGGGTAACCATCCGCGAGGGCCTGACGGTGCTGGGGCTGTTCGGCTACCTGCTGTACCTGAACTGGAAACTGACCCTGGTGTTCATCGCCGCCGGTCCGTTTATCGTCGCGGCAGTGGCGTTCGCGTCGAAGCGGTTCCGCACCTTGAGCCACCGGATCCAGGATTCGATCGGCGATGTCACCCACACCGCCTCGGAAGCGATCAAGGGCTACGAGGTGGTGCGGATCTTCGGCGGTGCCGAGGTGGAGCAACAGCGCTTCATCGACGTCAGCGAGCACAACCGCAAGCAATTCATGAAGATGGTGGTGACCCAGGCGATCAACACCCCGGTGGTGCAACTGCTGGTGGCATTGGCGCTGGCGCTGCTGGTCTATATGGCGATGAGCCCGGCACTACTGGCTGACATGAGTACCGGCGAGTTCATCGCCTTCATCACCGCCGCCGGCATGATCGCCAAACCGCTGCGCCAGATGACCGAGGTCAACGCCATCATCCAGCGCGGTATCGCCGCCGCACAGAGCCTGTTCGATCTGATCGACCTGCCGGCGGAGCCGGACAGCGGCGACCGCACCCTGGCGCGGGCCGACGGCCGGCTCAGTCTGGAGCATGTCAGCTTCCGCTACGAGGGCAGCGACCACCTGGCGCTGGACGATATCAACCTGCAGGTTGAGCCGGGCCAGAGCGTGGCGCTGGTAGGCCGCTCCGGTAGCGGCAAGACCACCCTGGCCAACCTGCTGCCGCGCTTCTTCGATCCGACCGAGGGCGCCATCCGGCTGGATGGTATCCCGCTGACCGAGCTGAAATTGGATGAACTGCGCCGCCAGATCGCGCTGGTCAACCAGCAGGTGGTGCTGTTCGAAGGCAGCATCGCCGACAATATCGCCTATGGCGCGTTGAAGAACGCGCCGCGCGAGGCGATCGAGGCCGCCGCTGTTGCCGCCCATGTCGACGAGTTCGCCGCCCGGATGCCGGACGGCCTGGATACCCTGGTCGGCGAAAACGGGGTGATGCTGTCCGGTGGCCAGCGCCAGCGGATCGCCATCGCCCGGGCGATTTTGAAGAACGCACCGCTGCTGATCCTCGACGAGGCCACCTCGGCGCTGGATACCGAATCGGAGCGTCATATCCAGGCGGCGCTGGAACACGTGATGGAGGGCCGCACCACGCTGGTGATCGCCCACCGGCTGTCGACCATCGAGCGGGCCGACCTGATCGTGGTGATGGACCGCGGCAAAATTGTCGAACAGGGCAACCACCAGCAGCTGCTGGAACTGGACGGCGCCTACGCGGCGCTGCACCGGATGCAGTTCAGCGAACCCGCCGGTGGTTTCTGATGGCGCGTCTGCTGTACAGCCTGCTGTTCTACCTGGCGCTGCCGCTGGTGCTGCTGCGGTTATGGCGGCGCAGCCGCAAGGCGCCGGCCTACGCTGAACGGCTCGGCGAGCGGTTCGGCTTCGGCGCCGAACGCAGTGAACGGCCGTTGTGGATCCACGCGGTATCGGTCGGCGAAACCCTGGCGATCGCGCCGCTGGTCGAGCTGCTGCTGGCTCGCCAGCCGCAGCTGCCGATTCTGTTGACCACCACCACCCCGACCGGCGCCGAGCGGGTGCGGGCACTGTTCGGCGACCGGGTCGAACACCGCTACTGCCCCTACGACCTGCCGGATGCGCTGAACCGCTTCCTGAAACGGACCGATCCGCGCGGCCTGATCGTCGTCGAGACTGAGCTGTGGCCCAATATGATCGCCGCCTGCGCCGCCCGCCAACTGCCGGTGCTGGTCGCCAATGCCCGGCTGTCGGCCCGCTCGGCACGCGGCTATCACCGCTTCGGAGTGCTGACCCGGCCGCTGCTGCGCCAGCTGAGCCTGGTGGCCGCCCAGCACGCCAGCGATGGCGAGCGCTTCGTCGCGCTGGGCCTCCCGCTGGAGCGGCTGCAGGTCACCGGCAGCATCAAGTTCGACATCCGGCTGCCGGCGGATATCGAGCAACACGGAGAAGCGTTGCGACAGAGTTGGGGCGCAGGCCGGCCGGTGCTGGTGGCCGGCAGCACCCACGAGGGCGAGGAGCAGGCACTGCTGGCGATGCTGCCGGCACTGCGCCAGGAACACCCCCAACTGCTGCTGGTGCTGGTACCGCGCCATCCCGAACGTTTCGACAGGGTGGCCGAACTAGCCCAGCAGCAAGGCTACAGAACCGCCCGCCGCAGCCTGGCCGATGTCGATACCGACAGCGAGGTTTATATCGGCGACACCATGGGTGAGCTGGTCAAGTTCTATGCCGCCGCCGACCTCTGTTTCGTCGGCGGCAGCCTGATCGAGCGCGGCGGCCACAATCCGCTGGAACCGGCGATGCTCGGCAAGCCGGTACTGATGGGGTCACAGGTGTTCAATTTCGCCGAGATCTGTCGCCAGCTGGCCGAGGCGGGCGGGCTGACACTGGCGGAATCGGAAGACCAATTGCAGGAACACCTCGCACGACTGCTGGCCAACCCGAAGCGGGCTCAGCAGCAAGGCCTGGCAGCTCGGCAGTTCGTCGCCGCCAACCAGGGCGCACTGGAGCAGTTGTACCAGCTGGTAGCGGAACAGATCGGGCCGAGCTAAATGCTAAATGCCCTCCCTATGGGCTCCAGCTTCGTAGCAGCCCGCTACTTTTTTGCCCATTGGATGCCGCGGGCGACAGGTCGCGGATTTCAATAGAACCAGCGCGGGTCGCGAATAAATTCCCTGCTTCGTAGCAGCCCACTCCGCTGGCGACACCCACGAACTGTGCCAACCCCATCGCGGTCGGAGCCCACTGCTACAGGGCCGAGCTTCGTAGCAGCCCGCTCAGAGGGCGACACCCGCGGACCGGGCCAACCCCATCGCGGTCGGAGCCCGCTGCTACGGGGCCGAGCTTCGTAGCAGCCCGCTCCGAGGGCGACACCCACGAACTGTGCCAACCCCATCGCGGTCGGGGCCCGCTGCTACGGGTTCCGAGCTTCGTAGCAGCCCGCTCAGAGGGCGACACCCGCGGACCGGGCCAACCCAATCGCGGTCGGAGCCCACGGCTACGGGGCCGAGCTTCGTAGCAGCCCGCTCCGAGGGCGACACCCGCGGACCGGGCCAACCCCATCGCGGTCGGAGCCCGCTGCTACGGGGCCGAGCTTCGTAGCAGCCCGCTCCGAGGGCGACATCCGCGGATTTCAATAGAACCACTACAGGTCGCGGCTGAAGCCCCTGCTGCGGGGCCCTACTTGCTGCGGCGCTCGGTTCAGATCTTGAATTCCAGCGTTTCGCCGGCCTGGGCGGCGAACTCACGGCCCAGCAGCTCCGCCAGCGACGTGCCGTCGCTGTCCAGCACCCAGCGGTCGCCGTCGGCGTCGTAATCGAAGTGATAGCCACCGCTACGGGTAGCCAGCCACAGCTGGCGCACCGGTGTCTGGCGGGTCAGGATCAGCTGGCTGCGGTTCTCGCAGATGATGGTCAGCACCCCGCCGCTGATCAGGTAGTCCAGATCGGTATCGGCATCGTCCAGGGTCGCTTCGATCTCTTCCAGCGTGGCGTCCACCCGTTCGTTGAAATCAGATTCGGTCATGTTCTTTATCCGGCTTCACAGTAGAAAGTTGCCGCCAGTATAAAGCAGCAGCGTAGCCGGTAGACAGTCCACGGATTTCGAAAGAACCACCGCGGGTCGCGGATAAATCCGCACCTACGGCACAGTGGCCCTAGCATCCCGCTTTATGCGTGCTGGATACCGTGAAAAAGCCGAAACCGGGAAAAACTGCGATCAATTGCACCGGCCATAAGGTCTGCAAAAGCTGAAGATCACAGTATAATTGCCGGTTTCCTCCCTCTAATCGGGGTAACCAGGTGAACAGATTCGCATTTGCCCTGCTGGCGGCGCTGCTGCTGGCGGGTTGCGGCCAGAAAGGGCCGCTGCAGCTGCCGGACAGCATGGCGACGCAACAGCAGTCGCACTAACAGGTGACATCACTGATGGACAATTTTGAATACCGTAACGGCCGACTCCACTGTGAAGATGTGGCACTGGGCCGTATCGCCGAACAGTACGGCACTCCGCTCTATGTTTACTCCCGCGATGCCATCGAACGCGCCTACCTGGGCTATGCCCAGGCGCTGGAAGGCCACGACGGCATGGTCTGCTACGCGGTGAAGGCCAACTCCAACCTGGCGGTGCTGAACCTGCTGGCCCGGCTCGGCGCCGGTTTCGACATCGTTTCCATCGGTGAACTGGAGCGGGTGATCAAGGCCGGCGGCGATCCGGCGCGAGTGGTATTCTCCGGCGTCGCCAAGCGGCCGGACGAGATCAAGCGGGCGCTCGAGCTGGGCATCCACTGCATCAATATCGAGTCCGAGCCGGAGCTGGAACGGATCAACGCAGTCGCTGCCGCATTGGGCAAAGTGGCGCCGATCAGCTTCCGGGTCAACCCGGACGTCGATGCCGGCACCCATCCCTACATCTCCACCGGCCTGAAGGAGAACAAGTTCGGTATCGCCATCGAGCAAGCCCGCCGCATCTACGGCCTTGCCGCCGCGCTGGACAACGTCGAAGTGATCGGCATGGACTGCCATATCGGCAGCCAGCTGACCGAGATCGCCCCCTACATGGACGCATTGGACCGACTGCTGGTGCTGATCGACGCGTTGGCCGAGGACGGCATCCAGATCCGCCACCTGGATATCGGCGGCGGACTGGGCGTCTGCTATACCGACGAGACACCGCCGAGCACCGGTGAGTTCGTCGCCGCGATACTGGAGAAGCTGGGCGATCGTCCGTTGAGTCTGGTCATGGAGCCGGGCCGCTCGATCGTCGCCAACGCCGGCGTGATGCTGACCCGGGTCGAGTTCCTGAAACCGACCGCCGAGAAGAACTTCGCCATCATCGACGGCGCGATGAACGACCTGATCCGGCCGGCACTGTACAGCGCCTACCAGGAGATCGTGCCGGTAGAACTGCGCGAAGAGGGCGAAACCAAGAGCTGGGACCTGGTCGGCCCGGTCTGCGAAACCGGCGACTTCCTCGGCAAGGACCGCCAGCTGAACCTGGCCGAAGGCGACCTGCTGGCAGTCTGCTCTGCCGGCGCGTACGGTTTCACCATGGCTTCCAACTACAACACCCGGCCGCGCGCCGCCGAGGTGATGGTGGACGACAACCAGTTCCACCTGATCCGTAAGCGGGAAACCCTGGCCCAGCTGATGCACGGCGAACAGCCGCTGCCGAAAGACCGTTGATGGAGCCCCGATGCTGATACGTTTTACCAAGATGCACGGCCTGGGTAACGATTTCCTGGTACTCGACCTGGTCACCCAGCGGCTGAAGCTGAACGAGAAGATGGTCCGTAAGCTGGCCGACCGCCACACCGGCGTCGGCTTCGACCAGCTGCTGGTGGTCGAACCGCCGCGCCATCCGGAGATGGACTTCAGCTACCGGATCTACAACGCCGACGGCTCCGAAGTGGAGCACTGTGGCAACGGCGCCCGCTGCTTCGCCAAGTTCGTGCGCGACAAGCAACTGACCCACAAGGACGAGATCCATGTGGAGACCGCCAAGGGGCGGGCGGTACTGCGGCTGTGCGACAACCGCCAGGTGGAGGTCGACATGGGCGCACCGATGCTGGCGCCGGCCGAGATCCCGTTCGATGCGGCCGAACAGGCCGACAGTTACGACATCGAGGTCGCCGGCAGCAACCACCGGATCGGCGCGGTCAGCATGGGCAATCCGCACGGTGTGCTGGTGGTGGATGATGTTGCCAGCGCGCCGGTGGAAACTCTCGGCCCGGCGCTTGAAGCCCACCCACGCTTTCCGCAGAAAGCCAATATCGGCTTCATGCAGGTGGTCAGCCGCAACGAGATCCGGTTGCGGGTCTATGAACGCGGCGCCGGCGAGACCCGCGCCTGCGGCACCGGCGCCTGCGCGGCAGTGGTTGCCGGCCGGTTGCAGGGGCTGCTGGATGAGCGGGTCACCGTGCACCTGCCCGGCGGCGACCTGGAGATCCGCTGGGCCGGCCGGGGCCAGCCGGTACTGATGACCGGCCCGGCCACCACCGTATTTGAAGGACAGATCTACCTATGAGCGACCTGATTTCCCAACTGGACGAGCAGCAGGTGGCCGACTTCCTGGCGGCCCATCCGGACTTCTTCAGCCGCCATATCAAGTTGCTGGAGAAGCTGTACGTGCCGCACCAGACCGGCGCGGCGGTGTCGCTGGTCGAACGCCAGACCAGCGTGCTGCGTGAGAAAACCCAGCGGCTGAACGCCCACCTGTCCGATCTGGTCGATATCGCCCGCCATAACGACATGCAGTTCGAGAAGACCAAGCGGATGGTGCTCAACCTGCTGGAAGCGGAGACCCTGGACGATGTCGCGGTGGCGGTCGAGGAGAGTCTGTGCCAGGACTTCCACGGCGACAGCACCGCGCTGCTGCTGTTCAGCGAAAAGGTTCTGGACACCAACAACCTGCGGGTAATGCCGCGCGAGCAGGCGGCGCCGGTCGACCTGCTGGTAGAGAGCAACCTGGCCTCCTGCGGCCAGCTGTCCGACGAGCAGTACCGCTTCCTGTTCCAGCAGGATGCGGAGCGGATCGGCTCGGCGGCGGTGGTGCCACTGGTCAAGGGCCAGACCATCGGCCTGCTGGCAATCGGCAGCTACGACCCGGACTACTTCCAGAGCAGCCAGGGCACCCTGTACCTGAGCTACGTCGGCGAAGTGCTCAGCCGGGTGCTGTACCGCATCCTGCAGCGGGGCTGACGGCATGGGCATGGACGCCGACTTCGACTGGCGGGGGCGCTTTCTGCGCTACCTGGCCAGCGAGCGGCAGTTCTCGCCCCACACCCTGTCCAGCTACGGTCGCGACCTGGACCGGCTGACCCGGTTCATGGCGCTGCACGGCCCCGACCGGATCGACCAGCTGAGCGAACGGGATATCCGCCGTTTCGCCGCCGAATGCCACCGCGACGAGCTGTCCGGCCGCAGCATCGCCCGCTGCCTGTCGGCGATCCGCTCACTGTTCCGCTTCCTGCACCGCGAAGGGGTTGTCGAGCACAATCCGGCGTTGGCGGTACAGGCACCGAAAAGCCCCCGCCGGCTGCCCAAGACCCTGGATGTCGACCAGATCGGCGAGCTGCTGGAGCTGCCCGACGACGGCTCACCGCTGGCCGCCCGTGATCGGGCGATGATGGAATTGATCTACTCCTCCGGGCTGCGCCTGTCCGAACTGGTCAGCCTCAACCAGACCGATCCGGATCTGGCCGACGGCAGCCTCTGCGTGACCGGCAAGGGCCGCAAGGAACGCCTGCTGCCGATCGGCCGCAAGGCGGTCGAGGCGTTGCAGCAGTGGCTCGAACGGCGCCCAAAGCTGGCCAGCTACGACGAGCCGGCACTGTTCGTCTCCAGCCGCGGCCAGCGCATCAGCCCGCGCACCGTGCAGCAGCGGATGGACCACTGGGGCCAATGGCTCGGTATCTCCGGCAAGGTACACCCGCACCGTTTGCGCCACAGCTTCGCCAGTCATATGCTTGAATCCAGTGGCGACCTGCGCGCCGTGCAGGAACTGCTCGGCCACGCCGATATCGCCACCACCCAGATCTACACCCATCTGGATTTCCAGCATCTGATGTCGGTGTACGAGAAAGCACATCCGCGGGCACAGAAGGGCAAGAAAAATGATTAAGTGCGTTACCTTCGACCTGGACGATACCCTTTGGGCGGTCGATCCGGTGGTCGAACAAGCCAACCGTACCCTGTTCGACTGGCTGCACAGCAATGCAGCCGATTTCACCCGCATGTTCAGCCTGCACGACCTGCCGGAACTGCGCCGCCAGGTACTTCAGGCTCATCCCGATATCAGCCACAGCGTGACCCAGATCCGGCTGAAGCTACTGGAGGCCGGGCTGACCCGGGCCGGCTATCCGCCGCAGCGGGTACGGCAGCTGGCCGACGACGCCTTCGAGGTATTTCTCGAAGCGCGCCAGCAGGTCGACTTCTTCGAACATGCCCTGGCGCTGATCGATCGACTGCATAAACAGGGCTACCAACTGGGTGCGCTGAGCAACGGCAATGCCGATATCCACCGGGTCGGGCTGGGCGAGCATTTCGACTTCCAGTTCAATGCCGACGGCGTCGGCAGCGAGAAACCGGATCCGCTGATGTTTCATCAGATGCTGCACCACACCGGCCTGCGACCGGAGCAGGTGGTCCATGTCGGCGATGATCCGGTCACCGATATCAAGGGCGCCCAGAATGCCGGCGTCTGGTCGATCTGGGTCAACCTGAAGGGGGCCGACTGGACCGGCGAAGCGCCGGCCGACCGCGAGGTGCAGTGCCTGAGTCAGATCGATGCGGCGATCGAATCAATCCGCCAGGAAGCGGAATCGCGCGCCACGCTCTGAATCTGTTACGCGCTCATCGGGGTGGGCTACCCTCCCACCCCGCCTCCAGCCATTCCTGCCATTACAAAAAGCACCGCCCTACCATATTTTTATTGATACGCCTCAGCTATAGTCGAAACAGGTCGAACAGTCGCTAGCAAACGACTCAAGACACTGGTAACGTCATTCGGAATCGGAACTGGCTCAGCAGCCTTTCGGAAGTTGAACGGATCCTCTTTTCGAAATATGCCGCCGGACCGGCTTGCCCGGCGAGGGCGGTCAGGATTGATCACCGCACGGGGCCCCCACGTATGTACAGTGCTATCGTCTCTGTAATCGACCGCCTGCTCAGGCTGGTTGGCTGTAAGACCATCAACCGACAGTTCCTGCTGTCCTACGCCATTATCTTCCTGCTGGCCGCCGCCTCCGGCATCTCGCTCTATATGAGCATGGCGATCAATCCACAGACCATCAATGTCGCCGGCCGCCAGCGGATGCTCAGCCAGCGGATCGCCAAGGAGGCGATGCTGGTGGCCGCCAATATCGAACAGCAGAGCCAGCTGCAGAAAACCATCGACCTGTTCGAACGCTCCCACCGGGCGATCGTCGACGGCGACAGTAGCCAGGGGATGAACGCCATCAGCGACCCGGCGATTCGTAAGCAGATGCAGCGCGTCGGCTCGCTTTGGAACAACTACAAGACACTTATCCTGCAGCACAGCAGCAGCCCGTCCGACCAGACCCTTCAACAGATCCACCAGCAATCACCGGTGCTGCTGAAGGAGATGAACAAGGCGGTGGTGATGATGACCGATGCCGCCAACAGCACTACCCGTACCCAGCTGCTGATCGCCTTCGTCTGCGTATTGCTGATCCTGTTCCTGGTGGTGATGGGCCGTATCTTCGGCCTGAAGATGCTGATGGACAATATGGACCGTCTGCAACGGCGGATGACCGAGGTCGGCAAGGGCAACTTTACCCACCGCTTCGACGTGATCCATACCGACAACGAGGTTGGCCGACTGTTCGAGTGCTATAACGAGATGCTCGGTCATGTCAGCGAACTGATGCGTCAGGTGCAGCAGACCGCCCAGAACACCGAGCGCCACGTCAGTAACGTGGTGGCCGCCACCGAAGACGCCGAGCGCGGCGTCAGCCGGCAGTACAGCGATATCGAGCTGGTCGCCACGGCAATGAACGAGATGGCCGCCACGGTACAGGAAGTGGCCCAGAACGCGGTCGCCGCCGAAGATGCCGCCCGCAATACCGACCAGCAGGCACGCAGCAGCAGCGAGGTGGTCAGCCAGGCTGGCGTCAGCGCGCAGGAGATGCAGCAGACCCTGCAGAGCACCGCCGCCACCCTGCATGAGCTGGAAGCGGCCACCCGCGAAGTGGGCAACGTCACCTCGGTGATCAACGAGATTGCCGAACAGACCAACCTGCTGGCGCTGAACGCAGCCATCGAGGCCGCCCGGGCCGGCGACCAGGGCCGCGGTTTCGCGGTGGTGGCCGACGAGGTACGCACCCTGGCGCAGCGTACCCAGATGTCGACCCAGGAGATCCAGGCGATCATCGAACGGCTGCAGGAACAGGCAGGCCGGGCGGTCGGCTCCATGACCCGCAGCACCGAACTGGCCGAAAACAGCAGTACCCAGGCGGCGTCCGCCGTCAAGGCGCTGCAGCAGATCGTCAGCTCGGCCGACACCATCTCGGCGATGAACACCCAGATCTCCACCGCCGCCGAGGAGCAGAGCCAGGTGGCCAACGATATCGACCAGCGGATCATCAATATTTCCGACGTGGCCGGCAATACCAAGGAAGATACCCGCAAGGTGGTGGCAGCCACCGAGCAGATCCGCCAGGAGATTCAGGAGCTCAACAAGCTGATCCAACGCTTCCAGGTCTGAGCCCAGTAACAAAAACGAAGCGACGAAAACGAAGCAATAAAAAACGGCAGCCTAGCAGGGCTGCCGTTTTTTTATTTTGAGTTGTCAGTTAGTTCAGTTAACCGTAATGAGTTAACGGTGGCTGGCATCATTCGCACTACAGCATGAATTCGTCGCGGCGGGAGGCGCAGCCTGCTGTGGTCGCGCTTGCCGGTGAACAATCAACTTACCCGGAACTGTGCCACCGCCTGCTGCAACGCATTGGCCTGCTGGGCCACTTCACCGCTGGCCTGGGCGTTCTGGTCGACCTGCTCGTTGGCCACCGCCATGATCTGGCGGATCTGCTCCACGTTGCGGTTGATCTCGGCCGCCACCGCCGCCTGCTCTTCGACTGCCGAGGCCGCCTGAGTGGTCATATCGACGATCCGGCCAGCCCCTTGGGTAATCTCGTCCAGCGTCCCCAGGCTATGGCCGGCTTCCTCGACGGTGGCCCGGCTCTGACTGACGCTCTGTTCCATCAGGCCGGACACCGCCTCGGTTCGCTGCTGCAGTTCGCGGATCATCGCCTCAATCTCGCCGGCCGACTGCTGGGTACGCACCGCCAGGTTGCGTACTTCGTCAGCCACCACCGAGAAGCCGCGTCCCTGGTCGCCGGCCCGGGCCGCTTCGATCGACGCATTCAGCGCCAGCAGGTTGGTCTGCTCGGCAATGTCCTTGATCACATCCAGCACCGAGCCGATATTGTCGCTGTCGGTTTTCAGCTGCTGCACCACCGAGGCGGTCTGCTCCGCCTTTTCGGCCAGCTGGTCAATGCTCTGAATCGCCCGCTGAATGATTGCATGACTCTGCTGAGCGCTCTGCTGGCTGTCCACCGCGGTGCTGGAGGTCAACTCGGTGTTGCCGGCGATCTCCTGCATCGAGGCTTCCATCTGATCGACCGACGCCGCCACCTGCACCACTTCATGCTGCTGGCTCTCCAGACCGCTGGAGGTCTCGGTGGTGATCGACGACAACTCCTCCGCCGCCGCACTGAGCTGCAGCGACGAGCGGGATACCTGCTCCAGCAGAGCCTGGAAGGCGTCCATCATGCTGTTAAAGTCCCGTCCCATGGCATCGATCTCGTCCCGGCCGGCCGTCGAGAAGCGCAACCTCAGGTCTTTCTCGTCACGCGCCTGCTTCATCAGCTGACCAAAGCGGTTGATCGGCTCCAGCACACTGCGGGCGATAAAGAACGCGATCGCCGTCACCGCCAACGCGATCAGCAAGATGCCGGCCAGTGCCCATGCCTGCAGCCGCTGTTCCATCGCCTGGATCTGCTGCTTCAGCTCGCCGGTCAACTCTTCCAGCAGGGTTTCCGACTGGTGCACGGTGCTGCGCATCTGGCCCCGCAAGCCCTGATCACTGGCCAGGCCGAGCTGCTCGAAGCCCGCCACCAATGCCAGGAAATCGCTGCGGTAGCTGGCCAGCCGCTGCAGGGTGTCCTGCCGATAAGCGGCGTCATTGAACTCGGCCGCCTCAACCTTCGCCAGCGCCTGTTCGAAGCGCTGCTCGAACTTGGCGCGGTATTTCAGCTCGCCCCGCAGCATGAAATCCTTCTCCGCCCGCCGCAGTTGCAGGATATCGGTCAGCAGCGCCATATCGCCGATCTCGCTGACCCGCTCCTCGGCTTCATGCACCGCATCCCGCAAACGGCCGCGCAAGCCCTCTTTATGGCTCAGGCCGATCTTCTGCTTGAGTTGAACCAGCGCGGCAAAGTGCCGGCCGTACATCTCGATAACCCCGGCCAGTTGGTCACTACGCTGGCGGCTGATGTCGTGCTGCGCCAGCAGGCCGTTGAGGTGGTCGATATCGGCCTTGAACTGGCCGACAACTTCGTCGAAACGGACCTGATACTTCAGGTTGTTGCGAGCCAGGAAATCTTTCTCATGGCGACGTAGCAGCAACATATCGCTTTGCAGCGTACCCACGGCCGTCTCGGCATCCTTGAGGCTGCCCATCGAGGCCATCGAAATCTGTAGCAGGCCGTACATCGCTGCAATCGACAGTACGACAAAGAGCACCAACGCCGATAGTTTCGTTTTAATTGTCATCATAGGGAGTTCTTAATGCTGGACTTCGTTTTATTGAATTGGCGCTAAAGAACGGATACTACCAAACAATGATTCTGGTATTACGAATTTTTATTGATGTATGCCTTCACGATCTTCGACACAGGGGCTAAAGAGCCGCTCGCCGCCGTGGCGGCAAGTAGGTAGGCAGGCGGGTAGAATGAGGATGCGCGGGATCAGTCGGCCAGGAACAGCCCCAGCAGGTCATTGAGGAACAGCCGGCCCTGATCGGTCGGCTGTAGTCGGGCGGGATCATCCAGCAACAGGCCGCGGCGACGGGCCTGGTCCAGCAACGGTTCAATAATGCTCAACGGCTGGCCGGTACGCTGGCTGAATAGGTTAGCCGGTACGCCGTCGGTCAAGCGCAGCACGTTCATCATGAATTCGAACGGCAGCTCCTCGACCGCCACCGGTTGCTCGCCACCCAGCCGGCTGAGCGGATTCAGGTAGGCTTTCGGCTGACGCTGTTTCCAGCGCCGCATGATGCGACCGTCGGCGCAGGTCAGCTTGCCGTGGGCACCGGCGCCGATGCCGATATAATCGCCGAACTGCCAGTAGTTCAGGTTATGGGCCGCTTGGCGCCCGTCGCGGGCATAAGCCGACACCTCGTATTGCCGGTAGCCCTGCGCCGCCAATAGCTCTCCGCCCATCTGCTGGATCTCCCACAGAGTGTCATCAATCGGCAGGGATGGCGGGCGGGCATGGAATTCGGTATTCGGCTCGATAGTCAGCTGGTACCAGGAGAGATGATCCGGGGCCAGTTCCAGCCCCTTCAGCAGGTCGCCACGCGCCAGTTCGATGGTCTGGCCCGGCAGACCGTGCATCAGGTCGATATTGATATTGTCGAAGCCGATCTCACGGGCGCGGCGGAAGGCGGTTTCGGCATCGGCGGCACAGTGGATCCGCCCCAGCGCCTTCAGGCAGGCATCATCGAAGCTCTGTACCCCGAGCGACAGCCGGTTGATCCCGGCGGCCCGAAAGCCGGCAAAGCGCTCCTGCTCGAAGGTGCCCGGGTTGGCCTCCATGGTGATCTCGGCATCAGCGGCCAACGGTACCCGCGCCGCCACACCGCGCAGAATGTCGGCAATGCTGTCGGCACTGAACAGGCTCGGCGTGCCACCACCGATAAAGATGCTGGCCACCTCTCGCCCTGCGGCAGCGGTCGTTTCATCATCCAGGTCCGCCAGCAATGCGGCAACATACTCCGCCTCGGGCAACTCGTCGCGCACCGCATGGGAGTTGAAGTCGCAGTAAGGGCATTTGCGCACGCACCAGGGGATATGGATATAGAGCGACAGTGGAGGCAGCGTCATTTAGTTTGCTCACTTAGGTTCGCAAAGCGGGAAGCTGTAAGCGGTCAGCTTCAAGCTTGTGGCTTGTGGCTTACCGCAGATAAGGGCCGATCCGGGCGATCAGCTCCTTGACGGCCTGGCCGCGGTGGCTGAGCTGGTTCTTCTGCTCCGGCGGCAGTTCGGCGGAGGCCTTGCCAAGCGTCGGAACCAGGAACAGCGGGTCGTAGCCGAAGCCGTTGTCGCCGCGCGGCTCACGCAGAATAAGCCCCTCCCAGGTTCCCTGGCAGATCAGCGGGGTCGGATCTTCGGCATGGCGCATAAAGGCCAGTACACAGCGAAAACGGGCGCTGCGCTGGTCGTCCGGCAGGCCATTCAGCATCTCCAGCAGTTTGGCGTTGTTCTGCATATCGTCGGCAGCGGGGCCGGCAAAGCGTGCCGAGTAGATACCCGGCTGACCATTGATCGCATCGACCTCCAGGCCAGAGTCATCGGCCAAGGCCGGCAGACCGGTGGCACGGGCGGCATGGCGCGCTTTGAGAATCGCATTTTCCACGAAGCTCAGGCCGGTCTCTTCGGCATCGACGACCTGAAAATGCGACTGCGGCAGCACCTCAATATCCCAGTGGCTCAATACCTGATTGAACTCACGTAGCTTACCCTTGTTACCGCTGGCCAATACGATCTGCTTGATCATGCTGTCCCCTGTCTGTTGCAACTCGAACGAAAAAAGCCGCCGGCGCCATACCCGAGGTCCGAAACGGATTCGAACCGGCAGTATAGCCGCCTGCGGCCCTTATGATACCGCCAACCGGCGGTTCAGTCGGTATAGAATTTCTGCTCGAAGTTGATATCGAATGCCGGTTGATTGGCGTCGGGCTGCACCTGCAGCGAGATGCGCATCAGCTGGTCGTCGGTAAAGCCAAACGAGCCGATATAGTAGATCGCCTTACCCTCGTCGATCTTCTTGAAATCCATCTGCTGCTGCTGCTCGATCAGGTTCAGCACCGAGCCATTGACCATCGCCGTGACCGGCTTCATGGAACCGTCCGGCTGCATTTTCAACACCGAGACATTGATCAGCGCGCGCCGCTTGCCGCGAACGATGCCGACCGACTGGGCGACATCCGGCTGCAGGAAGCTGCTGTTGAAGGCATTGTAATGGATCTCGTAGTCGCCATATTTGACGAACTGCTCCGCCCGGGCACTGACGCTGACCAGCGCGATCAGCGCCGCCACCAGCCCGACACGTAGAAAGCTGAGGATTGGTTGCATATTCCCTGCCCCTTATCTGGTAATCCGGTAGATCGCGATTTCACCCAGCATGTTGGGCCACAGCTTGATCCACCAGCGGTGACAATGTTCATGATCCACCACGGTACGCTCCTGAATATAGATATTTCGCTCGACACAGAGCCGTTCGAAATCCTTGAAGGTACAGAAGTGGATGTTCGGCGTGTTGTACCAAGTATAGGGCAGGAACTTGGACACCGGCATCTTGCCGCGGAACGCCAGATAGCCGCGCGCCCGCCAGTGACCGAAGTTCGGGAAGGTGACGATGCACTCCTTGCCGATCCGCAGCATCTCGTCGACGATCAGGTCCGGTCGCTCCATGATCTGCAACGCCTGGGTCATGATCACCGTGTCGAAGCTGTTGGCGCGGATCGACGCCAACCCATCATCGATATCCTTTTCGATCACCGACACCCCCTTCTCCAGGCAGGCGGTGATATTGCCCGGCTCGATCTCCAGACCGTAACCACTGATGTTCTTCTGCTGCTTCAGGTAGTGCAGCAGTTCGCCGTCACCACAACCGAGGTCCAGCACCCGGCTGCCCGGCGCGATCCACTGCTGAATGATATCCAGGTCTGCGCGCATCTCAGTTGCCCTCCTTGACGGCCGGAATATCCCCCGCCACCTGCTTCATGTACGCCCCGAACACCTCCATGTAGCGGGGGATCGGAATCAGGAACGCATCGTGCCCCTGGGGTGCGTCTATCTCGGCATAGCTGACCGGCTTGCGTGCATCGACCAGCGCGTCGACGATCTCGCGTGAACGGTCCGGCGCGAAACGCCAGTCGGTGGTGAACGAGATCAACATGAACTTGCAGCGGGTCTGCTCCATCGCCTTGGACAGGTCGTTGCCGTACTCGGCGGCCGGGTCGTAGTAGTCCAGCGCCTTGGTCATCAGCAGGTAGGTGTTGGCGTCGAACGCAGTGGAGAAACGCTCACCCTGGTAGCGCAGGTAGGACTCCACCTCGAACTGCGGCGTGAAGTCGAAACTGATCGAACCGGAGCGCAACTCGCGACCAAATTTCTCGCGCATGCCGTCGGCCGACAGGTAGGTGATATGGCCCAGCATCCGCGCCAGCATCAGGCCGGTCTTCGGTACCGTTTCGCGCTCGTAATAGTGGCCGTCGTGAAATTCGATATCGCGGCTGATCGCCTGCCGGGCCACCTCGTTGAAGGCGATGTTCTGGGCCGACAGTTTGGGCGCCGCGGCGATCACCAGGCAGTGACGCAGCCGTTCGGGATAGTCGATCGACCACTGCAGCGCCTGCATACCACCGAGGCTGCCGCCGATTATCGCCGCCCACTGCGCAATACCGAAATGGTCGGCCAGCCGGGCCTGGCTGTTGACCCAGTCCTTGACGGTGACGATCGGAAAATCCGGCCCGTACGGCTTGCCGGTGGCCGGATTGACGCTGTTCGGTCCGGTGGAGCCGTGACAGCCACCCAGATTGTTCAGACCAATGACAAAAAACTTGTTGGTATCGATCGGCTTGCCAGGACCAACCGCGCTGTCCCACCAACCGGGTTTCCTGTCATCTTCGCTGTGGTAACCGGCAATGTGGTGGTTGCCGGACAGGGCGTGGCAGATCAGCACCGCGTTGGAGCGATCTTCGTTCAGCTCGCCGTAGGTTTCGACGATCAGCTCGTAGGATTCCAGGGAGCGGCCGCAGGCCAGTTGCAGCGGCTGATCGAAACGGATCAGTTGCGGCTGGACCAGGCCGACCGAGTCGTGCGGAAAAGGTGTGGGCATTTCAGTGTTCCCGACTGTATCGGGCGCTGTCGCGGCACTTCAGGTTTCACCGGCCGCCGGGCGCCCTATTGCAAACATCATGTTTTCAACGCAATGGTTCCGGACCGTCCGCAACGGCTGGGGCTGTCTTTACAGCGACTTGCGGCGGCTCCGGCAGTCGAGCATCACATCTCGTATAGCAGGAACCGACACTGCAGCAGGAAGGTACTGTCAAACACGTCAGTCTCGCTCAATCTCAAGCAACTCGGGCAGCCTGCTCGGCTGCTCGATCTTTACCCGTTTCTGGCGGCCCAGTTCGCCGCCGACAATGGTCACCGCGCTCTTGGCCACGCCGAACTGCTTGGCCAGAAACTTGATCAGGTGGGCGTTGGCCCTCCCTTCGATCGGTGGCGCGCTGATCCGTATCTTAACACTGTCACCGTGCAGACCACAGATCTCATCCTTCGAGGCCTTGGGCTGCAGGTGCAGGCTCAACAGCAGATCGTCGCCCTGCCACTGATAGAAACCCAACTCAGATCACCAGCCGCGACAGTTGCGACTGGATGATCTGGATAGCCAGGAAGATGAAGATCGGCGACAGATCCAGCCCGCCCAGCGGCGGAATCACCTTGCGTACCAGCGCGAACAGCGGTTCGGTCAGTTGCAATAACAGCTGTGGCGCCGGATGGTAACTGTTCGGCGCCACCCAGCTGATGATCACCGCCGCCAGTACCGCCCAGAAATAGATGGTCAGGATCAGGTCGAGCACACCGACCAACGAGAACAGCGCCAAACCGGCAATATTGGGCAGGTTGTCGTGCACCACGAAGATCAGCAGCAGGGTGCCGAACTTGACCAACGCCGCCAGCACCAGCGCCGACAGATCCCAACGACCCATGCGCGGCAGTACCTTCTGCAACGGCATCAATGGCGGATTGGTCGCCTTGACCACCGCCTGGGAGATCGGATTGTAGTAGTCCGCCTGGGCCAGTTGCAGCAGGAATCGCAATACAACGATAAAGGCGTAAAGGTTACCGAGGGTGCTGATGATCAGCGTAATCGGATCCTGTCCCATGTGACATCCTGTTAAGCGCTTGATTTCGGAAAATTATAGAGGCTTCCCCGGCTCTTTTATACCGCCGGCAGCAGGAACACCCGCCGCCGGGAAAGTACCATCGCGGCCGGATCAGTCCTTGCCCAGCTGCTCCGCCATCTCCACCGAACGATCGCTGCAGGCCTGCATCGCCTGCATGAAGATATCGCGCAGGCCGTCCGCTTCGAAACTGAGGATCGCCTGCTCGGTGGTCCCCTTCGGCGAAGTCACCCGGCGACGCAACTCGTCCGGCAGTACCTCGCTGGCGGAGGCCATCTCGGCGGCGCCCAGCGCGGTCTGCAGGGTCAGTTGACGAGACACCGCTTCAGACAGGCCCAGCTTGACGCCGGCCTGGATCATCGCCTCCATCACCAGGAAATAGTAGGCCGGGCCGGAGCCGGAGACCGCGGTTACCGCATCCAGTTGAGCTTCTTCATCGACCCACAGAGCGATGCCGGTGGCCTGCATCACCCGCTCGGCCAGGGCGCGTTGTTCGGCACTAACCCGGTCGTTGGCGTACAGGCCGCTGGCTCCCTTACCGACCAGCGCCGGGGTATTCGGCATGCAGCGCACGATGGCGCAGTTGCCACCCAGCCAGCGATCAAGCGACTCGGCGGGAATACCGGCCGCCACCGATACGACCAGCGGCTGACCGGCCTGTACCGCCGCCGCCATATCGCCGGTCACCGCTTTCATCACCTGCGGCTTGACCGCCAGCACCACCAGTTCGGCAGCCGCTACGGCGGCGTTGTTATCGCTGGTCACCTGCAAGCCTTGCGCCGCCAGATCCTGCAGTTTTTCGCTGTCCGGTTCGGAGGCCCAGATGTTCGCGGCCGGATAGCCGTTGGCCAGCAGGCCACCGATGATCGCCCGCGCCATGTTGCCGGCGCCGATAAATGCCAGTGTCGGATAGTTGCTCAAATTTCTGTCCTCAAGGGTGCACTCCGGCATCAATGCCGGAACCGCAACCCGATATTGCTTGTATAGTTAACGGTTCAACGATGTTACGACTTTTGACTGTAGTCACGTGGCCCGAAGATCGCGGTACCGATCCTGACCAGGGTCGATCCTTCGGCGATCGCCGCCGCCATATCACCGGACATCCCCATCGACAGGGTGTCCATCTGCGGATGCTCTTGCTGCAGTTCACTCAGCAACGCCCGCATCCGGGCGAATACCGCCCGCTGCGCCCTTTCGTCATCGGTCGCCTGCGGAATCGCCATCAGCCCGCGCAGCCGCAGGTTCGGCAACCCGTCCAGCGCCTCTGCCAGCGCCGGCAACTGTTCCGGCAGGCAGCCTGACTTGCTCTGCTCGCCGCTGATATTGACCTGCAGGCAGATATTCAGCGGCGCCATGCCGGCCGGCCGCTGCTCCGCCAGCCGGCGGCCAATCTTGTCGCGGTCGACGCTGTGCACCCAGTCGAAGTGCTCGGCGATCGGCCGGGTCTTGTTGGACTGGATCGGGCCGATGAAGTGCCACACCAGCGGCATATCCGCCAGCGCCTCGATCTTGTCCAGGCTCTCCTGCAGATAATTCTCGCCGAAGTCGCGTATCCCTTCTGCGGCGACGGCGCGCAACTCGTCGGCATGGCGGGTCTTGCTGACCGCCATCAAGGTGACCCCATCGACCGGCCGACCGGCTGCCGCGGCACTTTTTGCCAGTGATTCGCGCACTGAAGCGATATTCTCTGCAATACTACCCATGTCAACTCCGGGCGGATATACGATTGGATTGGCCTGGCTATTCTGCTAGAACTAGAGCGGTCATTCAAAGGAGTCCCAGGTCTCTAAGCCATGGATATTACCGAACTTTTATCTTTCACCGTACAGCAGGGCGCGTCCGACCTCCACCTTACCGCTGGAATGCCGCCGGTTATCCGGGTCGACGGCGACGTACGCCGCATCAAGCTGCCGCCACTGGACCACAAACAGGTTCACGCACTTGTCTACGATATTATGAATGACAAGCAGCGCAAGGAATACGAGGACGTACTGGAAACCGACTTCTCCTTCGAGGTGCCCAACGTGGCCCGTTTCCGTGTCAACGCCTTCAACCAGAACCGGGGCGCGGCGGCGGTGTTCCGTACCATCCCGACCAAGGTGCTGACCATGGACGACCTCGGCATGGGCCAGGTGTTCAAGAACCTGGCTGAGATGGCGCGCGGTATCGTGCTGGTGACCGGACCGACCGGTTCAGGTAAGAGTACCACCCTGGCGGCGATGATCGACTACATCAACGAGAACCGCGCCGACCATATCCTGACCATCGAAGACCCGATCGAATTTGTCCATGAAAGCAAGAAGTCGCTGATCAACCAGCGCGAGGTACACCGCGACACCCATAGCTTCAGCCATGCGCTACGCTCGGCCCTGCGTGAGGACCCGGACGTGATCCTGGTCGGCGAGATGCGCGACCTGGAAACCATCCGGCTGGCGCTGACCGCCGCCGAGACCGGCCACCTGGTGTTCGGCACCCTGCACACCACCTCGGCCGCCAAGACCATCGACCGTATCATCGACGTGTTCCCGGCGGCGGAGAAGGCGATGGTGCGCTCGATGCTGTCGGAGTCGCTGCAGGGGGTCATTTCGCAGACCCTGCTGAAGAAGCCGAACGGCGGCCGCGTGGCGGCCCATGAGATCATGATCGGCACCCCGGCGATCCGCAACCTGATCCGCGAGGACAAGGTGGCGCAGATGTACTCGTCGATCCAGACCGGTGCCCAGCACGGCATGAAAACCCTGGACCAGAGCCTCACCGAGCTGCTGCAGAAGGGGCTGATCACCCGCGATGCCGCCCGCGAGAAGGCCGCCAACCCGAAGAATTTCTGAGCGATATAGGACCGAGCTGTGGACTTTACACAACTGCTCAAAGTGATGGTGGACCGGAACGCATCCGACCTGTTCATTACCGCCGGCGCCCGTCCGGCCATCAAGGCGGATGGCACCATCAAGCCGTTGACCAAAGAAGCGCTGACCCCGCCCCAGTGCCGAACGCTGGTCTACAGCACCATGAACGACAAACAGCTGGCCGAGTTCGAAGGCACCCGCGAGTGCAACTTCGCCATCAGTGCGCCGGACCTGGGCCGCTTCCGTGTATCGGCGTTCTTCCAGCGCAACTCGCCGGGGATGGTGTTGCGCCGCATCAATACCGTGATCCCGACCATGGATGAGCTTAACCTGCCGCCGATCCTGGCCGACCTGTCGATGACCAAGCGCGGCCTGATCCTGTTCGTCGGCGGCACCTCGACCGGTAAATCCACCTCGCTGGCATCGATGATCGACTACCGCAACCGCAACCATCGCGGTCACATCATCACCATCGAAGACCCGATCGAGTTCATGCATGAACATCGCCAGAGCATCATCACCCAGCGCGAGGTCGGCATCGACACCGACTCCTACGAGACCGCGCTGAAGAACACCCTGCGCCAGGCGCCGGATGTGATTCTGATGGGCGAGATCCGCTCCCAGGACCTGATGCAGTACGGCATGGTGTTCGCCGAAACCGGCCACCTCTGCCTGGCCACCATGCACGCCAACAACGCCAACCAGGCGCTGGACCGGATCATCAACTTCTTCCCACCGGAGCAGCATGCCCAGACCTGGATGGACCTGTCGCTGAACCTGAAAGCGATCATCGCCCAGCAGCTGTTGCCGACCAAGGACGGCAAGGGCCGCCGCGCGGCGATCGAGGTGATGATCAACACCCCGCTGATCTCCGACCTGATCCGCAAGGGCGAGGTGCACGAGATCAAAGAGGTAATGAAGAAGTCCACCAACCTCGGTATGCAGACCTTCGACCAGTCGCTGTTCAAGCTCTACCAGGAGGGGGTGATCGAGTACGACGTGGCGCTGAACCACGCCGACTCCGCCAACGACCTGCGCCTGATGATCAAGCTGAACGCCGATACCAACCCGCAGCTGGACAAGTCGGACAACGTCAACTTTACGCTGCAGGACGACGGCGACTACCTGAGCTGATTCTCAGGGTGTCCGTCCAATCGAGTAGGAGGAGGCCTCACGGCCTCCGTCCTCTCACACCACCGTACGTACGGTTCCGTATACGGCGGTTCACGTCATACATTTGAGCCGATGGTATTGTCCCATCAGCGATACCAGTCC
>NZ_JAILYN010000115.1 GCF_019795155.1 Marinobacterium arenosum | reverse complement strand
CTTGTATCTCTCGTTGATGGGTGATTAGCTACCGCCCATCGCAAGGAGCCGGTGAGCCAGGCGGGCTGCGAAGTCGAAAAGACTGCCCTGTAGATGAGGCCCCGGCTCCTATTCTCTTCGAACTGAATGGTATCCGAGCGCCCTGAAATGAATACCAGGTGACGCTGCATGTACAAGGGTAGTAGCAGAGATGCATGTATTTATTGGAATTGATGTCAGCAAGGACAAACTGGACCTGTGCTGGTTGCGCGATCCGACGACCAATAAAAAGAAATCGAAAGTATTTAAAAACCGGCCGGCAGAGCTGGCAAATGTCTGTGGCTGGCTGCTGAAGAATACCGGAGCTGAGCCTCAGGATATCCTGATCACGGTTGAACCCACCGGGATCTACCATGAAGCGCTGATTTACCACTTGCATGAGCAGGGCTTCAATATCTTCCTGCCCAACCCGGCGTGGGTCAAATCGTACCTGAAGTCGGAAGGCATTGTGCATAAGACTGATAAGTCGGATGCCACCACCCTGGCACGCTATGGCTTACAGAAAAGCAATCGGCAGCTGTGGTCGCCTGAAGCCCCCGAAGTACGGGAGCTGAAAGCCCTGATGCGACGGCTCGATGCGCTGGAAAAAGACCGTCAACGTGAGCTCAACCGCTTGGAGGCCAGTACCTTCAATAGCATCTCGGAGCGGGTACTGCAGTCCCTGCAGGAGATGATCCGCAATCTGGATGCCGAAATCAAAGCGCTGCAGGACGATATTGATGATCACATCGACCGGCATCCAGGGCTGAAAAAGAATCGTGAACTGCTGTCCTCCATTGTCGGTATCGGGCCGGTCATGTCGCGCGAATTGACCTACCTGTTGGCCGCCAAGGATTTTATATCGGCCAAGCAGACTGCTAACTATATTGGGGTCATTCCGGTACTGCAGCAATCTGGCAAATGGGTCGGCCATACCCGGCTGAGCAAGGAAGGCCCAGGCCGGTTACGGGCGAAGTTATATATGGCGGCGGTGGTGGCCAAGCAGCATAACCCGCTTATTCAAGATCAGTACGAACGGTTGCTGGCTGCCGGTAAGAACCGCATGCAGGCGCTGGGCGCCGCCATGCGCAAGCTGGTACACATCTGTTTCGGTGTGGTGAAAAACCAGCAAGAATTCCAACCACAACTGCCGTAAAAGGCCGTTGTGGCCGGAATCGAGAGATGGTATCTAC
>NZ_JAILYN010000114.1 GCF_019795155.1 Marinobacterium arenosum | reverse complement strand
AACGCGAGAGATGGCATCCACTGCCTGACTGAAATGCATAAAAAAATCCGGAACCCTTAACATGGATTCCGGATTTTCTCTTGCCTGATCAGCAAGTTAAAGAGCTTAACTGATCGGCATTAGACCATCCGGTCGCGTTTTTTGTTTTCTCTTATCGGTTTGATTTTTTCGGCGCTAGTTGAGCGGCCCGACAAAGTGACCGGTGGCGGCTAACGTCTAGCACGACACTTTGTAGCAGCCCACTCCGTGGGCGACAGACCGCTGGCTTCGAAAGAACTGCCGCAGCTCACCGTTCCAGCCCCGCTATAAGCGTGCCCCCCTAACCGCTGATCATCCCGTCCGGCCTGGCGCTGTCGTCGATCCAGCACGGCTACGCGGTGGCGGTGCGCACGCTGGGCGCCTCGCCCTGGCGGATCTACGGCCGCCATATCCTGCCGAACATCGCCAACGCGCTGATCGTCAATATGACGCTGAACTTCCCGCAGACCATCATGCTGGAAACCTCGCTGAGCTTCCTCGGCCTCGGCATCCAGCCGCCGATGACCAGCCTCGGCAATATGGTCGGCTTCGGCCGCGACTATCTGCTGACCGCCTGGTGGCTGGCGACCCTGCCGGCGCTGGTGATCTTCTTCACCACCCTGGCGTTCGCCCTGCTGGGCGACTGGGTCCGCGACAAGCTGGACCCGACCAGCCGCTAAGCCAGAAGAGATATAAAAGAGATAAAAGAAACAAAAAACAGAGGGGCGGCCAGGCGGTCGCCCCGGTTCTATCTGTTAAGGAGATGAAATGGGCTGGATCTATCTGATACTGGCAGGGCTGGCGGAGATGGGCTTCGTGTCGCTGCTGAAGCAGACCCAGGGTTTCAGCAACCCGCTGGCCACCGGCGGCTTTCTCGGCTGCGCGCTGCTCAGCTTCTGGCTGCTGACCAAGGCCACCGCCAGCATCCCGGTGGCGGTGGCCTACCCGGTCTGGGTCGGCCTCGGCGCGGTCGGCGCGCTGCTGGTCGGCACCCTGCTGCACGGCGAACCGATGACGCCGACCAAACTGCTGTTCAGCGTGCTGCTGATCGGCTCGATTGTCGGGCTGAAACAGGCGGCCTAAAGATAATCATCATTGATCGGGAGCCCTGCGGGCTCCCGATCGCCTGAACCTGCCCGGCCGATGGGGTAGTGTTCAGAGTTCTGTGTCGTTTCCTACACTTGACTGAAAAAGGGAGCGACACATCATGGCTGATAAGTACGAAATCGATATCCAGGCGTTTGCCAAGGCACTTCAGGCCGGTCAGAGT
>NZ_JAILYN010000113.1 GCF_019795155.1 Marinobacterium arenosum | reverse complement strand
GTAGGAAATGGGATGGACCCACCCTCCCTCTCAGCGCGCCTACGCTGAGAAGGTCACCCAAACCGAAAGAGAGGGGTCCATCTCATGCAAGTTAAGACACTGGCTATCGATCTTGGCAAATCCGTTTTTCAACTTCATGGTGTCGATGCGCACCATAGAACCGTGCTGCAACGGCAGGTACGTCGCGCCAAACTGCTGGCAACGGTACTGCGCTTAGCGCCGGCAAGGGTGATCATGGAGGCCTGCGGCTCGGCGCATTACTGGGCGCGACTGCTTCGTACCCAAGGCATCGACGTACACCTGATCGCGCCGCAGCACGTTAAGCCCTATGTCATGGGCAACAAGAACGATTACCGCGATGCGGAAGCCATCTTCGAGACCTCGCTGCGTCCGCGGGTTCCCCGCGTGGCGATCAAAACGGTTGATCAGCAGGCCATCCAGGCGCTGCATCGACTGCGGGAGTCTCAGATCAAGGCCCGCACGGCGCTGGTCAATCAGCTGCACGGCTTGCTGGCCGAGTTCGGGTATGTCTACCCGACCGGCCATGAGGCGCTACGCAGAACCATCCGAGATGAGTTGGATCAGCCGAACTCGGAGATCCCGGTGTTGTTGCAGCCTCTGCTGCATCAACAGCTGGAGTTGTGGCAACTGTACGACAGCCAAATCGACCACTATGAACAGTTGCTCAAACGCTGGGTCAGTCAGTATCCGGATGCCCGGCGGCTGACAGCCCTGCCGGGCGTGGCGCACATCATTGCCAGCGCCATCGTCATGCACATGGGCGACCCCTTCAACTACCAGGGCGGCCGGCATTACAGCGCTGCCTTGGGCATCATCCCACGCCAGCACTCAACGGGCGGCAAGACCGTATTGCTGGGTATCAGCAAGCGGGGCGACAGCTACGTGCGTAAGATGCTGATCCACGGCGCTCGGGCATGGCTGCGGGTGGCGCCAAACCATGACGATGCCTTGAGCCGCTGGGTGTGTGAGGTGGCGGCTCGGCGGGGCAAAAACCGGGCCGCGGTGGCGCTGGCCAACAAGCTGGCCCGCATCGCCTGGGCGATGCTCGCCCATGGCACCGAGTACCAGGTACGCGCGGCATGACACCGGATATCGAGCCGCTGTTGACGCCTGCACCCGCATCACCAGGCGATGTGGGCTGCGAAAACCAAGTTCCAGGTACCTCCTGTACCTGACCAACCGAGGTTGCGCGAGTATGTTCTTCTGATGGCATAACAGGTCGGACCGACGCCCCGAATCCCTGCCAAGCCGCTAGGCCCGATTGAGGCCGCGTAGGAGATAAGCATCGGGGGG
>NZ_JAILYN010000112.1 GCF_019795155.1 Marinobacterium arenosum | reverse complement strand
AGTCGTAGTGCTTGTACCGTGCCATCCCTTGCACCCTCTGCGGTAAAGTTCTATCTGGCGATTGTAGCGGCTTCCAGCTCCGCAGACCAAGGGCTGTAGGACTTATCCGACAGCCTCAACGCCCGCAGCACGCGCGGCTTTGTAGTGGAGGCGAAGCCGCAACGGAAAAGCCGTCGCTGTGCCTGCGATTGTTAGGCATTTTTCTCAAAATCTCTTGATAGCATTTGAGATGCTGCAGAAGCCTCATACATGCCAACCCCTTTTATTTGCTTAGCGATTTCATAACCTTCATCTCTGAATTTCGCAAGCATTGTACTTAGCTCGGTTAATTTGCTTGTATTCAAAACCATTCTAACTGCAGTTCCCCTGCATATATGTGGAAGTTCGATATGCTCCTTTCCAGCCTCATCAAGTTTAATGCCATGATCTCCAGAGCAAATTAGGAAACTGCCACCTAAGCGACAAATTCTATTGATCATATAAAGTCCAAAACCAGAATTATGCCAAGGGTCATTTGTGTCGATGATTGCACCCTTATAATTTTTACTGGAAATCGCTGGCATTAGAGCTTGTTGAATAGCATCACTATGATTTTCAATTTGGACATGGGGGTTATTCTTTAGAGAGGCCTTAAGGCCCATACCGTTATCAATAATTGCTATTTCGACTTTGCTGTAGTACGGCCAGTATTGCGCACAATATTCTATGCTCTTTGATTTGCTATGCTCATAAACGTTACGCATTATTTCACGTATAGAAAAGGTAAGAGCATCAACAAGGTTTCCACTAGTTTGCTGCGCTAATATTTCAGCAAGATGAGCGGAGCGCCTTTCTATAACTTCCTGCTCAGCCTCCCATTCTTTAGTTGCCTCATCAACGATAGTTTGAACTCAAAGAATTGTATAAGGAACAAATCTATCATTTCCGTCAACGCAATTAGGCTCTCTACCGTGCTTCAGGCCAAAAGCTCTAAAGAATGCCATATTTGCTGCGTAATCTTTAGATTGGTAGCCTCTACAGGAAACGACCGCATCCTTATTTCGACGATTAAAATCCCTGATATATTTCGCAACATAAACCATCGTAAATGGCTCTATTCGCCCCATGCTGGAGAAGTCAATTACAACTTCATCCGCACCGCAATGCTGCTCAATTTCATTACAAAAATCGAAAATGGCGTTTACATCACATGTCGATGGATAACTTATTTCTGGCACATAAGCTCCTTATGCCTAACGAGGCTGTCGGATTAGACATTTCGGCACCAATATTCCCATCCGACTTCGCCTCCTTCCGCTCATTTTTTCCTGATTGATCACTGACAGTCATTTTCCTTCAACGATTCAAACAGGCCT
>NZ_JAILYN010000111.1 GCF_019795155.1 Marinobacterium arenosum | reverse complement strand
GTGGACGCATCCAGTACAAAACTGGAATCTGACGCTATCCCAGTTGACCATCCACTTCCCGGGCAGGGTGGATCAATATGTGGACCTGTGATTTACGCTGACACAGAACTATGAACACCCTCCCAAAATGAGTCAATCCGATAGATACAACTCCAGTATCTTCCCGTTTAGCGACCAAGGCAGGATTTTGAAAATATAGGGAACCATTAGTTGGGTCCGAGATCCGGCCGCTAACTGCCAATGCAAGAATTGCATCAATCTTGGATTGTTGAGTCTGGCTAACTACCGGCAAGTAATCCCAGGCCCCGACTTTGGAAACCGGTTCAAACTGCCCAGGCGCATTCAGAATCTCGGGAATCGAGTCGCCGAAACGGCCACTGATCAATCGGTTCAGTATAGTGAAGAGAACAGACGCCATTCCCCTATCCCCCTCCCCGGCGGCTTCAGCAACCACCACCCGAGCGATGGCCTCATGATCATTGGGTTGAAGCTGTAGCTGCTTCAACCTTATCCGGTATTGCTCCCGTGCTTCGTCGCAACTCGCTGCGAGCGTTTGCGACGGCACTGTAAGAGTCATACATAGCGCAAGTGTGGCAAAGAGATCCATGCTGCCTTACCAGTAGTAGGTGTTACCCGATTTTTGGCCGTTAATGTAAATATCTACATATCGGCGGGTAGCAATGCAACCGCTCGGCTCCTCAATACCGCCGCGTGACACACAGCGTGTTCCCTTCACGTAATGCTCAGGAATAGCTTTATAGGCCAGGCAACGCTCCCTATTGGAGCTACCCCACTTTGTACATACTCGCTGTTCGCGAATCAATGCCGCGTAGTTGTAATCATAAGAAAGGAAATCCTCGTCCTTAATTGCGCAGGATGAGAACGGTGGAAGCGGTGACTTACCTTTTGCAATCCTGTTTACCATGGCCATCTTGGCCGATCCACAGCCTTCAGGAAAGCCGCCAGGCAAACAGAGCCAAATGGCACATTCATTATCTGAAGCGGCAGCAGTGGGCTTAGTGAAACAGAAAAAGACAACAGTGGAGACCACCACCAGAGAAAACTTATCCATGTTTTAAGTCCCTTATACCAAGTTGACGTCCATGCTCAACTCTTCATCCATTGTGCGACAATGGAGATAACATTACCAACATCAGCCTCTTGCGCTCTGATCCAGCTCAAAGCTTATTTCAGCGCCAACAAAAGCAAAAACCCCAGCCGCATGGCGACTGGGGTTCTTCGGAATTAGATGCTTGGCGATGACCTACTCTCACATGGGGAGACCCCACACTACCATCGGCGATGCCACGTTTCACTGCTGAGTTCGGGATGGGATCAGGTGGTTCCACGGCTCTATGGTCGCCAAG
>NZ_JAILYN010000110.1 GCF_019795155.1 Marinobacterium arenosum | reverse complement strand
CACTTTCGTGTTGCCGACAAGGCGAGAGCGGCGTTATCCCCGGGCATTAAAGAGCTGCCCATGCCGCTACCCCGTGAGAAAGAAAAATGCCAGTCAGTTGGCTTAACTGACTGGCATTACGCCCTCGGGCGGTTTTTTCATTACCATCGCTACACCTTGCACACAGCCCTGGTCATTAATACGTAACCAAGCGGCCTGCCGCGTTATCGGATCAAACGCTCAACAATCAGCACAAGATTCGTGAAAAACAGCCGATTTTCATGAAGTTACATTTGTGGGTGTTTTTTGACCAGTAGTAACCCCTCTGCATAACTGCTAGCCTGACGGCTGCTACCCCTATCTTATGCACAGCATTATCCCCAGCCTTTGGGGACAACCTCTGCCAGCCCTGCCTACATGGGGGCCACCCCTTATTTACACTGAAATAAACCCGGCCTATCAGAGGGATTAAAACTGCCAATTGGCCGCACCAGGTTACCCTGCGTTCTAATACACTCAGAAAGCAATTCATTCGGGAGCACAACATGGAACGCATCACGATCTTCGGCCGTGAAGGTTGCGGCTTCTGCCGCCGGGCCAAGGAACTTTGCGAGCAGAACGCACTCAATCACAGGTACATCGATATCCATCAGGAAGGGATCAGTAAAGCCGACCTGGAGAAGACCATCGGCAAGCCGGTGGAAACGGTGCCGCAGATTTTTATCGGTCAGCAGTATATCGGTGGCTATACTGAATTTGCCAAGTACCTAGAGGAACTGCAGCCGTTACCCTAATGGTTGATTGCCCGGGCGGGGCGTTCTGGTTAAGGTAAGGGCTCAAGTAGATACCGGAAGATCCGGTTGAGGAGATGCATCATGGCAACTATCGCAACACTGATCGCCCTGGCGGCCCTGTTGTACCTGGCTGTCCGGCATGAAATTCGGCCAGGGATGCAGCCGATCCGCATTCGCACTGACGAACAGTCGCCGCGCCGGCGTCCTCGTCGCTGAATCAAACCAACCGAACCTTCTGGAAAACCGCGTGCCGATACGCGGTTTTTTATGGCTGAACACCCGGCAATACCTCGCCTGGTCGCGGTCGGAGCCCGCTGCTACAACCCCCGCAGTCCGTTCCAAGGGCAACCGGCCACGGACTCTGAAAGAATCACCACGGGTCACGGCTGAAGCCCTTCCTACATTAGAGCCTCGTCGTAGTAGCCCGCTCCGCGGGCGACAAGCCACGAACTCTGAAAGACCCACCGTTGGTCGCGGATAAATCCCCTCCTACAATTGAGCCACGTCGTAGATACCATCTCTCGATTCCGGCCACAACGGCCTTTTACGGCAGTTGTGGTTGGAATTCTTGCTGGTTTTTCACCACACCGAAACAGATGTGTACCAGCTTGCGCATGGCGGCGCCCAG
>NZ_JAILYN010000011.1 GCF_019795155.1 Marinobacterium arenosum | reverse complement strand
GGGGCCTCATCTACAGGGCAGTCTTTTCGACTTCGCAGCCCGCCTGGCTCACCGGCTCCTTGCGATGGGCGGTAGCTAATCACCCATCAACGAGAGATACAAGCAGCCCGCTCCGAGGGCGACCTCCTCGGACTACGCCAACCCTGTCGCGGTCGGAGCCCGCTGCTACAAGGGCTTCTACTTCGTAGCGGCCCGCTTGGCATGCCCCTTGGGTAGCGAGGGCGATCGGCCATGGTGCCGACGGAACCGCCTCAGGTCGCGGCCGAAGCCCCTCCTCCATAGGAAAGCACGGCTGCGAACCGGCCGGCTCAGGCGCCCAGCATCCCGGCCAGCAGGCCGATCAGGCCACCGAACACGCCGCCCCAGACCACCAGCCAACCGAGGTGCTCGCGGATCATCCGCTGGATGATCTCCTTGACCAGTTGCGGGGTCAGCTCGGCCAGGCGCTGATCGACGATCGCTTCGACCTTGGCCTGCATCTCGGCCAACACGTCCGGCTGTTCCAATTCATCCTTCAGCAACCGCACGAAGCGCTCGTCGCGGGTCATATCCTCCAGGCTCAGCTTCATCTTGTTGCAGAACGGCTCACGCAACGGCTGCAACACCTCGACGCCGCCGACCATCGCCAGCATGCCACCGAACGAGGATTGCTGGATCACGTCGACCAGCGCATCGAAGGTCGGCTCGAAGTCGAGCTTGTCGATCACCGGCGCCAGATGAAGATCCGGTTGCTTGCCGTTGTCGGCGGCCAGGAAACGCTCGATGTTCTGCTCGGTGAAGAACTGCTCCATCATCAGGCTCTTGATACCGGCCTTGAAGTCCTCGAAGCGCGCCGGAATCACCCCGGAACCGTACAGGCCCGGTACCCGCTCGAACAGCATATGCACCGCCAACCAGTTGGTCAGCGCCCCGGACAGGGCGAACAGGCCGACACTGAGTAATACCGAATCGCCGGTCTTCCAGCCGGCCAATACCAACAGCAACGCCAGGGCGTTGGTTATCAAGCTCTTGTTGTTCATCCGTTACCTTCCTCTCGGAATCCAGCCATTCAATCTGAAACAGGTGGGCAATCAGCGGCGCATTTTAACAGAGCCCCGGATCGGTAAAAGTGACAGCCCGCGTCAGGACTCCGGCTTGCCCGCGCCGACCTTGTAGCAGACCAGCCCTAATGGCATGCAAGCCGCCAGCAGGCAGAACAAGCCGGCGCCGGGATAGCGCACCGCCAGCCAGCTCCAGGGCAGCAGCCAGATGAGGTTGATCGCCGCCACCGCCAGGCTCACCGGCCGGTGGCCGCCGCAGCGCCGTGCCAGAATCTGGTAGCTGTGGCTGCGGTGCGGCTGCGACCAGCGCTGGCCGCTGAGCATCCGCACCAGCAGGGTCCAGCTGGCATCGACCACGAACACCCCCAGCAAGATCAGCCAGGCCCAGAGGTTGAGGCCGGTCTGCGCTGCCAGCCAGACGCCGAGCAGACCAAGCAGCAGGCCGAGCGGCGCCGAGCAGACATCGCCCATGAAGATCCGCGCCGGCGGAAAATTCCAAACCAGGAAGCCGACCAGCGGCGCGCAGAGCAGCAACAGCAAAGCGGATCGCGCCGCTTCGCCGAGCCCGGCCAATAGCAGAGCGGCACCGGCCAGCACGCTGATCGCCTCCAGCGCGGCAATGCCGTCGATACCGTCCATGAAGTTGTAGAGATTGGTCAGCCAGAGCAGTACCAGCAGCAGCAACGGTAGCAGCCAGCCATCCAGCGGCAGCTGCCAACCGAACAGCGGTAGCGTCGGCAACGCCTGCAGCGCCAGCAGGCCGGCCAGTGCTGCGATCCCCTGCACCGCAAAGCGTGCCTTGGCCGGCAGCGACCACAGATCGTCGAGCCAACCGACCAACGCCAGCAGCAGGGTCGGCGCCAGCAATGCCAGCAGCGTGCTATCACCCAGCCAGCCGAGCTGCCACTGCCAGGCCAGAAGCGGCAGCAATACCAGGATAATCGCCAGGCCACCACCGCGCGGGGTCGGCACACTGTGCGAGCTGCGCCCGTTGGGAATATCCATCAGGCTGCGCTTGACGGCGTAGTGCCGCACCAGGCCGGTCAGCGCCCAGGCCGACGCCAATGACAGCAGAAACGCGATCAGCATCAGTGCCCTCCTTCCGCCATCCGTTGCAGCCCCGGTTCGCTGGACAGCGCCGGCTGCCAGCCGAGCAGTCGACGGGCATGGTCGATCTCCACCTGCAGATCTCCGCACAACCGCGCCACCTGCCCCTGACGCCCGGTCAACCGGCCGGCCAGTTGCAACAGCGCCGGCGGCAGTGGTAGCAGCTTGGCCGGCACGCCCAATCCCCGGGCCAGCGCCCGAATCATCTGTGGAGTGGACAACGGTTCGCCGTCGGCGGCCAGGAACACCTCGCCGGCGGCGGCCGGCTCGGTGGCGGCCAGCCGGATCAGCTCGGCCAGGTTATCGACCGACAGCAGATCGCGGCGGTTGTCGATCGTCGCCAGCGGCAGCGGCCAGCCCTTTTTCAGCACCTCGCAAAGCTGGGCCAGGTTGCCCTTGACGCCAACGCCGTAGACCAGCACCGGCCGGATGATCACCAGCTCGAAGCCATGTTGCTCGCTGAGTTCCCGCAGCCGTTGCTCGGTGCGCCATTTGGAGATGCCGTAGCAGTCTTCCGGCTGGGGCGGGTCGTCGTGGCGATAGGGCCGGCCGCTCCCCTCGCCGTTGACCTTGATACTGCTCAGATACACCAGCCGGCGTACGCCGGCCTCGGCGACCGTTTCGGCCAATCGCTCGGAAAGCTGCAGGTTGACCGCATCGAACGCCACCTGCGGGTCGGCCGCCCGCTCGTTCAACAGGTGGCTGCGACCGATCAGGTGCACCACCGTATCGACGCCGGCCAATTGCGGCAGCAACGCCTCGCTGTCGAACTGTTCCAATTGCCGAACCTCGCAGCCTGGCAGTGCCAATGGCTGCCGGCTCAACGCTCGCACAGACAAGCCAGCCGCGGCCAACGCCGGCGCGACGGTGCGGCCGATAAAGCCACCGGCCCCGGTCACCAGAATCTGCTTAGTTGCCATATGTCCGCTTCATTTTCGCTTCACTCCCTATCAAGCCGATCTACAAACAGAAACCGGCGCCTGATATGCGCCGGTTTATTTGGATTGCGGCCTTCGTCAGATCTGTGCGCGGCCGTACAGGTCTTCGAAGCGGACGATATCGTCCTCACCCAGGTAGGCGCCGGACTGCACCTCGATCACCTCCAGCGGGATCTTGCCGGGATTCTCCAGCGAGTGCACCGCACCGACCGGAATGAAAGTGGATTGGTTTTCGGTCAGCAGGATCTCCTTGTCGTTGCAGGTGACCTTGGCGGTACCGGACACCACCACCCAGTGTTCGGCACGATGGTGATGCATCTGCACCGACAGCTTGGCGCCCGGCGCCACGCAGATCCGCTTGACCTGGTAGCGCTCGCCGCTGTCGATCGAGTCGTAGTGGCCCCAGGGACGGTAGACCTCACGGTTGGCATCCGCCTCGGTGCGGCTCTGCTGTTTCAGCTGCTCGACGATCTTCTTGACGTCCTGCACCCGATCGCGATGGGCAACCATCACCGCATCCTTGGTTTCGACCACCACCAGATCCTCGACGCCGACGGTGCCGACCAGGCGGTGCTCGGCCATCACCAGGCTGTTGCGGCTGTCCTCTGCAATCACGTCACCGCGCAGGCTGTTGCCCTGGTCATCCTTGTCGGCCACCTGCCACAGCGCCGACCAGCTGCCGACATCGTTCCAGCCGGCACTGAGCGGCACCATCGCCGCCAGACTGGTGTGTTCCATCACCGCGTAGTCGACCGAGATATCCGGGCACTGCTCGAAGATATCCGCCGGGATGCGGTCGAAATCGGTATCGGAGGTCAGCTTGGCCAGCGCCTGGCGGCAGACCGCCAGCACCTCCGGCTGGTGTTTCTCCAGCTCGGCCAGGAAGGCGCCGGCCTTGAACATGAACATGCCGGAGTTCCAGAAGAACTCGCCGCTGGCCAGGTAATCGCGGGCAGTGGTCAGGTCCGGCTTCTCGACGAACTCGGCAACCTCGAAACCCTGCTCGCCCAGCTCGGCGCCTTTGCGGATGTAGCCGTAACCGGTTTCCGGCGCGTCCGGCACGATGCCGAAGGTCACCAGCCGGCCCTGTTCAGCCAACGTCTCCGCCTGAGCGATCGCCGCCTGGAAGGCGGCCACATCGGCAATCACGTGGTCCGCCGCCAACACCAGCAGGGTGTTTTCCGGCGAATCCTCGGCCGCCATCAGTGCCGCCAGCGCGATCGCCGGCGCGGTGTTGCGGCCGAACGGTTCCAGCAGGATGCGGCCGCCATGGATGCCGGCTTCACGCAGCTGCTCCGCCACCAGGAAGCGGTGGCTCTCATTGGCCACCAGAATCGGGGCGCCATGAGCGGTGCCGTTCAACCGCTGCAGCGTCTGCTGCAGCATGCTGTTGTCGGCGGTCAGGTTCAGGAACTGCTTCGGAAATTGTTTGCGGGACAGGGGCCAGAGACGGGTGCCGGAACCACCGGCCATAACAACAGGAATAAACATCCGTAGTGTTCCTAGATTTACAGATCAACAGTTACAAAGGCTGTCGCCGGATAACTTCGGCGCAGCATGACAATCAGCAGCGCTCCCTGCCCGTCCAGTGGGCCGGCAACTGCCAGACAAACGGCCGCTAGTGTACCTTAACAAGCGGTAAGGCGTCAGCTGAGAGGGGCAAGCAGAGCGCTTGCAACAGTGTTAACACAGGACGGTTAACGAAAAGCTGAACAGGGAAAAATCACCCGGCCCGAATGGGCCGGGGCTGACAAGACGTCAGGCAAGAGTGAGTTGAGATTAGCCAATCAGGCTAAGGCGGGCAGCAGGCTACGTCGACAGGAGAACCGACGCAGCGCGCTACCCTGAGGGCCAGCATCGCTGCTGAACAAAGAACATGGAGCATTGCGAAAGCCAACGATCCCTGACGGATGCGGAACCCCTTCAACATCCGCCGAAACAAACAATGCCCCATGAAAGCGTGCGCCACCGCCCGGGCCAACCGGGTACCGGGCGGCAGCGACCAAATCAGTTGTCGGACAACACGAACACCGTCTCTTCCCGGTGACCGGCGATCCAGCGCTCCACCTCATTCCGGGAGCGGCCGAAGAACACCACCCGCGGCATCGGCTTCAAAGAGCCGTCGTTGCCGATCTCCTGGCGGTAGACCCACCAGCTGTTGGCGGCAGCTTCGTAGATGTTGTGGACAAAACGGATCGGCGCAAACGGGCGGAAAGCGGTCATTGTTGTCATGGCTTTATTTTTTAAGTAGTCGTCGGTTTAAAGGGTCTAATCGCAGGCGGTGAAAAACACCGCCTGCTGTTTCCGGCCCGTTCAGCGGGCCATTGCCAGTTCCAGCAGCTCGCGAATCGCCACCGTAAAGATCGCGAAGTCGCGTGTCGCATGGCTGCGGATCTCTTCCAGCAGACGCTGCCAGCGCCCCAGCAGCGTGGCATTGCTTGCCAGCCACTGGTCGATCAATGTGCAGCTGTCCGCCTCGCCTTCGGCACGGCGCAGCACGTTGACGGTGATCGCCTGCTGATGGCTGGTCAGGTCCTCGCGGAAGCCGTCGCGGGCCAGCAGTTGCCAGTGGTTGCCGGCCTCGATCTCCTTGACCTGCAGATCGAACCAGTGCAACTGCAGCCGCTCGCCCAGATCGAAGTAGGTCTGCGCCACCTGCTGCAGCGGCTGGCCGGTCTGCTCGGCGGCCTGGATGATACCCAGCAACGAATAGAGGCTGTCGGCACCGGCCACCACGCCGGCGAGCTCTTCCGGTACGCCGGCATCGACCAGCTCGGCATGCTTCTGCTGCCAGACCTGCAGCGGTTCGCCCTTGACCAGCTCAGCCAGCTGACGGCTGATCTGCTGCACGCCCGGACGGAACTGCTCGACCAGCGCGGCCACCCCGTCGGTCGGCCGGCCCTGGCGCAGGAACCAGTTGGCACCGCGACGGACCAGACGGATCAGGTCGGCCAGCATCGCCTGCTGAACGTCAGCGTCGACCTGATTGTCCAGTGCTTCCACCTCACTCCACAGACGGTCCAGGTCGAACACATCGCGGGCGATCACATAGGCCGCGGCGACGTCGGCACAGTCCATGCCGGTGGCCTGCTGCAGCCGCTGCACAAAGGTGATCCCCATGTGGTTGACCATGCTGTTGGCCACCTGGGTGGCGATGATCTCGCCGCGCAGCCGGTGGTTGGCGATCTGTTCCGGGAAGCGTTCGTTCAGCACCGACGGGAAGGCGGTGCCGACCGCACGGGCCAGGTAATCGTCGTCGGTGATCCAGCTGCTGCTGAGCTTCTCTTTCAGCTCCGCCTTGGCGTAGGAGATCAGCACCGACAGCTCCGGCCGGGTTAGTCCGCTCTGATCGGCGGCACGCTGCTGCAACCCCTCGTCATCCGGCAGAAACTCCAGCTCGCGGTTCAGCTTGCCTTCGCTCTCCAGCCGCTGGATCAGGCGGATGTATTCATCCAGCTGAAACCTGGCATGGCTCTGCGCCAGGCTCAGCGCCAGCGCCTGACTGTAGTTGTTCTGCAGCACCAGCTCGGCGACCTCGTCGGTCATCTCGCGCAGCAGCACGTTACGCTGCTTGACGGTCATGTCGCCGTTGGCGACCACCTCGTTCAGCAGGATCTTGATGTTGACCTCGTGGTCGGAGCAGTCCACCCCGCCGGCGTTGTCGATGAAGTCGGTGTTGGACTTGCCGCCCTGGGCGCAGAACTCGATCCGGCCGCGCTGGGTGAAGCCCAGGTTGCCGCCCTCGCCCAGTACCTTGCAGCGCAGCTGCCTGCCATCGATACGCAGGCTGTCGTTGGCCTTGTCGCCGGCGTCGGCGTGGCTTTCGCTGCTGGCCTTGACGTAGGTGCCGATGCCGCCGTTCCAGATCAGGTCGACCGGCGCCTGCAGCAGGACATGGATCAGGTCGTTCGGCGACAGCCGGTCGGCCCGGATGTCGAAGCGCTGCTTGATCTGCGGCGTCAGCTCGATCCACTTGGCGGCGCGGGAGAACACCCCGCCCCCTGCGGAGATCAGCTCGGCGTTGTAATCCTCCCAGCTGGAGCGCGGCAGCTCGAACAGCCGCTTGCGCTCGGCGTAGCTGGCCGCCGCATCCGGGTTCGGATCGATGAAGATGTGCATATGGTTGAAGGCGGCCACCAGCTGGATGTGCTCGGACAGCAACATGCCGTTGCCGAACACGTCGCCGGCCATGTCGCCGATGCCGATCACGCTGAACGCTTCGGACTGGGTATCCAAGCCCAGCTCGCGGAAGTGCAGCTTGACCGATTCCCAGGCGCCGCGGGCGGTGATGCCCATGCCCTTGTGGTCGTAACCCTGCGAGCCGCCGGAGGCGAACGCGTCGCCCAGCCAGAAACCGCGCTCCTCGGCGATCGCGTTGGCGATATCGGAGAAGGTGGCGGTGCCCTTGTCGGCGGCGACCACGAAGTACGGGTCGTCCTCGTCGTGGCGCACCACATCGACCGGCGGTACCACTTCACCGGCCACCAGGTTGTCGGTGATGTCCAGCAGCGCGCTGATGAAGGTCTGGTAGCTGGCGATACCCTCGGCCTGGATCTCTTCGCGGCTGCCCTTCTCCGGCAGCTGCTTGGCGACGAAGCCGCCCTTGGCGCCGACCGGCACGATCACCGCGTTCTTCACCTGCTGGGCCTTGACCAGACCCAGCACCTCGGTGCGGTAGTCCTCACGACGGTCGGACCAGCGCAGACCACCACGGGCCACCTTGCCGCCACGCAGGTGGACACCTTCCACCCGAGCGGAGTAGACGAACACCTCGAACATCGGCCGCGGCAGCGGGATGTTGGCGATGGCATGCGGGTTCAATTTGAACGAGAAGTAGTTTTTCAGCTCGCCATCGGCGTCACGCTGGAAGTAGTTGGTGCGCAGAGTGGCCTTGATCAACTCCAGGAATCGGCGCAGCACCTTGTCGTCGTTCAGGCTGTCGACCTTGTCCAGCGCGTCCAGGATGCTGTTTTCCAGACGCTGGGAAACCTTGGCGCTCTGACGGCCCGGCTCGAAGCGGGCGCGGAACAACGCCACCAGCAGCTTGCTGAGATGCAGATGGCGGGCCAGGGTATCGGCCAGGAACGGCTGCGAAAAGCCGAATCGCAGCTGGCGGTTGTAGCGGGCGTAGGCACGCAGCATCGCCACTTCGCGCCAGCTCAGGTTGGCGCCGATCACCAGCCGGTTGAACTCGTCGTTCTCGGCCTGGCCGCTCCAGATCGCCGCGAAGGCATCCTGGAACACCTGTCTGACCTCCTCCAGCTCAACCGGCTCGCCGCTGCGGTACAGCAGGGTGAAGTCATGAATCCAGAAGCTGCGACCGTCGGTGCTGCGCACCTCGTACGGGTGCTCGCCGACCACCCGCATGCCCAGGTTCTCCAGCACCGGGATCACATCGGACAGCACCAGTGGCCGGTCGGCCTTGAACAGCTTGAAGCGCAACAGATCACGGGTCTGTTCCAGCACCCGGTAGAAGCTCATGGTAACCGGAGTACTGTCGGACAGCGCCTCGATCCGCTGCACGTCGTAAACTGCGCTGTTCGGCGTGAAGTGCTCGCGGTAGGCGGAGGTAAAAGCGCTGCGGTAGCGATTGAACAGGCTGTTGCCCTGCTCCTCGCCGCAGATCTCGCTCAGCGCGTCATGCAGTTCGTCGCTCCAGCTGCGCGAAACGTCGATCACATCGGCTTCCAGCTCGGCCAAGTCGACATCGACCGGTTTTTCCGGGTCGATCCGCAGCAGGAACTGCACCCGTGCCAGGATCGATTCGCTGAACGAGGTGGTGAATTCGGCATCTTCCGCCTGGAAAGCCTTACTGAGGATATCCTGCACCTGGACACGCAGCGCGGTGGTGTAGATATCGCGCGGTACGTAGTAAAGGCAGGTGACGAACTGGTTGCAGCGATCGCGGCGAACCAGCAGCCGGGCTTTGCGGCGTTCCTGCAAGCCGAAGATGCCCAGTGCGGTATCCAGCAACTCCTGTTCACTGGACAGGAACAGTTCGTCGCGCGGCAGTTCGTTGAGAATCTGCAGCAGCGCCTTGCCGTTGTGACCACTACGATCGAATCCGGCCGCCTGCAGCACCGCCTCGGTCTTGAGGCGCAGTACCGGGATCGCCGCCGGCGATTCGGAGTAAACCGGCGAGGTGTACAGGCCGTAGAAGCGACACTTGCCGATCACGTTGCCCTGCTCGTCGAAGCGCTTGATCACCACCCGGTCGCGGTAGGCCGGCCGGTGCACCGAAGCACGGCGGGCATCCTTGGCGAACATCAGCAGGCTCGGCTCCAACAGGAACTCGCGCTCCTCGTCGCGCAACGCGTCCAGTTCGCGGCTGCCCTGCTGAATTCCGTGCAGCTTTATGGTGCCCAGCTCGCTGCCCTCGACACGGCGGATTACCGCGCGTTCGCCGCTACGGTCAATGCTGACCTCGTCATAGCCCAGGAAGGTAAAGTGATCGTCCAGCATCCAGCGCAGGAAGGCCTGCGCCTCCTCGCTGTCGGCCTCGTTGCTTTCGGCCAGTTCGGCCAGCAGCTGCGCCACCTGCTGCCGCATCGGCTGGTAGTCGGCGACCGCCGCCCGAACGTGGTTCAGCACGTCGATCAGCTCATTGCCGATCGCTTTCAGTTCGGCAGCATCGGTGGTGCGATCGACTTCCAGATAGATCAGCGATTCGCGGCTGCCGTCATCCGCCTGTTCACTGTCGAACAGGCGCACCAGCTGCTCGCCGTCTCGCTCCAGCCGCAGTACCGCATTGTGGATGGTGTGGATCGCAAGGCCGCGGCGGTTGATCGCCATGCGGACCGAATCGACCAGGAACGGCATGTCGCTATGCAGCACTTCGATAACCGTGTGCTGAGCGTGCCAGCCATGTTGTTCCAGGTCCGGGTTGTAAACACGCACCCGCGCCTGCTCCGGGTTGAAACTCTGCAGCAGTTGCCAGCTGGACAGGGTGGCGCCGTACAGGTTATCGAGCTGGCGCTCGTAGAGCCCTTCCAGCGTCGAGGTCCGGTAGTACTGACCGGCAAAACCGGCAACGGCGGCAGCCGTGTCGGGGGCCAGCTTTTCATTAAAGAGCTCGGTCAGTTGAGACAGCAATTTGTGGTTATCGCAAGGTCGTTCGGACATGATCTTCTGTTTTCAACCCGGATGATTGATGTTGTTATCTGGTCCGCCGGTGCGGGATCGCCGCTGCCAACGGGCCGTTCTGGTATCCGTAAAGTATTCGGGAGCGACAGCGAGGGCATGCACTCCAATTCAGCGTAGCCGCACTGGCAGGCCCCGGCTACGCACGCCTGATGCTAGTTGCAGGCGGTAGAACTCTATGCTGTTGTTTTATAAAAAAGTTGCGGAAAGCTACGAAAAAATTGCGCTTTTCTCCACAGCACCACTTTTTCACTCAGCGCCGATCAATCCTTGATCACCAGCACCGAGCAGCTCGCCCGCTCGACCACCCGTGCCGACACCGAGCCGAGCAGGAACTCGTCAACCACATTGCGGTGGTGGGCGGTCATGATCACCAGATCGATCCCCTGCTTGCGGATATAGCGGGTTACCGCTTCCGCCGGCGAGCCCTCGTATACCCGCAGGGTGCGCGGGATCTCCGCCGGCACCTGCTCGGCCGCGAAAGCCTTGAGTTTACGAGCGACATCGTTAACCGCCGCCTGATGATCCTTCTCGCTGAAATAGGAGGCGACGAAAGAGTTACCGAAGCCCGGCACCACGGTGATGATATGCAGCTCACCATCGCTGTCGCGTACTTCACGCAGCGCCAGCTGCAGCGCCCGCTGGCTGAACTCCGGTTCTTGCAGATCGATCGGGACCAGCACTTTCTTGAACATGCTCTTTGACTCCATGGTCGGATTCAGCAGGCCGCCGGGAACAGCCCGGCGGCCATTGGGTTCAGCCGGCAGCGGTGACCGGCGCGGTCTCTAGCTGCTGACGCTTGCGACGACGTTGCGCCAGCGCCAGCATCACCAGCAACAACAGGGTCGGCAGGTAGATCAGCTCCTTGGCCGGCTGAGACTGCGGCACCTCGATAGCAGTCACCCGTTGGTCGAACTGCAAACCGGCCTTCTCGGCGGCGCTATCGAACGCCACGTAGTCGACGATGGTGCGCTCACCCTGTTGCAGCAGCTCGACACCGGTGGCCGCCAGCCGCTCGGCACCGGACTCACCTTCGCCCAGCGACAGCAGCGCCAGGAATGAGCGCGGATTGCCGACCGCATCCTGGCCGTCGACCCACAACCGCAATTCGGTACCCGCCTCAAGCGAGTCGGCCGCCTGCACCAGCACCTGCGGTTCGACCTGCTGGTACGGCGCCACGATACGGTCCATCCAGAAGCCCGGCCGGAACAGCGAGAAGGCGATCAGCAGCAACAGTGCGCTCTCATACCAGCGGCTGCGGGCAAAGAAGTAGCCCTGGGTGGCGGCGGTAAACACCAGCATCGCAACCGTTGCCACGATGAACACCTGAATGCCCTGCGCCCAGCCGACATCGACCAGCAGCAGGTCGGTGTTGAAGATGAACAGGAACGGCAGCGCGGCGGTCCGCAGGCTGTAGGCGAACGCCTGGAAGCCGGTGCGGATCGGATCGCCGCCGGATACCGCCGCTGCGGCAAAAGAGGCGAGCCCGACCGGCGGTGTCACATCGGCCATAATCCCGAAGTAGAACACGAACAGATGCACCGCGATCAGCGGTACGATCAGGCCGGACTCCTGGCCCAGTGAGATCACCACCGGTGCCAGCAAAGAGGAAACCACGATGTAGTTGGCGGTGGTCGGCAGCCCCATACCGAGGATCAGGCTCAGCACGGCGGTCAGCACCAGCATCAGCAGCAGGTTGCCCATCGACAGCAGCTCGACCAGGTCGGCCAGTACCGAGCCAACCCCGGTCTGCGACACCGCACCGACAATGATACCGGCGGTGGCGGTGGCGATACCGATGCCGATCATGTTGCGGGCGCCAACGATCAGGCCATCGACCAGCTCTGCAACGCCCTGCTTCAATTTGGCCAGCGGGTTGCTTTCGTTACGGAAATAGCTGATCAGCGGACGCTGGGTCACCAGGATCACGATCATCAACACCGTGGCCCAGAACGCCGACAGCCCCGGCGACAGCCGCTCCACCATCAGGCACCAGACCAGCACCACCACCGGCAGCAGGAAGTGCAGGCCGGACTTGACGGTCGGCCCCACCGCCGGCAACTGAGCCATAGGCGCGTTCGGGTCGTCCAGCGTCAAGTCCGGCTGCTGGGCCGCGTAGCGCACCAGCAGCAGATAAACCGCCGCCAGCAGCAGGGCGATCACCAGCGAGGCGTAGTCGCCGAACAGCGGCTTGATCCAGCCGATACCGAAGTAGACCGCGCCAGCCAGCACACCGGTCACCAGGAAGCCGGTCAGCAGGCCGAGCAGGCGCAACTGCCAGGGCTTGATCGCCCCGCGACGCGGCAGCCCCTGCATATGCTGCTTGAGGGCTTCCAGGTGGACGATATAGATCAGTGCCAGGTAGGAGATCACCGCCGGCAGGAAGGCGTGGGTAATCACCTCGAAATAGGAGATGCCGACATACTCGACCATCAGGAACGCCGCCGCCCCCATCACCGGCGGCATGATCTGGCCGTTGACCGACGAAGCCACTTCCACGGCACCGGCTTTCTCGGCGCTGAAGCCGACCCGCTTCATCATCGGGATGGTAAACGTGCCGGTGGTCACCACGTTAGCGATCGACGAACCGGAGATCAGTCCGGTCAGGCCGGAGGAGACCACCGCCGCCTTGGCCGGACCGCCGCGCATATGACCGAGCAGCGAGAACGCCACCTGGATGAAGTAGTTGCCGGCGCCGGCTTTATCGAGCAGCGCACCGAACAACACGAACAGGAACACGAAACCTGACGATACCCCCAACGCGATACCGAACACCCCTTCGGTGGTCAGCCACTGGTGGTTGATCAGCTCGGCCAGACCGACGCCCTTATGGGCGATGATCTCGGGCATGTAGGGCCCGGCCACGCTGTATACCAGGAACACGATGGCAACGATCATCAACGGCGGCCCCAGCGTGCGGCGAGTCGCTTCCAGCAGCAGCACCAGACCAGCCACCGAGGAAACGATATCCAGGGTGTTGGGCAGGCCAGGACGGGTCACCAGCTGATGGTAGAATACGAACAGATAGGAGGCACAGAACGCTGCTGCCAGCGACAGCACGATGTCGCTCACCGGGATATGGTGACGCGGCGAGCCGCCGAATGCAGGATAAGCGGTAAACGCCAGGAATACCGCGAAGCCAAGGTGGATGGCACGCACCTCGGTGTCGTTGAAGATGCCGAAACTGCCGATGATCGGCCAGTCATAGAACGGCAGTGGTGAGGCTATCCATAGCTGAAACAGCGACCAGATCAGTGCTGCCGCCAACAGGGTCTTGCCCTGCCAGCCTTCCGGGATGCGGGCGCCGGTATCGGCGGCGGCCACCATCGCCTGCAACTCTTGTTCGTCGATTGAAGTCTGGTCGGTACGCGTGTTTGTCGTCATATCAGGCCCCGGTCAGAAAGCTCGGTATCGGGTGCCGACGCGAAGCGGTTCTGCAAAAAACCATGCAAACAGCCCGGCATAGCGGCATGAGCCGCTTCGCGTCGCCAGCACATACTGCAGAGAGGGCCCGAGGGCCCTCTCGCTGTCCGATTGCAGCCGGCCTGCCGGCGCGACTGCTATCTCAGGCAGAACGAAGCGGCTTACAGCCAGCCGCGCTCCTTGTAGTAACGCACGGCGCCGTCATGCAGCGGAGCGGACAGGCCGCCGGAGATCATCTGCTGCGGGTCCAGGTGCGCAAAGGCCGGGTGCAGGCGCTTGAAGCGATCGAAGTTGTCGAATACCGCTTTCACCACCTGGTAAACGGTTTCTTCGTCCACGTTGGCAGAGGCTACCATGGTGGCCGCGTTACCGAAGGTAGTGACATCTTTGTCGGTGCCACGGTACAGGCCAGCCGGGATGGTCGCCTGAGCGTAGAAATCGTTGCTGTTGATCAGCTTGTCGATTACCGGACCGGTAACCGGAATCACCTTGGAGTCACAGGACGTGGTCGCTTCCTTGATCGCGCCGCTCGGGTGACCGACGGAGTACAGCATTGCGTCGATCTTGTTGTCGCACAGTGCCTGGGCCTGCTCGGAGGCTTTCAGCTCGGCGGCCAGTTTGAAGGTGCCCTTGTCCCAGCCCTTCTCAGCCATGATCAGTTCCATGGTGCCACGCGTACCGGAACCCGGGTTCTGCAGGTTGACGCGCTTGCCTACCAGGTCGTCGAACGTCTCGATACCGGAATCGGCGCGGGCCACCACGGTGAACGGCTCGTTGTGTACCGCGAACAGCGCACGCAGTTCCTTGAACGGACCGGCCGCCTTGAAGGAGTCATGCTTGGTGCCCTTCATCGCGTAGTACTGCCAATCGGACTGGGCCATACCCATATCCTGCTGGCCTTCACGGATGGCGTTGATGTTGACCACGGAACCACCGGTGGACGGTGCGGTGCACTTCAGGTTGTGTTCTTCCGTGCCACGATTGACCAGGCGGCAGATCGACTGGCCGACCACGTAGTACACGCCGGTCTGACCGCCGGTACCGATGGTTACGTAGGTCTGCTCGGCGCTGGCGGCGGAAGCGCCGAAACCGGCAGCCAGAGCCACGGAGGAAGAGAGAAGAGTGGATGCGAGTTTGTTCTTCAGAGACATGGGAGTCCTTCTTATTGTTATCCACCGCTCAGGGCGGCAGTTTGTGAAGTCTTCTATTCGGCCCGGCACTGCCGGTACCGGATACCCGGTGCAGGGGCTGCCTGTCGAACTTGCCACAGATCTGCTGTGGCCAAGACCGAAAGGCTGCCGGCCTGCTCACTCACCTGGATTCCCTGTGATGAGATCGGCCAAGCATACGGCGATACGCCGACCAACCAGACCGCCTGCCATGCCAATAAGACCTCCTGCCGTGCCAACCGGATAAAAATCCGCCCCGCCGCCGGCGCGACCGCATAGCCCCGAACTGTCAATGCCGTTACCATGAGCCGACCCGAATCGAACAGTACCGCCATGCCCCTGATCCCGCGCCTCAAGCAATACTGGCAACAGAATCCCCTCGGTGTCCGCCTGCTGGCGGCGATCCTGTTGTGCAGCTCGCTGATCACCCTGATCGCCACCGGCAGCCAGCTTTATCTGGACTACCGCTACGAACTGTCGTCGATCGACGAGCGACTGCGCCAGATCGAGGCCAGCTCACTGGACAGCCTGGCCAACAGCCTGTGGGAAATCAGTCCGGAGCAGGTACAGATCCAGCTGAACGGCCTGCACCAATTGCCGGACGTGCGCTACCTGGAGATCAGCACCCAGTTCGGCGAACTGTTCGCCGCCGGCAACCTGCCGAACACGGACGCCACCGTCAGCCGCAGCTATCCGCTGGAGCACCGCGCCGAGGATGGCCGTCGTTTTCCGCTCGGCACCCTGAAACTGATTATCTCGCTCGACGAGATCTACCAGCGGCTGGAAGACCGGGTGCTGGTGATCCTGCTGTCGCAGGGGATCAAGACCTTCCTGGTATCCGCGTTTATCCTGACCATCTTCTATCGGCTGGTGACCCAACACCTAGGCACCATGGCCAGCTACGCCCGGCGCCTTAAGCTGGACCGGCTCGGCACCCCGCTGAACCTGAAGCGCAGCGCCCACCACCGGGACGACGAACTGAGCCAGGTGGTCGATGCGATGAACGGCATGCGTGAATCGATGCTGCAAGACATGCGCAAGCGCGAACAGGCCGAGCAGGCGCTGGCCCGGCTGAACGCCGAACTGGAACAACGGGTGGAGGAGCGCACCCGGGAGCTGGCGCAGACCAACCACGAGCTGCGCAGCACCCTGGACGAATTGCGCCGCACCCAGCAGCAACTGGTGGAATCGGAGAAGATGGCGGCGTTGGGCGGCCTGGTTGCCGGGGTGGCCCACGAGATCAACACCCCGATCGGTATCGGTTTTACCGCCGCCTCTTACCTGCAGCAGCAGGTCGAGCAGCATCCAGACGGACCGCTGGCGGAAGCCGCACTGGAGAGTAGCCGGTTGATCTGCCAGAACCTGGAACGGGCCGCCCAGCTGGTCAGCGCCTTCAAGCAGGTGTCGGTGGACCAGTCCAGCGAGCAGCGCCGCCGCTTCGACCTGGTCGAATACCTGGATGAGATTCTGCTGTCATTGAAACCACGCTTGAAGCAGTGCAATCCGCGGATCGAGATCGACGGCCCGGCCGAGCTGGAGATCGACAGCTACCCGGGCAGCTACTACCAGATCTTCACCAACCTGATTCTCAACTCGCTGATCCACGGCTTCGAGGGTCGCACCGGCGGCACCATCCGGATCAAGCTGCAGTGCCAGGGCGACCGTCTGCGGATCGATTACCGCGACGATGGGGTCGGCCTACCGGACGGGTGGCAACACAAGGTGTTCGAGCCGTTCGTCACCACCAAGCGCCACCAGGGCTGCAGCGGCCTGGGGATGCATATCAGCTACAACCTGGTCAGCCAGCTACTGCAGGGCGAACTGCGCTGCCTGGCCAGCGAGCATGGCGCCCACTTCCAGTTGGACCTGCCGCTGATGCTGAAAGACTGACCGGCACGGTGACTTCAGTCATTTCAGCTAATTAAGCAAACCGGATTCGCGGAAGTAGCGTTCGGCGCCGGGGTGCAGCGGCGCCGCGTAGGGCCCCTTCACCATATGACCGGGCTCCAGCCGGGCGAACGCGGGATGCAGCCGCCGGAAGCGGTCGAACTGCTCGAACACCGCCTTGACGATCGCATAAGCGGCCGGCTCGGGCAGCTCGCTGCTGGCGAAGAACACCGCACTCATGCCGAAGGTACGGGTATCCTGCGGGTTGCCATCGTAGAGACCGCCGGGAATGCTTACCCAGCGGTAGTAGGGATTCTGCTCCACCACCGCCGCCACGTCGTCATCCGCCACCTCCACCAGCCGGCTACCGCACTCGCGGGTTGCCTCCTTGGTGGCGCCGCTGGGGTGGCCAACGGTGTAGATCATCACGTCGATACGGCCATCGCAGAGCGCACTGGCCTGCTCGGCCGGCTCCAACTCCAATGCCTCGGAGAAATCCGCCAGTCGCCAGCCCTTTTTGCGTAGCAGGGTTTCCAGCGTGGCGCGCTGGCCGGAACCGGGCTTGCCGATGCTGACCCTTTTGCCACGCAGGTCGTCGAAGCTGCGGATGGCCGAATCGGACCGGGCCAGCAGGGTGAAATATTCGGGATAGAGGGTCAGCAGGGTACGCAGCTTGGTGTCGCTGCCGGCGGGCTGAAAACGTTCGCTACCGTGGTAGGCGTGAAACAGCCAGTAGGATTCGGCGATACCGAGGTCCAGCTCGCCACTGCGCACCCGCTCCAGGTTGGCCACCGAGCCACGGGTGCTCTCCACGGCGCAGCGGATACCGTGCTGCTGACGGGTCAGGTTGACCAACCGGCAGATCGCCCCGCCCGCCGGATAGTAGACGCCGGTCACGCCACCGGTACCAAGCGACAGCAGCCGGTTCTCCGCCTGGGCCGACTGACCGGTTGCCAGCAGCAGCCAGCCGAGCAGCCAAGCTGTACGCAGCACATACTTCATTATTATTTTCATCTGCCGGAGAAAGACAGCAGTGTAACAAAGCCGCCACATAACGACAGCCTCAGGGCGCCCTCACACCACCGGCACGGCCAGATAGCGCTCAGCAAAGGCCTGCGCATCCAGCGGCCGCGAAAAATGGTAGCCCTGCCCCAGCTGGCACTGCATCCGGTTCAGCAGTACCAGTTGCCGATCGTTCTCGATCCCCTCGATGATCACCGTCAGCTTGAGGCTACGCCCCATCGCCACGATCGCCTCGACCAGCCCGCGATGGACCTCGCACTCGACGCAGTCATGGATGAACGAGCGATCGATCTTCAAAGTGCTGAGCGGAAACTTCTGCAGATAGCTGAGTGCCGAATAGCCGGTACCGAAGTCGTCGATGGCGATCCGGCACCCCATCCGACTGAGCCGCTCCATCACCCGCTCGTTGCTGTCGCTGTCCTGCATCAGCAGGCTCTCGGTGATCTCGACCATCAGCCGCGACGGTTCCAGTTTATAGCGTGCCAGCGTCTGCTCGACGGTGCGCAGGAACTGGGACGACTGGAACTGCCGACTGGAGACGTTGACCGACAGGTAGAACGCGTCGCCGACCCGATCGCGCCACTGCGTCAGCTGCGCCAACGCCTGCTGCAACACCCAGTTGCCGATCGGCACGATCAACCCGCTCTCTTCGGCCAGCGGGATGAACTGGGCCGGCGACACCAGCCCCAACTGCGGATGATTGAGCCGGATCAGCGCCTCGGCCCCCACCAGCCGACCACTGGCCAGCTCGACGATCGGTTGGTAGTGCAGCTCGAACAGCTGCTCATCCAGCGCCCGGCGCAATACCGCTTCCATCTGCAGCCGCTCCTGAGCGGCCTGGTGGTGTTCCGGCAGGAACAGGCCAAACCGGTTACGGCCCTCCTGCTTGGCCCGATACATGGCGATATCCGCCTTCTGCAGCAGCGCTTCCGGGCATTCGGCATCGGTCGGGAACATGGCGATGCCGACCGAACCGGACACGTAGATCTCGCTGTCCTGCAGGTGGTAAGGGGTGGTCAGCCGGGTCAGGATCCGACTGGCGACCTGTTCGGCATAACCGGGATCGTCCAGTCCGGACAACACCATCGCGAACTCGTCACCGCCCAACCGGGCCACCAGATCGCGCGGCCGCACCACCGACTGCAACCGACGGGCGGCCACCTGCAGCAGCTGATCACCGGTGGCGTGGCCGAAGGTATCGTTGACGCACTTGAAGTGGTCCAGGTCGATATAGAGTACCGCCAGCATCCCCTGGTCATGGGCCTGGCGATTCAGCTCCCGCTGCAGAGTCTTGCGGAACATGGTGCGGTTGGGCAGCTCGGTCAGCTCGTCGTAATTCGCCTGATGGTCGATCAGCCGGTGCGCCCGTTTCAGACTGGTGATATCGGACATCACCGCCAGTGCCCCCAGTTCCGGCGCTTGGGGATCGCAAACCGCATCAAGCAACAGCTCCAGTGGCTCGTTGCGCTCGCCGCGGATGGTCACCGCCCAACCACGCACCCGCCCCTGCCGCCACAGCTGGGTCTGCATCTGCTGCAGATCGGCCGGATCATCGTTGTCGAACAGCTGCTCCAGCCTGCGGCCACGCAACTCCACCCCTTCCAGCCCCAGGTAGCTGAGGCAATATTCACTGGCGTGCTGCACGCTGCCGTCGCGGGCCATACTGAACAACAGCGCCGGCGTAGAGTGATAGAGCGTGCGGAAGCGGCGCTCGCTGGCGGCCAGCGCCTGGTGCTTGTCGGCGATAGCGGTCTGCATCTGGTTGAAGGCACTGAAGATCTCGCCGAACTCGTCATCGGCGATCTGATCCACCTGGGCGAACTCGCGACCATTGCCCGAACGACCGATCGCTTCCATCAGCAGCCGCAACGGCGCGCCGATCATCCGGCTGTGCAACCACCAGACCGACAACGCCAGCACCAGGATCAGCAGACCGAGCATCAGCATCAACTCGCTGATCTGATTGCGCACCTGCCCATTCAACGACGCCTTGCCGACCGTCACCGAGAAGGTGCCGGCCCGCTGGGTGATATGGGCGTTGGAGTAGATAATCGGCTCTTCGATATTGAACGCGATCGGCTGATCGTCGAACAGGTCGGAGCGTAGCTCGGCAATCAGGTGGCCGCCCTCGTCGTGCACCTGAACCCGCAGAATATCCTGATCCTGCATCAGCGAACGCTGGATGTTGCTGATCGCCATCTCGTTGAAGTTCCAGACCGGCTCCGCCAGCAACGAGGCGTAGCTGCGCAGGGCGCGCTGCTTATCCTCCAGCTGCTGCTCGAACTGTAACTGGGCACGCTGTGAGCTGTACAGGTAGGCCAATACCAACGCCAGCAGCGTGCCGAGCAGCAGGGTCAGGAAAAACTTGAACTGGACCGAACGTAACTTCTGCAACATATCCATCAGTGCGCGTGCCGCATCAGGTTGTCGAGGGTGAATTGGTAGCCTTGCTCGGCGGGGTTCAGGGTACGGGAGAACCGGCGGAAGTCGATACGTGCCCACTGCCGCTCGCCGAACAGCCGCAGATAGTCGGCGATATTGCCCCGGTCGATCGCCTGCATCGGAAAACGCACCGCGCCGATCGGTGCGCCGTTAGCCGACTGGTGATGGTCGTACAGCAGCACCATCGCCCAACCGCCACCCAGGAAGTGGCCGCCATCGGTCAGCAACAGCTCGCCGCGCTGGACCGCCGCCACCCCCTCCGGCGACCAGTTCAAGCCAACCAGGCAGAGGTCTTCACCAGGTTTGCGACCATAGCGCCTGAAGCTTGCCGCCGCACCGGCGGCGATCGGATCGTTGGCGGCCCAGACCGCGACCGGCCGGATGTCGTTACGCATCGCCCAGGCCAGATAGCGATCGCTCAGCCACTGCGCTTCCTGAAAATTCCAGTGGGCAAACAGAAAACGGTCCAGCTTGAAATCGACGTTTTCCGCCAGCACCGCCAGCGCGCCACGGTTGCGGTCAATGGAGGCTGGGGTAAGTTGATCGCCGCCCAACGCCAGCAGATGGTAGGGCGGTGCGCCGCCCTGCTGGCGGACACAGTCGACCAGTGCCCGCATCATGCGCGCACCGGCGCCGAAGTAATCCGGAATCAACGAGCCCAGCAGATAATGGTAGCGCTCGCCCGGTTGGCCGATCCGCTGGCGCTGCTCGCCGATAAAGTCGCTCAGCAGCATCAGACTGGGGATGCCGGCCTGCTCCGCCGCCGCCAGAATCTCTTCGGCGGCCTGCTCCTCGTTGACCAGCAGCAGGTAGTCAGGCTTTTCCGCCCGCTCGGTCACCGCAATCCCCAGCTCCTTCATACGCACCCGGTTGCGCTCGGCATAGAGCACTTCCAGCCGGATGTCGAAATCGGCCGCGGCGGCGGTCATGGTCTCGGTGACCATATCCCAGAAGCGCTCACCCTGCTTGCCGGGATTGATGAAGGTAACGGACAGCGCCCAGGCCGCTCGCCAGGGCGCCGCCATCAACAGCAGTATCAGAAGGATGCGTACCATCCGCCCTCCTTTTTTATTGTTTTATCTGGGCTGGCTCCTTTTCAGCCAAAAGGGCACCCGGGCCGCTATTAGGCAGACGAACATTCTAACACCCCGTTGTTGAGTGTTCGCTTTTTTTAACAGCTGTTAAATAGATGATACAGACGGCTAGCGTAATCGCGCACACGTACAAAAAAAGCGCCCGAAGGCGCTTTTTTCGATTCTAAAAGCAGACCGAATCAACGGCTGTGCTCGACCAGGTCGTCGACCACCTGCTTCTCCTCCGACAGGTCATCACGTTCGCCGGCAGCCGGCAGGATCAGGTTCAGCAGGATCGCCACCAGACCACAGAGACTGACACCCTGCAGGTTCAGGTCGCCGTTGCCGATCGCCATGCCGCCGATGCCGAATACCAGCGTGGTGGAGACGATCACCAGGTTGCGCTGCTGCGCCAGATCGACCTTGGCCTTGATCAGGGTGTTCAGGCCTACCCCGGCGATGGAGCCGAACAGCAGGATCAGGATACCGCCCATCACCGGCGCCGGGATGGTCTGCAACAGGATGCCGAACTTGGCGACGAACGCCAGCAGGATGGCGAACACCGCCGCCCAGGTCATCACCACCGGGTTAAACGCCTTGGTCAGCATCACCGCACCGGTCACCTCGGAGTAGGTGGTGTTGGGCGGGCCGCCGAACAGCGACGCTGCCGAGGTGGCGATACCGTCACCGAACAGGGTACGGTGCAGGCCCGGCTTCTTCAGGTAGTCTTTGCCGGTGACGTTGCTGATCGCCAGGATATCACCGACATGCTCGATAGCCGGTGCCAGTGCCACCGGAATCATGAACATGATCGCCTGCAGGTTGAACTCCGGCGCAACGAAGTTCGGCACCGCCAGCAGCGGCGCTTCGTTCACCTTGGTCAGGTCGACCATTCCCATGCTGGAGGCCACGAAGTAACCGACCAGCACGCCGGCCAGGATCGGCACCAACCGGAAGATCCCCTTGCCGAGCGTCGCCATCAGCAAGGTCGCCACCAGTGCGGACATCGACACGATCATCGAATCCATATAGGGGAACAGCTGGATAGAGCCGTCGCCGGCCTTGCCCATCGCCATGTTAACCGCGATCGGCGCCAGCCCCAGGCCGATCACCATGATCACCGGGCCGGTGACCACCGGCGGCATCAGCCGGTGCAGGAAGCCGGAACCTTTGATCTTGACGATCGCCGCCAGCAGCATATAGACGACACCGGCCGTGAACAGCGCGCCCATGGTGGCAGCGACGCCCCAGGTCTTGCTGCTGTAGGCGATCGGGGCGATGAACACGAACGAAGAGGCTAGGAAGATCGGCACCGAACGCTTGGTCACGAACTGGAACAGCAGGGTACCGATACCGGCGGTAAACAGCGCCACGCTCGGGTCCAGGCCGGTCAGCAGCGGCATCAACACCAGCGCGCCGAACGCCACGAACAGCATCTGCGAGCCCGCCAGCGCGGTGCGCCAACCGCCGGCGTAGGCCGGATTCAGGTCACTCATTCTGTTACTCCCCTATTAATGGGTTCCGAAGATCTTGTCGCCGGCATCACCCAGGCCCGGCACGATATAGCCCTGCTCGTTCAGGTGATCGTCGATCGAGGCGGTGAACAACTCGACATCCGGGTGCGCTTTCTGCACCGCTTCGATCCCCTCCGGCGCCGCCACCAGCACCAGTGCGCGGATCGAGTTGCAGCCGGCTTTCTTCAGCATGTCGATGGTGGCGATCATCGAGCCGCCGGTCGCCAGCATCGGGTCGATGATCAGCGAGATCCGCTCTTCGATGTCGCTGGCCAGCTTTTCGAAGTACGCCACCGGCTCCAGGGTCTCCTCGTCACGGTACAGACCAACCACCGAAATCTTGGCGCTGGGCACCAGCTCCAGCACGCCGTCCAGCATCCCCAGACCGGCCCGCAGGATCGGCACCACAGTGATCTTCTTGCCCTTGATCCGCTCGGCAGGCACCTCACCACACCAGCCGTCTACCGTATAGGTTTCCAGCTCCAGATCCTTGGTGGCCTCGTAGGTCAGCAGGCAACCAACCTCGGACGCCAGCTGGCGGAAGCTGCGGGTGCTCATATCTTTTCTGCGCATCAGGCCGATCTTGTGTCGTACCAGCGGGTGCTTGATCTCGTAAACGCTCATCGGTTACCTCGGAGTTCTATCGACGGCTTCGACTTTCGGAGAAGGTGGGAAAAAATTCGGGGCAAGATTAACGAAGTTGTAACCAATTGTCATGTAAAGGCGGCTTTTTAGCGCAGATACGAAAAAGCTCGGCGGGGTTGCCGCAGATACCCGGTGCTTGTTATGTGCTAGATGACGGGCTGGCAGCCGGAGCATTGGACCTGTGAACCGTCGCGTGGGCACAAAACAGGTGCCACCCTCCTTAACTGTTGCGGCAGATATGAAAAAGCCGGGCAACCTCGAAGCCACCCGGCCTGATCACAACACCACGAAAGGCGCGAAAGGCGCGACATCACTCCATCGGGCCGTAGTCGTCGTAGGAGCCCGGCGCCAGATTCTCGAACCGGCTGTGCTGGCCGATGAAAGCCAGCCGGATGCTGCCGATCGGACCGTTACGCTGCTTACCGATGATGATCTCGGCGATCCCCTTGTCGGGCGAATCCTCGTTGTAGACCTCATCACGGTAGATGAACATGATCACGTCGGCGTCCTGCTCGATCGCACCGGATTCACGCAGGTCGGAGTTGACCGGCCGCTTGTTGGGACGCTGCTCCAAGGAACGGTTCAGCTGCGACAGCGCCACGACCGGGCATTCCATCTCCTTGGCCAGCGCCTTCAGGGAGCGGGAGATCTCGGAGATCTCGTTGGTTCGACCCTCGATATTGCTGTTCTTGACCTGCATCAGCTGCAGGTAGTCGACCATGATCATGCCGATCGGGCCGTGCTCACGGACGATGCGGCGTACCCGGGTACGCATCTCGTTGGGGCTGAGGCCGGCGGTATCGTCGATGAACAGCGGCTTGTCGCGCAGCATGTTGACCGCGGTGGTCAGCTTCGGCCAATCCTCCTCATCCAGCTTACCGGTACGTACCTTGGTCTGGTTGATCCGGCCGAGCGACGCCAACATACGGGTGATGATCTGGTCCGAGGGCATTTCAAGACTGAACACCAGCACCGGCTTGTCCTGGCCCATCAGCGCGTTTTCCACCAGGTTCATCGCGAAGGTGGTCTTACCCATGGAGGGTCGTGCCGCGACGATGATCAGGTCCGACGGCTGCATGCCGGCGGTACGGTCATCCAGGTCGTCGAAACCGGTGGTAACACCGGTCAGCTCCTCGTCGTTGTTGAACAGGTAGTCGATCTTGTCGACCGCCTCCTTCAGCAACGGATTGACATTCTCCAGCCCGCCCTCGTTGGGGCGCTCCTCGGCAATCTTGAAAATCTTGCCTTCCGCCTCGTTGAGGATGTCATCGGCGGCGCGGCCGTCCGGGTTGAAGGCGTTATCGGCAATCTCGTTGGCGACCCGGATCATCTGCCGCAACAGCGCCCGCTCGCGGACGATCTCGGCATAGGCCCGGATATTGGAGGCACTGGGGGTATTCTGCGCCAGGTCGACCAGGTATTCCATGCCGCCGGCATTGTCCAGCTCGGCGATCCGGTCCAGCTCTTCGGACAGGGTCACCACATCGATCGGGTTGGAAGCGTTGATCAGCTTCTGCATGGTGCGGTAGATCAACCGGTGCTCATGACGGTAGAACTGCTCCTCCATCACGATCTCGGCGACCGCATCCCAGGCGTTGTTGTCCAGCATCAAACCGCCCAGTACCGACTGCTCCGCCTCCACAGAGTGCGGCGGTACCTTGATATTGGCCAGCTCCTGCTGCTCTGTATCCTCGTACTCCATCGCTACATCTCAGCCTTACGCGTTAAACAATGAAATGCCTGTTAATGTCGAAATCCTGACAGCCGGATAACCGGGGTGGCCGGTGCCAGTGCCCAGGCAAGGGCGCGACCGGGGGTTCTCGGCGTCGGCGAAGCGGATGATCGCCATCCACGGAAAAACCATAAAAAAAGCACTGCGCAGTATTCTACGCAGTGCTTTTTTATGCGCCAACCGCAAAAACGGTCGGTGCGGCTTACTCGGAAACGACAGTTACCTTGATAACTGTGGAAACTTCCGGGTGCAGCTGCAGGGAAACGTCGAATTCACCGACGTTACGCAGCGCGCCTTCCGGCAGACGGACCTCAGACTTGCAGACTTCGCTGCCAGCCGCAGTAACAGCGTCAGCGATGTCGCGAGTACCGATAGAACCGAACAGCTTACCTTCGTCGCCAGCTTTGGAAACGATGGTTACTTCCTTGCCTTCCAGAGCTTCAGCACGTGCCTGAGCAGCGTTCAGCTTCTCCAGGGCAGCAGCTTCCAGCTCGGCGCGGCGAGCTTCGAATTTCTCTACGTTCGCGGCAGTTGCCGGAACCGCTTTGCCCTGAGGGATCAGGAAATTGCGGCCGAAGCCAGCTTTAACGGAAACCTTGTCACCCAGGTTGCCCAGCTTGCCAATTTTTTCGAGCAGGATAACTTCCATCTCGTCAAACCTCTTTGAATCTGCAAATCACTTTGCAGTTTTCGCGTCCGGTACCCGGCAGTCGCGCTGCCAAGCACCGGGCTGAATCTTATCTGGCCTGCACCTTCAGGCGGCAGCCCAGCCTACATCACCGGAGCAACGGAACGCCGAGGCGTCCGTAGCGCTCAATCAGTCGTGAGCGTCGGTGTACGGCAGCAGCGCAACGAAACGCGCGCGCTTGATCGCAGTCGCCAGCTGACGCTGGTAACGTGCTTTAGTACCGGTGATACGGCTCGGTACGATCTTGCCAGTTTCAGTGATGTAGCCTTTCAGGGTGTCCAGATCTTTGTAATCGATCTCAGTAACACCTTCCGCAGTGAAGCGGCAGAACTTGCGACGACGGAAAAAACGAGCCATGGGGTCTCTCCTAGTTATTCGTCAGATTAATCGATCGATTACTCAGCGGCGCTTTCAGTAGCTTCAGCAGACTGTTCCTGCTGAGCTTCTGCTTTCGGCTGCTCGTCACGCTTTTCTTCGCGACGCGGAGCTTTGCGCTCTTCACGCGCCTCAGCTGCCTTGATCGGAGAGATTTCGGTGATCGCTTCTTTACGACGGATAACCATGTTACGCAGAACGGCATCGTTGTAACGGAAGATGCTGTCCAGCTCGTCCATAGTTGCCTGGTCGGCTTCTACGTTCATCAGCACGTAGTGTGCTTTGTGAGCGTTGTTGATCGGGTAAGCCATCTGACGACGACCCCAGTCTTCCAGACGGTGGATCTTGCCGTTAGCACCTTCGATCAGAGAGGTGTAACGCTCAACCATCGCCGGAACCTGCTCACTCTGGTTCGGGTGAACCAGGAATACGATTTCGTAATGACGCATTGTAGCTCCTTACGGGTTAATAGCCCCCGGACTTACCAAGCAGCCGGAAGCAAGGAGGAAAATATAGGACGCGTAATTCTACATATGACCTCGGAGCGAGGCAAGCGGAACCGCCCGGCAAACAGTCAACCGGACAGCCGCGGCCCTGCGGCCAAGCGCCGCGGCTAGCACTTCACCATGAAGGTCCCTGTTCAATGGCGGTGAAAATGGTGGATGTGGCGGTGGTGGTGGAAGGGAAACGCGTGGCTACGGAAATAGTACATGTCTTCCAGGTTTTCCAGATGCTTACGCTCGCGGTACGCCTCGCGGCCAGCCTGGTAAGCTTCCAGGAACACCGGCTCACCCTCGCCTTCACAGAGACCGTAATACTCGTAGCCGTCACGGCCGGCGCGGAAACCGCCCATCGGGGTACAGTATTCCTCCAGCCCTTTTTGTTGTCCCTGCTGGTAGGCTTCGTAATCCGATACCACCCCGTAATCGGCACAGGTCTGGTCGTGCGCTTCGATGCGGGACAGCGGGTAACCGTTACGACCGTCAGCCAAACCAATCGAATACCAGTCGCCGCTCAGGCAGGCCTGGCGGTCCAGACTGGCGCAGCCTGCCAACATTAACAGCAGACAGATTAGCGAAAAACTGCGCATGATCGCCCTCCGTCGTCTTTCAGCCTTCTCTATTTTTGAGTATACCCGCCCAGGCTTGGTTCCCGGCGACAGAGGACCCGGTGGACCAACAAATAACGTAGAAATAACACCACGCCATCGCGGCAAAGAAAAACCCGCCGATGCGCAGGCATCGGCGGGTTTTTCGGGTGCCGGAATACGGCTACGGTCAGGAGGAAGGCTTATTCAACCTCGACGATCTCGTAGCTGTGGCTGATTTCGACGCCACCTTTCTCCAGCATCAGCGATGCGGAGCAGTACTCCTCTGCCGACAGCTGTACCGCACGCTTGACGTGGGATTCCTTCAAGTTGCGGCCACTGACCACGAACTTGACGTGGATCTTGGTGAATACCGACGGCACCGTGTCGGCCCGCTCGGCGTCGATCTCGGCCACGCAGTCGACCACGTCCTGGCGCGCTTTTTTCAGGATGCTGATCACGTCGTAGCTGGTGCAGCCGCCCAGCCCGAGCAGCATCATCTCCAGCGGCCGGGCGCCCTGCTTCTGTTCACCGTCGATGGTGATGTTGAAACCGGAGCCGGTGGTGCCCTGAAAACGCAGATCGCCATCCCACTTCACACTAACGTTCATATATAGAATCTCTCAATCAAACAGCTCTTTCAGTTTCGCGCCCGGATCATCGGCCCGCATGAAGGCCTCACCGACCAGGAAACTGTGGACATTGTGTTCGCGCATCGCCTGCACATCGGTGCGACTGTGAATACCGCTCTCGGTGACCACGATCCGGTCGGACGGAATGCTGTCCAACAGGTCGTAGGTGTTCTGCAATGAGACCTCGAAGGTGTGCAGGTTGCGGTTGTTGATGCCGATCAGCCGGGTGTTCAGCGGCAGCGCGCGGGCCAGTTCGTCGGCGCCGTGCACCTCGACCAGCACATCCATGCCCAGCTCATGGGCCAGGTCGCTCAACTCGGCCAGCTGGGCATCGCTCAGCGCGGCGACGATCAGCAGGATACAGTCGGCGCCGATCGCCCGTGCCTCGTAAACCTGGTAAGGATCGACGATGAAGTCCTTGCGGATCACCGGCAGCGAACAGGCGGCTCGCGCCTGCTGCAGGTAATCCTCGTGCCCCTGGAAGAAATCGCGGTCGGTCAGCACCGACAGGCAGCTGGCGCCACCGGCCTCATAGGAGCGGGCGATCTGCGCCGGATCGAACGACTCACGCAGCAGCCCCTTGGACGGGCTGGCCTTCTTGGCTTCCGCGATCACCGCCGAGCGGCCCTTGGCGATGGCGCGTGCCATATTGTCGACGAAGCCGCGCGGATCGGCGGCGCTGCCCTTGGCAGCGGCGATCCGAGTTTTCAGCTCGGCGATGGAAACCTTGGCGGATCGCTCGGCCACCTCTTCAGCCTTGCGGGCCAGAATCTTCTTCAGAACGGTCGGGGTATCGTTCATTACTGCTCCTTCGCCTGTGTTGCCAGCTGCTGGCTGAAAGCGGCCAGCTGCTCCATCTTGGCCAGCGCCTGGCCGTTCTCCAGTTGCTGACGGGCCAGCACCACGCCCTCTTTCAGGGTCTCGGTAAGGCCGGCCACATAGATCGCCGCGCCGGCGTTCAGCGCGATGACACTCTGCGCCTTACGCGCCACGGCGCTGTCTTCGTTGTTGAATGCCGCCATGATCAACTGCAGTGACTGCGCGGCGCTATCCACCTCCAGGCCGATCAGGCTCTGGCTGTCGATACCGACATCCTCCGGCGACAGGCTGTATTCGCTGATCTCGCCGTCACGCAGCTCGGCCACCTTGGTGCGGGTCGCCAGGCTGATCTCGTCGAGACCGTCGTTGGCGTGGACCACCATCACGTGCTCGGCGCCCAGTTCGCGCAGTACCTCGGCCATCGGCCGGCAGAGTGTTTCGCCGAACACGCCTATCAGCAGCCGCTTGGCGCCGGCCGGGTTGGTCAGCGGACCGAGGATGTTGAACAGAGTACGCAGGCCCAGCTCACGGCGCGGCCCGATGGCGTGCTTCATGGCGCTGTGATGGCCCGGCGCGAACATGAAACCGACTCCGGTCTGCTCGACGCAGCGCGCCACCTGGTCGCCGCTCAGCGACAGGTCGACACCGCAGGCTTCCAGCAGATCGGCACTGCCGCTGGAGGAGGACACCGCCCGGTTGCCGTGCTTGGCCACCTTGGCGCCCGCCGCCGCCACCACGAAGGTGCTGGCGCTGGAAACGTTGAACAGGCTGGCGCCGTCACCGCCGGTACCGACAATATCGACCAGCGGGCCGACCGCGATATTTACCGGGGTGGCCAGTTCGCGCATTACCTGGGCTGCGCCGGTGATCTCGTCGATCGATTCGCTCTTCATCCGCAACGCGATCAGGAAACCGGCAATCTGGGCATCGGTGCACTGGCCGGTCATGATCTGCCGCATCACATCGGTCATCTCGTCGCGGCTCAGGTCCAGGTGGTCGACCACTTTGCTGATCGCCTGTTGAATATTCATCTCGCTGCTCTCCTTAGGCCGCGCGCGCACGGCGCTTGAGAAAGTTGGCCAGCAGATCGTGGCCTTGCTGGGTGAGGATCGATTCGGGGTGGAACTGCACGCCTTCGATATCCAGCGTCTTGTGACGCACCCCCATGATCTCGTCGATGGAGCCGTCCTCGTGCTGGGTCCAGGCAGTGATCTCCAAGCAGTCCGGCAGGCTGTCGCGGTCGATCACCAGTGAGTGGTAACGGGTCACCTCGACCGGATTGCTGAGCCCCTCGAATACGCCGCTGTTGTTGTGATAGACCGGCGACAATTTGCCGTGCATCACCTGGCGGGCGCGCACGATATCGCCGCCGAACGCCTGGCCGATGCTCTGGTGACCGAGGCAGATACCGAAGATCGGCAGCTTGCCGGCAAAGTGTTCGATCGCCGCCACCGATACGCCGGCTTCATTCGGCGTGCAGGGGCCCGGCGAGATCACCAACTGGTCGGGGTTCAGCGCCTCGATCTCTTCGATGGTGATCTCGTCATTGCGGTACACCCGGACATCGGCGCCCAGTTCGCCCAGGTACTGCACCACGTTGTAGGTAAAGGAATCGTAGTTATCGATCATTAACAGCATGTGTATTCCGCCTTTCTGCAGACAGGGTTAAACGATGAAAAACCTGAATCAATGCCAGCGACGCCAACGAAACACCTGCCGGGCCAGCATGGTGGTGACGGTACGCTGTTGCTCAGATTTCATGGCTTAACTCCTCGCTTGGAAAGTGGAATCGCCGAGTATAACACCGGGATAGGGCCGCGACACCCGACAACGGCGGGCTCTCGCCGGGCTCTGTGAGCGCGCCCCCTATCGGGCGCAGTACAGAGGCTGTCGACGAGCTTTCACAGCCGCTCGTCCTGCTGAAACGCCTCGGCCAGGTGCTGCATGACCCGGCGAATGCGTTCGACTTTGCGCAGGTCGGGGTGGGTCAGTAACCACAGATGGGAGGTCTTGCCCGGCGGGAAGGGAAAGACCTTTTCCAGGCCGGAGCGTTGCTGGTCGTCAGGCAGCAAGGCCAGCCCCTGACCGGCTTCGGCCAGATAGGAGATCGCCACCAGATCGTCGCAACGGGCCACGATGTTGTCGGGGTAATGCCGTTCCAGCCAGCAGAACGCCGGCAGCTGGCGCATGGCACCGGCGCCACCAATCAGCCGATGTTGCTGCAGATCCTCGATACTGCCAGGCAGGCCGAACCGATGGCGATAGGCCGCGCCGGCATAGAGACTCCAACCGATGTCGCACACCTTGCGCCCAACCAGGTGTTCCGGCGGGGTCGAGCTAATGGCGCGCACGGCGATATCGGCCTGACGGCTCGACATGTTCACCTCCAGGTTGCTGACCAGCAGCTCCACCTCGATGTCGGGATGCGTCTGCCGGAACTGGTCCAGATAGCGCGGCAGGTAGTGATACGCCAGATTGTTCGGCGCGGTGATCTTGACCCTACCCTTTAACTGCACGTCACGCCCGGCGATGCGGCGCTCCATATCGTTGAAGGCGCCATCGATTCGATTGGCGATATCCCGCAGCTCTTCACCGAGCGGCGTCAGCCGGTAGCCGGTATTGAGGCGTTCGAACAGGCGACCGCCCAAACTCTCCTCGAAGGCATTAAGCCGCCGGAATATCGTGGAATGATTCACGCCCAGGGCTCTGGCGGCGCCGGCCAGGGAGCCGCTTTGTTCAATGGCGATAAACACTTTCAGCGCATTCCAGTCCAAGAGCCCTCTCCCGCTTTTTATACATTGCGTTTTTGCAAATCAAACTTGCCAATATTGCGAATTCAACGACGACTATGCAAGAAGGATACTGGTAGCACTATCCACCGACGAGGAGTGTTAACGATGAACTTACGCCATCATCCCGATTGGGCGGCCTTTTTATTGCGAGTGGCGCTGGGCGCTGTCTTGCTGGCCCATAGCCTCTATCTGAAACTGACGGTATTTACGCTCGGCGGCACCGCCGAATTTTTCGCCAGCCTGGGCCTATGGCCGGCGCTTGCCTACTGGGTATTTGCCATCGAGGTCCTGGCCGGGACCGGCCTGCTGTTGGGGGTGTTCTCGGCTTATTGCTCACTGGCGGTCCTGCCGGTATTGCTGGGAGCGGCCTGGGCCCACTTGGGCAATGGATGGTTGTTTACCAATCCCGGTGGCGGTTGGGAGTACCCCCTGCTCCTGGCGGTCATCGCCGGGGTTCAGGCGTGCCTGGGTGACGGGCGTTTCGCGCTTGCGGCCGTGCTCTGGCCGGATCGATATGCAGTGGAGGGCCGGGCATGATTCCCCAGACGTTCGAATTGGTCACTCACCCACTCTGCCCCTATGTGCAGCGTTCCGTGATTGTATTGCTGGAAAAGAACCTGCCGTACCGGCGCATCGACATCGACCTGGCCAACAAGCCAGACTGGTTCCATCAGCGCTCACCGCTGGGCAAGGTTCCGGTTCTGATCACCGGGGATAACCGCTCACTGTTCGAGTCCGCGGTGATCTGCGAGTACCTCAATGAGATCACTCCGGGAGATCTGCACCCCAGCGACGCCCTGGAGCGCGCCGAGCACCGTGCCTGGATCGAATTCGGCTCGGACATTCTGAAGAATATCGCGCAATTGTATAACGCTAAAACCGAACAGGCCTTCAACCACCAGCGTCAGCAACTGCGGCGGCAGCTCGAGCAGTTGGACAACCGAGTGGTCGCCGCGCCATTTTTCTCCGGTGACATCTTCCACATCATCGACGCCGTTTACGGGCCGATTTTCCGTTACTTTGATGTCATCGACAGGGTGCTGCCGTTAGCCCTGTTTGAAGGGTTGGAAAAGGTTCAAAACTGGCGTTACCAGCTGCGACAGCGGCCATCGGTCCAGCAGGCGGTGGCGGTGGACTATCCGCAGCGATTGCTTGGTTTCCTGGAGGATCGGGGTAGCTATCTGTCCGAACGGCTCAGCCACCCAGCAACTGGCGCCAGTTGAACGGACTCGTCAATGGAAGGAGATGTCAGCCAGTAAGCGTGTCGCGCTATCGGGCGGCTGTCGGCTCCCCTGGCGCCGGGCTGAGGCCGGGAGCGGAATGGCTGTGATGGCAGGCGCCTTGCGCCTGCCACTATAGATCTCCCATAAGACGGGAGGTTTCCATGCCCGCGCCAGCGTTCAGCTGAATTGACTATCAGCCGCCGGTTACCGGCGGGAAGATCGCCAGTTCGTCACCGCTGTGCAGCGGGTGCTGCCGACCGACCACCTCCTCGTTGACCGCGCAGATCAACTCGTTCGAGGCCAACGCGCCGGCCCAGCCAGGTTGCTGGCGGCCCAACTGACTGATCAGCGACTCGACGTCGATACCATCCGGCACCGACAACCGCAGCTCAGCCTGGCCCAGCTGCTCACGCAGCGAGGCGAAGAAGCGTATCCGCACCATCAACCCACCCCCATCAACTCGCTAAACGGAATGAATTCCAGCAGATCACCCTGTTGCACCGCCCGGTCGGGCGGTACCACCAGCAGGCCGTCGGCCAGCACCGCCGAACTCAGCACGCCGGAGCTCTGACTGTGCACCGGTTTGGCCTGCAGACCACCGGCCTCGCGCCGCAAACGCACCCGCAGGTACTCCTGGCGCGGCACCTTTTTGTCACACAGGAAACCGGCCTGCACCGGGAAGCTGAGCGGTTCCACCTCGCGTACCCCCTGCATCCGCAGCAGGTAGGGCCGCGCCAGCATCAGGAAGGTGACCAGCACCGCCGCCGGATTGCCCGGCAGGCCGATAAAGGGCACCTCGCCGATACGGCCGAACGCCAACGGCTTGCCCGGCTTGATCGCCAACCGCCAGAGCTGCAGCGAACCCAGTTGTTCGACTGCAGCGCGCACATGATCCTCTTCACCGACCGACACCCCGCCGCTGGTCAGCACCAGGTCGGCCTGTTCGGCGGCCTGCCGCAAGGCCTCGCGGGTCGCCTCCGGCGTATCGGCCACCGCACCGGGGTTCCACAGCCGGATATCCAGCCGTGCCAGCAGCCCTTGCAGGGTGAACAGGTTGGAGTTGTAGATCTGGCCCGGACCGCAGGGCTCGCCCGGCATCACCAGCTCGTCGCCGGTATTGAGCACCGCCACGGTCAGCCGACGATAGACCCGGACCCGGTCGACGCCGATCGACGCCAGCACTCCCAACTGGGCCGGACCGAGCCGCTCGCCGGCTGCCAGCAGGCAGTCGCCGGCGGCGATATCCTGACCGGCCCGGCGGATATGATCGCCGACCGCCGGCCGGCTGAGCAGCTGTACCTGGCCGCCCTCACTGCGGCAACTTTCCTGCATGATCACCGCATCGGCACCGGCCGGAATCTCGGAGCCGGTGAAGATCCGCGCCGCGCTGCCCGGCTCGAGCGGCTGCGGCGGCTGGCCGGCCGGAATCCGCTGCGATACCGGCAGAATCAGTGACTCGGGCAGCGAGCCGGTGTTGACCGCATAGCCATCCATCGCACTGTTGTCGGCCGGCGGCACGTCGATCTTCGAGATCACCGGCTCGGCCAGCACCCGGTTCTGTGCTTCGTCCAGCGCCACCCACTCGGTTTCGCCGACCGGTCTCGCCGCCTGCAGCAGGGTCTCCAGCGCCTGCTCGAACGGCATCAGCCGGCCGCTGTCGCAACTGCAGCTCATGAGCGTGCTCCACAGGCGGTTTCCGCCTTCGGCATCACCATCTCGACGAAGTTGCAGGGCCGGTGGCGGGCATCCAGCTGCTCACGGATGATCTTGCTCCAGGCGGTGCGGCAGGCCTTCGGCGAGCCCGGCATGCAGAAGACCACCGTATGGTTGGCCACCCCGGCCACCGCCCGCGACTGCACCGTGGAGGTGCCGATCTCCTGGAAGGAGAGCATCCGGAACATCTCGCCGTAGCCCTCCACCTGCTTGTCGAACAGCGGCAGCAAGGCTTCCGGGGTGGAATCCCGGTCGGTAAAGCCGGTGCCGCCGGTGACCAGTACCACCTGCACCGCCGGCTGGGCGATCCAGTCGGACACCACCGCCCGCAGCTGATAGATGTCGTCCTTGACGATCTGCCGCGCCCAAACCTTATGACCCGCCTCCAGCAGCCCCTCCTGCAGGGTATCGCCGGAGGTATCGTTCTCCATCGTACGGGTGTCGGAAACGGTCAGCACGGCGATATTCAGCGGCTGAAAAGGTACATCGCGAGTGACATGGCCCATAACGGCTGACTCCTGTTCTTTTAGATACTGTTCGTTCCCTGCGTCAACGGACGAAGGGGTATTTAGCGGCAACCAACGGTTGTAGGAGGTACGCTAAGCTCGATACCGCCAGATAGAGGCAAAACTGCGAATGGGCGCCCTATGGCACCTAGCCGACTAAAGTCAGCCCTGCCAACGGCCACATCAGGCTCGCTGTAGGGCCGCACCCGGGCGGCCAACCGATCTATGAAAAATCCGAAAAAAACGCCGTCCGGCCAATTCAGCTCAGGCCGGGCTCAGCCGGCAGATCAACTGCTCGACTTCGGCCACCACCCTCTGCAGGTCTTCCTCGTCCGCCTTCAAACCGTTGCGTTTGCGCAGACCGTAGTCGTACAACCGCACATGATGATCCGGCTCGACGCCATGGCGCGTCAGACAGTTGGCGACACAGTGCAGCGGGCAGCCGTCGATGCCGATCATCGGTCGGCCCGATTTGGCGACCCGTACCAGCGCCGGCACGTCACCGCCAACCCCGGCGATGCAGGACATCTCCGCAAGGCCGGCGTGGTCCAGCTTGAGCGCCACGTCATTGGCCAGCTGGGCCACGTTGGAGCAGCCCGAGCAGGCGTAAATCAGCGGGCGTTCGGAGCGCTTGGTGGCGTTCATCGCATCCCCCCTTTTAGCTCAATCACAGGTCAGGTCAGCTGCTGCAGCGCGGCGACATCGCGGATCAGCAACTTGCGGCCATGCACCTCCACCAACTGCCGCTCCTTCAGGTCATGCATGATCCGCGAGAAGGTTTCCGGCTGCATCGCCAGCCGGGCGGCGATCAACCGCTTGGCAACCGGCAGCTGGATCTCGCTCTGCTCACCACAGTCCGGCGGCAGCAGACTGCATAGAAAACGGCCCACCCGGTGGCGGGCGTTCTGCAGTGTCAGCGTCTCGATCTCCTTGAGCCGGCTGTGCAGGCGGATCGCCAGCGCCGCCATCACCTTGAAACAGCAGTCGCTGGACTCGGCCAGCAGCGATTTGTAAACCTGGCTGCTGAACACCAACACCTGGCTGGCCTCCACCGCGTCGGCGTTGGCCGGATAAGCCGGCTTATCGAGAAACATCACCGCCTCGGCCAGGGTCTCGCCGGAGCCGATTACCTCGATGATCTTCTCCTGGCCATCGCTGGACAGCCGGAACACCTTCATGGTGCCACGCACCACCATATAGAAACGCTCGGCCTGCTCGCCCTGGCGGAACAGGCTTTCACCGGCGGCCAGGTCGATCACCCGCACCCGCTCCTCCAGGCGATGGAACTGCTCGGGATTCAAGGCATTGAACAGCGGATGTTGATGGGCTTTCTGCAGTGCCTGTTCCAGCTCGCTAGGACTCATCCTCAGCCTCCAGTCATATTCATAAAGCGCAGCACCTGCGGTTGATCGTCGAGGGCGAAATGGTGCCGCTGCGGCTTGTGCTGCAATGCATCGCAGATGGTGGCTTTCAACCGCTCCAGGTCGCCCGGATGACGCCGTAACAGGGCGCGCAGGTCGACCGCGTTCTCGCGGCCGAGACAGAGCAGCAGCAACCCCTCGACGGTAACCCGCACCCGGTTGCAGCTGTCGCAGAAGTTGTGGCTGTGCGGCGAGATAAAGCCGATCCGGCTGTTGCTGTCGGCCATCCGGAAGTAGCGCGATGGGCCACCGGTGGTTTCCGCGCTGGGCAGCAGCGAGTAGCGTTCGGCGATCCGACGCTGTACCTCGTCGCTGGAACAGTAGGTTTCACTGCGGTTGTGGCTGGAGATGGCGCCCAGCGGCATCTCCTCGATAAAGCTGATATCGATCCCCCGCTCGCGGGCGAATCCGACCAATGGCAGGATCTCGTCATCGTTACGGCCATTGAGAATCACCGCGTTCAGCTTGATCCGCTCGAAGCCGGCCTCGATTGCCGCGTCGATGCCGGCGACCACCTGGTCGAGCTTGTCGCGTCGGGTCAGTGCGGCGAAACGTTGCGGGTCGAGCGAATCCAGGCTGATATTGAGCCGCTTGACGCCGGCGGCACGGATCTGGCGGGCATAGCGGGTCAGCTGCGAGCCGTTGGTAGTCATGGTCAGCTCATGGAGCCCGTCGAGCCGGCCCAGTTGCTGCACCAGCGACAGGATATCGCGCCGCACCAGCGGCTCGCCGCCGGTCAGCCGGATCCGCCGCACACCCAGCTCGGTGAAGGCCCGGCCGATCAACGCCAGCTCCTCCAACGTCAGCACCCGCGCCCGCGGCAGGAAGGTCATATCCTCGGCCATGCAATAGACACAGCGGAAATCGCAACGGTCGGTCACCGACAGCCGCACGTAGTCGATCTTGCGACCGAATCCATCGATCAGTTCGGGACCTGAAGCCGCCATCCGGATGCCTCTCTTCGTTGCCAAGCGGGTAATTCGTAGGCTTTCGATTATCGCAACCGGGCCGGGGCGACCCTATACCTACCAAGTGGTAGATCGGGGGTTCATAGGGGTTAAGGAGCCTACAGTTTTTTCGGTCGGACCAACGGGTAGCTGAAAAGCGCTTCATGAGTTTGGAGGTATTCGTCAGGGGCTTCGCCCCCGACACCCCCTGATGCCTCCACAGAGCGGCTGTTTCCTGCGCGCGTCCCGGTTGGCCGGCTGTCAAAAAGAACTCGCTCGTACCTCGCTCAGACAGCTTTTTGACTGATCGCCGGCCAACCAAGTCGTGCTCGGGCCACTCCGAGTCGGCGAAGCTAGCGGTGCCGTCCGGTAGTTCCTAGCTAACGTAGCTACTATCTGAGTATTGGAGCCACTGAATTCAAGGCATCTTTGAGAGCTTTGCCAAAGAGAAGCCGCAACCAAACAAGCAGAACTGGGCAGATTGATCTTTCAGCATGTTCAAACGGAAATAAGCAAATAGGAAAGACCATCCGGTGGCACCCGTAACTTTGCCGACTCTGAGCGCCCCGAGCACGGTTTGATCCAGCGGCGAAAGGGCGAAAAGCTGTTTGAGCGAGGCACGAGCGAGTTCTTTTCGCCAGCCGATGGAGCGAATCGCGCGCAGGATCAGGCGCTCTGTGGAGGCGAACGGGGGTGTCGGGGGGCAGCCCCCTGACGAAAGCAGGCAGTGATGCCAAACCGGGTGTCTAAGCGCTTCTGGCGCTTGGTCGGCTGAAGCCGACCCTACAGGAGGGGCTCAGCAATGCTGCGGTTCCGTAGGAGGGCTTCAGCCGCGACCAGGAATACATCTTGGGGGCTATTCATCAGAAAACAGATCAAACCTCCTCCAGGCAATAGATCTCCGGCAGATCGCGATAGCTGTCGATATCCACGTTCAGATCCTTGATCACCCCATCCTCGATACTGTAGATCCAGCCGTGCACCGCCAGCTGCTGGCCGCGCTGCCAGGCTTTCTGCACCACCTTGGTGTGGCAGATATTGTCCACCTGATAGCGCACATTCAGCTCGCAAAGACGGTCGACGCGGCGGTCGGGGTCACTCTCGGCGCTGAGCAGGTCGCGTTCGCGGAAACCGATATCCTTCAGGTGGCGCAGCCAGTTGTCTATCAGCCCCAGGTCCTGCCGGCCCAGCGCTGCGCGTACCCCGCCACAACCGTAGTGGCCGCAGACGATGATGTGTTTCACCTGTAACACCTCGACCGCATAGTGCAGTACCGAGATGCAGTTGAGGTCGGTGTGCAGCACCATATTGGCGATATTGCGGTGCACGAACAGTTCACCCGGCATCAGCCCGACAATCTCGTTGGCCGGCACCCGGCTGTCGGAACAGCCGATCCACAGGTACTCCGGTTTCTGCTGCGCCGCCAGCTCCTTGAAGAAACCGGGGTGCTGGGTTTCCATACGGTCGGCCCAGCGTTTGTTATTGGCAAGAAGATCAGACAGCATAATTAAGTCCTGAGTATTGAGTTATCCAGTGGACAGTGAACAGCCCCATAATCCGGAGGAGTGTCGAAGTTCCGAGGCCGCGCATTTGCTGCCGGTTAGGTGCCGATAACTTCCCCCGGCCACTGTTTACTACCCACTGACCCAGATAAGAAAATGCTCTACGAAAGCGCCGAAGTCTGAAGCAGGCTCTGTTAACAGTTAACTCATTAACTGTTAACTCATTAACTGTTAACTCATTAACTGTTAACTCATTAACTGTTAACTCATTAACTGTTAACTCACCACTTCCACCTACTGAACCAACAATCCGTCGGCCGCCTGGATTTCGATCCCCTCGATCTCGGCACTGCCGACCAGCAGCTGGATGTACTGGTTGACCGCACGGCGGTAGTTACGCGCCTGCAGGTAGCTGCGGATGCGGCTGGCGACCATATCGTAGGGCAGTAACTCGCCGTCGACCCGCTTGTCGATGCGCACCACATGGAAACCGTAGCGGCTCTCCACCGGCCGCGCCGCCAGCCCTTCCGGCAGGCTGAACACCTGGCGTTCGAATTCGGCCACGGTCTGGCCCTTGTCGAGCTGACCGAGCTGGCCACCGACCTCCTTGGACGGACAATCGGAACACTGCTGGGCCAGCCGGGCAAAATTGTCCGGGGCCTGCTGCAGTTTTTCGATCACCCCCTCGGCCTCGGCCTTGCGCTGGGCACGCTCCTCCGGGTCGGCCGGATCGGCGCCCAGCAGAATATGGCTGACCGCCACCAGCGGCGAGGTTTTGAACCGCTCGGGGTTGGCCTCGTAGTAGCGCTGGCAGGTGGTTTCGTCGGCCTGCGGCAGCTCCACCTCCTGCTCCAGCAACTGGCGGATCAGCGCTTCGTCGTCCGGTTCATCCGGCTGTTGCGGCGCCAGTTCCAGCCCCAACTCGTCGGCCCGCTGCATCAGCAGTTCGCGCACCACCAGCGCCTGGGCGGCCTGATGGCGGGAGATGTCCAGCGAGTCGGACGGATAGTACTGCATCTCCTGCAGGATGCTGTGGGCTTCGATGGCCCTGCCGTTGACCACCACCTCCGGAAAGTCCGGTGCTTCGGTGGGCAGCTCTTTGACTTCGATCATCTGCATGGGGGTCTCTCCTCGCCGGACCGGCGGCCTGCCGGCTTGGCTGTCATTCGTAAAAGGTCTTCCGTATAGGGCGCAGCTTTTTCAAAAACAGCTGTTTCCAACACCCGCTATAGGGAAGGCCCTCTGTCATCTGTATATAGTGGGAGCGCCCGAGGGCGCCCCCGATGCGACATTAACGGGTACGCACCAGCTGGTAGTTGCGGGTGAAGTACTTCACCGGCACGCTCCAGATGTGCACCATGCGGGTGAACGGGAACACCACGAACATGGTCAGGCCGACGAAGATGTGCAGCTTGTAGACCAGACCGATTCCGGTCAGATGGCTGGCGGCATCCGCCTGCAGAGTCACCAGTCCCTGGGCCCAGTGGGCCAGCTGGATCATCACACCACCGTCCAGGTGGCCGAGGGCGAACGGGATAGTCAGCAGTCCCAGCGATACCTGCACGAACAGCAGCACCAGGATGAAGATATCCGCCTTGGTGCTGGTCGCCCGTACCCGCGGCTCGCCGAGGCGGCGCTTCAGCAGCAGCAGTGCGCCGATCCAGCAGGCGACACCGGCGGCACCGCCGACGATGATCGCAATCACCTGCTTGGTGCCGGCCGACATGAACGGCGCGTAGAGCGCATGCGGCGTCAGCAGGCCGACCAGATGGCCGAAGAAGATCACCAGCACGCCGACATGGAACAGGTTGCTGGCCCGGCGGAACCCTTTCGAGTGCAGCATCTGACTGGAGCTCGCGCGCCAGGTGAACTGCTCACGGTCGTAGCGGATCCAGCTGGCGATCAGGAAGATCGCGCCGGCAATGTAGGGGTAGACCCCGAATAACAGATCGTTCAGATAAGACATCGTCATTCTCCCGGGCTCAGTGCGAGCCTGCTGTACCAGAAGAGACCGCCGGCGAGGCCGGCTGGACATGCAGCGGCTTGACCACATCCAGTTCGCGGCGTCGCTGCGCCACGCTGTTGTTGCCGCAATCCTGGGCGCTGTTTTCGGTAAAGCGCACCATCTCCTCTTCCCACACCTTGTCCATCGCCTCGGGCGTATCGTCCCGCGCCTCGTTGGCGACTTTCTGTTGCAGTTCCTCCCGTTCGACCGCCACGCCGGCCACGGCGAGCAGCGCCTCGAACAGCACCGCGTAGCCGCTGCCACGCTGGTGCAGTCGGGTCTCCACCAGCGCCAGGATATGGCTGACGTCGGCCAGCCACTGGCGCACCTCCTGCTCCGGCCGCAGCGACAGGAACTCCAGGAACAGCGGCAGATAGTCGGGCAGTTCGCGGGCGTCGAGTTCGAAGCCCTGCTTCTCGTAGACCGACATCAGGTCGACCATCGCCTGGCCGCGGTCGCGGCTCTCGCCGTGAACGTGTTCGAACAGCAGCAGCGACAGCGAGCGGCCGCGGTCGAACAGCGCCACGTAGTTTTCCTGAGCGTCCATCAGATCGCCGGTGCAGAGCTGATCGACAAACTCGATCAGCGCCTCTTTCTGCTCCTGCGCCAGCAGCGGATCGGCCCGCAGCTCCTCGACGAGGGCCTTGCGGCCCTCGAAGAGTTCAGCCTCGGGGTAGTCCAGCAACGCGGAGATCACTTTCAGACTACGCATCTTCCAGCTCCTTCGGGTTGACCTGCTTCACCGAGTCCAGCTTCTGCACCATGGTGACGTTCTGCTTCTTGGCACCGAACAGGTTGAACTCGGTTTCGCCGCCGGCACAGCCGTTGCCGAAGCTGAAGCCGCAACCGTTACGTTCCGGGAAGGCTTCGCGGGCCAGCTCGCGGTGGCTGGTCGGGATCACGAAGCGATCCTCGTAGTTGGCGATCGCCAGGTAGCGGTACATCTCCTTGGCCTGGTGCTCGGTCAGACCGGCCTCCTCCAGTACCTGCAGGTTGCGCTTGCCCTCCACCTGCTCGTCACGCTTGTAGGCGCGCATCGCCAGCAGACGCTTGAGGGCGGACAGCACCGGCTGCTCGTCGCCGGCAGTCAGCAGGTTGGCCAGGTACTTGACCGGGATCCGCAGGCTGTCGACATCCGGGATGGCGCCGTTCATGCCGATCTGGCCGGCGTCGGCGGCAGACTGGATCGGGCTCAGCGGCGGCACGTACCAGACCATCGGCAGGGTGCGATATTCCGGGTGCAGCGGCAGCGCCAGTTTCCAGTCCATCGCCAGCTTGTAGACCGGCGACTGCTGGGCAGCCTTGATTACGCTGTCCGATACCCCGTCCTTGCGTGCCTGGGCGATGATCGCCGGGTCGTGCGGGTCGAGGAAGATCTCCAGTTGCTTCTCGTACAGATCCTGCTCGTTGCCGGACGCGGCCACTTCCTTGATCCGGTCGGCGTCGTACAGCATCACGCCCAGGTAGCGGATACGGCCGACACAGGTTTCCGAGCAGACGGTCGGCATGCCGGATTCGATACGCGGATAGCAGAAGATACACTTCTCGGATTTACCGGTTTTCCAGTTGTAGTAGATCTTCTTGTACGGACAGCCGCTGACGCACATCCGCCAGCCACGGCACTTGTCCTGGTCGATCAGGACGATGCCGTCCTCTTCACGCTTGTAGATCGCACCGGACGGGCAGCTGGCGACACAGGCCGGGTTCAGGCAGTGCTCGCACAGGCGCGGCAGGTACATCATGAAGGTGTTCTCGAACTGGCCGTAGATCTCCTTCTGGACGTTGTCGAAGTTCTTGTCCTTGGAACGCTTGGCGAACTCGGTGCCGAGGATCTCCTCCCAGTTCGGGCCCCATTCGATCTTCTTCATCCGCTGGCCGCTGATCAGCGAGCGCGGTCGGGCCACCGGCTGGTGCTTGCCTTCCGGGGCGTTGTGCAGATGCTGGTAATCGAAGTCGAACGGCTCGTAGTAGTCGTCGATCTCCGGCAGGTCCGGGTTGGCGAAGATGTTCGCCAGTACCCGCCACTTGCCGCCGATGCGCGGTTCGATCTCGCCGTTGCTCTTGCGGATCCAGCCGCCGTTCCACTTGTCCTGGTTCTCCCACTCCTTCGGATAGCCGATGCCCGGCTTGGTCTCGACGTTGTTGAACCAGGCGTACTCCATCCCCTCGCGGGAGGTCCAGACGTTCTTACAGGTGATCGAGCAGGTGTGACAGCCGATACATTTATCGAGGTTCAGCACCATGCCTACTTGAGAGCGGATTTTCATTTGGCTGCCTCCTGAACGTAGTCGTTGCCTTCACCATCCAGCCAGTCGATGTTCTTCATCTTGCGCACCACCACGAACTCGTCGCGGTTGGAGCCGACGGTGCCGTAGTAGTTGAAGCCGTACGCCTGCTGGGCGTAGCCACCGATCATGTGGGTCGGCTTCGGACAGGCACGGGTCACCGAGTTGTGGATACCGCCGCGGGTACCGGTGGTTTCCGCACCCGGCACGTTCACGATGCGCTCCTGGGCGTGATACATCAGGGTCATCCCCTCGTTGACACGCTGGGAGACTACCGCACGGGCGGCCAGTGCGCCGTTGGTGTTGAACACCTCCACCCAGTCGTTGTCTTCGATGCCGGCTTTCTGGGCGTCCACCTCGGACAGCCAGATGATCGGCCCGCCACGCGACAGGGTCAGCATGATCAGGTTGTCGCTGTAGGTGGAGTGGATACCCCATTTCTGGTGCGGGGTGATCCAGTTCAGCGCGATCTCCGGGTTGCCGTTCGGCTTGGCGTCCATGATCGGCTTGACCGACTTGGTGTTGATCGGCGGCCGGTAGACCAGCAGCGCCTCGCCGAAGTCACGCATCCACTCATGATCCTGGTAGAACTGCTGACGGCCGGTCAGGGTGCGCCAGGGGATCAGCTCGTGGACGTTGGTGTAGCCGGCGTTGTAGGAGACGTGTTCGTCCTCCAGGCCGGACCAGGTCGGCGACGAGATGATCTTGCGCGGCTGGGCCTGCACGTCGCGGAAGCGGATCTTCTCCTCCTCCTTCGGCTTGGCCAGGTGGGTGTGATCCAGCCCGGTCGCCTTGCCCAGTTCCTGCCAGGCCTTGACCGCCACCTGACCGTTGGTCTCCGGCGCCAGTGCAAGGATCATTTCGGCCGCATCGATGGCGGTTTCCAGCTTGGCACGGCCTTCGGCGGCGCCCTCTTCGGTATGCGTCCAGTTCAGCTTCTTCAGAAGGTCGACTTCGGCTGAAGTCTCCCAGTTGATCCCCTTGCCGCCGTTGCCCAGTTTCTCCAGCAACGGACCGACCGAGGTGAAGCGGGCGTAGGTGTTCGGGTAGTCGCGCTCGACCAGCGCCAGGTTCGGCATGGTCTTGCCCGGTACCGGATCGCACTCGCCTTTTTTCCAGTCCTTGACGTCGTACGGCTGGGCCAGTTCGCCGGCGGTGTCATGCAGCAGCGGCACGGTGACCAGATCCTGCTCGACGCCCAGGTGACCGACGCAGACCTCGGAGAACTTCTTGGCGATACCCTTGTAGATATCCCAGTCGGAACGCGCTTCCCAGGCCGGGTCGGTAGCAGCCGACAGCGGGTGGATGAACGGGTGCATATCCGAGGTGTTCAGGTCGTCCTTCTCGTACCAGGTAGCGGTCGGCAGCACGATGTCGGAGTACAGGCAGGTAGTGGACATACGGAAGTCCAGCGTCACCAGCAGGTCCACCTTGCCTTCGGCGCCCTGGTCGTGCCACTTCACCTCTTCCGGTTTGCGGCCGCCGTCTTCACCCAGGTCCTTGCCGAGCACACCGTGGTTGGTGCCCAGCAGGTACTTCAGCATGTACTCGTGGCCCTTGCCGGAGGAGCCCAGCAGGTTGGAGCGCCAGATGAACATGTTGCGCGGGAAGTTCTGCGGGTTGTCCGGATCTTCCGCGGCGAAGCCGAGCTTGCCGGATTTCAGCTGTTCGACACAGTATTCCTGCGGCGTCTTGCCGGCGGCGGCGGCGGCCTTGGTCAGCTCCAGCGGGTTGGCACCCAGCTGCGGCGCCGACGGCAACCAGCCCATCCGCTCGGAACGGACGTTGAAGTCGATCAGGCTACCGGTGTACTTGGACTTGTCGGCCAGCGGCGACAAGATCTCATCGACATTCAGCTTCTCGTAGCGCCACTGGCTGGAGTGGTTGTAGAAGAACGAGGTGCCGTTCATATGACGCGGCGGACGCTGCCAGTCGAGACCGAACGCCAGCGGCAACCAACCGCACTGCGGACGCAGTTTTTCCTGGCCGACATAGTGGGCCCAGCCACCGCCGGTCTGGCCGATACAGCCGCACATCACCAGCAGGTTGATCAGGCCACGGTAGTTCATGTCCATGTGGTACCAGTGGTTCATACCGGCACCGACGATGATCATCGAGCGACCTTTGGTCTTGTGAGCGGTGTCGGCGAACTCGCGGGCGATCTGGATCACCACCTTGCGATCGACGCCGGTGATCTTCTCCTGCCAGGCCGGCGTGTAAGGCGCGTTGTCGTCGTAGCTGTTGGCCACGAAGTCGCCGCCCAAGCCACGGTTGACACCGTAGTTGGCCAGCATCAGGTCGAACACGGTGACCACCAGCGACTCGCTGCCGTCGGCCAGCTTGACCTTCTTGGCCGGCAGGTTGTGATGGATCACATCCTTGAACACGTTGCTGCTGAAGTACTCGTTCTCGACCCCGCCGAAGTACGGCAGGCCGACACTGGCCAGCTCGTCGTGGTCGTCGATCAGGCTCAGCTTCAGGCGGGTCTCGGCGCTGGCGCCGCCCTCCTTCTGCTCGATGTTCCACTTGCCCTGCTCACCCCAGCGGAAACCGATGGAGCCGTTCGGCACCACGAAACCGTTGCTGATCTCGTCGAAGGCGACGGTCTTCCAGTCCGGGTTGTTGTCCTGGCCCAGGTTGGCGTCGAAGTCGGCGGCGCGGATGAAGCGACCGGCGACATAGCTGCCGTCCTCACGCCGCTCCAGCTGCACCAGGTTAGGCATGTCGGTATAGCGGCGGCAGTAGTCGGTGAAGTACTCGCTCGGCTTGTCGACGTGGAACTCTTTCAGGATCACGTGACCCATCGCCATCGCCAGTGCGGCGTCGGTACCCTGTTTCGGGTTCATCCACTGGTCGCACAGCTTGGCGACCTCGGAGTAGTCCGGCGTCACGGCAACGGTCTTGGTGCCCTTGTAGCGCACTTCGGTGAAGAAGTGGGCGTCCGGAGTACGGGTCTGCGGGACGTTGGAGCCCCAGGCGATGATGTAGTTGGAGTTGTACCAGTCGGCCGATTCCGGCACGTCGGTCTGCTCACCCCAAGTCATCGGCGAGGCCGGCGGCAGGTCGCAGTACCAGTCGTAGAAGCTCAGGCAGGCACCGCCGATCAGCGACAGGTAGCGGGCGCCGGCGGCGTAGGAGACCATCGACATCGCCGGGATCGGCGAGAAGCCGATCACCCGGTCCGGGCCGTACTGCTTGATGGTGTAGGTGTTGGCCGCGGCGATGATCTCGTTGACTTCGTCCCAGCTGGAGCGGACGAAACCGCCCTGGCCGCGTACCGACTTGTAGGATTTGGCCTTGTCCTGATTCTCGACGATGGAGGCCCAGGCTGCTACCGGCTCCATGGTGGCGCGCGCTTCACGCCACAGCTTCAGCAGGCGCTTGCGGATGGTCGGGTATTTCAGCCGGTTGGCGCTGTAGATGTACCAGGAGTAGCTGGCGCCACGCGGGCAGCCACGCGGCTCGTGGTTGGGCAGGTCCGGCCGGGTACGCGGGTAGTCGGTCTGCTGGGTCTCCCAGGTGATCAGACCGTTCTTGACGTAGATTTTCCAGCTGCAGGAACCGGTGCAGTTAACGCCGTGGGTTGAACGCACGACCTTGTCGTGCTGCCAACGCTGACGATAACCGTCCTCCCAGTCACGTTTCTCCTTAACGGTGTCACCGTGACCTTCGGCAAAGGTGCCCTGTTTCTTTTTGAGAAATTTTAAGCGATCAAGCAAGTGGCTCATTATGTTATCTCCTGAAACCTCGTGGTCAGGACTGATCCGCTTGAAGCAACGGATTCCGGGTTTGTGCCCGGCGGGTCGCTCGCTGGCCTGGCTGAGCCGATCGAGCGACCGAACCGGACGTCGGCTGGTCTGATCACGAACCTGCAATCAATCCCTGACTGCCCTGTTCGCGGCTTACTGTGAGAGCAAAAGTAAGCCAGTCCCGGCTGGCGGGGATTGACCTGGATCAACACCGAAAAAGCGCTGAAACGGCGCTATCCCGCCGAATACCACCAAAGGGGTATTTCTGAAAAACACCCTTAACCCACTGAAAACAAAAGGGTTTAAACAGACAAATGGGTTGAGTAGCAGGTGATTTTGTTACCCCGCAGTTCTTTATGGGTATCCCCTCTTCGGAGATGCGGAACGGGGGGGGCAGCTGGAAGCTGCGAGGCAGATGGATGGCAGGCGTTTAGCCGATCCAGGACATGGCTGATTCGGCCATTAGGGCCCGTTGCGCGCGCAGCCGGTAACTTGGTTACCGGAGGACCCTGGTCGCGGCTGTCGACCGCGGCACCCAAAGGGCATACCAAGCGGGCTGATACGAAGCACGGTCCTTGTAGCAGCGGGCTCCGACCGCGATGGGTTTTACTGCAGTCCGCGGCTGTCGCCCACAGAGTGGGCTGCTACGAAGCCCCCCCTGTAGCAGCGGGCTCCGACCGTGATGGGTTTTACCGCAGTCCGCGGCTGTCGCCCTCAGCACCCAAAGGGCATACCAAGCGGGCTGCTACGAAGCACGGTCCTTGTAGCAGCGGGCTCCGACCGCGATAGGTTTTACCACGGTCCGCGGCTGTCGCCCTCAGCACCCAAAGGGCATACCAAGCGGGCTGCTACGAAGCACGGTCCTTGTAGCAGCGGGCTCCGACCGCGATGGGTTTTACCGCAGTCCGCGGCTGTCGCCCTCAGCACCCAAAGGGCATACCAAGCGGGCTGCTACGAAGTGCGGCCCCTGTAGGAGTAACTCCGCTGGGCAGGTTTAGCCGCGACCCACATAGGTTCTTTCGAAGTCCGCGGATGGTCGCCCACAGAGTGGGCTGCTACAAAACACGGCTACTGTAGGAGGGACTTCGACCGCGACCCATACCACACAACCAGCCTCTAATAGCTGTGCCAGCCTCTGGATAAAGCATTATCAAAAAAACGGGGCCCGCAGGCCCCGTCTGACTATCGATTGATACGACCGATTACGGGTTCTTGAACTCCGCTTTCGGGCTCAGGTAGTACCACCAGTTCAGCAGCAGGCAGACCGCGTAGAACACGGCAAAGCCGTACAGCGCGTTCTCCGGAGTGGCCAGCTTGATCTGCTCACCGAAGATTTTCGGGATCAGGAAGGCACCGTAGGCGGCCACGGCGGAAGTCCAGCCCAGTGCCGGACCGGCCTGCTCTTTCGGGAACACCATGGCGATGGTACGGAAAGTGGAACCGTTACCGATACCAGTAGCCGCAAACAGCACCAGGAACAACAGCAGGAAGGGCACGAAGAACTGTTCCGGGGTCGCCGACTGGTAAGCCGCCTGCAGGAAGTAAGCCACGCCCAGCGCGCTGGCGATCATCACAATGGCCACATACTGGGTCACCTTGGCACCACCCATCTTGTCGGCGATCCAGCCGCCAACCGGGCGGATCAGCGCGCCGATGAACGGTCCCATCCAGGCGTACATCAATGCCGACGGACCGTTGGCATTGACGGTGTCATGGGTCAGTACGCCATCGACCATGATGTGCTGATAACCGAATACCACCTTGATCGCCAGCGCGAAGCCGGCCGAGTAACCGATGAAGCTACCGAAGGTCATGGTATAGATCACACTCATGATCCAGGTGTGCTTGTTGTTGAAGATCTTGAACTGACGCTGCAGATTAGGCCGGATATCGCCCGGAATCAGCTTCATCAGCATCACGGTGCTGAACAGGATACCGGCGATCACCGGCCACTTGGCCCAGCCCGGCGCACCCAGCCCGGTCGGCGCCGGCAGGATGATGTACAGGCCGCAGGCGGCGGTGAAGAAGCCGATCAGCAGCAAGCCGCCGACCTTGGACATCGACCCCAGCGGGCTGCCGATATCCGGCGACACCGACTCGGTGCGGATGTTGTTCATGCCGAACCAGCCGGCGATCGCCAGCGGTACCAGCAGCAGCAGCCAGACGAAACCGGCGTTGTGGATATAGGTCTCGGAGCCGGCTGGAATCTTGCCGATCAGGGTACCGGAGGTGTTCTCCAGGATCATCGGCTCGCCGCCGAAGATGCCGAAGGTCATCACCAGCGGCACCAGGATCTGCATGGTGGTCACCCCGGCGTTGCCCAGCCCGGCGTTCAAACCCAGCGCCAGCCCTTGCTGACGTTTCGGGAAGAAGAAGCTGATGTTGGACATCGAGGAGGCGAAGTTACCGCCGCCGATACCGGACAGGAACGCCAGCAGCTGGAACACCCACAGCGGAGTATCCTTGTCCTGCAGCGCCAGGCCGGTACCGATCGCCGGCAACATCAGCAAGGCGGTGGTGAAGAAGATGGTGTTGCGGCCGCCGGCGATACGGATAAAGAAGCTGCTGGGTATACGCAGCGTGGCACCGGTCAGGCCGGCGATACCGGCCAGGGTAAACAGCTCCGCCTTGGCGAACGGGAACCCCAGGTTGAGCATCTGTACGGTAATGATGCCCCAGTAGAGCCATACCGCGAAGCCGCACAGCAAGCTGGGGATCGATATCCACAGGTTGCGGTTGGCGACCGACTTGCCTTCCGAGGCCCAGAATTTCGGGTCCTCGACATCCCACTTTTGCAGATCAGACATGACTGATTCTCCTGGCTGCGCGCCGGGGCCCTATCGGACCGCTGCGCGTGTGCACGGTTTCAAAGCATCGTTTCCACAGCACTCGAGCGATCAGGAACGATTCAGCTCCAATTGCTGGCCGGTCTCCGGCCGCTCGTGCAGAAAGTTATTGCGGATCGCGTCCTGCAGCCGCCGCCGCCGGTCCTCCATGCGGATGCCGAAGTACATGGTGATCATGCACAACGCCAGCAGACCGTAGAGCAGCATGAAGCAGGAGCTGCGAACCCCGAACAGATCGGTCACCAGACCGAACATGACCGGCAGCACGAAGCCACCGATCGCGCCCAGCGAGCCCACCGCGCCCCCGACAATCCCCATCCTGTCTGGGTAGTAGTCGTAGACGTTGCGGAACACGCTGGCTTTCCCGAACCCCATCGCGATACCCACCACCATCACCAGCACAGTAAACAGCCAGACCGGCATCTCCAGCAGGACGGTCAGGTCCTGGTCGATGCCATGAATGGTCATGGTGGTCGGTGGATAGGACAGGAAGAACATGCAGACCAGACAGACCCAGAACACCGTCCAGTTGACCCGCCGTGCGCCGAGCTTGTCGGCACACCAGCCACCGATGATGCGGGTCAGCGCACCGGGCACGGTGAACAGCAGGGTCAGGAAGGAAGCGCTTTTCAGGTCCAACTGGTAATGGGTCACGTAGTAGTCCGGCAGCCACAGGGTCAAGGCCACGTAGCCGCCGAACACGAAGAAATAATATAAGCCGAAGCGCCACACCCGCAGGTCGGCCAGCGGGGTCAGCAGCTGACCCAAGGTCGGCTTGTCGGCTTGCTCCAGGCGCTGCTGGTGCAACGGATCGTCCTGGGTCAGCAACCAGAACAGCATCGCCAGAATCACCAGCACCACCGAGTATGCTACTGGTGCCATCCGCCAACCGTAGGCGACAATGATCAGCGGCGCGATCAGGTTGGTCAGCGCCGCGCCCAGATTGCCGGCACCGAATACCCCCATCGCCAAGCCCTGGTTGTCGCGCGAGGCCCAGGCGGACACGTAATGGATGCCGACCGAAAAACTGCTGCCGGCCAGGCCGATGCCCAGCCCGATCAGCAGGTAGTGCCAGTACTCCTGCGCCAGCGACAGGCTGTAGAGCGGCACGCTGACCAGCAGGATCAGGCCGATCATCATCGGCCGGCCGCCCAGCCGTTCGGCCAGCAGCCCCATCGGCAGCCGGGCCAGCGCGCCGGTCAGGATCGGCGTGGCCACCAGGATGCCGAACTGGGTCTCGCTCAGCGCCAGCTCGTGCTTTATCTGCACGCCAATGACAGACACCAGCGTCCAGACCGCGAAGCAGGCGGCGAACAGCAGCGTGCTCATGATCAGTGCGGAAATCTGTTGTTGGCTGTCCTGGGCGAACATCGGATCGGTCTCGGCTATCGGTATGCCGTTAAAGCTAACGCCACACGCGAGTACCGGTTATTGATCGAAATCAATCGCTAAGCTGCTGAAAAGCGTACAGTTTTACCGATATACCCCTTTCGGGGTACTCCTCATTTCCTTTGTAACCACATGTTTTAGCTGGTAATTTCACACTCAGGCAGCGCACTGAATCAAAAATCGGTACAGCCTGCGAATCTTTGTGAGTACAGGGGGCGATCCCAGCTTAGCCCTCGCCAGTCGGTCAGCCGACCGCGGAGCCATCGATGAACTTCTTCAAGCACTCCATCATCGCCCGACTCGGGGTCGCGATGTTCGCGATCAGCCTGATGGCGCTGATCAGCATGATCAGTTCGGTGATCGTCGCCGAGAGCACCCAGGGCGATGCGGCGGGTATCAACCTGGCCGGCTCGCTGCGGATGATGTCCTACCGGATCGTCGCCCAGACCCAGCAGTACGAGGCCAGCGGTAACCTGCAGGTGCAACAACGGGCCGCCGAGTCGATCGCCGAGTTCGACAAGCGGATCCGCTCCCGCGTACTGGCCAACGTAATCCCCGACCGCGGCGACCATGAACTGCAGAAGCACTACCAGGCGATCATCGACGAGTGGCAACACTCGCTGGCGCCGGCGCTACGGGAGGTAGTCAAATCCGGCCACGGCAGCGGCGACTATCCGCAACGGGTCGATCAGTTCGTGCCGAAGATCGACGCCATGGTGCAGTTGCTGGAGCGCAGCACCGAATCGAAGATCAAGCTGCTCAGCCTGGTGCAGGGGATCAGCCTGTTCATGACGGTGCTGATCATCTTCATCGCCATGTACGACATCAAGTGCAACGTAGTGGAGCCGCTGGCCCAGCTGCTGATGGCCGCCAAGGAGGCCAGCCAGGGCAAGCTCGACGCGCGGGTCTACTACCAGAGCGAGGACGAGCTGGGGGTGCTGGGCGCCACCTTCAACCACATGGCCGAGGAGCTCTCCAAGATCTACACCGATCTGGAGAACCGGGTACAGCGCAAGACCGCCGAACTGCGCAGTACCAACCAATCGTTGCAGCTGCTGTACGACACCACCCGCCGCTTCAACCGCGACGACGAGGATATCTGCCGCCGGCTGATCCCGGTGATGAAGCAATTGGAGGAGCTGACCCCGATCGGCCCGGTCAACGTCACCCTGCGCGATCCGAACCAGCGCCGCAGCTACCGCCAGCTGAACACCCAGCTGCTGGAACGGCCGGCCAACTGCACCGACCACAGCTGCAACGACTGCCTGATCGACAAGCTTGATCAGCGGCCGCATGAGACCCTCAGCCTGCCGATCCAGACCCGCGAAGCCTACTTCGGCGAGTTCAACGCCGACTTCCTGGCCGATCAGCCGCCCAGCCGCGAGCAGATCAAACTGATGAAGACCATCGTCGAAAACCTCGGCGTGGTCCTGTCGCTGGAACTGAAGGCTGAGCAGGCACAACAGATGTCGTTGATGGAAGAACGCGCGGTGATCGCCCGCGAACTGCACGACTCGCTGGCCCAGTCGCTCTCCTACCTGAAGATGCAGGTCAGCCGGTTGCAACTGCTGCGCAAGAAGCAGGTGTCCGAGGAGCAGATCGACGGCGTGGTCGATGAGTTGAAGGACGGCCTCAACAACGCCTATCGCCAGCTGCGCGAGCTGCTGACCACCTTCCGGCTGTCGCTCGACCAGCCGGGGCTGGAGCCGGCGCTGCAGACCACCGTCAAGGAGTTCTCCGAGCGACTCGGCCTGCCGGTCGCGCTGCACTACGGCATCCGTCACCAGACACTGAGCCCGAACGAGGAGATCCACGTGTTGCAGCTGGTACGCGAAGCGCTGGCCAACGTGGTCAAGCACAGCCAGGCCAGCGAGGTTTCGGTGCAGCTGAAGCAGAACGGCGGCCAGATCGAGGTACGCATCGAGGACAACGGCGTCGGCCTGCCGGACGACAAGGACCTGACCAACCACTACGGACTGGTGATCATGCGCGACCGGGCCCACACCCTCGGCGGCGACCTGTCGGTGCAGAACCGGGCCGAGGGCGGCGTCTGCGTATTGATGACCTTCAGCGCCAAACAGCAGTAGAATCAACACCATCAATGGATCGAACAACAGGTGCCCAATGAGTGAGCAGATCGAATCCCAGAGCCAGGCCAGCGTACTGCTGATCGACGACCACCCGCTGCTGCGCAAGGGGGTCAAGCAGCTGATCGAGCTGGACGACGACCTGCAGGTGATCGCCGAAGCCAGCAACGCCCGCGACGGCGTACGGTTGGCCGAGCAGCACGAGCCGGACCTGATCCTGCTGGACCTCAACATGCCGGAGATCAACGGCATCGAAACCCTGAAGATGCTGCGCGACGCCGGCGTCTCATCACGGGTGGTGGTGTTCACCGTGTCCGACAACGAGGAGGACGTGGTGGCGGCACTGAAGGCCGGCGCCGACGGCTACCTCTTAAAGGATATGGAGCCGGAGGAGCTGCTGGCCAACCTGAACCAGGCGGCACTCGGCAATATGGTGATCAGCGAGCGGCTGACCACCCTGCTGGCCAAGGCGCTGCAGAGCGGCCGCAGCAACAAGGGGCCCGATATCAGCGCACTGACGCCGCGCGAGAAGCAGATCATCAAACTGATCGCCGGCGGCCTGCCGAACAAGCTGATCGCCCGCAAACTCAGCATCACCGAAGGCACCGTCAAGGTGCACGTCAAGCACCTGCTGAAGAAGCTCAACCTGCGCTCGCGGGTGGAAGTGGCGGTCTGGGCGGTGCAGGAAGGACTGGGTTAACTTAGCGGTAAGCCCGTTTGTCGTAGCAGCCCGCTCCGAGGGCGACATCCGCGGACCCTACCAACCCTGTCGCGGTCGGAGCCCGCTGCTACAGGGTTCAGTGCTCCGTAGCAGCCCGCTCCGAGGGCGACATCCGCGGACCCTACCAACCCTGTCGCGGTCGGAGCCCGCTGCTACAGGGTTCAGTGCTCCGTAGCAGCCCACTCCGTGGGCGACATTCGCGGACCGTGCCAACCCGTCGCGATCGGAGCCCGCTGCTACAGGGTTCAGTGCTCCGTAGCAGCCCACTCCGTGGGCGACATTCGCGGACCGTGCCAACCCGTCGCGATCGGAGCCCGCTGCTACAGGGTTCCGTGCTCCGTCGCAACCCGCTTTTTATGCCCGTGGGTGCCGCGGGCGACAGGCCGTTAGCTGCGGCGTCTCTTGTTCGGGCCGGCGGCTGAACCAACCCACTACCTTTCCCATCGTAACCAAATACAACCTGCAGGGTGGGCACATCTTCGGTACCCACACCACCGTCGAGGACCAAGCACCATTCGAGAATGGCCGATCTGCGGCATTTTTCGCGTGGGCACCAAAAGTGCGCCCACCCTACCAGACTGTCATAAAAATGTAGCTGGAAGAATCGCCGCCTCGTGGCTTCGCTTCGTTTCGGCGGCCTCTGCTGCAAGCGTTCTACATACGCCAGAAATTGAGGTTGTGTCTCAGGGCATAGATAGCCGAACAAAATACTGTATATATAAACAGTATCAGCGTATGATTCTCAGGTGAAGGGAACAATCACTTACTTGAGGTGACACATGATCAAAGGAAGCTGCTGTTGCGGGGCCGTACAGTTCGAGTTGACGGAAGCCCCCAGCATGATGGGGACGTGCCATTGCAGTAGATGCCGAAAGGTTGGGGCTAGTACTCTGGTATTCGTCAAGTCTGACACTTTTCATATAACGAAAGGCCGAGATCAAATTTCGACCTTTAAGGCTACGCCTCCATATAAGTACGATAGGTGTTTTTGCTCAGTCTGTGGGTCAGCACTGGGTGAGGTGTTGTCGGAAGAAGACACATTCCCCTTGGCAGCCAACTGTATCGACGGGGATATCGGCTTGGAGAATAAATTTCACGAATTCGTTTCGGAGAAGCCGAGCTGGCTCAAAATTGGCGATATGGCAAAACAATTTGATGAGCACCCATTCGAATAAGATCCAAAAAATGCATAACAAATTGCTACAGCCGGCATCCAAGCCCGCGTTTTTCGTGTAATCGTTGCGTTCTTTTTTGCACCAAAAAAGTCGCTTCGGCTTGGCTGCGGCTGAGCCCTGTTGGGAACGGGTAAACGGCCATGTCGCCCGCGGAGCGGGCTGCTTCAAAGCACCGCCCCCCCATAGTAGCGGGTTGTACTCCAAGCCCTGTAGGACGCCATCCTGGACGGGGACCACCCTCAAAGGCCTCAAACTAAATTGACCGCTCTTGGCATCCCTGCCAAGAGCGGTCAAATTTTACGATCACAGTAGCACGCGACTCAGAACCCCATCGACAGTTCGACATAGGCGGTGCGCGGCGCGCCCACGTCGATACCGGCGCCGTACGGCTGGTCCGGGCCGGTCAGGGTGTAGTAGTCCTGATCGAACAGGTTCTTCAGGCCGAAGGCGATGCTGGCATCGTCTGCCAGGCCGGCCAGGCGGTAGCTGGCGCGCAGGTTCCAGATCATGTAGCCCGGCATATGGCCGCGGAAGTAGGTGTTGTTGACCACGGTCAGCGGGTCGGTGTTCTCGTTGTCGGAGTACTGCTTGGACTGGGCGTAACCCTCCAGGTTGTAGGTCCAGTCGCCGTAGCGGTATTCCGCGCCCAGATTGCCGACCCAGTTGGAGTAGTACGGCAGCTCCTTGCCGGCCAGGTCGCCCTCGCGGAACTCGGCGTGGGTGTAGGCCAGGTTGCCGTGCAGGTTCAAACCACCGGCAAAGTCGTAGGCGGCGCCCATCTCCACCCCGTAGTGGCGGGTTCTGCCGCGGTTGACGTGGTGGCCCAGGCTGTCATCCCACTGCAGTTTGTTGGTGAAGTTGATGTTGAACAGGGTCAGGTCGGCGCTCAGGCCGCCGTTGCGGTAACGGCCGCCCAGTTCGACGGTGCGGGCGATCTCCGGTTCCAGCTCGTTTTCCGTGGAGTCCGACAGCTGCAGGTGCTGCAGGGTGCCGAACGAGGTGTTGTAGTTGGCGAACAGCTGGGTGGTCGGCGACAACCGGTAGCCGAGGCTGACCGACGGCAGAAACTCGGTGTAGTCCTGCTCGTTGCGGAAATCGTTCGGCTGGTTTTTCTTCACCAGGCTGTGGCGGAACACCTCCACCTTCTCCAGCCGTGCGCCCGGGGTCAGCGTCCAGTCGCCGAACTGGATACGGTCGTCCAGGTAGAGCGCATGAGCGGTGGTGCCGGCATCGTCCAGGGTACGCAACACGCCATCGACCGTAACCGGATCGCTGCCGACTGCGAAGTTGTTCCAGCGGGTGCGGTTCAGCTTGGCATCCTCCTTGACGTAGCGGTAACCGACCGAGAACTCGTGGCTGCTGTTGTCCAGCTCCACCAGCTGGCTATAGCGCGGCTCAATGCCGTAGACATCGTATTCGCGGCCCCACTCGTCGTAGCGCTGGCGGCTGTCGGGGTTGAACTGCAGGCCATACAGCCGGTAGGTGGTGGCGTAGAAGCCCTGGATCTGCAGCTCCTGGCTGTCGCTGAGGTAGTTGGTGTAGCGCAGCCGCGCTTCCTTGCGGTCACCCTCGAAATGGTTGAAGTTGTAGCGCGACTGGTAGGGGTCTTCGGCGAACTGCTGCTCGTTGAGACCGCCGGGGATCTCAGTCTTGGCCTTGAAGTAGCGCAGGTGACCGTCCAGCTGCTGGTTGTCGCTCAGCCAGGTCTCGCCCTTGACCATCAGGTCGTCGATATCCTCGTCGGAGTGCTCGCGGTAGTTGCCGCCGTGACTGCCGGAGTAGAGCAGTGCCAGGCCGCTATCCTCAGTCACCTTGCCGCCGTAGAACGCATTGACCTGGCCGCGCAGGTTGCCTTCGGCGTCGCCGGTCGCCCCCTCACCGCGCACGGTGATCCGGCCTTCCGCCTGCTCCGGGATATCCGGGGTGACGAAGTTGATGATCCCGCCGACGTTCTGCGGCCCGTAACGTACCGAGCTGCCCCCTTTGACCACGTCGATCGCCGCCAGGTTGCCCAGCGAGATCGGCGCGATGGACAGCTGCGGCTGGCCGTACGGCGCGAACGACAGCGGCATGCCGTCCAGCAGGATGGTGGATTTCTCGGAGAAGCGGGATTTCAGGCCGCGCACGCCGACGCTGAGCGCGTGGTTGGCACCGTAGCTCTCCGCCGGCACGCGCACCTGCATACCGGGGATCTTGCGGAACGCCTCGGTCAGGCTGAAGGCGCCGGCCTGTTCGAAATCCTGCTGGCTCAGCCGGTGACGGGCACCGGGAAATTCATGCAGGGTCTGCTCGCCCACCTTGTCCAGCCAGTTGCCGACCACCTCGAGCTTGGCCATCTGCTCGGCCTGCGCCACCGGACCGAGCGGCTTGAGCACCAGCTGGTTGCCCGCTTCGATGCTGTAGCCATAACCGCTGTCGGCCAGCAGCAGATCCAGCGCTTCGGCCAGGGTCAGTTGGCCCTGCAGCGGCTGCGCGGCCTGCTGCTGGAACTGGCCCGGTTGCAGCAAGACCACCAGCTGCGCCTGCTGAGCCAGGTCGGTGATCGAGCGGGCCAGACTCTGCGCCGGAATACTCAGCACCAGCGGCTGCTGCAACCGCTCCGCGTCCTGGGCCCAGGCGGGGCCGGATATGCCAGCGAGCACGGCGGCGCAGAGCGCGCTGCGGCAGAAGGCCCGTTTGAGGCGGCGCTTCAGCTGTGGATTGGCGGTTGGCGATGATGTGCGAGGCTGAGTATCTGTCATGCAAGCGACTCCCGGTAACTTCCGTCTGCGGTTATGAATGCTAATTATTTGCATTTGCAACAGCAGTAAGACGTTTACCTGCGCTGAATACCCAACCCTCTTTTTTAAAAAAATATTAAAAAGTGAAGAACCAACCAGTTTGTTGCGGCCACGCGGCGCTTGTTCACCGGATGCAGGTGTTTCCCGCCAATCCGAGAAAAACCTAAAAACTACCGATGCAGCAGCAACAGCTGCTCGCCGATCGCGGAGTGACGCACCGCCAGCGAGCGCTCCAGCATCGCCAGCAGGGTCGGCAGATCGTCCAGCGGCAAGGTGCCGCTGACCGGGGTTTGCCACAGGGCGGGATCGACCACCCGAATCATCGGCCGATAGTGGCGGTTCAGCAGCTCGACCACCTCCGCCAGTGGCTGCCGGTCCAGCGCGAGCAGCCCCTGCTTCCAGGCCGGCAGATAATGGCCCGGGCCATCACTGACCCGGACCGAGTGATCCCCGGTCCAGCTCAACCGCTGGCCGGCATGCAGCGGTTGGGGTGCGCGATCGGGCAGATGGACCCTCACCCGCCCCTCGGTCAGGGTGGTATCGACACGCCCGTCGGTGATGCGGATATTGAACGCGGTGCCGATCGCTTCGGTGGTGGTATCCCGCGCCGCGACCCGGAACGGCCGGGCTGCATCGCGGGCCACCTCGAAGAAAGCTTCACCGTACAGCAACCGCAAGCGGCGCTCGGCGCTATCGAAATCGACCGTCACCGCCGAGCGGCCATTCAGATGCAGCCGGCTGCCGTCGGCCAGTTCGACTACCCGCGTCTCGCCGACCCCGGTGGCGTAATCGGCCGCCGGCAGCCAGTAGCGGGCCGGCAGCAGCCAGGCCAGCAGGCAGAGCATTGCCAGGCTCAGCAACGCCGCCAGGCCGCGCCGGTGACCGGTTCGGGTGGCCGCCGGCGGGCCCGCGCGTTCGACCGCTGGCGGCGCCCGCTTGTCGCTGTCGGGCGCCAGCCGCTCCAGCTCATCCCACAACAGCAGCAATTCCAGGTAACAGGCCTCCTTTGCGGGATCGTCGCCCTTCCAGCGCTCGAACTGCGCCAGCAGGCCCGGATCACCCGGCCGCTCGCGCAGGCGGAAAAACCACTGGCTCGCCTGTTCATGGATCGAGTCCCGCTGGCCATCAGCGGGCGTTAAATCTTCTCTGGTCATCAAACAACCCACTTATTGCATGTCCGACTGCAAAACCGCCCGACACTTCTGTAACGCATTCTTCAGGTGCTTTTCCACCATTGTCTGAGAGATGCCCAGCTCCTGGGCAGCCTCGCGCAACGTCAGCTCCCGGTAGCGCACCAGCAGCAGGGTCTCCCGCGCCCGCGGCGGCAGCTGGTCGATCGCCTCCCGCAGCCGCCGCTGGCGGCGCTCCTGCAGCAGCAAGTCCAGCTGGCCGGGTTCGGACGACGCCTGCTCGGCCAGCTCCTCCTCGCCGCCACTGTCCGGCTGTCGCTGGCACTGGCGCAAATGATCCAGCGCCAGGTTGCTGGCCACCTTGAGCAGGAACGATTTCGGCTGGCGGATGCTGCTCAATGCCGGCATCCGCGACAGGCGGATGAAGGTATCGTGCAGCAACTCCTCGGCGATATGCGGATCCTTCACCATCCGTTGCAGGTGCGACAACAGTGCCGGGCGGTGCTGCTGATAGAGCGCATCCAGCGACGGCACCTGCTGGGCTTCGGACGCACTGCCGGCGCCATCATCGTCCCCTGTCAGATCACTGGCAAGCAGTGCCCGCTGATAAAAATTCGTAGACATTAAGACAACTTAGGTTGGGTGTTTGAACTCTCGAGCGTCTAGCGTAACAGAATGATAGTGATTCGCAATTGCGCTTGCAGTTGTATATCACTATCTCCACCCACCGCTAGAGAGGTCAGCCATGAAGGAACGCTTCGTCATCCTTGCCCACGTCCCCACGGATTCCGTTACCGCCGGATTCATCCCGGCGCTCCGCCAGCGCCAGCTGCCACTGCTGGTGGTCACCGATCAACCGGAACGGCATCAGGCCCTGGTTGAGCAGGCCATCCTGGCGCCCGACGAGATCCTGCCGGCCGACGTGTTCAACCCGCTGGCGGTACTGAACGCCCTGGCGCAGCAGCAGGTCACCCCGCTGGCGGTGTTCAGCAACAGCGACCACCTGCAGAGTGCCGCCGCCATCGTGGCCGGTTACTACGGCCTGCCCGGCAAACCCTGGCAGGCCTGCCTGCGCGCCAAGAACAAGCTGATGATGCGCCAGACCATCCAGGCCGCCGGGCTGGATACACTCTGGTTCCGTTGCGTCAGCCAGCCGCAGCAGCTGGCCGAGGTGCCGCTGCCCTGCGTGGTCAAGCCGATCGAAGGGGTGGCCAGCGAGCATGTCAGCCTGGCGCGCAGCCCGCAGGAACTGGAACGGGCCTGCCACGACTACTGGCAGCAGCATCCCGGCACGCCACTGCTGCTGGAGGAGTACCTGGCCGGGCCGCTGCACACTCTGGAGACGCTGGGCGACGGCGAGCGGCTGGAGGTGATGGGCAGCTTCGAAACCTTCCTGTCGGAGCCGCCCGCCTTCATCGAGCTGGGCCAACGGCTGCTGCGCCACGCCGCACCGGAGATCGAGCAGCGGATTCTGGAGCAGTTGCGGGCGCTGGGAGTCGGTTTCGGCAGCTGCCACACCGAGTTCGTGCTGACCGAACAGGGGCCACGGCTGATCGAGGTGAACTACCGCAATATCGGCGACCAGTCCGACTTCCTGCTGGCCCAGGCGCTGGGCTTCGAGCTGTTCCAGGCGGTGATCGGCCTCTACCTGGGCGAGCCGCTGCCGGCCCTGCCGGAGACCGCCGCCAGTGCCCGAATCCACTGCCAGACCGCCGAGCGGAGCGGCACCGTGGTGCGGGTGCCTGAGGCCCGCCGCATCGAACGCAACGGCTGCGCCGTCGAGTTCGCGCCGCTGTGCCGACAGGGTGATCGGATCGAGCAGCAGCACTCCAACCGTGACTACCTGAGTATCCTGCGCGGCACCGGCCCATCGGAGGCGGTGCTGATCGACACCCTGAACCAGCTGGCCGACGAGCTGGCGATCGGCCTGGCACCGCTGACCAACGGACAGGAGGCCGCCGCCTGATGAACGCCCCGCTTCTCTCGCTGCACCAGTTGGCGGACGGCCTCAACGCCACCGCCCCCTTCGATGCGGCCCGCCGGGCCGCCGAGCACAGCTGCATCCGCAACCTGCTGAACTGCTACCTGCGCGAGGTGGCCGGCCCGCGCGGCCAGCTGTGCCAGCAGCCCGAACCGGCGTTGCGCCAGTCGCTGCCGCTGGGCTGGCGCCACAGCCACGGCAAGGATCACTGGCTGCTGCTGAGCCTGGCGCAGACCGGTCAGCAGCTGATGATCGCCGTCAGCCGGCCGTCGCTGACCGGTAACTACCGTTACGCGCTGCCGGTGCTGGCACGCCACACCGCCGGTGGGGCGGCCGCCTGGCAACCGCTCGGCGCGCTGCAACTGGCCCGCGCATTGATCGCCAACCTCAGCCTCGAAGAGGGGCTGCCGTTCAACCTGGAGCTGCTGCAACAGATCGAGCACAGCCTGACCACCACCGGCGAGATCCTGGCCCACCAGGCCGGCCAGCCCGAGCCGCTGCAACCGGACGACCTGTACCGTTACTCAGAACAGTCGCTGCGCTACGGCCACCCGTTCCACCCCACCCCGAAGTGCCGCCAGTGGGGGCACGCGGCACAGGAGGCGGACTATGCGCCGGAATACCGCAGCCGCCTGCAGCTGCACTGGTTCGCCATCGCCGAACCGCTGCTGCGGGTGGACACCGTGGCGCCGCTGACCGCCGAGCAACTGCTGGCCGATATCGGCCGGGACGCGCCGGCCAGCGAGCGGCTGGCGGTGCCGGTCCACCCGATGCAGGCGCGCTACCTGCTCGAGCTGCCGGCGGTGCGCCAGGCGATCGCCGACGGCCTGATCGAAGACCTGGGCCCGGCCGGCGAGCACTACCTGCCAACCGCCTCGGTGCGCACTCTCTACCACCCGGAGCGGCCCTGGTTCCTGAAAGGATCGCTGAATATCCGCATCACCAACTGCGTGCGCAAGAACGCGATCTACGAACTGGAGAGCGCGCTGGCGATCCAGCGCCGGCTGCAGCCGCTGCAGGCGGACTGGGCGCAGCAGTTCCCCGGCTTCCGGCTGTTGAGCGAACCGGGCTTCCTGACCGTCGAACTGCCCGGCTGCGATCCGGACAGCGACAAGGCGGTGCAGGAGGGGTTCGGCATGATCGTGCGGCAGAATATCCGTAGCGTGCTGGCCGGCGACGAGGAGGCAATTATGGCCGGCGCCATGTTCCAGCAGGGCGCGCCGCTGGCCCGCTGGCTGCCGGTCGCCGACAAGGCGCTCTGGCTGCGCAGCTATGCCGAGGCGCTGATCCCGCCGATGCTGGAGGCGTTCTTCCGCCACGGCCTGATCTTCGAGCCGCACCTGCAGAACACCCTGATCTGCCTGCGCGACGGCTACCCGAGCGGCGTCGCGGTACGCGACTACGAAGGGGTCAAGCTGGTCGACCGGCTCTGGCCGGCCGAGCGCACCGCCGACCTCAGCCCGCGCGCCCGTCAGTCGGTGCTGTACAGCGAACAGCAGGGCTGGAACCGGGTGCGCTACTGCCTGTTCATCAACAACCTGGCCGAGGCGGTGCACTACCTGGCCGACGACTGCCCGCGGCTGGAAGCGGAGCTGTGGCGGATCATCGAACAGGTGGTGCGCGGCTATCGCGACCAGTGCCCGCTGGCGAACGCCCGCGCCAGCCTGGATGCGCTGCTGGCCGGCGAGCCGCTGCCGAGCAAGACCAACCTGCTGGTGCGTTTCCACAAACACGCCGACCGGCTGGCCGGCTACGTGCCGGTCGCCAGCCCGTTCAACCGCTGATCAGGAGTTCAACGTGATCGAGATCCCACAGGCCGTCAAACAGGCGGCCCTTGAGTTGCAGCAATCCCAAACCGATCCGCTGGCGGCCTACATCTACGACCTGCCGGCGCTGGACAGCCACCTGCAACGGCTGCAGGCTGATCTGCCCAACCAGGTCGAGCTGTTCTACGCAGTCAAAGCCAACCCCAATCCGGTGATCCTGCAGCGGGTGGCGGCGCAGGTCGACGGCCTGGAGATCGCCTCCGGCGGCGAGCTGGAGCTGATCACCCCGCTGCTGGCGGACAAGCCGTTCATCTTCGGCGGGCCGGGCAAGTTGGACAGCGATATCACCGCGGCGCTGGAACAGGGCGTCGAGGCGTTGCATGTGGAGAGCGCCGGCGAGCTGGAGCGGCTGATTGCCCAGGCGGAGGCGCGCCAGCAGGTGGCGCCGGTACTGCTGCGGATCAACCTGAGCCTGCCGGAGAGCATGCGCACCCGGTTGACCATGGCCGGCTGCGCCACCGCTTTCGGCATCGACCCGCAGGCGCTGCCGGCGGTGATCGAGCGCGCCCAGGCCAGCCGCTGGATCGAGCTGCAGGGCTTCCATGTGCACGCGCTGTCGCACCAACTGGATGCCGAGCGCCATCTGCAACTACTGGGCCATATCCTGCAGAGCTGCCAGCAGTTGGCGCAGCAGCACGGCCTGGCGCTGAAGACGCTCAACCTCGGCGGCGGCATCGGCATCAACTACCGCCAGCCGGAGCAGCAGTACGACTGGTCGCGCTTCGCCGAAGGGCTGCACGAACTGGTGGCTCAGCCCGGCCTGCAAGGGGTGCGGCTACGCTTCGAGATGGGCCGCTACCTGACCGCCTTCTGCGGCTACTACCTGATGGAGGTGCTCGACCTGAAACAGAATCACGGCCAGCAGTTCGCCATCTGCCGGGGCGGCACCCACCAGTTCCGGCTGCCGCCGGCGCAGGGCCACAGCCACCCGTTCGTGGTGCTGACCGGCACCGGCGAACGCCGTCGCGGGCCCGAGTTGCAGCAGGCGCGAATCAGCGTGGCCGGCCAGCTGTGCACGCCGAAGGATATCCTGGCCAGCGACAGCTTGGTCGAGCGGCTGGCGGTCGGCGACCTGCTGCTGTTCCCGCTGGCCGGCGCCTACGCCTGGAACATCTCGCACCAGAACTTCCTGTGCCACCCGGCCCCGGTTTTCCACTACCTGGAGGCACACGGATGAACGCGATCCTCCCCATCGGCGCACGGCCTCTGCCCAACGTCAGCGGTGAAGACCGTAAGGAAGCCGCCCGCAACGGCCTGTTCCGGCTGCTGCGCAGTCTGTTGCGCGAACGGCTGCTGGTCATGGAGGCGGTGGCCGAGCAACCGGGCGAATACCGGCTGGACAGCCCGGCCGGCCGTTTATTGTTGAGCGGCGCCCGATTCAACCGGCTGGGCGCGCTGAGCGATTTCAAGCAGTTGAGCTGGCAGCCGCTCGACGACGCAGAAGATGCAGAAGGCGCAGAAGGCTTAGAAGAACCGCTCACCGCGCTGCGGCGGGTGCTGGAACTGCGCGGCGACAGTGCCGACCCGGCCTGGCAGCGGATCGCCGCCGAACTGGACAACGGCCTGCGCAACGAGGCGCTGACCCTGGCCTGGCGCCGCCGGCAGGACGCCGAGATCCGTCGCCAGTGCCAGGCCGACGGCATCGACAACCTGCTGGCCTGGGCGCGCCGGGACGGCGGCAACGGCAGCATCCGGCTGGAGCAGTGGGCGGCGGTCGGCCACCCCTACCACCCCGGCTGCAAGACCAAGCTGGGGCTGAGCCTCGACGAGGTCTGGCGCTATGCCCCCGAGTTCGCCGCCCGGGTGCCGCTGGCGTTAATCGCGGTGCACCGCTCGCTGGCCAAGCTGAGCCGGATGATCGACGGGCTCGACTACCGCGCCTGGTTCGCCCGGCACTACCCGGCCTGGTTCCAGCAGTGGCAGGGGCAGCTGCCGGACCACGACGACTACCTGCCGCTGCCGGTCCACCCCTGGCAGCTGGAGCACGACCTGCCGCAACGGTTCGCCGACGAACTGGCCGCGGGGCTGATCCGGCTGACCGACGCCCGCTTCGCCGCCGCGCCGACGCTGTCGTTCCGCACCCTGGCGCCGGCCGAGGCGCGGCAGGCGCCCTATATCAAACTGCCGGTCGCCGCGCAGATGACCAGCTCGGTACGCAACCTGTCCAGCCCGTCGGTGGAGAACGCCGCGCGCATCTCGGCGGTATTGCAGGATATCTTTGGCCAGCGGCCGGATATCGCCACCGCACTGCGCTGCCAGTGGGACGAGCTGGGGCTGCATCTGCAGGTCGACAGCGAGAGCCGGGACGACGCCCGCTACCTGGCGGTGCTGTTCCGCCGCAACCCCTGCCGGCTGCTGGCCGACGATGAACAGGCGGTGGTGGTGGCGGCGCTGTTCGTGCCCTCGCCGCTGTCCGGCCAGCCGCTGCTGATCGAGCTGATGCGCCAGGCCGGGGTCGGCAACGCCGGCCAGGCTCGCGACTGGTTCCGGCGCTACTGCGACCTGCTGTTCGCCGGCGTGCTGCAGCTCTATCTGGACTACGGTATCGCGCTGGAAGCCCACCAGCAGAACCTGATGGCGGTGCTGGACGCCGACGGCCAGCCGCGCGGTTTCATCAACCGCGATGTCGGCGGCGTCTGCATCCACCGGTCGAGCCTGGCCGAGCAGGGCTGGCCGATCGCCTTCAGCGCCGCCAGCACGCTGGTCGACAGCCGCGCCGAGGCACGGGTCAACATCTCCCATGCGGTGATGCAGAGCCATCTCGGTGAGCTGATCGAGCTGCTGGACGGCCAGTTCGGGCTCAACGCCGAGCAGCTCTGGCGCGATCTGGCCGGCCTGCTCGACGGTTACCTCGAACGGTTCGGCGTTCGCCACGGCGACTCCGCCCGCCAGCAGGAGCAGCAGGCATTCTTCGACGCCCCCTGGCCGGGCACCGCCTTCATCCGCATGCGGCTGCAGGACCAGTCGCAACAGGCGGTCTGCGAACCGATCCCCAACCCACTGAAGAAGGCATTGATGGACCACGATGACTGACTGGCAGACACAGGTACGACTGCTCTGGTGGAGCCAGTTGATCGCCATCGCGGCGATGGAGATGAGCGAACCGTTCTGGCCGCTGTTCCTGCGCCAGCTGCAGCCGGCGCAAGATCCGCAGGCGCTGGCGTTCTGGAGTGCGCTGATCTACGGCGCGCCGCTGTTGGTCTCGGGCCTGGCAGCGCCGGTCTGGGGCCGGCTCGGCGACCGCTTCGGCCACAAGCCGATGGTGCTGCGGGCGATGCTCGGCCTGATGCTGAGCCAGGCGCTGCTGTTCTTCAGCAGCAGCCTGTGGGAGGTGCTGATCTACCGGCTGCTGCAGGGCGCGCTGGCCGGCATCATCACCGCCGCGCTCTGCTTCGCCACCGCGATCGCCCCCGCCGAGCGGCGCGCCTCGGTGGTCGGCAAACTGACCTCGGCCACCGCCGCCGGCGCCATCCTGGGTCCGCTGGCGGGCGGCGCATTGGTGGAGTGGCTGGACTACCGGGCGATCTTCCTCAGTTCGGCGGCAGTCTGCCTGGTGCTGACGCTACTGCTGGCCTGGAAGTTAACCGGTGACAACCGCAGCGCACCCCGCAACGCCAGCGCCGATATGCCGGCAGAACCGGCGGTGCAAAAACCAGTGCCGGTGCTGGGGCTGTTGCTGACGGTGATCCTGCTATTGCAGATCGCCAAGGCGATGCCCAGCTCGTTCTTCGCGCTGTTCGCCGAACAGCAACTCGGCGCCACGCCGCTGCTGACCGGCCTGCTGTTCAGCAGCGCCGGAGTGGGTATGATGCTCAGCGCGTCGCGCTGGGGACGGCTGTTCGACCGGCGCCCGCCGGCCAGCGGCCTGCTGTTGCTGAGCTGGCTCACGCTGGCGGCGGCCGGCTGCTACCTGGCCCATCTATACAGCGACTGGCTACCGTTGCTGCTGATCCGCTTCGGCTGGGGCGTCTGTCTGGGGGCGATGCTGCCGATGGTGCAGGCCTCGCTGATCCGGCTGGCCGACAGCCCGCGCAACGGCCGGCTGATCGGCACCGCCCAGGGCACCATCCGCTTCGGCAACCTGTTCGGGGTCGCCGGCGGTGCGTTGTTGATGGGTCAGTGGGGTTACCAGGCCGGCTTTATCGGCGCCAGCCTGGGCTACCTGCTGGCCTCGGGGGCACTGCTGCTGGCCTGGTCGCGGCTGAATCGGACGGTTGACGCACCCACCCGTAGCAGCCCGCTCCGCGGGCGACAGACCACGGACTTCGAAAAGGCCGCCGAAGGTCGCGGCTAAAGCTGCCCGACGAAGCCGCATACATGGACCCAGCCGTCGCGGTCGGAGTTTCTCCTACAAGGAGGGCACTCTTTCAGCCGTGTCTGGTGAGCAGATCTTCGGTGCCCACCCGACCATCGACAAAGCTGCACAATTCGAACATGGCCGGGCTGTGGCACTGTCCGCGTGGGCACCAAAAGCGTGCCCACCCTACCAAGCTATAAAAATCGGCCTCTGTCAGCTCAAAACTGTTAACTCATAACCTCAAAAAAAAAACCCGGTAGGCGGGAACAGACTCTGTCGAATCTAAACTTGCTTACCGGGTGCCAGGAGGTGCCTGGCATCCCGCGCCTGACCAGAAGCAACGGGATGCTATGAGCTGAACCCGCGCCACACGACTGACACTGAGGGGTGTGCGGCCGATGGCGCCGAGAATGGTATTCAAGATAGCCGCTTCGCCCGGCCCCGCCTATGCCTCTGAAGGCATAACTTTCGCCTACCTCCAATGAACCCTGCCCACTTGATCTTGGTCATTGGCCGGCCAACTGGCAGCCGCCAGACTCTGGCTCTTTTTGTCAGCGCCCGGCCCGGCTACGCAGATACCCCCTATTATCCACAGGGCTTTGAAAAGCTCCCTGACGGGCTCAAAAATCAACTTTTAAATCCTTTATATTCAAACAGTTAAATAACAAACCCCAACATACCCCCATGGTGGTAGTGGGCTTTTTCGCCGTCCGACGAGCGCTGCCGGCAGTTGATGCACATCAACAACTGCCAAACCGGATAAGCCTATTTTGGCGCTAACGCATGCTCCCGCGACCCGGCACCCTCCTCCTTGAACCACGCCTTGGTCGCGGAGCCTCTGCGTCGGCTGTGCCCAGCCACAGATCCGACCCGTGAACTCAGCTGCAACACATTCAGGAGCAGTCACATGTCTACCACCAACCTGCGGTTGCTTGATTTTGGCGATCCCAAGATCAAGACCCTCCATGTCACCTGGTTCGCCTTCTTCCTCACCTTCGTGGTGTGGTTCAGCCATGCGCCGATGCTGGCCTATATCAAGGAGGTGTTCGACCTGACCAGCGCCGAGGTAAAAGCGCTGATGATTCTTAACGTGGCGCTGACGATCCCGTCGCGAATCGTCATCGGCACGCTGGTCGACAAATACGGACCCCGTGCCATCTACAGCATGCTGCTGGTGGTTGGCGGCACGATCTGTCTGGGCTTCGCCTCGGCGCAAACCTACGAGCAGCTGGCAATCCTGCGCTTCCTGAGCGGCTTTATCGGCGCCGGCTTCGTGATCGGCATCCGGATGGTGGGCGAATGGTTCCCGGCCAAGCAGGTTGGGGTCGCCGAAGGGATCTACGGCGGCTGGGGTAACTTCGGTTCCGCCGCCGGCGCGATGACCCTGCCGACCATCGCACTGCTGTTCGGCGGCGAGCACGGCTGGCGCTATGCGCTGGGCATGACCGGCGTGATCGCCATCTGCTACGGCCTGCTGTACTACAAACTGGCCCGCAATACTCCGAAAGGCTCCACCTACTTCAAGCCGAAGAAAAGCGGTGGCCTGGAGGTGACCAGCAAGGGCGACTTCCTGTTCTACATCCTGATGAACATCCCGATGTACGCCGCCCTGGCGGTACTGACCTGGAAGCTGTCGCCGACCAACCTGGGTCTGCTGGACGCGTTCGGCACCAACGCCATCTACGCGGTGCTGGTCGGCCTGTTCGTGGTTCAGCTGCGCGCCATCTACCACGTCAACGAGGAGAACCTTAAAGAGGGCGTACCGGAGATCCAGCGCTACAAGTTCAAGCAGGTGGCGGTACTGGACGTGGCCTACTTCGTGACCTTCGGCTCCGAGCTGGCGGTGGTCTCCATGCTGCCGCTGTTCTTCCTGGAAACCTTCGACGGGCTGGACCCGGTCAAGGCCGGCCTGCTGGCCTCCGGTTTCGCCTTCATGAACCTGGTGGCGCGGCCGACCGGCGGTCACCTGAGTGACAAGATAGGCCGCCGCAAGGCGCTGTCGGTGCTGATCGCCGGTCTGGCGGTGGGTTACCTGGTACTGAGCCAGATCGACTCCAGTTGGTGGATTCCGGCCGCGGTGATCGCCACCATGTGCTGCTCGTTCTTCGTCCAGGCCGGCGAAGGCGCGGTGTTCGCGGTGGTGCCGCTGATCAAGCGCCGGATGACCGGCCAGATCGCCGGCATGGCCGGTGCCTACGGCAACGTCGGTGCGGTCTGCTACCTGACTGTACTGAGCTTCGTCGACTACGCCACCTTCTTCATGGTGATCAGCGCCTCCGCCGCGGTGGTGTTCCTGTTCGTCCAGTTCATGGACGAGCCGAGCGGCCAGATGGCGGAAGTCCTGCCCGATGGCACCGTACAGCTGATTGATGTTGAATAAGGGTTAGCCGAATTCGGCCGACCAGCGACCGGGGGCTGCCTGCAGCTCCCGGTTAACCGTTTGGGATACCCGCTATGGAAATGCACCTTGCCAGCGATCTGCGTCTTTCCGCCGCCGAACAGAGCGTTCGCGGCCGCAAGGCGCGCAACGAGGACTGTCTGGGCTTCTACCAGCCGGACGGTAACCTGCTGACCACCAAGGGCGCCTGCGCGGTGATCGCCGACGGCGTCAGCACCGCCGAGGCCGGTGCCGAAGCGGCCCAGTACGCGGTACAGGAGTTTATCAACGACTACTTCGACACCCCCGACATCTGGACCGTCAAGACCTCCGCCCAGAAGGTGCTGACCGCCATCAACCGGCTGCTGTACGCGCGCAGCCACGAATACCTGTCCACCAGCCGCGGCCATGTCTGCACCCTGTCGGTGCTGGTCATCAAGTCGCGCACTGCCCACCTGTTCCATATCGGCGACAGCCGGATCTACCTGATCCGCAACAACAACCTGGAGCTGCTGACCGACGACCACATCACCCAACTCAGCGAAAGCAACAGTTGCCTGTCGCGGGCGATGGGGATGGATACCCACCTGGAGATCGACTACCGACGGGTCGATATCGAGGAGGGCGACCTGTTCCTGCTGACCACCGACGGGGTGCACGACTATCTGGAACCGTCGCAGCTGAAACAACTGGCACTGGCCGACGACGACCTGCAGGCGGCCTGCCAGCGGCTGACCGACGCCGCCTACCGGGCCGGCAGCGGCGACAACCTGAGCTGCCAGCTGGTACGGGTCGACCAACTCACCGATCACAGCCTGGAGGAGGTAACCGACCGGCTCACCGAGCTGCCGTTCCCGCCGGAGCTGGAGCCGGGCCTGAAGATCGACGGCTACCTGATCGAGCAGGAGCTGTACGCCAGCAACCGCAGCCAGCTGTACCGGGTGCGCGACCTGGCCGACGACAGCGTCTGGGTGATGAAGACGCCGTCGCACAACTTCAGCGACGACGCCGCCTATATCGAGCGCTTCATCATGGAGGAGTGGGTCGGCAGCCGGATCGACAGCCCCCACGTGGTGAAGGTACATAGCTCCAACCGCGCCAAGACCTTTCTCTACTACCTGATGGAGGAGGTCGAAGGGGTCACGCTGGAGCAGTGGATCGCCGAGAATCCGCACCCGAAACCGGCGCAGGCGATCGAGCTGGTCAAGCAGATTGCCACCGGCCTGAAGGCATTCCACCAGCGCGAAACCCTGCACCAGGACCTGAAGCCGAGCAATATCATCATCACCCCGGACAACCGGGCCAAGATCGTCGATTTCGGCTCGGTCTACGTGGCCGGCATCAACGAGATCTTCGTGCCGCTGACCCGCGACCGGATCCTCGGCACCATGAACTACTCCGACCCGGTGTTCCGGCTCGGCCAGAACACCGGCATCAAGGGCGACCTGTTCTCATTGGCGGCGATCACCTACGAGATCTTCACCCAACACCTGCCCTACGGCGACGGTCTGGAGAACTGCGAGAAACCACAGCAACTGAGCCGGCTCAACTACATACCGGCCGACCGTCACAATCCGATCATCCCGATCTGGTTCGACCGCGCGCTGGCCAAGGCGCTGGCGATCGACCCGACCAAACGCTATGACAGCCTCGACCATTTCATGCAGGACCTGACCGAACCCAACCCCGATTTCCTGACCCCGCGCGAAGCGGAACAGAAGAACCCCAACGCGCTGCTGTTCTGGCAACTGATGTCGCTGGTCTGGTTCATGATCGCGCTGTTCACGCTGATCGCGTTCTGGTTGAAGTAGCCCGGGCGGCTGAACAAATACCCGTCGCCCGCAGCACACTCGGGCATAAAAGGCGGACTGCTACGCCTAACAGCACCTGTAGGGTCGGCTTCAGCCGACCAACCGCCGGCGGCGGTGGCGCCCCAGGTGGCGCCCTACAAGGAGCGGGCACTCCAAATTGGAGGATGACGCTAAGAGCCGCTTTAGATAAGCGGCTTCAGCCGCAACCTTACGGATTCGATTCCCCCGCGATCCCCATCGCCCGCGGAGCGGGCTGCTACGACAGGATCCCGAAGCAGCGGGCTCCGACCCGACCGGTACTTGGCACGGTCCGCGGATATCGCCCTCTGAGCGGGCTGCTACGAAAGGATGATCCCGTAGCAGCGGGCTCCGACCGCGACCGGCACTTGGCACGGTCCGCGGAGGTCGCCCTCTGAGCGGGCTGCTACTAAGCGCCGCGACACTCCTCAGGGCCCGCTGTTAACTCAATCCTGTTAACTGGAAACTGCCAAATAAAAAAGCCGCCCGACGGTGCGGGCGGCTCGAACCTGGAAGTTCTGTTAGCTGGATTAGTCAGCCTGACGACGCAGGAAGGCCGGGATATCCAGGAACTCCATATCGTCGGTACCGGTTTTCAGCGCCGGTTCCGGCAGATCGTAGGACTCGACCTCTTCGACCACTTTCGGCCGGGCCGATTCGCTCTGCCGGTTGCGCAGTACGGTCGGCAGTTCCAGCTGGCTGAAGTCGGTGGTCAGGGTACTGCTGCGGCCGGCGGCCACCGCGCTGGTGGTACCGCCGTTGGCCACCCGCACCTCCTGCTGCACCGCGCGACCCAGGCCGGTTGCCACCACGGTCACGGTCAGCTGATCGGTCATCTCCGGATCGATAACGGTACCCACCACGATGGTGGCTTCCTCGGAGGCGTATTCCTCGACGATCTGCCCCACTTCGGAGAACTCGCCCAGGCTCAGATCCAGGCCGGCTGTGATGTTGACCAGGATGCCGCTGGCGCCTTTCAGATCGACATCTTCCAGCAGCGGGCTCTTGATCGCCGCTTCGGTCGCCTCGACGGCGCGGCTCTCGCCAGTACCACTGCCGGTGCCCATCATCGCCATGCCCATCTCGGACATCACGGTACGTACGTCGGCGAAGTCAACGTTGATCATACCCGGACGGATGATCAGATCGGCGATCCCCTGCACCGCACCTTTCAATACATCATTGGCGGTGTTGAAGGCGTTCAGCAGGCTGCAGTTCTTACCCAGTACCGGCAGCAGCTTCTCATTCGGGATGATGATCAGCGAGTCGACGCATTCCTTCAGTTCCTTGATCCCCTCCTCGGCGATCTTCAGCCGCTTGCGACCCTCGAACGGGAACGGCTTGGTGACCACCGCTACGGTCAGGATACCCAGCTCCTTGGCCACTTCGGCAACGATCGGCGCGGCACCGGTGCCGGTACCACCGCCCATGCCGGCGGTGATGAACACCATATCGGCGCCGCCGAGCATTTCGGCCAGCCGCTCACGGTCTTCGATCGCCGCCTGGCGACCAACATCCGGGTTGGCACCGGCGCCCAGCCCCTTGGTCAGCTCGCCGCCGATCTGGACTACGGTACGGGCCGCCATATTGTTCAGTGCCTGGGCATCGGTGTTGGCACAGATGAACTCAACACCTTCCACCGAGGTGTTGACCATATGCTGTACGGCGTTGCCGCCGCCGCCGCCCACGCCGACCACCTTGATCACTGCGCTTTGCGGCACACTGTCCACCATCTCGAACATTATTCTTCTCCTTCCAGGTTCAGCGCTCCAACTACCACTTCGGAGCCTGTCGTCATCTTTTACTGCGGCGCCGGCAGGACCGGGCGCTAAAAATTCCCCTGGAACCAGGCTTTCATGCGGCTCATCAGCCCATCTGCCGGTTCCCTCGGTTCCATCGATTCAGCCACCAGCGGTACCGGTGATTGCGATGGTTCAAAATTCTGCTTGGCATAGAGCAACAGCCCCATGCCGGTGGCATAGATCGGGTTCGACATCACCTCCTCCATACCCCGTACGCCCTGCGGCTTGGCCAGCCGCACCGGCATATGGAAGATCTCCTCGGCCAGCTCGACCGCGCCCTCCATCTTGGAGGTACCGCCGGTCAGCACGATACCGGCCGCCACCAGATCTTCAAAACCGGAGCGACGCAGCTCCGCCCGTACCAGGCTGAACAACTCGTCGTAGCGCGGCTCGACCACCTCGGCCAGTGCCTGGCGCGACAGATCACGCGGCGGCCGGTCGCCGACGCTGGGCACCTTGATCATCTCGTTGACACTGGCCAACTGCGCCAACGCGCAAGCATAGCGCGTCTTGATCGCCTCGGCGTGCTGGCTCGGCGTGCGCAGCGCCATGGCGATATCGTTGGTCACCTGGTCGCCGGCAATCGGCAACACCCCGGTATGGCGGATCGCCCCGCCGGTAAAGATCGCGATATCGGTGGTGCCACCACCGATATCCACCATGCAGACGCCCAGCTCCTTCTCATCCTCGGTCAGCACCGCGTAGCTGGACGCCAGCTGCTCCAGCACGATGGCATCCACTTCCAGGCCACAGCGACGGATACACTTGTCGATGTTCTGCACCGCGTTGAGCGAGCCGGTCACCAGGTGAACCCGCGCTTCCAGCCGCACGCCGGACATGCCCAGCGGCTCTTTGATCCCCTCCTGGTTATCGATCAGGTACTCCTGCGGCAAAATATGCAGGATCTTCTGATCGGCCGGGAACACCACCGCCCGGGACGCCTCGATCACCCGCTCCAGGTCATACTCGGTGATCTCGCGCTCTCGCACCGCCACCATGCCGTGCGAGTTCATACTCTTTATATGGCTGCCGGCAATACCGACCGTGACCGAGTGGATCTTACAGCCGGCCATCAGTTCGGCCTCCTCCACCGCCCGCTGGATCGAGCTGACCGTGGATTCGATATTGACCACCACGCCGCGCTTCATACCGCGTGACGGATGCGAGCCGATACCGACCAGTTCGATGGCGCCATCGGGGGTCACTTCGCCGACCAGGCAAACCACTTTCGAGGTGCCTATATCGAGAGCAACGATCATATTGTTATCAGCAAGCATCTTTTGCGGACCTGTAGTTCTCATGTCGCACAGGGCTTTGTGCAGATTTAAGCAAATTCCAAACCAACTTTCACTGCCAGCAGTAAATAAAGGGCAACGCTTTGGCTCATGGAGTATTCAGCCGGGAGTCAGTATCGGCTGGTTATTAGTATCGGCAAATCTTTGCCACCTTTAGATCTGAATTCTGTTGCATTTCAATTTGCTAGCCGATCCAGGGTGCATAAGTTTGCCGCCCCTGCAATTAAAGCACAGCTGCGAGTTACTGCTCAAAATTTAAACAAAAATCAAGATTTAATGCTGATATGAAACAGAATAATCAAAACTTGATTTTGATAAAAACCGGAAAAATCAACACTTAATTTTGATTTTCTTCCGATGACAAACTGGTCATTTTTCGGGCTGGCAACAGAACACCTGCGGCGTTCTGGTCAGCCGGGCCCGCCCCCTACAGGCTTTGGTATTGCCGGATAGTTAGCAATAAGCAGCGGAACCGTTGTAGGAGGGCTCCGGCCGGGCAGGTTCAGTCGCGACCTTCAGACCCGATCACTCCCCAAGCCAGCCGCCTGCGGCACTCAAGGCGTATAAAAAGCGGGCCGCTACGACCGAGGTCACACCCGGTGCGGACTGTTCGCTTCGCGCAACAGGCCGTACGCCGCTTACCTGACTTTCAGATAACTGTAACCGGTATCCATCTCGCGCCAGTTGCGCAGTTGCGGGTGCTGGGAGACATACTGACGAATGCTGGTGATACCGTCGGCCAGGAAACTGGTATCGAGAAAATTGCCCAGGACGTCGGCGCCGTTTTCCGCGGCCGCCTGCAGGCAGAACGCCAGGTAACGGGGAAACGGCAGAATATCGTCACGCCAGAGTGCGCCGCCGTAATACTGGCCGACCCGCTGCTGGTACTCCTGCGGCGTGATGCATTTGTTCAACCGGTAGTCGCGGTCGTTGTAGCCGGTACACATCCGCCCGGTGCGGACATGGCCGTGGCGGTCATGGGTTTCCACCTCAATCCAGCGGTAGCGGTGTTCGCGCTCGTAGAGGGCGGCAAAATCCACCTCATCCAGCTCGAATTGGGCGCAGATCATCGCGCTGCCCGGTGAGGGTTCGGTGGAGCAGGAGGCGATCTCCAGGCTGTCCGCACTGGCACCGTGACGACTGAAGAACACCACCCCGACCTTGTTGAAGATACGCCGGTGGCCGGGCACCTCGACCAGCCGGTAATTGATCAGCCCCGGCACCGTCTCCCGGGCCGAGCGTTCTGACAGCAACGAACCGTAACCCACCACCGAAATCATGATTCAAGCTCCTGCGGATCGCTGTCTCGGGCCTGCTCGCTGAGCGCCCGTGGCAGCTTTTTCTTACCGGCCACGCCAAGCTTCTGCAGTGCGGCCGCCTGATTGACCAGATTACCACGCCCGCTGCTAAGCCGTTTGCGCGCGGTCTCGTAGGCTTGCTGGGTGCGATCCAGGTGACGGCCCAGCTCATCCAGCGATTCGATAAAACCGACGAACTTGTCGTACAGCTCGCCACCACGGCGGGCAATCTCCTGGGCGTTGCGGTTCTGGTACTCGTAGCGCCAGATATTGTGGATGGTGCGCAGCGTCACCAGCAGCGTGGCCGGGCTGACCAGGATGATATTGCGCTCGAACGCCTCGCCGAACAGGTTGCTGTCCTGCTCCAACGCCAGCAGGAAGGCCCCCTCCACCGGCACGAACAGCAGCACGAAATCCAGCGAGCGTATCCCCTCCAGCTGCTGGTAGGCTTTGTCGCCGAGCCCCTTGATATGGCCGCGCAGCGACTGCAGATGCTCCTGCAGGTAGCGCTGGCGTTCGGTTTCGTCGTCGCTGCTGCAGTAACGCTCGTAAGCGGTCAGCGACACCTTGGAATCGACGATCACATCCTTGTCGTCCGGCAGCCGAACGATCACGTCGGGCAGGTAACGACGGCCCTGCTGGTTGAGCGACACCTGCACTTCGTATTCGTAGCCCTTGCGCAGGCCGGATTGCTCCAACACCCGTTCCAGCACCAGTTCGCCCCAGTTGCCCTGCGCCTTGCTCTCCCCTTTCAGGGCGTTGGTCAGGTTCAGCGCATCCTGGCTCATCTGCTGGTTGAGCTGCTTGAGCTGCTGGATCTGCTCGTAGAGTGCACGCCGGTCCTTGGACTCCTTGTCGTAGCTGTCCTCGACCCGCCGCTTGAACTCGCCCAGTTGCTCACGCAACGGCGTCAGCAGGTGGCCGATCTGCTGCTGGTTGGCGCTGCTGAACTTGGCCGACTTGTCTTCGAAGATCCGGTTGGCCAGCTGCTGGAACTCCACCTTCAGCTGCTCACGCGCCTCCTGCAGCGTCGCCAGTTTATCGGCGTGGGCCTCGCGTTCCGCCGCCAACCGGGTTTCCAGTTCGGCAACCGCTTCGCTGCGCGCCGCCAACACCCGCTGCAACTGGTCACGCTGCTGCTGCAGTTCCGCCTGGCGCTGCTCCAGCTGCGGCAGCCGTTCCAGCTCGGTCTGCAGCCGGGTCTGCTCCAGCTCCAGCTGATGTTGTTGCTGCTGCCAACGGTTACGCAGCAGCTGCTGCCGCCAGAGCAACAAGCCGCATCCCAGCAGTCCGGGCAGCAGGCCGATCAGCAGCGAGGTCGCATCCATCCGGGCTTACCAGTAGTAGTAAAGTGCGCCGATCGCCGCCAGCACAAACGGCATCATCAGCATCAGACTACGCACCTCGCCCAGCAGGCGCTGCAAAAACAGCAGGTGCACCACCGGGAAGGTCAGGAACATGCACAGCAGCGGAATCCACCAGTCCAGTTTCAGGAAACCGTACGCCATTGCGCCGACCAGCGTCAGCGCCGCCAGGTTGCCGGCCATCACAACGGTGACCATGCCGTTGCGGGTCTGCGCAAAGGCCGGTTTGCTCTCATCCGGCAACTTGTTGATTGCGCCGGCACTCAACGCCGCCGACATGGAAACAAACCCGGTGATCAGAAAGAGAATCAGTGGATCCACGCGCTACTCCTGCTCAAGCAAGCTCTTAAGATGAAATTGAGCCGCATTGTAAGGGAATCCGGGCCCCGTCCCAACTGTCAGCGCACGGCCCGGCACGCAGTACAAACGATCTTTGCCAGCAGCCGGATACAGCCGCTAAGATAATCGCTGACCAAGTCGCGGACAGGTATGCAACAGTGATGTTCAAGTTTATCCGCCGGTTGATCTACCGCCATCTGAAACAGATGAACTGGCAGGCGCTGGGGGTGATGCTGGCTATTTATGTCAGCCTCTGCTGGCTGCTGCTCAAGGCGGCCGGCGAAACCGCCCTGCTGGGCGACGATTTCCTGTATTGGCTGGTGGTCACCGCGTCGACGGTCGGATACGGCGATCTATCGCCCGCCAGTCACGGCGGCAAGCTGATTGTCGCCCTGGTGGTGATTCCGTTCGGCCTGGGTCTGTTCGCCCTGACGGTCGGCAAGCTGGCCGCATTCAGTGCCTTACAGTGGAGAAAGGGCATCATGGGACAAAAAGATCTGAACCTGCACGACCATATACTGGTGATCGGCTGGAATCCGGAGCGCACCACCAGCCTGCTCAAGCTGCTTCAGCTGGAAGCGCGGCAGTACCGTAACCGCAATCTCTGCCTGTGCGTCACCGACGAGATGGAAAACCCGCTGCCCGGCGAGATCGAATTCATCCGCAGCCAGGCATTCAACGACGACGAGGATATGGACCGCGCCTGCATCGCAGACGCCTCGACGCTGATCGTCGATACCGGTACCGACGACAGCACCCTGACCGCCGCGCTTTACGCCTACAGCCGCAACCCGCAGGCCCACATCATCGCCTACTTCCGCGACGAATCGCTCAGCCGGCTGCTGAAACAGCACTGCCCGACCGTCGAATGCGCCCCGTCGGTTTCCACCGAGATGCTGGTCAAGGCGGCGATGGACCCCGGCTCCAGCCTGCTGCACCAGGAGTTGCTGACCGCCGGCAGCGGCATGACCCAGTACTCCACCACCTACCCGGACGGCCTGCCGGAGCTGTCGGTGCGCGACCTGTTCATCCCGCTGAAGGAACACTACGGCGCCACGCTGATCGCGGTCGACCTGGACCATGACGGCCGGCCCGACCTGAATCCGTCGCTGGATAAACGGATCAAGGCGGGCAGCCTGATCTACTATATAGCGCCGGGCCGCATCAAGAATTTCGACTGGCAGGCCCTGGCGGCCCGCTGACTGAGTATGTACCGAGACAATCCCCAACGCGTCTAATCCAGAGGAGACCGCATGGACGCCCTGACCAACACCCTGATCGGCCTGGTTGATTTCGCGCTGTACTTCGGCCTGTCGCTGATCGCCCTGCTGCTGTTCAAGCTGCTCTATACCCTGTTTACCCCGTACGACGAGTGGAAGCTGGTCAAGGAGCGCAACGGCGCCGCCGCCTGTGCCTTGACCGGTGCGATCATCGGTTTCTCGATCGCCCTGGCCAGCGCCGCCAGCAACTCGATCTCGCTACTCGACTTCGCGGTCTGGGCGGTGGTGGCACTGATCGCCCAGATCCTCGCTTACCTGATCGTACGGCTGTTCATGCCGAAGATCAGCCAGCGGATCGAGGGAGACGAGTGGCCGGCCGGCGTGGTGCTGGGCGGCGTGTCGATCGCCATCGGCCTGCTGAACGCCGCATCCATGACCTACTGAGCGAGGTGGCACGATGAAACGGACCCGCCATATCGATCTACACTGGATGCGCAAACCCGGTCTGCTGGCGGTCGGCGCCGCCACCCTGAGCGGCTGCGACTCCAGCCAGTTGGCCAAGGTCTACCAGACACCGCTGGAGTGCGAACTGGACAACCCGGCCCAGTCGCAGCAGTGCGAGCTGGCCTATCGCAACGCGCAGGCCGACTGGCAGCGCAGCGCGCCGCAGTACCGCAGCGAACGCGACTGCGAGTACGACTTCGGCAACGACAACTGCGAAGCCCATCCCGGTCTCGGTGCAATGTTCATCCCGTTGATGGCCGGCTTCATGCTGGGCGAGAACTTCGCCACCGACGACGATTTCGACCTCGACTTCCGCCGCTCCAAACCGCTGGGCCGCAGCAAGTCGCGCTACTCGCAGGCCTACAACAAGTGGGTCGGCGCCGACGGCACCCTGTTCGGCAGTTACGGCAAGCAGCAGCTGAAAGTGGGCCGTGACGCCCTGCGCCCGCTGAAAGGCGGTGCCAAGGTACTCGGCCGCGGCGGCTTCGGCCAAACCGTCAGCAGCCGGGCACGCTCCAGCGGCAGCTGGGGCAGCTGATGCTCAGGATCGGCGGCGCCGAACGGCCGGACTGGCGCCAGACCGCCCGCCAGTACGGTTTCCATTTCCATACCCTGTATGGCGAGCCCTACTGGGACGAGAGCGCCTACTACCAGTTCACGCTGGAGCAGATCGAGCGCGACCTGGAGCAACCGACCGCCGAGATCCACCAGCTCTGCCTGGAGGTGGTCGAGCGGGTGGTACGCGACGAACAACTGCTACAACGTTTCCAGATCCCGCCGATCTACTGGGATGCGCTGGCACGCAGCTGGTACGAGCGCGAACCGAGCCTGTACAGCCGGATCGACCTGGCCTACGACGGCAACGGGCCGGCCAAGCTGCTCGAGAACAACGCCGATACCCCCACCAGCCTCTACGAAACCGGATTCTGGCAGTGGCTCTGGCTGCAGCAGCAGGTCGACCGTGGCCAGTTGCCGGCGCAAGCCGACCAGTTCAACTCGCTGCAGGAGCGGCTGATCCTGCGTTTTCGCCAATTGCAGCGACGAATGCCGCAGCAGCGGCTGCACTTCGCCTGCTGCAAGGACACCGTCGAGGATCGCGGCACCGTGCAGTACCTGCAAGACTGTGCCGAACAGGCCGGCATCGACTGCGACTTCGTCTATATAGACGATATCGGCCTGCTCGCCAACGGCCGCTTCTGCGACCTGGCCGCGCAGCCGATCAGCTGGCTGTTCAAGCTCTACCCCTGGGAGTTCATGCAGCGCGAGGAGTTTGGCCCGTCGGTGATAGACAGCCACACCCGCTTTATCGAGCCGCTGTGGAAGACCGTATTGTCCAACAAGGCGCTGCTGCCGCTACTGTGGCAGCTGTTCCCGAACCACCCCAACCTGCTGCCGGCCTACTTCGAGGACGACCCGGCCGCCGGCGCGCTACGCAGCTACGTACGCAAGCCGATCTACTCCCGCGAAGGGGCCAATATCGATATCGTCCGCGATGGCCGGCGGATCGCCCACAGCGACGGCGACTACGGCGCCGAGGGCTTTATCCTGCAGGCCTACCAGCCACTGCCCCGGTTCGGCGACAACCACACGTTGATCGGTTCCTGGCTGGTGGACGACCAGCCGGCCGGTATCTCGCTGCGCGAGGACACCGGCCCGATCACCCAGGACCTGTCCCGCTTCCTGCCGCATATTATTCTCTGAGTTTTTTGTGAAATCGCCGCAGGTGATTAACGCGATATCACGCTAATCACCTGCGGCGGTGGCATCGTAGGGTTGGCTCCGGCCGGGCAGGGGCCCACAGAGGTTCAAAAACGCCTTATTGTAGGGTTGGCTTCAGCCGACCAGGAGCCCGTAGGGCTCCAATCCAGATTCCTCCACCTGCGCCAGCTACACTGAAAAAGATCAGCGACCGGCGAGCCAGCCCACCAACTCAGCAAAAATGGTATGATCGCGCCCTTTCAAGCGGTTTATTTCGGTGGTCCGTGGTCAGGCAGTCCGGTGCCCCGGGTTTCGGCACTCCGCGGTCCGGCAATTCGGCAATCCGACCCAGGAAAACTTGGAATATAAACAACATCGCCGCACACAGCAGTCAACGAGGTGAGTACGAAAACGCCATGGCGGAATTTCTGGTTAACGAAGCGATTGAAGATTATGCCTTCCTGAACACCGGCGCCGAGCCGGAACTGCTGCAGGAGCTGATCGACGCCACCAACGAGAACATGGGCTGGCCACAAAAACTGTCCGGCCGGCTGGTGGGCCGCACCCTGGCGATGCTGGCCAAGCTGACCCAACCGAAGAACGTGCTAGAGATCGGCATGTTCACCGGTTACTCGGCGCTGTCGATCGCCGAGGGGATGCCGGACGACGGCAAGATGATCTGCTGCGAAACCAACCCGCGTGCCATCGAGTTCGCCAAGACGTTCTTCGAGCGCAGCCCGCACGGCCACAAGATCGAGGTGATCTTCGGCCGCGCACTGGATACGCTGGAAACCCTCGATATGGAGCTGGACTTCAGCTTTATCGACGCCGACAAGCGCAACTACCTGAACTACTACGAGAAGGTATTGGAGATGACCCGCCCGGGCGGCCTGATCGTGCTGGACAACGTGCTCTGGTCCGGCAAGGTGTTGCAGCCGGAATCGGAGATCGACGACGTGCTGGTTGAGATGAACCGCCGTATCGCCGCCGACGACAATGTCGAGAACGTGTTCCTGACGGTGCGCGACGGCCTCAACGTGGTACGCAAGGTCCGCTGATGTTTTTTTTGATCCGTACCGGCGATCCGCCCGAACTGACCTACTTTGCCGAGGCTGCAACGCTGGATGCGGCGCTGCAGCCCGACGACCGGCCGATCCGCCGCGCCGACGATCTGCTACAACTCTATTTCAATACTGACGAGAACGATGCCCTGCAGCCGCTGCTGCGCCAGGTGCGCCAGCACTACCTCGACGACCTGAACCAGGTCGCCGGAGAGGCGGAGATCAAAGGGCTGATGATGTGGCTGCTGATCGAGCACGGCGTCGACAACCGCGGCGAGTCGTTGGCGCAGACCGCCGATCGGCTCAGCGAGCTGGATCTGGAGCAGGACAGCGATAGCTACTCCAACCTGATCTTCCATCTGAATGACGCCATCGAGCGGCTGGAAGACCTTGAGTTGGAGGGCTGGGAGGACTGAACGGATGCGTCGGCTGCTGATCGGATGCCTGGTCCTGCTGCTGGCGGTCACGCTCGGTTACGCCCTGCTGCCCTACGCCGCCCGTCAGCTGGTTGAACTCTGGCTGACCGAGCAGGGCTTCCAGCAGGCCCGCTTCTCGATCAGCCATCCGGCCTGGAACGAACTGCGCATCAAGCACCTGCAACTTAGCCGGCAACGTGACGAGCGCCGGCTGGCGGTGGACGCCGGGCCGATCCTGATCCGCTACCAGCCGCTGCAGTTGCTGCTGGAACGGCGCCTGAGCGAGATCCAGATCCCACGGGCACGTCTCGAACTGCACAGTCTCGCCGAACGCAGCCAACCATTACAGGGCGAGCTGGCGCTGCTGCCGCTGTTGCCCGGCGAGCTGATCGGCCGCTTACCGGCCGAACGGCTGCAGATTGGCCAGCTGGACCTGCATTTCAGCCAAGCCGGGCAACCGTACTGGCGGATCACCGGCGCATTCGACCTGACCCGCGACGAATTGATCGGCCACAGCCTGGTCAGTCGCGATGACCAGCCGCTCGGCTGGAGCGACTTCTACCTGAACCGGCAATCGGAATTTCACTGGCAGCTGCGCCGTCCAGACCAGCCGCCGCTGCTGCAATTGAACGGTCGGATAACCACCGCACCCAGCTTTCAGCTGGAGCTGGCGCCGATACTGAACCTGGCTGAACTCTCCCCCTGGTTAGCCACACTGCAACGATCGGAGACCGACACCATTCCGCTCACAGAGCTGAACGGCAGCCTGACGGCCAGCGGCGTGGTGAAACTGCCGGAACGGCTGCAACTGGCCGAGAATCAATGGCAACAACAACTGACCGCGAACGGCCACTTCGAGATCAAGCTACAGGGCCGCCCGACCGCCACCGAAATCGAGCGGCTTAAACTCAACGCCAGCGGTCAGCTGACGCTCGACGCCGGCCAGTTCGGCGCCTCGCTGGCAACAGACAGCCAGCTGCAGCTGACGCCATCCGCCGCTCTTTCTCAGCTGGGCGGACCTCTGCTGCTAACCAGCCGGCAGCCGATCGAACTGCAGGCGCCGCTAAGCCAACCAGACCAGGCCAGAGTTGGCGAGGCACGGCTGCAGCTGCAACTGCCGCCGATCAAGCTGGACCAGATCAGTCTCGCCGCCAGCGACTGGCAGCTGGCAACGGAACCGCTGCAATTAACACAGCCGCGGCTGCATGGCCGGCTTAGCAGCGAACGTTTACAACTGCTCCCTGCCGCCAGCCAGAAACCGCTACTGAAACAGTGGCCGGAATTGCATTTCAGCAGTCACTTCAATGCCAGCCCGGAACACGCCGAACAGCAGTACCAACTAAAAGTCCCGGCCCTGGCATTGCAGCTGGATGGCAAGGCCGGCTGGCACACCGCCGATCAGCGACTGGATCTCAGCTGGCAGCTACAACCGCGCGCCCTTAAAGGGATCGAAAAGCAGCTGGCCAACTACCTGCCGACACTGCCGGCGGAACTGAGCATCCAGGCCGGCACCCTGAACCATCGCGGCCAGGCCCGCTGGCAGGCCGGCACCTTGAACGCCAGCAGCCGGCAGAATGTCGAACGGCTGCAGGCCCGCTGGGACAAAATGGAATTGCAACAGGGCCACTGGCAATCGCGCAGCCGTCTCACGGCCAAAGGCAGCCTGATAGACCAGGGCCGGTTCAACGCTCGCCGGCTCGATATCGGTCTGCCACTGACAGAACTGCGCACCGGCTACCGTTTCTACCGGCCACCCAGCGGCAACTGGCAGCTGGAGCTGCAACCGAGCGAGCTGCAACTGCTGGGCGGCCGGGCCAGCCTGGCGGCGTTGAACTACACTCGCCGCGACGACAGCTTCCACAGCACCCTGACGCTGGACCAACTGCAACTGGCGGGCTTGCTGGCCCTGGAGCAACAGCCCGGTCTCACAGGCCAGGGGGTACTGTCCGGCACGGTGCCGATCGACTACCAGCAGGGCAAATTCCGCGTCAGTGACGGCCAGATCCGCAGCCATCCCCCCGGCGGCTGGATCCGTTTTCAGCCAGACCAGCGGGTCGCCGCACTGGCCGCCAGCCAGCCGAGCCTGGGCCTGGCACTGCAGGCGCTGGAAAACTTTCAATATCAACAACTGGAAGTCGGCATCAATTACCAACCGGATGGAACGACCCTGCTCAATACCCGTCTAAGCGGTCATAACCCGGATTGGAATGCGGGGCAGCCGGTCAATTTCAATCTCAATATTGAAGAAAACCTGCCCCAGCTGATCAAAACCCTGCAAATTACCGATCGATTGACGAAATCGATCGAGAAGCGTTACCGTTAAGGTCAAGTGACCAAGGGAGAGCCTGCGATGGTCAAGCCACGCATACTGATTAGCCTGTTGATCGTGCTCGGCTGTTCGGCCAGTTTGGCGGCCTGCTCTCCGAAGGTGCAGGTCACCATGCCGAACGAGCCGATCACGATCAATATGAACGTCAAGATCCGCCACGAGATCCTGGTGAAAGTCGATAAAGAGATCGACACACTGTTCGACGAAAACAGCGATCTGTTCTAGGGACCCGACCATGAAAAATCCGCTCAAGCCACTGCTGATGATGCTCGCCCTGCTCCTGGTCAGCCTGCCGGGCTGGGCACTTTCGCTGGATGACGCCAAGGCCCGCGGCCTGGTCGGCGAGCAGAGCGACGGCTACCTCGGCATCGTCGACAGCCGACCGAACAGCGAGGTACGGGCGCTGGTCGAGGAGATCAACCGCAAACGCCGCGCCGCCTATAGCGATAAAGCCGCCAACGCCGGCGTCGATCTCGGTGTGATGGAGCTGCGGATCGGCCAACGGTTGCAACAACGGGCGCCCAGCGGTCAGTTCATCCGCGGCTCCGATGGACGGTGGATAAAAAAATAACGCGCTCTGAGATGTAGGGACCGACCTTGAGCCAGAATAACAACCACCAAATGCTCAACTATCGACGGATCAATCTTTTAGGCCTGCTGATAAGCGGGGGCGCCGTCGGTGCCGCCACTCTCTACCTGCAGTCCCCCACCACCCCCCTCGACTGCCCGCTCTGTATGCTGACCCGGTTGCTGCTGCTGAGCATGGCCGGCGTCTTTCTGCTGGCTTTTCTGCACAACCCCGGCACCGCCGGCCAGCGCTTCTACGGCCTGATCAACCTGCTGCTAAGCCTGACCGGCCTGGCTGGCCTGGCACGCTACCTCTGGCTGCAGCAGCAGCCGGACCCGCTGGCCACCCGCTGCATCAGCGGCCTGGAACCACTGCTCGAACAGTTGCCGTTTGCCGATCCGCTGCAAACACTGCTGCACAGCGGCAGTGAGTGCGCCATCAACACGCCGCCACTGCTTGGTCTGAGCCTGCCGCAACAGGCGGTTATTATCTTCGCCCTACTGCTGTTGCTGGTCTGGAAGCAGCTGCGCAAGAGGGCGGTCAACCGCTCGATCTTCAGCTGATGATACGGCTGGCGCCAGGTCTGATCACACTGCTGATATTGCCTGCCGTCTCAGCGGCCAGCACCAGCCCGGCCGAGCCGGCGCCCTGGACCGCCAACCTTTATTTTGAAAACGACCTGTTCGCCGAGACCGACCAGAACTACACCAACGGCATCCGCGTCTCCTGGGTATCGCCCAATATCGACAGCTACCTTGACGACCCGCAGCTGCCCGGTTGGCTGAACCGGCTCAACGACTGGCTGCTGCTCGCCGACCCCGACGACCCGGTCGATGCCAATGTCCAGCGCAACCTGGTACTGACGCTCGGACAGCAGATCTACACCCCGGAAGATATCGAGCGCTACGACGTGGACCCGAACGACCGCCCCTATGCCGGCTGGCTGTATGGCGGCATCGCCTACCATGCCCGTACCGGCAACCGGCTCAATACCCTGGCACTTAATCTCGGCATCGTCGGCCCGGCGGCAATGGGCGAACAGGCCCAGGACTGGATCCATTCGCTGCGCGGCTTCGACAAGTTCAACGGCTGGGACAACCAACTGGAGAACGAACCGGGCATCCAGTTGCTGTACGAACATAAGCGCCGGCTGTGGAACGCACGGCTGGGCGGGGTGCTCGGCAGCGACCTGATCGGCCACGCCGGCGTCAGCCTGGGCAACATCGCCACTTTCGTCAACGGCGGTGCAGAATGGCGGCTCGGTTGGCGGTTACCACAGGATTTCGGTACTTCCGCATTGCGTACCGGCGGCGACAACAGCGCACCCGGCCTGCAGGACGATCGCTACCGGGCCAGCCGCCGCGACAACAACCTGGGCCTACACGCCTTTGTATCCATGGACGGCCGCTGGGTGCTGCGCGATATCTTCCTGGACGGCAATACCTTCGAAGACAGCCATTCGGTCAACAAACATTCGCTGGTCGGCGAGGCGGCCACCGGTGTGGCACTGCTCTACCGTGGCTGGAAGCTCAGCTTCGCCCGGGTCCACCGCAGCCGGGAGTTTCACGGCCAGGCCAAGCGGCACGCCTTCGGCTCGCTGTCGCTTTCCTATAGCTACTGATCCGGCCAACGCGATTGCCAGACCGCTGCAATAGGGCAAACTTCTGTTGGTCGCGGATAAATCCCCTCCTACAGGATGGCCCGTTGTAGGAGGCGTTCTGGCCGGTCAGGTTCAACCTTGTAGGTTGGGCACGTTTTTTGTGCCCACGCGGCGCTTGTTTACCTGATGTAGATGATTCCCGCTACCCCACGAAGAACTTGTTTAGCAGCCCCCCCCCATTCGTTCCGCCATCACAATCAGGCTAGGAACTAATCGCCAACGCAGTGTTCCGAATATTGACAAAAATCATAGAAAAATCGTTATTGACGAACCGTCATAAAGATCATTCAATAACCACTTGCTGTTAGCATTATCCAATAACAAAAAAGATCACCAAAACCCGAATCACCGATCGGCACAGCTATTGAAACGCATCCGGGAGGCTCCGGTAATTGCGGCGTTGGCGGCAGCGGAAATTCGAAGCCATACTTCATTACCAATAAAGATCGGGTTCAATATCCTGCACTCACGCTAAGGATGGAAGTGAAATGAGCACCCTGAAAGTCCAATTCGGTCAACAACTTAAACAACTTCGCAAGCGTCACGGCATCACCCAGGAAGGGTTGGCGGGCCTGACCGGACTGACCACCGAATCGATCAGCAACATCGAACGCGGCATCTTCGGCCCCAAGTTCGATACCCTGGAAAAGCTGGCCGATGTGCTCGAGGTGCCGGTCAAGCAGTTGTTCGACTTCTCCCAGCCAAACAGCAAAGTCTCCCGTTAACGGGCACTGATCAACCGAGCCGGACAAGCTATAATGAGCGGAAAATCCAGCATCCCCGCTGGACAGTAGTCGGAAGTTCCCCTCATGTTATCGATCTCCAATAGCGTCAGTATTCCCGATCAGGAGATCGAGCTGAGTCATATCCGTGCCCAGGGCAGCGGCGGCCAGAACGTCAACAAGGTCTCCAGCGCGGTCCACCTGCGGTTCGATATCAATGCCTCGTCTCTGCCGGCAATCTACAAGGAGCGCTTGCTGGCAATGCGCGACCACCGCATCAGCAGCGACGGGGTGATCATCATCAAGGGCCAGCGTTTCCGCACCCAGGAGAAAAATCGCGAGGATGCGCTGCAGCGACTGGCCGAATTGATCCGTAGTGCGATGGTGGTGCAGAAGGCGCGCAAGGCCACCAAGCCGACCCGCGGTTCCCAAAAGCGCAGGATGGATAGCAAAACCAAGCACGGCCGCAACAAGGCATTGCGACGCAAGGTTGATTATTGAACAGTTGCCAGTTAACAGAAACCAGTAACACAACTTCATAGCGGGTGCGTCTAACTTGCCGCGCTAAATCTGCTACTATTGTCGCCTTCGATTTCGCATCTCTTTTTCACCCTCTACTGATTTGGTCCCCCTGTGAGCACAGCTGATTTCGCTTCGCTGCCGCTGAGTCCGGCAATGTTGAAAAACCTCCATACGCTCGGTTTCGAGCAGATGACGCCGATCCAGGCGCAGAGCCTGCCGTCGATGCTGGAGGGCAGCGATGTGATCGCCAAGGCCAAGACCGGCAGCGGCAAGACCGTCGCCTTCGGGCTCGGCCTGCTCAGCCGACTGGAAGTACAGCGCTACCGGGTGCAATCACTGGTGCTCTGTCCGACCCGGGAACTGGCCGACCAGGTTGCCAAGGAACTGCGCCGGCTGGCCCGTTTCACTCAGAACATCAAGGTGCTGACCCTGTGCGGCGGCATGCCGTTCGGGCCGCAGATCGGCTCGCTGGAGCACGGCGCCCATATCGTGGTCGGCACGCCGGGCCGGGTACAGGAGCATCTGCGCAAGGGCACCCTGCACCTGGACGATCTGAACACCCTGGTGCTGGACGAGGCGGACCGGATGCTGGACATGGGCTTCGCCGATGCGATGCGCAATGTGGTCAGCTATATTCCAGGACCGCACCAGACGCTGCTGTTCTCGGCCACCTACCCGGACAGCATCTCCGAGCTCAGCGCCGAGTTCCAGACCGATCCGGTGGAGGTGACCGTCGAGTCTATCCACAGCCACAGCCATATCGAGCAGCAGTTCTACGAGATCGAGCGGGACCAGCGCAATCAGGTGCTGGCCGGGCTGCTGGCCCACCACCAACCGGAATCCGCAGTGGTGTTCTGCAATACCAAGAAAGCCTGCCAGGAGGTGGCGGATTACCTGAGCCAGCTCGGCTTCTATGCCCAGGCACTGCACGGCGACCTGGAACAGAAGATCCGCGACCAGGTGCTGGTGCGCTTCGCCAACAAGAGCTGCTCAATCCTGGTGGCCACCGACGTGGCGGCCCGCGGGCTGGATATCAAGGACCTGCAGGCGGTGATCAACTATGAGCTGTCGCGCGACCCCGAGGTGCACGTGCACCGGATCGGCCGTACCGGCCGCGCCGGCCAGAAGGGTCTGGCGCTGAGCCTGGTGACCCCGAAGGAGGCCTACAAGGTCAACGCCATCGAAGAGTACCAGCAGGCCGAAGTCAGCTGGGCCGATGCCGCTACCCTGCCGGAGCTTCCCGAGCTGCTGCCGACGCCGTCGATGGCCACCCTGGCGATCGACGGCGGTCGCAAGAACAAGGTACGGCCCGGCGATATCCTCGGAGCACTGACCGGCCAGGACGGCATCGCCGGCGCCGATGTCGGCAAGATCGATATCTTCGAATTCCACGCCTATGTCGCGGTACGCCGCAGCGCGGTACGCAAGGCGCTGGCCAAGCTGCGCAACGGCAAGATCAAAGGGCGCCAGTTCAAGGTACGCCAGCTGCGCTGATCGCCATCCCCCGGCCGAAAACACTGGATACTTGACCAGTCCCCAAAAATCCGCTTCCATGGCGCCTTTCCGTCATTTGCAGAAGGACCTACAGCGATGAAAATTGCCGTGTACTGTGGCTCCAGCTTTGGAGCTTCCCCGACCTACCGACAGGCGGCCGAAGCGATGGGCCAGGCACTGGCGGCCCGCGATATAGAGCTGGTATTCGGTGGCGGCAACGTCGGCTTGATGGGCACCGTGGCCGACGCGGTATTGAAAGCAGGCGGCCGGGCAACCGGCATTATCACCGAAGACCTGCAGACCAAGGAGATCGCCCACCCCGGCCTGACCCGCCTGGAGATCGTCGACAACATGCACACCCGCAAGGCGCGGATGTCGGAACTGGCCGACGGCTATATCGCCATGCCCGGCGGAGTCGGCACCATGGAGGAGATCTTCGAGGTCTGGACCTGGGGCCAGCTCGGCTACCACCGCAAGCCCTGCGCCTTCCTGAACGTCAACGGCTACTACGACCGGCTGGTCGACTTCGTCGACAATATGGTCAGCGCCGAGTTCATGCGGCCGCACTATCGCGAGATGGTTACCGTGCACGATCAGCCCGAGCTGATCCTGGACGCCTTCGCCCGCTACCAGCCACCAGCCGAGAAATGGGTTAACAACGACCGTTGATTTAAGGTCGATCGGGGTATGTAGCAGCCCGCTCCGAGGGCGACATCCACGTCGGTGCCAAACCCGTCGCGGTCAGAGCCCGCTGCTACAGGTGCCTGTCGTAGCAGCCCGCTCCGAGGGCGACATCCTCGCACGGTGCCAGGCCTGTCGCGGTCGGTACCCAAGGGGCATGCCAAGCCCGCTGCTACGGGTGCCTGTCGTAGCAGCCCGCTCCGAGGGCGACACCCTCGCACGGTGCCAGGCCTGTCGCGGTCGGTACCCAAGGGGCATGCCAAGCCCGCTGCTACGGGGGCCTGTGGTAGCAGCCCGCTCCGAGGGCGACACCCTCGCACGGTGCCAGGCCTGTCGCGGTCGGTACCCAAGGGGCATGCCAAGCCCGCTGCTACGGGGCCTGTCGTAGCAGCCCGCTCCGAGGGCGAAATCCACGTCGGTGCCGACCCGTCGCGGTCGGTACCCAAGGGGCATGCCAAGCCCGCTGCTACGGGTGCCTGTCGTAGCAGCCCGCTCTGAGGGCGACATCCTCGAACCGTCGTGCCGCCCCGGTCTCGGTCGGTACCCAAGGGCATGCCAAGCCCTCTGCTACAGGCGATCCTGCCGTAGCAGCCCGCTCCGAGGGCGACTTTTTCGTACACCGACGAACAAACCGGAAAGCAAAAAAACGCCGATGGTAGCGATGCTTCCACCGGCGTTTTCGGATTTAATCGAATTGCTGCACTACAGCGTCTTCAGATACTCCACCAGCGCGTAGCGTTCCTGTTCGCTCAATGCCCGGCCGATCACGCCACCACCTTTCGGCTTGTCGGCAAACTCGTGGCCAAGGTTGGAGTTGCCCTTCAGCCGGGTATCCAGCAGCGTCAGGCCATCCTCCTCGTGGCTCTGGTAACCGACCAGTTGCGGGTCGAACTCCAGGTTGCCGAGATAGAACTCGCTGGGCCGCTCCTCGACCGGCGACAACAGGTGGTACAGGGTCGGTACCGAGCCATTATGCAGGAAAGGTGCGGTGGCCCAGATGCCGTTCAACGGCCGCGCCTTGTAACCGGCACCGGCCTGCAGGCAGTTGAGCCGGTCGCCGTTCATCTGCCGCTGCTCCGCTGCCGGCACCTGATGGGTGCGATACCAGTGATCCAGGGTGTTCTGAACCACTGCGCCCAGCGCAAAGGCAAACAGGGTGTCATTGCTCGGCTGGATGGTGGTGCTGTTGCATTCGCCACCGGTATAGATCTCGGTACCCAGCTGCAACCCCTCGGTGTTCACCTTGCGCGTCATCAGCACCTCGGCCTGGCCGGGGTCGGTACCGATATAGTCCAGCTTGACCAGCGGCATCTTCAGCAACGGCTGGCCGCTGAGGTCCTTGGCGCTCCAGACCTTATCGCTCCAGAACGCCTGGCTGTCGGTCGGCGGCAGGTGGCAGTGCTGGCAGTTATCCCGGTACAGGCCGGCGCCCTGCCGCGCTTTCTGCAGGTCGATCCGGCCGAGGATCTGGTCCGGCCAACGTGGTGCCCGCAGCCCTTCGAACTGCTTGCTGGACAACGGATGCGGTCCGGCTAGCAGCTCCTCCATGCGATACAGATTTTTGACCGGGATTGACGAAGCGTACTGGTTCGGACTGTCGCTGCGCAGATCGACCAGCGCCGCCACCCCCATCGCCTCGCCGGCATTGCGCACCATCGGCTGCATCACCGAACCGTCGTACTGCACCCAGTCGAACCAGGAGGCGGTCCAGATATGCGGATAGTTGACCGGCGCATTGACCGGCACGTAGTTCTCCAGTTTGCCGGTATCCATCGCGAACACCGTATTGCCGATCCGGTTCAGGGCGTCCAGCCGGGTATAGCCCTCGATATTGCGCAGGTTGTCCTCGATGTTCTCGGCGATATCGCGCAGGATCTTGCTCTCCCGGCCGGCCTCGATGTCGGCCTCGATCACCTTGTTGTCCGATGCGCGGATCACCGCGAACTGGCTGGCGATCAAGCCCTTGAACACCTTGGTAAACTGTTTCTTCAGCGCCTGGCGATTCTGCTCGGTATTGCGCTCGCCCAATACCCGCTCGGCAAAGCGGTTGAAGCGCCGTTTGCTGTAGCGGGTTTCCAGCATCGACTGAAACAGCACGGTGGTCAGCTGCGGCAGGTTGGTCATCGCCGGGCCGCCGTCATAGCGGATGGCGGTGCCGTTGTAGGTCATCTGGCCGGTATGGCAGGCGGCGCAGGTGAAACCGATAGCGTTATAGCTTTCGCCGGTCACCGGGTTGGTGGCGCCGTAATCGACCGAGAGCCCGACCGGCAGGCCGGCCTGGTTGAACCGGTTGATCTCGCCGGGGATAAAGCCCAGCTGGCGCATGTAGTCCGCATCGAGCAGCATCTTCGGCGTGCCGAACAGGCTCAGGCCGGGCTGTTCCAGCGCGGCGAACCACTCATAGGGTAGCGGAATGGTCGCCGTGCCCTGGCTGGTGTGGTGGAACCACTGGCGCTGCTGTTCGCTCCAGTTCTGCTCCAGCCAGACCTGCTTATCCACCGGCTCACGGTCCGGCAGTGAAGAGCAGGCCACCAGCAGCAGGCTGCCGGCACCCAGCAACGCAATACGTTTACCATTGAAAGAATTGAAAGCGATCCCTTTCCTCATCGTCACAGCTCCCTGTGTTTTTTTTATTGCAATGGCCAGCCCAACAGCCGGCCATGGTCATTGAAGGCAGTTATGACAATGTAGTCTGGATTGCGGTTAACTGCCCAGCCAGTCCACCATCAGGTCGATGGCGGTGACCACCGGCGCACAGTAGCGCCGCAGCCAGTGCTCTTCAGGGCGGCTGGCGTTGGTCAGCCCGGCCAGTGCGCGGGTGCCATCGAAATCGACGAACGCCAATCGCAGCGACAACTCCTCCGCTGGCCGACCGAAGCACTCGCCGGGCAAGACCGCCACGCCAGTGTCCCCCAGCAGTCGGTCGGCCAACTGGCGGCCGTTGCTGACGCCGCGTGCCTCGAGTTGCGCCCTTAGCGGTTCGAAACTGGGAAACAGATAGAAACCACCGCTCGGCTCCGGCAACTCGGCGCCCGCCGCCTGCAGTCGCTGCCAGCAGTGGCGTCCCAGGCCGCTCAGGATAGCGCGGCAATCGCGCTGGTAGCTGGTCAATTCACTGGAATCCTCGAACGCCCAGACACTGGCGAACTGTACCGGTGCCGAGGTGGAGGTAAACGTCTCGCTGGCGATGGTGATCATCGCCTGCAACAGCGGTTGCAGCTGCGGCGGGAACAGCATGGCGCCGAGCCGCCAACCGCCGGCGCCACACCACTTGCTGACCCCGTTGCTGATGATGGTGCCTTCAGGATAGTAGCGGGCGATGCTGTCCTGCTCGCCGCTGAACGACACCGCACCGTAGATCTCGTCGGACAGCACCAGCAACCGGTGGCGGCGCGCCACGTCGGCCAGCGCCTTCAGCTCGTTGGGGTGGTAGCAGACCCCGGTCGGGTTATTGGGGCTGTTCAGCACCAGCAGCCGCGGCCGCTCTCCCCCATTTTCGCAGTTTTGTTCCAGGGTCTGGGCGGTCAGCTTAAGGCCATCCTCGTAACGGGTCGGCAACCAGTTGACCGGTCGGCCGATGATCTTCGCCTGGGGGGCGTAGGAGACCCAGCTGGGGCTCGGCAGCAGTAGTTCGCCATCAAGCGCCAGTTGCAGGATGAACATCAGTTCCTTGGAACCGGGCCCGACCAGGATCGATTCCGGCTGATAGCTCAGCGACAGCTCGCGATGGTAGTAATCGGCGATCGCCCGCCGCAGCGACGGCAGCCCCTGCGACGGCAGATAATCCTTTTGCGATGCGTTGTCGCGCAGCGCCTGGGCCAGCGACGGCGGCACCGGAAACGGCGACTGGCCCAACCCCAACTTGTAGATCTGAACGCCTTCGGCGCGCAGCTGATTGCTGCGTTCGTTGATCGATACAGTGGCAGAAGGCTCCATGCCCTGCAGATTCATATTCAATCGGCTGATCGGCCAGTCATTCGCAACCAAAGCGCCATCCTCCACGGCTATTCGATCTCTACTTCATAATGTGCCGACTGGCCGCCGGAAGCCCTTATCAAATCGTCTAATTCAGGCTTTCAGCGAGCTGAAAAGCGGCAAGCGGCAAGCGGCAAGCGGCAAGCGGCAAGCGGCAAGCAGATCGTCGAACCAGGTCGCCCGCCACAGGCGGTTGACGCCTCTTAGTAGGAGGGGATTTATCCGCGACCATCCGGATGAGCCGATGACCGCAGAGCCTATCGCCCGCAAGGCTGGTTGTTTGTTTTACGAATGATGTTCTGTAGAGCCGCATCCGCAAAGCACCAAAAAATTCAGACAGCGCGGGAACTTCCGTCCAGCAAGCTCCTCAAACCTATAGCTTTCATCAGCTAGCCCATGAAGCCGGGCATCTTGATTATCTCTCTGCCCGGCTTCACCCTTTTCCCCTCCTGATACGCCATCCCGGCAACGCACTGTTGCAGCCGCGCCAAAGCATTGGGATATACCCTAATTGCTCTGGTACACTGCCAGGCTGTTACGTTTTCAGCCGAGGGCATTGCAATGAAGTTTGAAGGTACCGATCAGTACGTTGCCACCGAGGAGCTGCGCATGGCGGTGAACGCCGCGATCACCCTGCAGCGGCCGCTGCTGGTGAAGGGCGAGCCCGGTACCGGCAAGACCATGCTGGCCGAAGAGGTGGCCGGCGCACTGGGCAAGAAACTGCTGCGCTGGCATATCAAATCCACCACCAAGGCCCAGCAGGGGCTGTACGAATACGATGCGGTATCGCGGTTGCGCGACTCCCAGCTCGGCGACGAGCGGGTGCACGACATCGGCAACTACATCCGCAAGGGGATGCTGTGGCAGGCGTTCGAAGCCGACGAGCAGGTGGTGCTGCTGATCGACGAGATCGACAAGGCGGACATCGAGTTCCCCAACGATCTGCTGGTCGAGCTGGATAAGATGGAGTTCTCGGTGTACGAGACCGGCCAGCGTATTCAGGCCAGGCACCGGCCGATCATCATCATCACCAGTAATAACGAGAAAGAGCTGCCGGACGCCTTCCTGCGCCGCTGTTTCTTCCACTACATCAACTTCCCGGACAAGCAGACCATGCAGCAGATCGTGCAGGTCCACTACCCGGATATCCAGCAGGCACTGGTACGCGAAGCGCTGGAGATCTTCTTCCAGGTCCGCGAGATCAACAGCCTGAAGAAGAAGCCCTCCACCTCCGAGCTGATCGACTGGCTCAAGCTGCTGCTGGCCGACAACATCCCGGCCGAGGTATTGCAGAACCGCGACAGCCGCCAGGCGATCCCACCGCTGTACGGCGCCCTGCTGAAGAACGAGCAGGACCTGCACATGCTGCAGCGGCTGGCATTCATGGCCCGCCGCGAGTCGCGCTGATGCTGATCGATTTCTTCTACACCCTGCGCCGGGCGCAGGTGCCGGTCACCATCAAGGAGCTGCTGGTGCTGCTGGAAGCGCTGCAGCAGCGGCTCGCCTTCGGCAGCATCGACGAATTCTACCTGCTGGCGCGGCTCTGCCTGGTCAAGGACGAGAAGTACTTCGACCGCTTCGACCAGGCGTTCGGCCACTACTTCAAGGGGCTGGAATCGCTTGAGGGCTTTGCCGAGGCGCTGATCCCCGAGCACTGGCTGGAAGCCGACTTCATCAAGCAGCTCAGCGACGAGGAGAAAGCCCAGATAGAGGCGATGGGCGGGCTGGAGAAGCTGCTGGAGACGCTGCGCGAACGGCTCGACGAGCAGCAGAAACGCCACGCCGGCGGCAACAAGTGGGTCGGCACCGGCGGCACCTCGCCGTTCGGTCACAGCGGCTACAACCCGGAAGGGATCCGCATCGGCGGCCAGAGCAAGAACAAGCGCGCGGTCAAGGTGTGGGAGAAACGCCAGTTCCGCAACCTGGACGACAGCGTCGAGCTGGGCACCCGCAACATCAAGGTGGCACTGCGCAAGCTGCGCAAGTTCGCCCGTACCGGCGCCGCCGACCAGCTGGACCTGGACGACACCATCCGCTCCACCGCCAACAACGCCGGCCTGCTGGACCTGAAGCTGGTGCCGGAGCGCCACAATGCCGCCAAGGTACTGCTGTTCCTGGACGTCGGCGGCTCGATGGACCCGTACATCCGCACCTGCGAGGAGCTGTTCTCCGCCGCCCGCAGCGAGTTCAAGCACCTGGAGTATTTCTACTTCCACAACTGCGTCTACGAGAAGTTGTGGCAGGACAACGGCCGCCGCTTCGACAACACTATCGATACCCTGGACGTGCTGCATACCTATACCCGCGACTACCGGGTAATCTTCGTCGGCGACGCCTCGATGTCGCCCTACGAAATCGTCAGCCAGTACGGCAGTGTCGAGCACATGAACGAGGAGCCTGGCCAGGTCTGGCTGCAGCGGATCATGGCCAACTGGGACAAGGTGATCTGGCTGAACCCGGCCCAGCAACGCTACTGGCAGTACACCCAGAGCATCGAGCTGATCAACCAGCTGGTCGACGGCCATATGTATCCGCTAACGCTGGAAGGGCTGGAAGCAGGCATCAAATACCTGTCCAAGTAGAGATTACAGACTGGCCCTGCACCGCCGTGGGTGTCGCCCTCGGAGCGGGCTGCTACCACAGGGCCCCGTAGCAGCGGGCTTGGCATGCCCCTTGGGTACCGACCGCGACAGGTCTGGCACCGTCCGTGGATATCGCCCTCGGAGCGGGCTGCTACGACAGGGCCCCGTAGCAGCGGGCTTGGCATGCCCCTTGGGTACCGACCGCAACAGGCCTGGCACCGTCCGTGGATACCGCCCTCGGAGCGGGCTGCTACCACAGGCCCCCGTAGCAGCGGGCTTGGCATGCCCCTTGGGTACTGACCGCGACAGGTCTAGCACGCCCCGTGGATTTCGCCCTCGGTGCGGATTTTACAACCAGATGGCGTCCCACAATGGGTAATACCGAACCGATCGACACAAACCGGCACGCAGCGGGTTGGCCACGATATAGCGCGCGTACCCGATAATATCGTCTTCACGACGTAACGTTTGATCATAATAACCTTTGCTCCATACCCGCCCCGTCTTGGATAGAGATCGGTTAATCAACCGGCTGGAGGTGCTTTTGACGAACTGAACGCTCTGGGACAAGGAATATCCCTCGTTCAACTGCATCAGCCAGTGGAGGTGGTCGGGCATCACGACAAAGGCGAGGGTTCGAGCGGAGGAACTAGCCTCCTGAAGTGCTTTAACCACACAACGGCCAGTTTGGATATCTGTGAAGAGCGGCAGCCGATGATGGGTGACGGTAGTGATCATGTATATCTGCTGGGGCACTGAACTGCGCCCCTTACGTAGATTCTGGCTACGAAAGCCTGCAGTCGCCATACCTAACCTCCCTGTTATCTCTGGCATCAACCAGCGTAAAACGTAGCAGGGGGTTATTGCTGCGGCAAACCTCCCAGGCCCGTAGCAGCGGGCTTGGCATGCCCCTTGGGTACTGACCGCGAGGGTTCCGGCACGGTCCGTGGATATCGCCCTCGGAGCGGGCTGCTACCACAGAGCCCCGTAGCAGCGGGCTCCGACCGCGACAGGCCTGGCACCGTACGTGGATATCGCCCTCGGAGCGGGCTGCTACCACAGAACCCCGTAGCAGCGGGCTTGGCATGCCCCTTGGGTACCGACCGCAACAGGCCTGGCACCGACGTGGATTTCGCCCTCGGAGCGGGCTGCTACCACAGGCCCCGTAGCAGCGGGCTTGGCATGCCCCTTGGGTACCGACCGCAACAGGCCTGGCACCGACGTGGATTTCGCCCTCGGAGCGGGCTGCTACCACAGGCCCCGTAGCAGCGGGCTCCGACCGCGACAGGTCTGGCACGCCCCGTGGATTTCGCCCTCGGAGCGGGCTGCTACCACAGAGCCCCGTAGCAG
>NZ_JAILYN010000109.1 GCF_019795155.1 Marinobacterium arenosum | reverse complement strand
CCTTCACCTCTCAAGGTGAAGCGTTTCAGCCCCTTGTTGGTGTTGATATTACCGAACACCGGTTCCACCGTACCCAAACGCTCGCTGTACAGGTGACGCCCCATCGGGCTATCGATCTTCTCTTTCATCTTGTCGATGTAGCTGGCGTCTTTTTGCCTCGCCTCGGGGTAGAAGCTGACCTGTCGCCCTTCCTGCTGATTTGGGTTGCGCAGACAGCGGGCTTTCAGGGGGCAGACGCGGCACTGTTTGCGGTAGCCCTGGAAGCGGATCACCTCCCGGCCCGCCACCGGGCCCTTCAGGCTCAGCCACATCGGCTTGCCCGCCGGGCAACGACAGCTCTGGTTCACCGGATCGTAGTCGAAGTCGGCCGGCGTGAAGCGTTTGAACTGGCTTCCTCGCTCCTTGCGCCGCTTGGCCTGCTGTTGGTTATAGGTGGTCGAGTCGATGAAGCGCGGATCGCGTTTGCGGAACTGGTTGTCGGCGATGTAGCCGTCGATCCCCAGCCGGTAGATCAGCTTCATGTTGGCTTCGCTGTGGAAGCCGCTGTCGGCGGTTACCCTGGCCTTGCGCAGGATAAAGGGATCGCTCTCGGGCAGGGCCCGGAACTGGCGCCGGATGCCGAACAGCATCGGGCTCAGGGTGTGCTGTTCCTGGCCGGCGCCGTAGGCCTGGGCATGGACGATGATCTGGTGTTTGCTGTCTACGGCGGCGACGCCGTTGTAGCCCTGGATCACGCCCTTGGCCGTTTTCATCTTGGCACTGTCCGGGTCGGTGATATTGCTTTTAATCGGTGTCCCGCGGCGACCGAGCCGTTCCGGTTCGGTCGCCAAGTGCTTTTTTATCTTGGCGCTGACCCGCTCCAACTTCTCGATCTGCTGGACCTGTTTCTGCTGTACTTCGGGCTCGAGCTGCTGGTCCTGGGCCTGATGCGTCGTCAGCATCCGCTCCACCGCGCCGTCGATCTTGTGCTGCTTGCGAGTCAGCTCGGCCCGGGTGCCGCTCCACTCTTTGGAGGCATTTGACGGCAATTTGCAGCCGTCGATGGCGAACATTTCTCGACCGATCAGCCCCATGCCATCGCAGACCATCAGTACCTGGGTGAACAGCGGGGCGATCACATCCTTCATACGGCTGACGAAGTCGGCGATGGTGCTGTGATGTGGTTGGCTGTCTGCCGACAGCGCCATAAAGAGCACATTCTCCCGGCAGGCCTGGGCGATCTTGCGGCTGGAGGTGATCCCCCGCGAATAGGCGAACAGGACGATTTTCAGCAGGATGGCCGGATCGTAGGCCGGCGCGCCGTTGTAATCGTTGCGGTAACGGGATTCAAACGGCGTCAGGTCGAGGTCGTTATCGACCACATGGCTGAGGGTATATTCAAAGGTGCCGGGCTGGATCTGATCCGCAAACCGCAGCGGAATCATCTTGGTCTGGTTGTAGTCGTAGTGCTTGTACCGTGCCATCCCTTGCACCCTCTGCGGTAAAGTTCTATCTGGCGATTGTAGCGGCTTCCAGCTCCGCAGACCAAGGGCTGTAGGACTTATCCGACAGCCTCAACGCC
>NZ_JAILYN010000108.1 GCF_019795155.1 Marinobacterium arenosum | reverse complement strand
ACTCTGACCGGCCTGAAGTGCTTTGGCAAACGCCTGGATATCGATTTCGTACTTATCAGCCATGATGTGTCGCTCCCTTTTTCAGTCAAGTGTAGGAAACGACACAGAACTCTGAACACTACCCATTTTGGAGGTGCGCAGCCTGCTGCGATAATCGGAAACCATGCTTTTTACACGGAAATAGCTAAAGCATCGGCTAGCCGGGTGAGGGCGGGACCTGCTTCAGGAGCCGCCCCTTGGAGTGTCTTTAAACATTCCATTTACAATGTATTGAGTGTGTATGGAGATAGAGGTACGGGAGTTACCGCTTACCTGTCGAAGGAACACTCTAACGAGGCGCTGTCGACCAACTCGAATAAATAGCGAAACCATGGTCGCCCAAGAGCCCAAGAGCCCAAGAGCCCAAGAGCCCAAGAGCCCAAGAGCCCAAGAGCCCGTCCCTAATGTCCTCTGCTGGTCATTGAACACCTATTGATCAGGTGGTGACTTTACCGCCTCAATGTAAGCGTCCGGCGATCACACCTTGTCAGCCGTTACCGGTTGCCAGTTATGCGGCAGCAGCTCGCCGATAGCACTTGCCCGCTGGGCCGGCAGCCGGGCCAGCACATCTTTCAGATAGGCATAGGGTTCATGCCCGTTCAGCTTCGCGGACTGGATCAGACTCATGACGGCGGCGGCACGCCGGCCGCTGCGTAGCGATCCGGCGAACAGCCAGTTGGAACGACCGAGTGCCCAAGGCCGGATCAGGTTTTCCACCCGGTTGTTGTCGATCGGCAGCGCACCATCGTCCAGATACCTGGTCAGGGCCGCCCAGCGTTTGAGGCTGTAGTCCAGCGCGCTTGCCGTCGCCGAGCCATCCGGCACTTTCAAGCGATGGGCCCGCATCCACTCATGCAGCGCCTCCGCGATCGGTTTTGAGCGGGCCTGTCGCAGCGCCTGTCGGTCAGCGACCGTCAGGGACTGGGCCTCCCGCTCGATCTGATACAGCTGCTTGATGTATTCCACCGCCTGACCGGCGATCTGGCTCTTGCCCGCCACATGCAGTTCGACGAACTTGCGCCGGGCATGGGCCATGCAGCCGATCTCGGTGATGCCCTTGGCGAAGCCCTGCTTGTAGCCGGCATAGTCATCGCAGATCAGCTTGCCCTGCCAGTCGCCGAGGAAGTCGCGGGCATGCTGGCCACTTCGGCCGGGGGCGAAGTCGTAGATCACCGTGTTCAGCTCGGCGAACGGCGTGCTGGCATAGGCCCAGATATCGGCCTTGTGGGTTTTCTTCTTGCCCGGTGACAGCATCGGTACCGGCGTTTCATCGGCGTGCAGGATCGGTTCGTCCAGCAGCGACGCGCGCAGCGCATCAACCAGCGGTTGCAGCTGAACGCCGCATCGCCCGATCCATTCCGCCAGCGTCGAGCGGGGGATCTGAACGCCGGCACGGGCGAAGATCTGTGCCTGGCTGCATATTCCGGCCCATCGTGAACAGCCATTCCGGCGGAACGTGAACACCGATTCTGGTTCAACGTGAACACCCATTCCGGCCGAAGCTGAACACTTGTGCCCAATTTCCGGAATCGCCGTTC
>NZ_JAILYN010000107.1 GCF_019795155.1 Marinobacterium arenosum | reverse complement strand
GTTGAGGCTGTCGGATAAGTCCCGAAGCCCTTGGTCTGCGGGCTCGGATACCGCTACAATCGCCGGATAGAACTTTACCGCAGAGGGTGCAAGGGATGGCACGGTACAAGCACTACGACTACAACCAGACCAAGATGATTCCGCTGCGGTTTGCGGATCAGATCCAGCCTGGCACCTTCGAATATACCCTCAGCCATGTGGTCGATAACGACCTCGACCTGACGCCGTTTGAATCCCGTTATTGCAATGACTACAACGGCGCGCCGGCATACGACCCGGCCATCCTGCTGAAAATCGTCCTGTTCGCCTATTCGCGGGGGATCACCTCCAGCCGCAAGATCGCCCAGGCCTGCCGGGAGAATGTACTTTTCATGGCGCTATCGGCCGACAGCCAGCCGCATCACAGTACCATCGCCGACTTCGTCAGCCGTATGGAGGATGTGATCGCGCCGCTGTTCACCCAGGTACTGATGGTCTGCGACGGCATGGGACTGATCGGCCGGGAGATGTTCGCCATCGACGGCTGCAAACTCCCCTCCAACGCCTCCAAGGAATGGAGCGGCACCCGGGCCGAGCTGACCCGCAAGCAGCACAAGATCGACGGCGCGGTGGAACGGATGCTGGCGACACACCAAGCTCAGGACCAGCAGCTCGAACCCGAAGTGCAGCAGAAACAGGTCCAGCAGATCGAGAAACTGGAGCGGGTCAGTGCCAAGATAAAAAAGCACTTGGCGACCGAACCTGAACGGCTCGGTCGCCGAGGCAAACCGATTAAAAGCAATATCACAGACCCGGACAGTGCCAAGATGAAAACGGCCAAGGGCGTGATCCAGGGCTACAACGGTATCGCCGCCGTGGACAGCAAACACCAGGTCATCGTCCATGCCCAGGCCTACGGTGCCGGCCAGGAACAGCACACCCTGAGCCCGATGCTGTTCGGCATCCGGCGCCAGTTCCGCGCCCTACCCGAGAGCGATCCCTTTATCCTGCGCAAAGCCAGGATCACCGCTGACAGCGGCTTCCACAGCGAAGCCAACATGAAACTGATCTACCGGCTGGGGATTGATGGCTACATCGCCGACAACCAGTTCCGCAAGCGCGATCCTCGCTTCATCGACTCGACCACCTATAACCAGCAGCAGGCCAAGCGGCGCAAGGAACGCGGCAGCCAGTTCAAACGCTTCACGCCGGCCGACTTCGACTACGATCCGGTGAGCCAGAGCTGTCGCTGCCCGGCAGGCAAGCCGATGTGGCTGAGCCTGAAGGGCCCGGTGGCGGGCCGGGAGGTGAACCGCTTCCAGGGCTACCGTAAACAGTGTCGCGTCTGTCCACTGAAAGCCCGCTGTCTGCGCAACCCGAATCAGCAGGAAGGGCGCCAGGTCAGCTTCTACCCCAACGACAAGCAGGCAAAAGCCAGCTACATCGACAAGATGAAGGAGAAGATCGATAGCCCGATGGGGCGACACCTGTACAGCGAGCGTTTGGGTACGGTGGAACCGGTGTTCGGCAATATCAACACCAACAAGGGGCTGAAGCGCTTCACCTTGAGAGGCGAAGACAAGGTCAACGCCCAGTGGTTGATGTATTGCCTGGTACACAACATTGAAAAGATCGCCACGCAGGGTTAAGTGCGGCATTAGGGGAAGCATCGGGACTGGTTTTGAGGTATAGCAAAGGCCAAAGCCGGGAAGTAATGACAAATAGGCCTGTTTGAATCGTTGAAGGAAAATGACTGTCAGTGATCAATCAGGAAAAAATGAGCGGAAGGAGGCGAAGTCGGATGGGAATATTGGTGCCGAAATGTCTAATCCGACAGCCTCGTTAG
>NZ_JAILYN010000106.1 GCF_019795155.1 Marinobacterium arenosum | reverse complement strand
TAATCGTTCCCCTTGCCGGGCCGACAGTGGACTTTCACCACCAAGTCATCCGGCCGCCACCACGCGTACCGGAACAGCGCCAGTCAAGGCGCTACGCGCCATGCCTGGCGCACACACAAAAAAGCCCGTGCCTTTGGGGCACGGGCTGTATGAGTTCGGCCGAGTGACGGCCAATCGATAACTCAGTTATCGCAGGTCGATTCGATATTGTGGATGCTCAGGTCGGCACCGTTGAACTCCTGCTCGTCGGTCAGGCGCAGGCCGACTACCGCCTTGAGTCCGCCATAGATGATCGCACCGCCGACCAGCGCAACCAGGATACCCGCCAGCGTGCCCAGCAGCTGCGACATCAGACTGACACCGCCCAGGCCGCCCAGCGCTTCGCTGCCGAAGATACCGGCAGCAATACCGCCCCAGGCACCACAGAGACCGTGCAGCGGCCAGACACCCAGCACGTCGTCGATCTTCCAGCGGTTCTGCAGCAGGGTGAACACGTAGACGAAGATCACCCCGGCGATACCACCGACCACCAGCGCACCAGCCGGGTGCATGATATCGGAGCCGGCACAGACCGCCACCAACCCGGCCAGCGGGCCGTTATGGATAAAGCCCGGGTCGTTGCGACCGAACACCAGCGCGGTGATGATGCCGCCGGCCATCGCCATCAGGGTGTTGACCGCCACCAGGCCGGAGATGCCGTCCAGGGTCTGCGCCGACATCACGTTGAAGCCAAACCAGCCGATCGACAGGATCCAGGCACCCAGCGCCAGAAACGGGATATTGGACGGCGGAAAGGCCACCAGCCGGCCGTTCTTGTAACGGCCATTACGGATGCCAAGCATCACCACCGCCACCAGCGCAATCCAGCCACCGAAGCCATGTACCACCACGGAACCGGCAAAGTCATGGAAGGCGGCGCCGAACTGTGTCTCCAGCCAGCCCTGGAAACCGTAGTTGCCGTTCCAGATCATCCCCTCCAGCACCGGATAAGCGACGGCGACGGTCAGTGCCGAGGCGGTCAGGATCGGCCAGAAACGGGCCCGCTCGGCGATGCCGCCGGAGACGATCGCCGGGATCGCCGCCGCGAAGGTCATCAGGAAGAAGAACTTGACCAGCTCATAGCCGCTGCCCTGCGCCAGGGTGGCAGCATCCTGCATAAAGGTGACACCGTACGCGATCCAGTAGCCGATGAAGAAGTAGGCCACCGCCGAGACACCGAAGTCGGTGATGATCTTGACCAGCGCGTTGACCTGGTTCTTGCGCCGCACGGTCCCCACCTCCAGAAAGGCGAAGCCGGCATGCATGGCGAACACCATGATGGCGCCCATCAGGATAAAGAGCGTGTTAGAGCTCTGAATTAGCGTTTCCACTGCGCTGTTTACGTTTTCCACTAGGCTCTCCCGTAGTCATTGGGCCACGCACCAATTCAATACACTCGGCGGAATCATGCACTATTAATGTGCATGTAAGCAGCACGGTGATCCGCTCTGGTGCAACACCCCGCCCTGCCACGATCCCCGAAACGCTTTATTTACGGGCACCGCACCGCTCAATTGCACTCAACTGGTGCCTGAACAGATAAAATCGACAGTCGATACAGCAGAAAGCGTGCCAATTAAACGCACTACGGAATGGAGCAGCACCAGGATGGCGCGTTCGTTCAAATAGGAGAACGTAGATGGCCGGTGAAAGACCGGCCCTACACTGGTGTGGTGAAAAACCAGCAGGAGCCCAAGCCACCAGGGCTGTAAGGGGCTGTTGTGGCCGGCCTCGAGAGATGCTGTCTGCGGACCACAGAACCCTGTAGCAGCGGGCTTGGCATGCCCTTTGGGTACGGACCGCGACGGGGTTGGCCTGGTCCGATGGGTGTCGCCCTCGGAGCGGGCTACTTGTATCTCTCGTTGATGGGTGATTAGCTACCGCCCATCGCAAGGAGCCGGTGAGCCAGGCGGGCTGCGAAGTCGAAAAGACTGCCCTGTAGATGAGGCCCCGGCTCCTATTCTCTTCGAAC
>NZ_JAILYN010000105.1 GCF_019795155.1 Marinobacterium arenosum | reverse complement strand
AAATCCTCGGTCAGTTGACCGAAGATGAACACCTGGGCTAATAATCCGGGGGCGTGATGCGTTGAGAAATCAGGTGTTCACGTTCGTCCGGAATCGGTGTTCATCTTCACCGGAATATGCAATAGGGATTGGAAAACAGCAGATCGGCGCCGGGGGCCGTAATACCGGTCTCAAGTTCAAAGGCACGAATGGCATCATCCACAGTGCCCGGCTGCTCCAGCTGGGCATAGATGTTGTGGTCTTTTTGGTAAAGCGTCAGGCGCTTGCCGTCATAGCTCAGTTGGACCTCTCCAATTAGTCCCTTGCGTTCGATGTGCAGCTTGTCAGGCCGTTTCAACAGGGCTTCGGCATAGCTGCTGAACTGCAATTTTTGTCCTTCATGGGTAATGATCTCCAGGTCGATGTCAGCATTGACGCTGAAAGACTCGAGACCGCCAAGATAGGCAGACATCGTTTTTAGGATATGGTCGGCCGACGTAGCGGCCTCCTGCTGACCGAACGCCGGCCCGCCCGACAACACCGCGCTGAATAGCAGCACGGCGACGAGCTGTGGCCCGCTGCCTTGTGTACTTGCAATTGCTTCTTTCATACCCATTTCCTTCATCAAGCCTTAGAGTTTCGAAAGGAGTGTTGGGGCCGCAATTGCCGCGCTCAATATTCCGGTGTATTCCTGACCGGTGAGGTATAGGCGCGCTGTCGCTGGCGAATCCAGGTCTGCTTTAGCCAGCCGCTCTGGCGGCCGTTATACGGACGGCGCGCGACAGGCCGGTTTCGGCGTCCTCAGTATCGTCATTTAGCCAGCCATGCAGCACGAACAGCACGCCACCGATGGCCAGGAAGTGAAGCAGCGGCTCCTTGCAGAAGTGAACGGGAAGCTCCGGTTACTGAGCCGCCTGCAGGCGGGACTTGAATCGTTCCGCATAGTAACCGAAGGTTTTTTCTATCGACTCCCAGGAGAGTTTTTCTCCGGCCGCCTTCGGCGCCACATCGACCAGGACACCGAGACGCTCGCCAGTCACCGAATCCAGCGTTTCGATCTCCAACTCCGCATCCTTGAGTGAAACCCCTGTCCCCCCCTTGACGGCAGTCGCCACTAGCCCAATCGGGGTATAGCCTAGCAAGCCGCGTTTCTTTTTCTTGAGCTTTACGTTGGTCAGGGCCGCACGTATGTAGAGAACGCCCTCGCCGCCCTGGCTGACCACCGGAACCTCCGGCTCGAGCGTCTTGATCGCCGTTTCATGGAAACTGTCCGCCAGTTCCTTGAGTTCAGCAGCGTCCAGCCCCTTGTACTCCGAATCTGGGCTGATGAAGATGGTGATCGGTTCAATCATCACCCGGGTATAGCTCGCCCGATCGAACCCGGGCTTTTCCCATATCATCGCGCCAATACGATCCGGGTCCCTGTCTAGAGGCGGCATGTCGTCGATGAAATCGGAAGCCACTGCCGGTTGTGCCAATAGCAACAGCAGAGCTGTGATTGAGGATAATCGTCTAAAGAGAGGGTTCATAAGTCTGACCTCGCTGAAATTAGGTGGAGAGTCGCCACGAGGGGCGTTTGAGCGTCAAAACCGTAGAGGGCTGAACTCGTACTGACAGCCGTCAGCATCCACCGACCAGGCCAGCGTGCTCGTGCTGAACCCCGGAACCAATAAAGACGCTAGAAGTGATTTCTTGCAGGACATCGGCTAATGCTCCGGACACTGGTCGCTGACATTAGCCATCTCGGGAATGGCGAGAACCCTGGACTTTCCGGCAGGTTCTTACAGCAGAGATAGGACCCGGCACGTACATCAAAGACAAAGCTCGGTTTACCAACGACGACGTTAATATTCGGGGAACCACGACCGTCTTGCCAAGCGGTCTTCTCCCGCCTGTAATCTCGAAGTGAAGTATAGTTGGCATCTTTATGCGTATTCCGGCGAAGTTGAACACCGATTCCGGACGAACGTGAACACCTGATTTCTCAACGCATCACGCCCAGACGTTTTTAGCCCAGGTGTTCATCTTCGGTCAACTGGCCGAGGATTTT
>NZ_JAILYN010000104.1 GCF_019795155.1 Marinobacterium arenosum | reverse complement strand
TGCATATTCCGACTCATTGTGAACAGCCATTCCGGCGGAACGTGAACACCCATTCTGGTTCAACATGAACACCTTTTCCGGCCCAAGGTGAACACTTTCTCTGGATTTCCGGAATCGCTGTTCACATTCCCGGAATCAGTGTTCACGTTCGTCCAGAATCTTTCTTAACGCATTGATATTTCAGCTTATTAGGTAACCTCTCCGTATTTGCAAGGAGAGGCTATGCCGGCTAAGAGGATCACAATGCGTAAAATCCGAGATGTACTTCGCCTGCGGCTCGCCGCCGGCCTGTCGATCCGGCAGATCAAGGACAGTACCAAAATCAGCGTTGGAGCCATCCAGAAGCTACTGCGCAAGGCCGACGAACTCGGGCTTGCCTGGCCCCTTCCGGACGACCTTGATGACAGCCAGTTGGCGCGGCTGTTCTACCCCGGCGCCGACACCACATCCTCCGCCCGTCATCAGGTGCCTGACTGGGCCGTCATTCACCAGGAACTCAAGCGCAAGGGCATGACCAAGCAGCTGCTGTGGGAGGAGTACACCCAGCAGTATCCCAATCGCTGTTACAGCTACTCCCAGTTCTGCGAACGCTACCGCCAATGGTGCGATCAGCAGAAGCGTTCGATGCGTCAGACCCATCGGGCCGGTGAGAAGTGCTTCGTCGACTACTGCGGGCCGACAGTGCCAATCATCTGCGCTAGCACTGGCGAGGTGCGCCAGGCACAGGTGTTCGTGGCGGTGCTCGGGGCGTCTAACTATACCTACGCGGAGGCAACCCTGAGCCAGTCTCTACCGGACTGGCTGGGCAGCCATGTAAGGATGCTGGAGTACTTCGGCGGCTCCCCTGAGATCATCGTTCCGGACAACCTCCGTAGCGGCGTCAGCCGGGCCTGCCGTTACGATCCGGATTTGAACCCGAGTTACCAGCAGTGGGCCGAGCACTATCAGGTTGCGGTGGTGCCGGCACGACCCTACAAGCCGAAGGACAAGGCGAAGGCCGAGGTCGGCGTGCAGATCGTTGAGCGCTGGATACTGGCACGCCTACGCCACCATAGCTTCTTCTCGCTGGCCGAGGTCAATCAGAGCATCCGGGCTTTGCTGGCGGAGCTGAACGAGAAGCCGTTCAAGCAACTGCCCGGCAACCGCCGCCTGGCTTTCGAACAGCTCGACCGGCCGGCACTGCGGCCACTGCCGAGCCAGCCCTACCGCTACGTCGAGATCAAGCCGGTCAGGGTCAACATCGACTACCACGTCCAGTACCAGCAACATCACTACTCGGTGCCACACCAATACGTCGGCGAAACACTGGAGCTGCATGCCAGCGAGCGCCTGGTCATGCTGTACTTCCGCCACCGGCTGGTTGCCTCCCATCCCCGCCAGCATCGACCCGGCACCACGACCGAGGCCTGCCATATGCCCAAGCGTCATCAGAAACAACAGCAGTGGACGCCGGGTCGAATCAAGAACTGGGCCAAGGATATCGGGCCCGAGGTGCAGACCTGGGTGGCAGAGCAACTGTCCGCCAGAGCCCATCCCGAGCAGGCCTACCGGATCTGCCTGGGCCTACTCAACCTGAGTCGGAACTATCCGGCCGAGCGTTTGGACGCGGCCTGCGGTATCGCCAATCGGGAGGGGCTGAACCGCCTGAAGCAGGTCAAGTCGATCCTGCTCAGTAACCGCGACCGGCTCCCCGAGACACTCAGCATCCGGGCCGAGCTCCCCCAGCAGCACGAGAATATCCGTGGCCCCCGCAGCTTCCACTAATCTCCTCCAGCACAGGACACCCTAATGAACACTCAGATCCTGGCGCAGCTGCGCCACCTCAAACTCGGCGGCATGGCCCGCGCCCTGCAAACTCAGCTGGAACAAGCTGGCACCTATGAGGCCCTGCCGTTCATCGAGCGGCTCAGCCTGTTGGTCGATCAGGAAAACCTAAGCCGGGAGCATCGCAAGTATGAACGCCTGATCCGCCAGGCCCACTTCAAGCTCGCCGCCACGGTACAGGACATCGACTACCAGCATCCGCGAAACATTAGCCAGGCCCGGGTTGCCCAGCTGGCGCAGGGCGACTGGATCGACCGGGCTCAGAACCTGCTGATCACCGGACCCTGCGGCAGCGGCAAGACCTACCTCGGCTGCGCGCTGGGGCACAGCGCCTGCCGGAGGGGCTACAGCGTCCGCTACTACCGGCTCTCCCGCCTGTTGCTGGAGCTGACCCAGGCCAAGGCCGATGGCAGCTACCACAAGCTGCTCAAATACTTGGCAAAGGTTCGGTTGCTGATGATCGACGACTGGGGACTGGAGCCGCTGAAACCGGCCCACCGCAATGACTTGATGGAGATTATGGACGACCGG
>NZ_JAILYN010000103.1 GCF_019795155.1 Marinobacterium arenosum | reverse complement strand
GTGGGGTCTCCCCATGTGAGAGTAGGTCATCGCCAAGCATCTAATCCCGAAGAACCCCAGTCGCCATGCGGCTGGGGTTTTTTCGTTCTGCCGGGCTTCGCAGCCGACAGGGGCAAGCGAGACCTGGCGATCCCATCTGCTTAAACCGGCAGTTGACGTCGCCCTCGCGGCGGCGGTCGCGGGCTCCCCGGCCTGGCAACAGTAGGGCATCGCCAGGCATCCAATCCCAGCAAGCCCGGTCGCGTCGAGGTCGGGGGTGCTGGCCCCATCTGCTTTTACCATCGCCGGCAGCCAGCAAAGATACGCGGGGCGCGCATGCCCCGATTAACCCCTGTATTGCTATCAAACCGGCAATTCCAGTTGGCTGGCCGCTACATACGTCAAATTCGGAGTTGTCTCTCTAAAACAAACTGTTAGTTCTGTTTTATTAAGCGAATTATTAGACAAGTCCCAGTTCCCTGCTATTACTTGAACGCAGTGGTTGGAAAATAAATACCAACCGAATAGGTGAGCGCGGGCAGAGGGGCGACGCTGTCTGCTGTGGTTTGTCTCCCTACGGTCGTCTAATTGCAGACTTTTGAAGGGGAAAGGCTGTATGAAGATGCAACGAAATTTGCTGGCCGTTGCGGTTTCAGCAACCTTGGCTTTTGCTTCCACCGCCCGGGCGGGCGTCGACGAGATCGAGATGCTGCGCGCGCAGATTGAAGCGCTGAACAAACGACTGGACCAGTTGGAAAAGCAAACGCTTCAGGCCGAGCAGAAGGCGGCAGCGGCGGAAGCCAAAGTACAGATGGTTTCGAACTCGGCTGGAAGCATGGAGCGGGTTGTGACCTCCGGCAACAACAAAGTCCGCGTCAGTGTTTCCGGCCAGGTTAATCGTGCTTTGTTGTGGGCTGATGATGGCGAGAGCAGCAATGTGTACCACGTCGACAACGACGCTTCCTCAACCCGGATGCGGGTGATCGGCGAAGCGGATGTCTCCGATGAGATGACCGTGGGTGCGGCATTGGAGGTGCAGTTCGAGTCCAACTCCACAGCCAACGTAAACCAGTTGGACGATACCGGAGTGGGTGACGATCACTTTACCCAGCGCCGGTTGGAGGTCTACTTCGACCATAAGCGCTACGGCAAGTTGTGGTTGGGCCAGGGCTGGACCGCTTCCGAGGATACCTCGGAGGTCGACCTGTCCGGCACCGACCTGGCCGGTTACTCCTCGACAGCCGATATGGCCGGTGGCATTTTGTTTCGCGATGCCGGTGGTGCGCTGACCGGCACGGCGGTTGGCGATGTGTTCGCCAACTTCGATGGCCGTGGCCGCGCGGACCGTCTGCGTTACGACACACCCTCCTTCGGCGGCTTCAGTGTAGCGGTCAGCGCGATAGAGGGGGATGCCTGGGATACCGCACTGAGGTACTCCGGGAAATTTGGCGCTGCCAAGGTGGCGGGAGCGCTGGCCTACTCGGAGCCGGACTCCAGTACGGTCGATGGCCAGGTGAACGGTTCGGTATCGATATTGTTCGATAACGGAGTCAACCTGACACTGGCGGCCGGTGAGCGCGACCTGGCCAGTGGTAGCGAGGATCCGAGCTTTTATTACGGCAAGCTGGGCTACCAGACCCGTCTGAACAGCGCCGGTATGACCTCGTTCTCGATCGATTACCACAGCTCTGACGATGTCGCGCTGGTTGGTGACGAGGCCACCAGCTATGGCCTGCAGGCGGTACAGAAAATCGATGCCTGGGCGACCGAAGGCTATGTCGGCTGGCGTACCTACGAGCTTGACCGGACCGGTGGAGATCTACAGGATGTAGATGCACTTATCGCCGGTGCCAGGGTGAAATTCTAGGAGCTGCGATGGCTTGGATGCGAAGCTTGGCGATTGTGCTGCTGGCAGGTCTGATGGCGGCCTGCAGCGGCGCTCAACCCTACCAGTACAGTGATAATCGCGAGATACCGTCTGGGCCGGGTTTGTTAAGCGGTCCGGATGGTGAATTCCGTCTCGACCGGAATCAGTAAGCCGCCCGGCACGGAGTGGTTGCTGCAGATAAAAAACCGGGGCAGTGCCCTAATGCCAGTCAGTTAAGCCAACTGACTGGCATTTTTCTTTCTCACGGGGTAGCGGCATGGGCTGCTCTTTAATGCCCGGGGATAACGCCGCTCTCGCCTTGTCGGCAACACGAAAGTGGCTGCCATCTCTGTCATCGCCTTGATAACAGATGGCACTTTACCCGGTGAGACTGCCGGCAAGATTGTCAACTCCTTGATGATCATCCCCGCCGCCTGATTGAAGCTGAGCTGGCAAGGGTGCACTCCTTTCAGGCTGTACGCCATCCGTGCCATTTGGAAGCGCAGCAGGTTGTAC
>NZ_JAILYN010000102.1 GCF_019795155.1 Marinobacterium arenosum | reverse complement strand
AGCGGCAGGCGGCGTTTGCGCAAGGTGACAGTGCCGGACTCATGGAGGCACTGCTCGATCAACTCCGGGGAGAGCACTTCAGACAACGAAGCGAATTGGTCGGGAGAAACGCGAGAGATGGCAGCCACTGCCTGACTGAAATGCATAAAAAAATCCGGAACCCTTAACATGGATTCCGGATTTTCTCTTGCCTGATCAGCAAGTTAAAGAGCTTAACTGATCGGCATTACGCACTCGCGGGGTTTTTCTTTTTAGTTTTAAGTTAACAGCTTTGAGTTGCCAGTTGTCGGCTGCACCCCGAAGTCCGCTACGTGGGCGACCGTTCAGTGCACCGATCTAACCGCCCTTGGTCGCCCCTCTTACAGGCTCGGAACTTCGTAGCAGCCCACTCTGTGGGCGACCGCTCAATGCGCCGATCGAACCGCCATTGGTCGTGGATAAACCTACCCGGCCGGATCTTCTCCTACGCCCCCCCTGATACTCCACGTTTCGACGCATCTGAAGGAGCGCTCCCAATCGGCAGACAGCCACGACTGTTAACTCGACTCTCAAAATCACCAAATCGAGTAGGAGGAGGCCTCACGGCCTCCGTCCTCTCACACCACCGTACGTACGGTTCCGTATACGGCGGTTCACGTCATACATTTGAGCCGATGGTATTGTCCCATCAGCGATACCAGTCCGATTCGATCAAACACCTTCTTCGACAGCGCCTGATTCAGGTGTGGGGCGCCTGAGTTCCACCACGGGCCCCGCCCGTTCGTAGCACTACGCCATGCACGCTCTTCCGGTAACCCCAGCCGCATCAGCATCTTGGCTCGGGTGAACGGTTGCTTCCACTGACGCCAAAGGATCTTGCGCAGGTGGCGGCGGATCCAGCCGTCCAGCTGCTCAAAGACCCCTTTCACGTCAGCGTGCCGGAAGTAGTTCACCCAGCCTCGAAGCTTTCGGGACAGTATCTCCACCGCCTGGTAGATCTTCCGCCCCCGCCCTTTGCGGAACTCCAGTTTCAAGGTGCTCTTCAGCCGTTCAAGCGATTTGTCAGCTACCTTCAAGCGGATATTCCGTCGGCGCCGATTGTAGTGGTCTAATGAATCCGGACACCAAATTAGGTGGTAAAGTCGCCACCTGACCAAGAGGTGTTCAATGACTAGAAAACGTCGTTCTTTTTCAGCAGAGTTCAAGCTTGAAGCTGCCTGTCTTGTCCTCGATGAGGGGTACTCCGTTCCTGAAGCCAGCCGCTCGTTGAATGTCGGGGAAACGGCGCTGCGGCGCTGGGTGAAACAGCTCGAGGCGGAGCGCTCAGGTGCTACACCGCAGAGTAAGGTATTAACCCCGGAGCAGCAGAGGATTCAGGAACTGGAAGCGCGGATTAACCGGCTTGAACGTGAAAAAGCGATACTAAAAAAGGCTACCGCTCTCTTGATGTCGGACGCACTCGAACGTACGCGCTGATAGACCAGTTGGGAGAGCAGGACGCCGTAGATCTGGTCTGTTCAGTATTCGATGTATCTCCATCGTGCTTTTACGCCTATCGGAAACGTCAGGACCGGATTGATGGTGATCAGGTGCTGTTGCGTAGCGAGGTTAGGCGATTATTTACCGCCAGCCGGGCGTCAGCTGGTAGTCGAACACTGGCGAAATTGATGCGGGACGAAGGGCATCAGGTTGGTCGTTTCAAGATCAGGCAGTTGATGAAGGAGCTCGGTTTGATCTGCAAGCAACCTGGCGCGCATGCCTATAGGGCCGCCACAAGTGAGCGGCCGGACATCCCGAATCGGTTGAATCGGAACTTTGATGTCGAGGCTCCCAATCGGGTGTGGTGTAGCGATATTACCTATATCTGGGCCGGCAACCGATGGTGCTACCTGGCGGCCGTGATCGACTTGTACAGTCGGCGATTGGTGGGTTGGGCGCTGTCGAAAGCAGCAGACAGCGAGCTGGTAATCAACGCCCTCAATATGGCTTGGGAAGCACGAGGCCGCCCCGCCGGAGTGTTGTTCCACTCCGATCAGGGCAGTCAGTATGGAAGCCACAAGTTCCGACAATATCTCTGGCGATACCGGATGACGCAAAGCATGAGCCGCCGTGGCAATTGCTGGGACAATGCGCCGATGGAGCGCTTGTTCCGCAGCCTGAAGTCAGAGTGGATCCCCTCGACCGGTTACGCCACGTTCAGCGAAGCCGTACGAGATATCAGTCGCTACCTGATGGACTACTACAACCGACGGCGCCCGCATCAACACAACGGTGGTGTCTCACCGGTTCATGCCGAGAGTCGGCTTAACTTACTGTCCGGAATTAGTTGACCACTACAGATCAACTGTGTATCCGAGGAAGCTGCGCTTCCACGGACGATCCACCGCGCTCTTGCTCCGGTTAACCCTGAGTTTGAGCCGTGTCTCAAGGTATCGGGTCAGGGAAGCCAGCACCCGCTCACCGGCGCGCTGACTGCGAACATAGACGTTGCAGTCATCAGCGTATCGGCAGAAGCGGTGCCCTCGTCGCTCCAGTTCCCGATC
>NZ_JAILYN010000101.1 GCF_019795155.1 Marinobacterium arenosum | reverse complement strand
CCACTTTCGTGTTGCCGACAAGGCGAGAGCGGCGTTATCCCCGGGCATTAAAGAGCTGCCCATGCCGCTACCCCGTGAGAAAGAAAAATGCCAGTCAGTTGGCTTAACTGACTGGCATTACGCAATAGCGGCCGTTTTTGTTTTTGTATTTGGATTTTATTCAAGAGCGTCCTAGCAGCTCGCTCCGCGAGCTAGCGGTTCGGCTATGAGCTGAAGCAACCACCGCGCCTCGCCTATACAAGCGCTTTTGATTGCCGTAAACGCCTCATTTCTGGCCGTTGCTCAACTGGCTGGCCGGCCGTTCGCCGATGGTGACGCCCAGGGTCTGGCGCTTGCCGTTGCGCAGGATCTCCACCTCCACCTGGTCGCCCGGCTTGTACTGGGCGATCTGGTTCATCGACAGCTGGCTGTTGCTGATCGGGTTGCCGTTGATCGACAGCATGATATCGCCCGGCTGCAGGCCGGCCAGGTGGGCCGGGCTGTTGCGGAACAGGCCTGCGACCAGCAGCCCCTGCATCCGATCGAGGCCGAAGGATTCCGCCAGTTGCGGGGTCAATTGCTGGATCTCGATCCCCAGCCAGCCGCGAATTACCCGGCCATGCTGGATCAGGTCCTGCATGACGTCGACCGCCAGCTTGCTCGGAATGGCGAAGCCGATCCCCTGGGAGCCACCGGATTTGCTGAAGATCGCGGTGTTGATACCGATCAGTTGGCCATAGGCGTTGATCAGCGCGCCACCGGAGTTGCCTGGGTTGATCGCCGCATCGGTCTGGATGAAATCCTCGTAGGTGCTCAGCCCCAGACTGTTGCGGCGGGTGGCGCTGATAATCCCCATGGTGACGGTCTGGCCGACTCCGAACGGGTTGCCGATCGCCAGCACCACGTCGCCAACCTGCAGGTTTTCCGAGTTGGTCAGGGTAATGCTGGGCAGCTCTTTCAGATCGACCTTCAGTACCGCCAGGTCGGTTTCAGGGTCGCTGCCGACCACCTCGGCCATCGCTTCGCGGCCGTCCCTCAGCGCCACCACCACGCTGTCGGCGCCGGCAATGACGTGGTTGTTGGTAACGATATAGCCCTCTGCGCTGAGAATGACCCCGGACCCCAGGCTGGATTCGATCCGGGCCCGCTGCGGCACGTTGTCCATGTCGAAGAACTTGCGGAAGAACGGATCGTTGAACAGCGGGTGCACTTTCTGCGGTACCAGCGTGCGGGTATAGATGTTAACCACCGCCGGTGCCGCCTGGCTGACCGCGTCGGCATAGGAGACCGGGCCGCTGCCGGCGCTGCCGACCGGGCGCTGTGCGCCGTTCTGGGACTCGATGATCTCGACGGTGGTGATATTGGGGCCGAGCAGGTCGGGAAACAGCTTGAGCAGCAGTACGGCTGCCAGTACCCCGGCCACTATCGGCCACATCAGAAATGTCAGTCGGCGCATATTCGGGATTCTTGTGCTTGGCTTGCAGGCCGCAGCAGGGCCTGTTCGGTGATCGCAGGTTAACGCAAAAGGGATACGCTCCTTTTGCCTCAACGGATTGTTAGAATTATACGAGGAGATTCAACAAGATGTAATGACAACCCGGCGATGGATCCCGGTCTGAAGCAATGTTGGCGCCAGTCGCCAGGCGCAGACCGGCCCAAACGCCCAGAGGAGCTGCCCGTGACCGTACAACTGAACGAACTGCTGGTCTACTGCGATAACCTGCTGACCCCCGGCCGTTTCCGTGATTACTGCCCCAACGGGCTGCAGGTGGAGGGGCGCACCGAGGTCGGTCGGATCGTGACCGGGGTGACCGCCTGCCAGGCGCTGCTCGATGCAGCCGTCGACTGGCAGGCCGATGCGGTGCTGGTACACCACGGTTACTTCTGGAAGGGCGAGGACAGCGCGGTGCGCGGTATCAAGCGTAACCGGCTGAAGACGCTGTTGGCCAACGACATCAGCCTGATCGGCTACCACCTGCCGCTGGACTGTCACCCGACGCTGGGTAACAACGCCCGGCTGGCCGAGCTGCTCGAACTGGAAACCACCGGCGGCCTGGAGCCGGGTAACCCGGACAGTGTCGGCCTGGTCGGCAAGCTGGCGCAGCCGCTGACGGCCACCGCCTTTGCCGAGCGGATCGCCCGGGCGCTGGGACGCCAGCCGTTGCTAATCGAGGGCGGCGACCACCTGATCGAAACGGTCGGCTGGTGCACCGGTGCGGCCCAGGGCTATATTGAGCAGGCGATCGCCCAAAGTATGGACGCCTTCATCTCCGGCGAGATCTCCGAGCCGACCGTGCACAGCGCGCGGGAAAACGGCATCCACTATTTTGCCGCCGGCCACCACGCCACCGAACGCTATGGCGTGCAGGCGCTGGGCGAGGCGCTGGCGGCGGAGTTCGGCATCGAGCACCGGTTTATCGATATCGATAATCCGGTGTGAGTTGTGAGTCTCAAGCGGTAAGCGGTAAGCGGTAAACGAGGCCGGTGACGGCTGAAGGTGCCCCTAGTTGTGACTCTTCAGTAAGTTGTTCATCTGAGGCCGATTTGGAGAATTGGTGGCGTACGGCCAAAGCTGTTGAGGTTGGAGAAACACTGAAACAAAAAAACCGGCCACAGGCCTAATGCCAGTCAGTTAAGCCAACTGACTGGCATTTTTCTTTCTCACGGGGTAGCGGCATGGGCAGCTCTTTAATGCCCGGGGATAACGCCGCTCTCGCCTTGTCGGCAACACGAAAGT
>NZ_JAILYN010000100.1 GCF_019795155.1 Marinobacterium arenosum | reverse complement strand
ATATGGTCCAGTTCGACTTTTCCCCTGAAATCTTCGAAAAGAAAAAATCCGGAATCCTGCCTAAGGATTCCGGATTTTCTTTCGCAGAATCAGCGGCTCAATGAGCTTAACTGATCGGCATTAACCTTCGGGTGGCTTTTTGTTTTTTTCATATCAGGAACAGACAACCATCTCCCCATACCTGCCCCAAGCCGCCTAATCAACGGCTTGAGGCAGGTATGGAGAGATACAAGGGCGTCACCCGGGGCGCCACCGCCGCAGGCGGTTGTTAGAAACTCAGACCGGTGCTTTGTCGGCCCAACAGCCCCCTGTAGCAGCCCACTCCGTGGGCGACCGGCCGACTATTTACGCAAATCGGTCGCTCGCGGAGCGAGCTGCTACGATATTTTCGGCGGCAACCTGCCAGCGAATCGGGGATCGCCTACCACCGTATCCCGCCAAGTTACTGGGTCGCGGTCGTTGCCGGCTTGGTAAGCACCAATTGGCCATCCTTGACCGGGATAGTCGGCCCCGGCTGGTAATCCAGCCTGACCACATCCACCTGTTCGCCCAGTTTGTACTGTACATCGTAACCGACCACCTTCTGGTGCCGGTCCTGCACGGTACGGCAATCGCGCTCGGTGGTGGTGTAGGTGTCCTTGCGCTGCATATCCTCCTGCACCTTGTTACCGGCATAGCCGCCGGCCGCCGCACCCGCCACGGTAGCCAACTTCTTGCCGCTGCCGCCGCCAATCTGGCTGCCCAGCAGCCCGCCGACCACCGCACCGACCACGGTACCGGCAACCTGGTTTTGGTCCTGAACCGGTTTGACCCGGGTCACCTGGCGATCGACGCATTCCTGGCGCGGTGTGGTATAGCTCTGAGTAACCGCCTGTACATCCAACACCTCGGCAAACTGCGGCGACCGGTCAACATATTGAAATCCGGCAACCGCCACCAAAGCGGTCGCGGCCACCCCACCTACCAGGCCACCCAGCATCATGGATCTGTTCATAACTGGCTCCTTTTAATGAAAGGAATTAACCGATAAATCGCATGGTCGAGATACCACAGGCGAACGTCCCGTCGATTGCCTCTCCCTCGCCCTTCCTGATGCCGCCCACCCCCGCCTCCTTTCGAAGCCGGCGCATGTGCTAAAGCATAGTCGGCCGCCAGAGCTCCGATCCGCGTTTATCGAGACAACATTCTGTGTCCGGGAGTATTGGGGATGCTGGCTTAACGGATGCTTGCCAGCTCGGGTACGATCCGCGAAATGCGCCTATATGAACATACTTCGTAAAGCCGGGCGGGGACTGCCCGGCCAACGTCGTTCAGTAGTGATTTTCTACCGCTACGATGCCCTGGCTAGAGATCGCCCGGCGAAAGAGCTGAAATCAGTGCTGCTCGCAGTAGTGACCGCGCCGCAACCCCTTGATCAAGTCGTTGAACTGATCGCCGCTCAGCACGATCAATTGCTCATGGTCGCCGCCTTCCAGGTAGACCTTGGACAGCGAGCAGAGCGCCTCGTCGACGATGGTTTCGATGCCGTAGGCCGTCCCCAGCGTTACCGCGCCCTGGTCGCAATCGGTAAACAACTTATCCACATCCGATTCCGGCGCCAGTTCCAGCTTGCGGTTCAGCTGATCCTGCAACCGATGCAGGCTGATCCACTGGCTGGCGGGAATCAACACCTGCAGGTAGCCGGTATCGTCCTTCAGCAGCACCGCCTTAACCACATGGTCTTCAAGCACATAGGCGGCATCCGCCGCCTCACGACTGGTTGCGGTTTTCGGATGGGCAATGGTTTCAAAACTGCCGACCTGCTGGTTCAGGTAGTCATAGACTGTTCGTGCGATAGCCATGGATAGCTCCTCCGCCGGCCATACCGTTCAGCAGCCGCTGAAGCAGTAGATATCGAGGCCCTTGGCGATCGCCCGTTCGGCCACGGCCAGAAGCCTGACCAGCGTCGGATGTACCTCATCGTTACCGTTGAAAACCTTTTCCAACGCGATCAGCTCATCACGCAGCTCGCGGATCTCATCGCCCAGATAGATCGCCTCGCCATAGTAGTTGGACATCCCGTTAGCTTCAGGATAGCCAACAAAAAGCTCCTTGTTCTGGCAGAAGATCGCCGCATGCTGCTGCAGGTCCAGAGTGACCAGCGGAGGTTGTCGCCGAGCCGACGAGCGGCTACGGCCAAGGTGAATACTGTAGTGCAATGTCCCCTCCCGATATGCATCCGTTGGCTTCAAACCACGTACCGACTCATCGGGTACGCAGCGGTGGTTGCTATACTTGCTGAGGCAAACACCTTTGAGGATAGCAGGCATGAGAGTTCAGTTGCTGGTCACCAAAACGGACTTTTCACTGCCCAACCTGGAGAAGGAGTTCGGCGACCTGGGCATCCGTTACGAGATCACCTACCTGGAGAATCACCCGGAGTTGATCCGGGCCCACAATATCCGCCACTCGCCCAATATCCTGGTGGATGACAAGCTGGTATTCCGCCACCAGCCGTCGGAGCAGGAGCTACGGGAGTTTTTTGCTCGCTGGCAGGAACCGCATTAGCCAACGGTATACAAGCGCGCTGGCACAAACGACGCCGCCTCATGGCTAACCGTGCGAGACTCAATCATACCGCTATAGGTCGCGGCTAACTCTGCCCGACCGCTGCTCCAAAATGGCCTCAACGGATTGACTCTAGCCGGCTAGCTTCAGCGGACCAACAGCCCGTAGCGCTGCAAAATGACATATCAACTCCGAGCTAGCCCGGTCGCTACTAAAGCCCTTATATGGACCCACCCGTGTTGGCAAGCACGTTTCCTTTGTACAACAGGCGAAGGACTGCTTCCTTATATCCGGCTTTGCAACGGGCGTTTGTGCCCAGCCTTGATGGTATCTGCACCCC
>NZ_JAILYN010000010.1 GCF_019795155.1 Marinobacterium arenosum | reverse complement strand
AAACGCGAGAGATGGCATCCACTGCCTGACTGAAATGCATAAAAAAATCCGGAACCCTTAACATGGATTCCGGATTTTCTCTTGCCTGATCAGCAAGTTAAAGAGCTTAACTGATCGGCATTACGCCCAGGCGCCCTTTATTTTCGGTTCTTCGCGGATTAGCGGGAAACATCCACATCAGGTGACGATCGCCGCGTGGGCACAACAAACGTGCCCACCCTACAAGTCTTGCCTATTGCCGGGTAAGCCGGGCGAAACAGCAAAACCGCCCCACCCTGTCGATCAGCCCTCGTCAGGCTGGTCCGCCTGGCTACGCAGCACGAACTTCTGGATCTTGCCGGTCGAGGTTTTCGGCAGTTCGCCGAACACGACGTGTTTCGGTGCCTTGAAGCGGGCCATGTTGTCGCGGCAGAACTGGATGATCGCCTGCTCATCCACGCTTGAGCCCGGTTTCAACTTGATAAAGGCACAGGGCACCTCGCCCCATTTGTCATCCTGTTTGGCGACCACCGCCGCCTCCATCACCTCCGGATGGCGGTAGAGCACGTCCTCCACCTCGATGCTGGAGATGTTCTCGCCGCCGGAAATGATGATATCCTTGGAGCGATCCTTGATCTCGATGTAACCGTCTTCGTGCCATACCGCCAGGTCGCCGGAGTGGAACCAACCGCCCTCGAACGATTCGTCGGTGGTGGACGGGTTCTTCAGGTAGCCCTTCATCACCAGGTTGCCGCGCATGAAGATCTCACCCATCGTCTGACCATCCTGCGGCACCGGCTCCAGGGTCTTCGGATTGGCCACCATCAGCCCCTCCAGCATCGGCGCCCGCACCCCCTGGCGCGCCTTCAACCGGGCACGCTGCTCCAGCGGCTGCTCATCCCACTCCTCGTGCCAAGCACAGACCACCGACGGTCCGTAGGTTTCGGTCAGGCCATAGACATGGGTCACCGAGAAGCCCATCGCTTCCATCCCCTGAATCACCGCCGCCGGCGGTGCCGCACCGGCGGTCATCACCTTGACCTGATGCTCGATACCGGCTTTCATCTCGTCCGGTGCATTGTTCAACATATTCAGTACGATCGGTGCGCCGCAGAAGTGGTTGACCCGCTCGGACTTGATCAGGTTATAGATATCCTCGTCGCGAACATGACGCAGGCATACGCTGACCCCGGCTGCCGCGGCGATACTCCAGGGGAAACACCAGCCATTGCAGTGGAACATCGGCAATGTCCACAGGTAAACCGGGTGCTGGCCCATATCCCAGGAGACGATGTTGCTCATCGCATTCAGGTACGCCCCCCGGTGATGGTAGACCACCCCTTTCGGGTTGCCGGTGGTGCCGGAGGTGTAGTTCAGGGTGATCGCATCCCACTCGTCGGCCGGCGGCTGCCAGTCGAAATCGGCCGAGCCCTGCGCAATAAAGGCCTCGTAATCCAGCGCGCCGATCAGTTCACCGCCCTGATAGCTCGGGTCGTCGATATCGACCACCAGCGGCTTGTGCGGCAGCATTTTCAGCGCCCGGCCAACCACCTCGGAAAACTCCCGGTCAACGATCACCACCTTGCTTTCGGCATGCTGCAGGATAAAGGCGATCGCCTCGGCATCGAGCCGGATGTTGATTGCGTTCAGCACCGCCCCGGCCATCGGCACCCCGAAGTGGGCTTCAAACACCTCCGGCAGATTGGGGGCGATCACCGAGACCGTCTCACCCTGACCGACGCCGTTGGCCTGCAGTGCGCTGGCCAGCCGACGGCAACGGGCATAGGTTTCCGCCCAGCTGCGACGGAGATCGTTGTGAACGACAGCGGTACGCCCAGGGTAGACCGCCGCGCTGCGGGCGATGAAACTCAGCGGGGTCAGTGCCGCGAAATTGGCCTCATTCCGGTCCAATCCCAGCGCATAGGGGCTGTGGTGTGCTGAACTCATGTTGTTATTCCTTTGCTGGATTGTTGTTGACCTGCGCGGACTCCAGGGACTCATTCGCAGACTCCCTAAGGAACCTGTGAACAAGTCCCTTGGGCCTCTGGCTGTCGGAGCGATCAGAGATCAAGGCAACGATTACAGGCGTACTGGTTGTCCGTCGAAAATCGTTAACGCAGAGCTCTGATTGCTCCGACAGCCCCGGAGGGCGGGTTCTAGAACGGCCATCTGCTTTGTCAGGCAGCTTGGAAAGGACGCGTCATTCCGCTGCGCTGCCTTTCGTGCATCTGACCGTTCTAGAGCCCGCAGAGAACATAAGGGACTTATTCACAGGTTCCCTAAGCTCCGACAAAACCTATACTAAGTATTTCCCCTTATTAAACAACCTAGCCTAAAGTCATAAGATGACATGGAACAAACAACAGGATGGGTTTTCCCTTAGCCAGTTCCGGACCCTCCACAACAGTGCGCCCTGGATAATCCATCACTGAACAATAACAAACCCGACGTACCCGGCTCAGCCGGTGCCCGACAGGCACATATCATGAATCAAGACGTTAACAGCGAACTGCAACGTTGCCGCGAGGAGGCCGACCGCTACCGGCTGCTGGCCGAGCAGTCCACCGATATGATCTCGCGCCATACCGCCACCCCCGAATGGACCTACATCGACGTCAACCCGGCAGTCGAACGGGTATTGGGCTACAGCGTCGACGAGATCATCGGCACCCCCGGCTACGACCTGTTCCACCCGGAAGACGCCGATAACCTGGTCAAGCGGGCCAAGTCGGTGCGCTACCGGCACGGCATGTACACCAACGTCTATCGCTACCGCCACCGTAACGGCCACTATATCTGGCTGGAAACCACCAGCCGCACGATCCGCGACGAGCACGGCGAGCCGGTCGAGATCATCTGCGTATCGCGCGACGTCACCGAACGCGAACTGGCCCAGCAGGCCACCCGCCGACTGGCCCGGGTGGTGGAAGCTTCCTCGGACATGATCATGTTCTGCAAGCACGAAACATTGCAGCTGACCTACATGAACGAAGCCGCCTATATCACCCTGGGCACCGAGAAGGAGAACCCGGTGGTGTTCTACCTCGACCAGTTGTTCGACGAGGAACTGCTGGCCTCGCTGGTGCGGCCGGCGCTGAGTCACGCCGCCGATCACGGCACCTGGTACGGCAGCATCCCGCTGCAGATCCCCACCAATCCGAAGCGGACCGCCGAGGTACGCGAGATCATCGCCCACCGCAACCGTACCGAAAACATGAAGGTTGAGTACTACTCGATCATCGGCCGCGATATCACCCTCAAGCGCAAGGCCGAAGAGGAGGCCAAACGGCACCAGCTGGAGATGGCCCATATGTCGCGCCTGCTGTCGGTCGGTGAGATGGCCACCGGGCTGGCGCACGAGATCAACCAGCCGCTGGCGGCGATCCTCAACTACTGCCGCGGCACCCAGCGCCGGCTGGACGAGGGGCTGACCGATATCGACACCGTCGCCAACTCGATGCTGCTGATCACCCGCCAGGCCAAGCGGGCAGCCGAGATCGTGCGGCGGATGCGCAGCTTCGTGAAGAAAACCGAGTTCCAGCGGATCGAGTTCCCGGTCAACGAGGCCTGCCGCGAGGTCAGCCGGTTCCTGTACCAGGAGGCGATCGACCACAATATCAGCTTCGAATTCATGCTCGACGAGAGCGATCCCAAGCTGCTGGCCGACAAGATCCAGATCGAGCAGGTATTGCTCAACCTGATGCGAAATGCCATCGAAGCGTATAGCGATTGTGATAAACGCTACCGTCCAGTTATCATTTCGTCCCGCAACGCCGGCGGATATATCCATATCTCCGTCGAAGATGAAGCAAAAGGCATCAACCGGGAGGAACTGGCCAAACTGTTCGAGCCGTTCTACACCTCCAAATCGACCGGCCTCGGTATGGGATTGGCGATTTCGCGGACCATTATCGAAACCCATGGCGGCCAGCTATGGGCGGAAAGCGACGGCAAGACCGGTACCCAGTTCCATCTGAAACTGCCGCTAAAAGATAAGTAAAAAGGATCAATCAAGGTGCAAAATCCGTCAGGAACCGTCTTCATCGTGGATGACGATGACGATTTTCGTGACTCCATGCAGTGGCTGCTGGAGTCCGACGACCTGAACGTGGTCGGCTTCAGCTCCGCCCATGAATTTCTCGACCGCTACCGGGGCGAAGTCGGTTGCATGCTGCTGGATGTGCGGATGCCGGAGATCAACGGCCTGGCGCTGCAGCAGATCATGAACGAGCGCGGCATCCAACTGCCGATCATCGTGATCTCCGGCCACGGCGATATTCCGATGGCGGTCAGCGCCATGAAGAACGGCGCGCTGGACTTCATCGAAAAGCCGTTCGACGACGAAGTCTTGCTGCGGCTGGTGCGGCAGGGGCTGGAGCGGGCTCGCTCGATGCACGGCGAACAGCAGGAGCTGCAAAGCATCCTGGATTGCTACGACTCCCTCAGCCGGCGCGAAAAAGAGGTGATGACGCTGGTGGTATCCGGCAAGGCCAATCGCGAGATCGCCGAGGAGCTGGGTATCAGCCCGAAAACGGTGGAAGTGCACCGCTCCCGGGTAATGAGCAAGATGCGCGCCGACAGCCTGCCGGAACTGGTCCACAAGGCGACCCGGCTCGACTGATCAACCTGGCAGCCTGTCGGGCTTGACCGATCGTAGCGAGGGAAAGCGGGATTGAGGCAGATTTTTCGAACGATTGAGGCGAATAGCGAGCTATTTAACGAAATCGTTCGGAAAAGATGACCAATATCCGTTTTTCCGCAGTGGATTAGTGTTAAGTCCGACAGGCTGCTAGCTCAGCCCAGCAGGTTCTGCTGAGCCAGGAAGGTTTCGATCGCGTCCAGCGTGGCCGCTTCGGCCTCCAGGTGCGGGATATGGCCGCAGCCGGGCAGAAACAGTCCGCTCGCTGTCACGCCGATGCCGCTGCAGATATCGTCGACCTGCTTTGGCAGGCCGTATTGATCGTCGCTGCCCTGCATGATCAACGCCGGGCAGCGAATCCGGCCCAGCCAGGATTCCAGCCTCAGCGCTTGCTGAAAGCTGTCGCGCAGCCAGGTTTCGTGCCAGGCACGGAACAGCAGATCGGTACGCTCACCGTGATAGCGCGCCAGCCGCTGCGGCAGGTCGCTGTTGTGGTAGCGCGCCCCCGTCTCGACGATGCCGGCAATGCACAGCTCGTCGACGTAGATATGCGCCGCCATGGTGATCAGGCCGGCCACGGAGGGCAGCTGCTGAGCGGCACCGACCAGTGCCACCGAACCGCCGTCACTGTGACCGATCAGCACCACCCGCTCCAGGCCCGCCGCTGCCAGCACCTGCGGCAGCCAGTCACGGCCCTCCTCGACCAGGTAATCGTCCGGCCGCGGCAAGTTGATCGGCGACGAACGGCCGTAGCCACGCCGCTCGTAGATAAAAACGTTGCAACCGGTGCGCTCCGCCAACCGCTGCGGAAACTGCTTCCACATCGCGATGCAGCCGAGCGCCTCGTGCAACAGCACCAGCGTCGGTTTCGATTCGCCACCGGGCTGCTCACCGAACCGGCAGCCGATCTCGGTGCCATCGTCCAGCAGCAGTCGTTCGTCACGCCAATGGATACTCATCAACGCGCCCCCGGTTCCGGGATCGAATAGGTCAGCGTGGCATGGGCCACCGGGTCATCCTCCGCCCCTTCCGAGAACAGGTAGACCTCGCCGACACCCAGCCGCTTACCGACCTTCAGCATCTTGGCCCGCGCCAGCAGATCGGCATCCGGTCGCGGCCGGCGCAGGAAATTGATATTCAGATTGGTGGTCACCGCCAGCGGCACCGGACCAATTTTGCTGAGCAGCGCCGCATAGAGCGCCACGTCTGCGAGCCCCATCATCGCCGGGCCCGACACCGTACCGCCGGGCCGCAGATGCTGGTCATCGACCGGCAGTTTCATCAGCGCCCAACCGTCACCCAGCTGCAACAGCTCGCCATACTGCTCGCCCTGCGGAAAATGCTCCGTCAGGAAGCCCTGCATCGCTTCGAAGTCCATCACTTCCCTCCTCGCTCCACATCGACCACCGCCAGGGTCACCGTTGCCTTGGCCACCAGTTGCCGTTGCGCCTGCTGAGCGTACACCTCCGCTTCAGCGACGATCAACGTACGGCCCGGCTTCAATACCGTCGCCTCGCAACAGAGCAAGCGCCCCTGCGCGGCACGCAGCAGGTTGATCTTGAACTCGGCGGTCAGCACCCGCTTGCCGGCCGGAATCAACGTCGCCGCAGCGGTGCCGGCGGTATGATCGGCCAGGGTGGCCTGCACGCCGGCGTGAATGAAGCCATCCTGCTGCTGATGATGCGGGTCGATCTGGATCCGGCTGCGGCAGTAGCCGGGCGCGAACTCGACCAGTTCGGCACCCAGCGACTGGATGAATGGTGCACCGGAAAAAACCCGGCGCACCTCCGTTTCATACTCGGGATTCAGCGTCTCCATCCGCTCGTCCCGCTCAGGAATCCGCTTCTTCGCGCGCTTTGTTGCGCAGGATGAAGCGTTGGATCTTGCCGCTCGGTGTCTTCGGCAGCTCCGGGACGAACTCGATCTCACGCGGGAAGGCGTGGGTCGACAGCCGTTCGCGCACCAGGGTTTTCAGCTCGGCGGCCAGCTCGTCGCTCGGGTCGAACTGCGACTTCAGCACCACGTAGGCCTTGATTACCGAGCCGCGCTCCGGGTCCGGCTTGCCGATCACGCCGGATTCGGCCACTGCTTCGTGCTCCAGCAGGGTACTTTCGACATCGGCCGGACCGACCCGATAACCGGCGGTGGTGATGATATCGTCATCACGGCCGGCGAAGGAGTAGCCGCCGTCGCCGTGGCTGATCACCACATCGCCGGTCAGGTAGTACTTGCCGTGGAACGGGTTCTTCTCGCCCCAGGTATAACCCTGGAAGAAGAACAGCGGCGAGTTATCGACATCCACCGCCAGCTGGCCGGTTTCGCCCTCACCCACCTCGTTGTAGTCGCCATCCAGCGCCACCACCCGATGACCCGGCATCGAGAAGCCCATCGAGCCTACCCGCACCACGCTCTGCTCCAGCTCGTGATGGTTGCAGGCGGTCATGCCGGTCTCGGTCTGGCCGTAGTGGTCCATCACCGGGCAGCCCAGTCGCTTGTCGACCCAGCTGATCACTTCCGGATTCAGCGGTTCACCAGCGGAGCTGGCCACCCGCAGATCGAACTTATCGCCGTCCGACAGGATGTCGTCATGGGCCATCAGCATCCGGTAAGCGGTCGGCGCCGCCGCCAGGTTGGTGATGTGGTACTTGCGCAGCATCATGTAGGTGGATTCCGGCGTGAAGCCGTGCTCGTTGAAGTGGGTGGTATTACCCAGCAGCAGCGGGCCGACCACCGCATAGTACAGGCCGTACGCCCAGCCCGGATCGGCGACGTTCCAGTAGGTGTCGTCCGGCCGCAGGCCGATCGCGTAACGCATGTAGACATAGAACGACAGCAAGGCACGGGCCGGCACCGCCACGCCTTTGGCCTTGCCGACGGTACCGGAGGTGAACATCTGCAGGAACGGTTCTTCAGCGCCGATCCGTACCGGCTCGAACTGGTCGGACTGCTTGGCCATCTCGGTTTCGAAATCCAGATCACCGGCGTACTTGGCGTCAGCCTGATCACGGTTGACCAGCAGCTTGGTCGGGCAATCCTTGACGTCATCCAGCTTCATGCGGTTGGCCGGATCGGTCAGCACCAGTTTGGTACCGGCGGTGCCCAGCCGGTATTCGATGGCGCCCGCACCGAAGGCGGTGAACAGCGGCTGGTAGACCGCACCGGCACGCAAGGTGCCGAGGATCACTACCAGTAATTCCGGGGTACGTGGCAGCAGCGCGGCGACCCGGTCGCCCTTGCCGATCCCCTGGCTGGTCAGGAAGTTGGCGAACTGGGCGGAACGACGCTTCAGCTCGGCAAAGGTATGGTCGGATGCCGCGCGCTCGACCCCTTCATAGCGCAGTGCCAGTCGGCTTTCATCTTCAGCCCAACGGTCGCAGATCTCCTCGCAGACATTGAAGCCCTGTTCGAGCGAGCCGAGCAGCTTCTGCTCGATCATGGCCGGCTCGAACTGATCGTAGAATTGCTGATAGTTCTGTGTCGTCATCGCTTGTTCTCTCATCCGTTATCGTTGTTATTCGTCTTGTTATTCGTGCTGTGCGCCGGTTCAACCGAACAGGCCCGCACTGCTAAATTCCGTTATTTCGGCCGCCGTATAGCCCAGCTGGCGCATCACTTCGTCGTTATGCTGCCCCAGCCTGGGAGCCGGTTCAGAGGGTTGTTCCTGCTGATCGGTAAAACGAATTGCACAGCCGATCTGGCGCTCACCACCGGCACCGGTGCCGATCAGCCCCCGCTGAACGAATTGCGGGTGCTGCGCCGCCTCACTGATCCCGAGCACCGGCTCGACGCAGGCGTCGACCTCGGCGAAACAACGGCACCAGTGATCGAAATCCTGCCGGGCGAACAGCTCGGCCAGCGCCGTTTTCAGTTCGGCATCATTCAGCACCGCCAGCTCCGGCTGGCCGAGCGCCTCGATCAGCCGCTGCCGGAAATGCGGTTCCAGGCTGCCCACCGCCATATAGCGGTTGTCGCGGGTTCGATAGAAGTCATAGAAACCACCGCCGTTGAGGAAATGGCTTTCGGCCTGCGGATCAGGCTCGCCGTTCAGTGCGCCCGGCGCCAGCAGCGCCTGCAGGGCGAAGGCATTGTCGGCCATCGAGATGTCGATCTGCCGCCCGCAGCCGGTGCGGCCACGTTCGATCACCGCCGCCAGGATGCCGATCACCGCCGGATGGGAGCCGGCCGCAACATCGGCCACCTGGATACCGAGCGGCGCGGGTCCCTCCGCCTTACGGCCCATATGGCTGGCGACACCGGACAGCGCCAGGAAGTTGATATCGTGTCCGGCCCGGTCACGGTAGGGCCCGCTCTGGCCGTAGCCGGTGATCGAGCAGTAGATCAGCTTCGGGTTGAGCTCGGCCAGGCTGTCGTAATCCAGCCCCAACCGCGCCATCACGCCGGGCCGGAACTGCTCGACCAGGATGTCGTACTCCGCCACCAGTCGCTGGATCACCGCTTTGGCGTCAGGATGCTTCAGATCCAGCGCCAGCGACCGCTTGCCGCGGTTCAGGTAACCGAAGGCAGCCGACTGGCCGTCGATCCGCGGTGTCATCTCTCGCACCAAATCAGGCCGCGACGGCGATTCGACCCGCAATACCTCGGCGCCCAGATCCGCCAGCAACAGGCTGGCGTAGGGCCCCGGCAGCAGGGTCGACAGATCGAGAACTTTCAGTCCGGCCAGTGGTTGCATATTCAGGTTCCCAATTAGACTCAACCGTGCTCGCGCAGGATTTCGCGGGCGATGATCAACCGCTGCACCTCGGAGGTACCCTCGTAGATCGAGGTAATTCGCACATCGCGGCTCATCCGCTCCAGCGGGTACTCGCGCATATAGCCGTAACCGCCGAGCATCTGCAGCGCGCTGTAGCAGGCCTGGTTGGCCTTCTCGCTGGCGAACAGCTTGGCCATCGACGCCTCCTTGGCGAACGGCAGGCCGCGATCCTTGCGATCGGCGGCACTCATCAGCAGCAAACGGGCCGCTTCCAGCTCGGTGCAGCGGTCGGCCAGCATCCACTGCAGGCCCTGGAAATCAGCCAGCGGCTTGCCGAACTGCTTGCGCTCCAGGATGTAACCGGTGGCGTAGTCCATCGCCGCCAAACCGATACCCAGCGCCAGTGAGCCGATACCGATCCGACCGCCGGCCAGTTCGGCCACCGCCAGCCGGAAGCCGTCATTGACCTGGCCCAGTACCGCGTCGTCCGGCACCTCGACATCCTCGAAATGCACCTCGTTGGTGGCCGAGCCGCACTGGCCCATCTTGTGCTCGGCCGGCGCCACGCTGATCCCGTTGGCATCGGCCGGCACCAGGAAGCAGGTGATCCCCTTGCCTTTCGGTGCCTCAGGGTCGCTCACCGCCCAGACCACGAAAACGCCGGCAAACTCGGCGCTGGTGATCCACTGCTTGGTGCCGTTGATCTTCCAGCCGCTGGCGGTCTTCTCGGCACGGGCGCGCATGGACGCCGGGTCGGAACCGGCGCCCGATTCGGTCAGGCAGAAGCTGCCGGCGGCATATTCGCCGCTGCAGATCTTCGGCAGGTACTGTTGCTTCTGCTGTTCGGTGCCCTTGGCCTGGATCACCTCGGCCACCATGTTGGTCACCGACATCGACACCGCGGTCGACGCGCAGGCTTTGGCAATTTCGGTAATGGCCAGGCTGAAGGAGACCGCACCGGCTTCGCTGCCGCCGTACTCACCATCGATATTCAGGCCCATGAAGCCCAGTTCCGCCAGCTTGCGGCAGTTCTCGATAACGATGCCGTGGTCGGCGTTGCGATCGACCTCGGCGGCGACCGGCGCCAGTTCGGTTTCCGCGAAACGTTTGGCGGTTTCCTGAATCAGGCTTTGTTCTTCGGTCAGGGACAGATCCATTAGGGAAACTCCGAATTAGGGTTTACCCCAATTTGTAACCGATTCGCCCCAACAGGTAAACCATAAATTACGTTGACGTTAACGTAATTATCTAAGCAATCCGTCTAATAGTCCGGCAACCGCCGGTCAATCAATTGATCAACCATGCCCGCTTCCGGCCCATGCAATATTCAGCAAATAATCAACTACCCAAGCCGCTGAACGCCCCTAAGGCACTGGATTATCGGCACTCGACAGGGCCCGGCGGCATGGCCCGAATCCTGCTACACCAGCTGTCACTTTAAGGAGCCAGTAAAGGGAAACTATCGGATGCAGCAACACAGCCGCCTTCAACAATCAGATCGCCAAGACAGCAACCAGACGCTGATCCTGGCCACCGAACCGGACGGCGCAATCCGCTACGCCAGCGAAGACTACTGCCGGCTTAGCGGCTACTCCGCCGACGAGCTGACCGTCCGCTCCGTCGACCAACTGCGTCATCAGGATATGCCCGATGGCCCGCATAAGGACCTGAGCCAGACCGTCGGAGCGGGCCACCCGTGGATGGGCATGCTGATGCAGCAGACTCGCGGCGGCCAGCCGCTGTGGCTGGACAGCTACGTAATCCCGATTCTCGACCAGGGCAAGGTGGTGGAGCTGCAATGGATCTTCCGCCTGCCGGACAGCGGCGCCCAGCAGCGTGCCGAGGCTATCTACCGGCTGCGAAACCAGGGCCGCACACCCCATCAACTGAAGGTGCCGCAGATCAGTCTGCCCGGCCGGCTTCAGCTGTGGTCGTTGCTGATGCTGCTGCCCTGGCTGGTAACCGGCGCCCTGATCTTGGGCTGGAGCGGAGTCGCCGCAGCAACGGTCAGCGGCCTGCTGACGCCGCTGGGCGTCCAGCTGATCTGCCGTCGTTTCAATCGACTGGTCGCACAGAGCCGGCAACTGGTCGACCATCCGATCAAGCAGCTGATCTACATCGGCAGCAACAACGATATCGGCCAACTGCAGCTGGCCCTGCGGATGCAGCAACTGCAACTGGACGCCATCCTGCGCCGTATCCAGGACACCTCCGGCGCGGTGTCCGGCAGCGCCAGCCGCTCGATGGCGGTGATGGAGGGCACCTGTACAGAGATTCAACGCCAGCAGAACGCACTGACCGAGATCGCCAGCGCAATCGAGCAGATGACCAGCAGCACCGCCGCTGTGGCCAACGATACCCACGCCGCCGCCATTGAAGCCAACCAGATGCAGCAGACGGCGCATGCCGGCTCGGATGTCATGGCGCAGGCGTTGACCAGCGTCGGCGAGATGGGCCAGGCGATGCAACAGATCGACCAGCGGCTGGTCAACCTGCAACGCAGCAGCAACGAGATCGGCGATATTCTCGACGTGATCAAGGGGATCGCCGAACAGACCAACCTGCTGGCGCTGAACGCCGCCATCGAGGCGGCCCGCGCCGGCGAAAACGGTCGCGGCTTCGCGGTGGTGGCCGACGAGGTGCGCCAACTGGCCAAACGCACCCAGACCTCCACCGAGGAGATCGGCCTCAAGATCGACAACCTGCGCCACGAAACCGGCCGGATAACCGAAGCGATGCAACGAGGCCGCGAGATCAGCGAACGCAGCATCGGCAGCATCAATCAGACCGGTGACAGCCTGCAAGGCATCGTCGCCGGCGTCGACCAGATCAGCGAGTTGGCGCTGCGTATCGCCAGCGCCGTCGAGCAACAGAGCGGCGCCACCCAGTCGATCAACCAGCAGATCCAATCGATCAGCACGGTGGCCGACCGGGTCGCCGAGATGGCCGGCGATACGCTGACTATCAACCGCCAGGCGGAACAGCTGGCACAGCGCCAACGCCGGATGGTCGAACGGCTGCTGCACTAAATTTTGACCTGCAACAGTTGCGGCCACGGGAGGAGACATTACAATGGGCGCCGTTTTCAGGTAGCGAGCCAGGGCGCAGATGGAGTAACGCCCGGCCGACCCACTGAAATCGCAGGATCGCGAGAAGCTGTCAGCAGGCTTCGTTCAGTATCCGGCGCCCATCTCTGATTGCTATGGCGCCAGGGTGTGCCCGCTACCCGCCTTTTAACGCTGCAGACTGTAGAATAACAATAATGAAGAAGATCCTGATCAGCGCATGCCTTGACGGCGAACCGGTACGTTATGACGGCCAGCACAGCCTGCTCGACCACCCCACCATCAAGCGGTGGCGCGCCGAGGGACGACTGCTGGCGATCTGCCCGGAGATGGCGGGCGGCCTGTCGATCCCACGCAACCCGGCCGAGACCCAATCCCAGTTCCCGATCCTGATCACCACCTCCGACGGTACCGATGTGACGCCGGAATTTCTGCTCGGTGCCGAACGAACCCTCGAATACGCCCTCGGCAATGATGTATGCTGCGCGCTGATGAAGGCCAAAAGCCCGTCCTGCGGCAACGACCGCGTCTACGACGGCAGCTTCAACAAGCAACTGCGGCCCGGCAGCGGTCTGGCCGCCGGCGAGCTGATCCGTGCCGGCATACCGGTCTTCAACGAAACCCAGCTGGATGCGCTGTTCAAATTCGTCGAGCAGCAGGACGCCGACCTCCAGGAGGCCGCCGCCGGCTGAGCCCTGCAAACCACTGCTAGCCGAGATTTCCGATGGAACAGGAACTGGAAACCGTCGCCCGCCTGTACAGGCTGATCACCGAATTTTTCGTCAACTACAGCTTTCAGGTGATCGGCGCGATCATCATCTTCCTGCTCGGCCTGATCGTCGCCCGCTGGATGAACAACCTGACGCTGCGCATCTGTCAGCGCAACCAGATCGACATCACCCTCAGCATGTTCATCGCCAACTGCGTGCGGCTGCTGGTGATCGCCATGGTGCTGGTGATCTGCCTCGGCAAGTTCGGTATCAGCATCGCCCCCTTCGTCGCCGCCATCGGTGCAGTCTCACTGAGCGTGGGGTTGGCGTTGCAGGGGGTGTTCTCCAACTACGGCGCCGGTTTCACCATCGTGTTGACCCGCCCGTTCGTGATCGGCAACACCATCAGCATCAACGGCCTGACCGGGGTGGTCGACGAGATCCGGCTGGCCTACACGGTGCTGTCCAGCGAGGACGGCGAGCGGATCACCATCCCAAACAAGCATATCGTCGGCGAGGTGATCACCAACTCGTTCCAATACAAGGTGGTCGAAGCCAGCATCGGTATCAGCTACAGCGCCGACCCGCAGTTGGCGATCGAGCTGGTCCGCCAGGTACTGGCCAATACCCCCGAGGTGGCCAGCGAGCCGTTGCCGCAGATCGGCATCGAGGGCTTCGGTGACTCCTCGGTCAATATCGGCTACCGCTACTGGCTGCCGACCCAGCGCTATTTCGAGCTGCAATACCAGGTCAACGGCGCCGTCTATCAGGCATTCCGCGGCCAGGGGGTGGAGATTCCGTTCCCGCAGCGTGAAGTTACCCTGAAGCAGGCCGGCTAAGCGTCCGCAAAGGACGCATTTCGGCAGTTGCCACACTTGTCCGGCGCCATGGCCGCGCCTAGAATGTGTGGTTTTCGTAATTCCATTGATGGGACCCCGGATCTATGCGAGCGAGCCAATTCCTGATTTCCACCCTGAAAGAGACCCCGTCCGACGCGGAAGTGATCAGCCACCAGCTGATGTTGCGTGCCGGCATGATCCGCAAACTGGCCGCCGGCCTGTACACCTGGCTGCCGATGGGCCTGCGCACCCTGCGCAAGGCCGAACGCATCGTCCGTGAAGAGATGGACAAATCCGGGGCCCAGGAAGTCCTGATGCCGGCGGTGCAGCCGGCCGAACTGTGGCAGGAATCCGGCCGCTGGGAGCAATACGGCCCCGAACTGCTGCGCATGCACGATCGCCACGACCGCGAATTCTGCGTTGGCCCGACCCATGAAGAGGTGATCACCGACCTGATCCGCCGCGAGGTAAAAAGCTACAAGCAGCTGCCAGCCAACTTCTACCAGATCCAGACCAAGTTCCGCGATGAGATCCGGCCGCGCTTCGGCGTGATGCGCTCGCGCGAGTTCATCATGAAGGACGCCTACTCCTTCCACATAGGCCAGGAGTCTCTGCAGGCGACCTATGATGTCATGCATCAGACCTACACCAGCATCTTTACCCGAATGGGGCTGGATTTCCGGTCGGTAATCGCCGACTCCGGCTCGATCGGCGGCGCCACTTCCCAGGAGTTCCACGTACTGGCCTCCTCGGGCGAAGATGATATCGCCTTCTCCGACCAAAGCGATTACGCCGCCAATGTCGAGATGGCGGAAGCGCTGGCTCCGGCCGGCGAGCGCCCGGCGCCGAGCCAGGAGATGACCCTGGTCGATACGCCGAACGCCAAAACCATCGCCGCGCTGGTTGAGCAGTTCAAGCTGCCGATCGAGAAAACCGTCAAGACCCTGTTCGTGCGCGCCTCCGAAGAGTGCGAGGCTGATTTCGTCGCCCTGCTGGTACGCGGCGACCACGAACTGAACGAGATCAAGGCGGAGAAACTGCCGGAAGTGGCCGAGCCGCTGACCATGGCGACCGAAGATGAGATTCGCGCGCTGATCGGCGCCGGCCCCGGCTCTCTTGGCCCGGTCAATCTGCCGATCCCGTGCATCATCGACCGTACCGTCGAGAAGATGTCCGACTTCGGCGCCGGCGCCAACATCGAAGGCAAGCATTACTTCGGCATCAACTGGGAGCGCGACGTTGCCACCCCGAAAGTGGCCGACCTGCGCAGCGTAAAAGATGGCGATCCGAGCCCGTGCGGCAAGGGTACCCTGAGCATCAAGCGCGGTATCGAAGTGGGCCACATCTTCCAACTGGGCCAGAAATACTCCCAAGCGATGAATGCCACCGTGCTGGACGAGAACGGCAAGAGCGTGGTGATGGATATGGGCTGCTACGGCATCGGTGTCACCCGCGTAGTGGCCGCATCCATCGAGCAGAACCACGACGAGCGCGGCATCATCTGGCCGGAGGCGCTGGCGCCGTTCACCGTCGCCCTGGTACCGCTGAACTACGAGAAATTCGACGAAGTACGCGCGCTATCCGACAAACTGTACGCCGAACTGACCGCCGCCGGCATCGACGTGCTGCTGGACGACCGCAAGGAACGTCCGGGAGTCAAGTTCGCCGATATGGAACTGATCGGCATTCCCCACCGAGTGGTGATCTCCGACCGCGGCATCCAGGCTGGCTCTCTGGAGTACAAGGGCCGTCGTGACGAAGACAAGACCGAAGTGGCGATCGACCAGATCATCGACTTCGTCAAGGGCAAGCTGACCAACTAAACCGCATGCTTCCACGTTCTAACAACAAGGGCCTGTCAGCGACAGGCCCTTTTTTATGGATTTTTTATGGATCATCGCGCTTTAGAGGGAAGAGCCTCGAACCAGTTGCTTAAGCGTTATAGCGCCCTGATTCAGGTGACAAACAGCCCGCTGCCACACAGAGGAACTGCGAGCGGTAAGTTTCAAGCGGCAAAAGGCCGCGGATTCAGCCGTAGCAGCCCGCTCCGCGGGCGACAGGCGGCGGACTACACCGACCCGTCGCGGTCGGAGCCCGCTGCTACAGGGGAGCGCTTGGAAAGTTAAGCGTCGGCGCCTGTGGGCGCTGGCGGCCTTCTCCTCCAGCTGGCTGCAGTATACCAATCGTGGCGGCCTGGTGGTTCTGATCGGCGCAGCTACCCGAATGATCGATGCCGCCTGCAAGCTGTGGCTGATCCCCCTGTACGGTATGAACGGTGCAGCACTGGCGACACCGATCGCGATGGGCTTCGCGGCGCTGGTTACCGGCCTTGCGCTCCACCGACATCTGACTGCTGCAAACCGTACCGCCCAGCCACAAGCCAACTGAAGTCAGCCCGACAATCACCGCCCCGGTCACTTGAGCACCGAGTATTGCGGTCTATCACCCGACCTCAAAAGTTCCTACTGCCCGATTAGATAAGCACCCGGGCCAACCAGACTCTCAAGGCTCCGTCGTTTCCAGCTGCTGTGACAGGTCATCCGCCAGGGTACTGTCAAAAACAAAGTATGCGTTCTTGCCAAGGCTCTTGGCCCGGTACATCGCCACATCCGCATTGTGCAGCAATGCCCCGGCAGAACGACCGCCTTCGGGCGAAACCGCAACACCGATACTGGCCGTCACGTAAAAATTCCGCTGCGCCAGCCTGAAAGGGCTGGCAAAAACAGCCTGCACTTTTGCAGCAATCACTTCAGCATCGTGCGCGCGATGCAAAAAGCCGGTGGTAATAATAAATTCATCACCGCCCAGGCGTACCACCTGGTCTTCCTCACGAACCACTTTTCGCAGCCGCTCCGCCACTTCGCGCAGCAAGTGATCGCCCGTCGCGTGCCCGAAGGTATCGTTGACCTCCTTAAAGTTATCCAGATCGACAAACAGCACTGCCAACATGGATCTCTTATCAGCGGCACGATGCAGCATCGCGTTCAAATGGCCCGTTCCGTTAACCCGGTTGGGTAGCGCCGTCAACGCATCATGACTGGCACTATGACGTAATGCCTCCGCTTGCCGGTTCAGCCGCTTAATCATGCCGTTGGCACTGCGTGCCAGGCGCTTGAACTCCTCGAAATGGACGTTGTGTTCATCGATGCAGATACCGTTGTCCACGGCGCTATCGAAAGAGGACTGGAACAGGCGGAAGTTCCCGGCCAATTTGCGGCCGATAAAATAGGCCAGCAGACCGATCAGCAGAAAGGCCAGCAACAACACGGCGACGGCCGCACGTACCCGCTCGTGGACCCGCTGCTGGAGAGCGGCATCACGGCGTGCGATCTCCTCGGTAATGGTGTCCAGATAGGCCCCTGTGCCGATAAATATCTGCCACTCGTCCATGCCGATCACAAAAGCGATCTTTTCCGCCGTTTCGCCGTTTAGCTTGTTCCAGAAATAGCGGTTGTAGCCCCCTCCCAGCTGCGTACGGGCGATACGTGCGTTCTCCTGCACCACCTTCTCACCGCGCGCGTCCTCGACGTGCCAGATATTTTTGCTACCGCCAAAATACTGGCCGTTGGTCAGGTACAGATCTCCCTGATAGGAGTTGATGAAGAAGTAACCTTCGTTGTTGGCGCCATAGGATACCTGGGCAATATCCCGGAAGATCTTCTCACGCATCTTTTTTTCGAAGGATTCAAGATAATCGCCGCTACCAATGATCCAACCGTACGGCTCGAAGAGTTTGACGTAGCTGTACTTCTTATGGCGACGATCGCCGCCATCGGGGCGGGGCCACTCATAATGGATAAACCCCTCCCCCCGCTGCTGCACCAGCCGCCACATCTCATCAAACAGGCTCAACCCGTCGTCGCCAAAGGACTCAACGATAGGACGGCCCTCTGTCGCAGGGTTCGGCGGATACAGCACGCCGACACCGTCCAGCGAATCGATAAAGTAGTAGCTGCGCTCGGCGCTGAGGCGGTGGTAGCGAAGTGCATCGATGATACGCTGCTGGATCTCCCCGTCCGCCAGCTGGCCCCGGTACTGACGATAGATCCCCATGGCTATTTCATAAGCATCGGATACCCGTCGCTGCAGCTGTGCCTCCAACTCCCCCTCCGCCGATACTTTCTGGCGGAGCAGATGATCGCGCACGCGCAGTACCTCGGCGCGCATCAACCATTTCTGTTCCTGATGATATTCCTCGGCAAGCCGCTGGTTATCCCGGGCCAGCGTCTCGTACTCGCTCTCTATCCAGAGAAAACCCACCACGCCGATTGTCAGCGTGACCGCCACAACGACCTTGAGTATCAACGTTGTTATTATGCTTCTCGGGAACAAACTTCACTCTTCCTGACTTACAACATCGGGCAGGCGTCCGCTACTGATACTGACAGCCCCACACCCAAGTTCGGCTTTACGGCTCTATCGGATTCGCACTCATCGGACGGCGGCAGAACGGATGGCAAGACGCAGCCCTAAAACCTTACTCGGAACAGGTGTTCAATAACGCAGCCGATGCCCGACTACCAGTACCATACCAAGGTGTCATTTACTAGCGAGGCGGGGCTGAACAGAGGCAGGCGAAGGCAGAGTAAGCAGTCCAGAGAGACCGAATCAACGACCAGCGAGTCGGCCAGATTGAAGGACGAAAAGACAATTGACGTCGAGCTATATTGGCTGAGTAGTCATTCCTGCTATACAGATTCACTACCTTGACTGAACCTGCAAACAAGAGGGGCGACATGGACTTAGGAGCATATCTGATCCTGCTGGTATTCATCGGACCGGGCCTGATCATCATGGCCTCGGGGCATCCTATTATAGGAATACTGGCGATCGCCTCATCACCGGCAACGGTGCTCAGCGGCCCACTGGGAGCCATTGGGCTGTGGTCCGTAGCTATGATTCTGTACCAAACCAAGCCGTAGTTTGCACCTCAGAAAAAGTTTCTAACCTTCGTTCACAATTGAAAGACTTGGCCGGCGGTCACCGCCGATGAAGAATGGACAGGTGACGTCGCAGATAAGTCTGCGGACGAATCAAAAAAGCCAGTGCAGTGCACTGGCATCTATTATTGTGCCTCATGGCGAGCTTGCCCTGATGGCAGCACCCTAATAAGCAACGGTGAAGCAGGCCCCGTTAAACTGTGGTACCTCGACTTCATCTATTAGTGCTGTGGCTAAATCTGGCAATGAAATCTTTGATTGCCCTTTCTCATCTGTGACCAGCGTATCAGTGCCGATCCGGAACTGGCCTAGTTTTTCCGTACCACCAATAAAGGCAGCGGGTGCTAAGTAAGTCCAGTGCGAGAACCCGCTATCCTGGCAATGGGTCAGCTGCTCTGCGCAAGCAATGGCGATCTCTTTCCAGCCAGGGCCAACGTAATCCGGATCATCAATCAGGCGTCGCTGATCCGCCTTGGGCGACAGCAGGCCGCCAGCGCCACCCGACAGAACCAGGCGCACTTTGTGCTTGTCTGTCACCTTGAGCAGCTTGTCGGTCATCTCAACCAGCAGCGTCTCCTGTCCTTGCGGTGGCCGAACCGCGGCAATGACCACATCCTGTTGACTGAGCAGATCGCCATTTGCGTCCAACGTATCAATGTCGCCGACCACGGCTTTCACACCTGAAGGCAAGGTTTCGGCTTTACTGGCCTCGCGGATGAGGACGGTCAGTTCATGACCGCGTGTTAACGCTTCTGCCAGAATATGGCCACCGATATTCCCTGTTGCGCCGAGTACTAGAACTTTCATCACCATCTCCTTTTGCCTTGAATTCAAGATATATTTATCTTGACACGAAGATAAGTAGATCGTCAACCGTTTGCTTTTTGTGCAGGCCCGAGGCCTTGATAGTTGTCGTGAATATCAATCATGCATGGTGCGTGAAGTCATTCTCCACCAACGGAAGATTAGCTGGTGGTGCGAATTGGCAAAGTTGAAAACCCGCCGTGTCAGGAGGTACCGTGTGAGTTGATTCGATCAATCCTGTGCGGTGGACGAAAGCTAAAGCTGTGTGGCGCGCTATTCGAAAGAGCGCAAGGAGCGGCTGGTACGGCAGATGATGCTCGGTGCCGCGCCGTAGATCTTACAGAATTTCCCTCAGGAATCGGGCTGGGTCTGCTGCACATAGGTGATCAGGTCTTCCGGGGATAAGGCTCTCGGCCGTACTGACTGGACTCTGACCCACCTACCATCCCTGTGCCTGCAGGGCGGCGGTGATGTGGTTCTGAAATGCCAGTTCGCGACTGTCAGCCATGACGGTTCCTCTTCCATGTGTTGTGGTGCAGCGTTGCGTTAACGCCGCGCCGCCAGTTTTTTATAGACAGAGTCTTTTTCGCGTTTGCCCACCGCCAGCACGTAGATGACGATCTCGTCATCCACCACTTCATAGACCAGGCGGTAGCCAGCGGTTTTCAGTTTGATCTTGTAGACAGACTCATACCCGCGCAAGCGCGAGGCTGGCACATGCGGGTTATCCAGCCGCTCGGCCAGTTTCTTCTTGAACTGGGCCTGCAGCGTGGGCGCCAACTTACGCCACTCTTTCATGGCGGCGGGCACGAATTTGAGCTTATAGGTCATCCAGGCTGACTTCGACCGCCTGGTCACGCTGCTGGCGGCGCTGTTCGACCAGCTGCGCCAACGCCTGATCTTCCAGCTGCTCCATCATCCACTCGTATGTTTCAGCCGGAACCAGATAGGCTGCGGGTTTGTTATGGTTGAGAATGGCGATCGCCTCCCCGGCCGACTCTTTCAGCAAAGCGGTGGGGTTCTTTTTCAGTTCGGAGATGCTGGCAGAGCAGTTAGCGAGTACCTGTTGCATATCACACCTTTACTGGAGCCAATTTAAGACCTGAATATAGGTCATATTTGGCAAGCTATCCAGCAACATTGTCTGATCAATCGCCGGTTTCATTCTCGACCTGCTGCGCCTGCCAGAACAACAAACTCCCTATCGATTTCTCGTGCCCTGGAATGAAGGTTGTACTTAGATAAATACGCTGGCGCCAGAGAGATCGCGGTTCCCCACTATACAGCGCACAAGATCGAAGATATTGAGGTGGGAATTAAGGAACTGCCATTAAAACGGCTGGGTGTCCACTTCTAATGGCAAATCGGGCAAAATCAGCTCGTGTCCGGTTTTGTCCCAGCTTTGTCCCAACACAAAAACAGCCACTCGGCATGACCCGTAAGCGGCTGTTTTTGTTCAAAATTCTGGTAGGACTAGGCGGATTCGAACCGCCGACCTCTACCATGTCAAGGTAGCGCTCTAACCAACTGAGCTATAGTCCTAAAACGTGCTGCGTATTATAGATATTTCTTCGGGCAGTGCAACCCCTTGTTACAAAAGAATTTTTACTGGTTAAAGCACGATCAGTTGTTCCACTTTCCTGGCGTGGGCTTTGCCCCCTGCCGCTGTTGCGACCGGCCCATCTTCCGTTTACCAGAAATATAATACCGCTTTATTAACAATATGTTACAAATCCAATCCGGAACACTGCGTAGAAACAGCGCAGTTCTGGTACAACTATTCATCTGGCATAATCGGAACACGAGTGGCTGGCACGCACAGGACCGACTGGCTAGGCTTGCCCATGTAGCCCATATTCAGGCGCTGCTGCCCAAGCGGCCTCAGTTGGACCAAGAGGTATCAGATGACGACCCGCTCCCATAAGGATATCGTGCAGCAACTGGCCCGGTTGGCACTGGCGCTGACTGCCGAGAAAGATCACCGCCGGCTGCTCAGCAAGATCATGCAGGGCTGTATCGAACTCACCAATGCCGATGCCGGCACCCTCTATACCCTCAGCGGCACCCATCCGGACGCGCTGGCGTTCACACTGATGTGCAACCGGACCCTGGGATTGGAGGAGCCGGAAGCCGACCTCGCCCCAGTGGCCCTGTTCGACCGGCGCGGCGAAGCCTCGAAACTGGTGGTGGTGCAGACCTTCCTGCAGCAGACCACGGTCAATATCCCCGACGCCTACCACTGCCAACAATATGATTTCTCGGGTACCCGCCGGTTCGACGCGCAGTTCCATTACCACTCCAAGTCGTTCCTGTGCGTACCGCTGAAGGACCACGAGGGCGAGATGATCGGCGTGCTGCAGCTGATCAACGCGATGGACGACCAAGGCCAGATCCAGCCGTTCTCCGCCGAGCAACAGCAGCTGGTCGAGTCTCTATCGTCAATGGCGGCCACCGCGCTGACCAAGCGCAAATTGATCGATTCCCAGCGTGCGCTGCTGGAATCCTTTATCAAGATGATCGCCCGGGCGATCGACCACAAGTCACCGGTGACCGGCAAGCACTGCGAAAACGTACCGGCCATCGCGCTAACCTTGGCGGAGGCGGTCTGCGAGGCCAGCGACGGCCCGTTCGGCGACACCCGCTTCACCGAGCAGCAGATGTACGAGCTGAAGATCGCCGCCTGGTTGCACGACTGCGGCAAGATCACCACCCCGGAACATATCATCGACAAGGGCACCAAGCTGGAGACGATGTTCGATCGGCTCGAACTGGTCGCCGCCCGCTTCAGCCAGCTTAAGCAGCACCTCTATATCGAACTGTTGGAGCGACTACCAAGCCTGTCCGACAACGCCGCTCGTCAGGCACGCCGTGCTTACGAGGATCGCTGCCGGCAGCTGGACGAGGATTTGGCGTTTCTGCGCACCACCAATCGCGGCGGCGAGTTCCTGGCCGACGAGGCGCTGGCCCGTATCGCCGAGATCGGCAAGGTCGGCTGGACAGACAGCTACGGCAGCAGCCATCAGCTGCTGACCGAGGACGAGATCGCCAACCTGTCGATCCGACGCGGCACCCTGACCGACGATGAGCGCAATATCATGCGCGACCATATCCTGGTGACCATCGATATGCTGGAAGCGCTGCCCTACCCCAAACCGCTGGCCAACGTGCCGGAGATCGCCGGCAACCATCACGAGTGCATGGATGGCAGCGGTTACCCGCGCGGCCTGACTGGCCAGCAGATGTCGCTGCGGGCCCGCATCATGTGTATCGCCGATATCTTCGAGGCACTGACCTCGCCGGACCGTCCGTACAAGAAAGGGATGATGCTGTCGCAGGCGCTGACCATCATCGGCCGGATGGTGGAGGAGAATAAGCTGGACCGCGAGCTGTTCAACCTGTTCGTGACCAGCGGCGCCTACCTGCGCTACGCCGAACAGCATATGGCGGCCAAGCAGATCGATCAGGTGGAGCTGAACACTCTGCCGGGGCTGCACCTCTGATAGTCGCCCCCCTTGATCAATCACCGGTCGGCGGATACATTTGGCCGATCTCGACAATCTTATGCGCCGGCCCTGAGCGACCTGGCCGGCCGCCCTCTGGCACTATTCAGTACAGCAACGATCAGGAAAAGGCTCTCGCCGCGGGGCCCGCCTCCCACACGCCCGCAGCTCCCGCATGCCAACCGCGGGTCTGGTTATACCGCTTTAATCCACGCGTAGAGGCTCTGCCCGTACAGCGCGATGAATCCTAAAGAAGATCTACTTGGAGGTGTGCACGAACACGCCGTCCCAGTCGGCCGGCGGCGGATTTTGCCGGTAGATCGCCAGTCGCGAGCGGTACAGTTCGATCAGGGTCGCATTGAAGCCCTGCTGTTCCAGTTCGTTCAGATGCTGCTGCAAGCGGTCCCAATTCTGCTCGCGGTAGGACGCCATCGCCTCGGCGACCTGTTCAACCTGCCGCTGTACAGATTCGGCAACGGTATCGCGTAGCCCCAGCGGCTGATAGAGGGTCACCGGCTCGCTACGCCCCTTCACCTGCACCCGATCCAGCTCCAAAAACAGGTACTCCGGTACCCGGGCGGCCAGTTCGCCGCTGACGATGATCGGCACACCGTAGAACTTGGTCAGCCCCTCCAGCCGCGAGCCCAGGTTCACCGCATCGCCCATCACGGTGTAGGCCATCCGGTAGCTGGAGCCCATGTTGCCGACATTCATCAGGCCGCTGTTCAGCCCCATCCCCACGTTGATCGCCGGCAGCCCCTCGTCGGCCAGTTCGCGGTTGATCAGCGGCATCTCAAGGTCCATCGCCAACGCGGCATCGAGTGCCAGCCGGGCATGCTGGTCATCCTCCAGTGGCGCGCCCCAGAACGCCATCACCGCATCGCCGATATATTTATCGACAGTACCGCGATGCCGGTAGATGATGCGGGTCATATGGGTCAGGTAGAGGTTCATCAGCCGGGTCAGCTGCTGCGGTGTCAGCTGCTCCGACAGGCCGGTGAAACCGCGCACATCGGAGAAGAACACCGTCATCTCGCGGCTCTCACCCTGCAACGCCACCGGCTTACCGTGGGCATTCAGCTCATCGACGATCTCAGCCGGAATATATTGGCCGAACTGGCTGGCCAGTCGCATCCGGTTACGGGTCTCGAAGAAATAGCCGGTAACCTGCTGGAACAGGAACAGCAGCACAATCAGCAACAGCGTGTAACCGAGCGGGATCACCCAGAGCAGCTCATTCCAGGCATAGAGATTGGCGACCACCACCAACAGCGCCCAGCCGGCGGCCAACAGCGAGCCACGCAGCACCGACAGATGCGGCACTAGGATCGACAGTAGCAGGCCGGTAACCAGCAACTGTACCAACTCGACCGCCCGGGTGTAATCCGGCTGGTGGCGGATCCGCTCATCGAGCATACCGGACAGGATATTGGCATGGATCTCGACCCCCGGATAACGGTTCTGCATCGGCGTGACCCGCAGATCGAGCAGGCCGGCGGCACTGGTGCCGACTAACACGATGGTGCCCTCCAATTGTCCCCGGTCAGCCCGGCCATGCAGCACATCAGCAGCTGATATATAGGGAAAACTGCCCATGCCACCGCGATAGGGCACCAGTACCGCGCTGTGCTCGTCGACCGGAATCCGCACCCCGCCAGCCTCCACCGCACTGAGCGCCCAGTGACTGCCGGTACTGTCCGATTCCAGAATAGGCGTCACGCTGGACTCGCCGAACAATGCCAGGAACATGCCCAGCGCCAATGACGGGTAGTAGCGCTCCTGGTATTGCTGCAACAACGGCACCCGCCGGTAGGTACCATCGCCGTCGACCAACGGATTATCGAAGAAACCGCCCCAGGGAGTCGCCTGCTGCAGCTGGGCCAGGTTACCCAGCACGCCGCTGGCGCGTGGAATCGGCAATTGATACTGCAGATGATCATCGCTCAGCACCGCGTTGCCGGGCTCACCGACTTTCAGCCGGCTGTCGGCGCGGTCGAATACGAAGCCCATCACCACCGGTCGCTCGCTGATCGCCCGGGCAAAGCGACGGTCCGGGTCTAGACTGTCGGCCAACTGCTGCAAACCGCCGGCATCGACCGGGGCATTGCCCCGCCGCCGAAGTGCCTGTTGCAGGTCGGGCAGTTCCAGCTGATTGTTCGGCTCAGAGAACACCATATCGAAGCCGACCAGTGCAACCTGGTAGTGATCCACCAGCTGCTCCAGCAACAGGGCCAGCTTGCGCCGGTTCCAGGGCCAGCGCCCCTCCTCCGCCATGCTGGCCTCGTCAATATCGACGATAACGATGCGCGGATCGACCTCGTTGACCAGCGAATGCTTCAAGCGCAGGTCATACAGATCCAGTTCGAACCGTTCGGCCAGTTCCGGCCGGCTGCCGTTCCAGACGCTGTAAAGCACCAGCAGGGTTACGCCAAGCCCGACCAGGGTACGGATCAGCCGCTGCTTCATAACGGCCTACTCGGCGGTCACCCGGCGCAACTGCTGGAAGTCGATATCCCCTTTGACCACCTTGAGGATGCCATCTTGCAGCAGCGTCAGCATGCCGTCGGTCGTCGCTTGCTGCTTGATCTCGGAAACGGTCGCCTTGCGATAGATCAGCTCGCGCATCCGGTGGGAGGTAGTCAGCAGCTCATGGATGCCGGTACGGCCACGGTAGCCGGTCTGGTTGCACTCATCGCAGCCCTTGGCACGGTACAGTTTGCTGTGACCGGCCTGCAGTCCCAGCGCCTCTACGGCCCCTTCGCCGAACTGGCGCTGCAGGAAAGCGACCTCCTCCTCGTCAGCGGTATAGGCCTCCTTACAGTTGTCGCACAGGGTACGTACCAAGCGCTGGGCCAGGATGCCGAGCAGCGCATCGGAGAAGCTGACCGGGTCGATGCCCAGGTCGAGCAGACGGGTCACCGTCTCCGGTGCCGAATTGGTGTGCAGAGTCGACAACACCAGGTGACCGGTCAACGAGGCTTCGACACCGGCATGGGAGGTTTCCCGGTCGCGCATCTCGCCGATCAGGATCACGTCGGGGTCGGCACGCAGGAAGGAGCGCAGCGCGGCGGCGAAGTCGAAACCGATCTTCGGCTGCACCTGCACCTGCTGCAGGCCGGGCTGGGTGATCTCAACCGGATCTTCGGCGGTCCAGATCTTACGGTCCGGCGTATTCAGCTGCGACAGCACGGCATGCAGGGTGGTGGTCTTGCCCGAGCCGGTCGGTCCGACCACCAGCAGGATACCATGCGGGAAGGTGAGCAGATGGCTGAGCGCCGTGATATTACGTTCGGACAGATTCAGCTGGTCGAACGGGATCGGTTCGCCGGACTGCAGCAGCCGCATGACCACCCCTTCACCGTTGACGGTCGGGATGGTCGCCACCCGCACGTCGATCGGGTGGCCCTGCAGGCGTACCGAGAACTTGCCATCCTGCGGCATCCGTCGCTCGGCGATATCCAGCCGCGACATGATCTTGATACGCGACACCGTGGCGCGGGCATGGCTGGCCGGAATCTGGATAATCTCCTGGCAGACGCCGTCTATCCGCATCCGCACGTTGGTCGGCAGGCGGCCCCGGCCCGGCTCGATATGCACATCGGAGGCGCGCAACCGGCGGGCATCCAGCAGGACGCGGTTGACCAGCCGCACCACGGTGGAGTCCTCCTCACTGACCTCCTCGGAGTCCGACAGGGTGTCTTCCAGCAGCTCGCCGTCATCCTCCAGTTCATCGACGATGGTGGACAGGTTGCCGGCGCTGCCGCCATTCGGATCGGTCACCCCCAGGTACTGCTGGATATCGTCCAGCAGGCCGACACAGATCTCGGTGTGCCGGCTGCCGATCACGTTCTCGATCTCCATCACCCGGTGGCTGTCATTCGGGTCGTCGATCAGTACCAGTACCCGGTCGCTCTTGCCATCGGTCAGCAGCGCCAGGCGGCTGTTGCGCAGGTAGGCCTTGTTGAGCTGGTCGGCAATCGGGTGGGTGTAGTAGCGATCCGGTTGATACGACAGGAACGGCACCTGGTAGTAGCACTCCAGCGACTTGCCGAGCTGTGCCGAACTGATCTTGGCATGCTCCTTCAGCAAGCGGGTCATCGGCAGCTTGTCGCTGGCCTTCTGTTCGAGCCTTGCCAGCGTCTGGCCATCCAGCAGACCGCTGTCGACCAGGTACTCGAACGGACCTTCGGTACAGCCGAAATCGTAACGGAATTTCTGGCCGACCAGGGCAGCGAACTGCTCCGCCCGTTTCAGGTCGTCTTCGGTGAAATGGCCGCCATCACGCCGGTTGATAATCTGCAATACGCCAAGCAGTACCCCCTTGTGCTCGATCGGTACCACCACCATCGCGTGGCTCTTGAACTCGATACCTTTCTCGTAACTGTCGTCGAAATGCAGGTTGGGATGTGCCTGCTTCAGTTCGGCATGGTCCCGAACGTCCTTCAACAGCAGGGCGTGCCGGCTGAAGGCGACGAAACCGGCGATCGACGAGGTACTGATCGGCACCCGGATCTCGCGCACATCGTCACCGGTCTTGTAGCGCGACACGATATCGCCGCTGTGCCGGTTACGCTGGTAGACCGTGACCCGCTCGGCCCCGAACAGCGCCAGAATCGCCTTCTCCACCACCGGAAAGGCGGCGGTAAAATCCTTGAACTCGTGTATCTTGCTCAGAATGGCCGTCAACCGGGCGTAGAACTGGTCGGTATGGGTGGAGATATCTGCGGTCATTGATCAGCCAGATCCTGGTTGTCTGGCCCGGCCTGACCGGCCGGGCGTTGTCTATTTATTATCAAGGCGCCTTCAACAGGCCGGCGCCGGTCACACCGATATTGGAGGTCGGTGCCACGGTGCTGGGGTCTATCGCCTCCTGCAGGCCGAAGCCGGTAACGATCCCCTCGGCGTTGGCGCCGACGAAATCCATCGACATATGGCCATGCATCTGCGCCTGCGGCAGCGAGGTGATATCCAGCGTACCGTCCAGCTTGATATCGCCAGCGCCGTACAGCAGTTGCTCCAGCGGCTGACTGCCGCCGGCCATCGCGGCATTGACATCGTAAATGGTCCCGCCGTCGATGAACTGCAGCGACAGAGCCGCATTGGTGACAGCCTGGGTATCGAAATCGACATCGATGGAGGCCGAATTCACGGTGCCATCGATAACGCCGCTGCCACTGCGGTCATACAGGGTCGGGATAGTACCGCTGTCCCAGCTGTAGGTCACCGCCCCGGTCTTGGCCTGCACCACATCGTAAGGGGTCAGGTCCGTGGTCAAGATGAAATGCAGCGGACCCTTGGTGGTCAGCGTCTGACCATCATCCACCAGCTGGGCGGTGCTACCCTCGATATCCCAGCGTCCCCAGTTGACCGTGGTGCCGCCGACCGTGGTGGTCGATGCCGGTTCCACCAGTGTCGCATCGCCCTTGTCGAATGAGCAGTTGGGCACACAGTCGTCATCAGCGACCGAGACCTGGCTGATCACATCGATGCCACCCTCCTGAACGGTCTGGATCTGGGTGTTGTGACCATCCTGCTGAGCGGTACCGGCCTCCCCCTCGATCCCGGCGATCACCGGGTCGCCATTGGCGTCGGTGACCGGTGTATTGGTCTCGTCGGTCAGCTGATCCGGATCGTCCTCGATAAAGCCGATCACCATCGACGGCGCCGGAGAGGATTCCAGCACGGTTACCCCGTTGACGGTAAATACGACCGACTCGCCGTCCTTTTCATGCAGGGTATATTCGGCCATCGCCTGGTCGGCGCCGGCATAGATCGGGTTGCTGGCGCCATCCTGCTTGCCGGTATCGAAGCGGCCGACCAGATCGAACGCCCAGACGCCCTCCATCGCGATCTCGGTGTACAGCGGCGTACCGGAGCTGTCGGTGCAGAGCCCGCCGGTACAGTTGCCGGACAGGTTCAGCGCGGTGTCCTGGCCGGACAGGTTCATCGCAAACGGCGCAGCCAGCTCCATCACCAGCACCCGGCCATCATTCATGGTCAGCCCCAGGTAGGCGTCGGTGACCTCCTGACTACCAAAGTTGATAATCAGCTTGGCATTATCGACGGTGCCCTCCGCCAGGCTGTTATCGCTGTTCAGCGAGGTGGGCACGGTAGCGCCGCTCAAGTCGAACCGATACACGCCGCGCCGCGCGGTCACCACATCGCTGCCGCTGAGCAGATCGCTCATCACGTAGTGGATCGGCGCCGAGGCCGCCAGACTGTCGCCCCCCTCGTTGGCGTACTCCAGCGCATCGGTGTTCCAGCGGCCGTACCAGACCTCACCGTCACTGCCAAAGGCACCGTCCGCCAGGTTGCCGGTCAGGCCAAGTGTACAGGGCTGCGAGCCGCTGCATCCCGGCACGGCGGCCGACAGGAAACCGTGATGGGAGGTGATAAAGTAACCGACGAAACGGGGGTTCAGTGAATCGCTGTCGTCAACGATGATGTCGATCATGCTGTCATCATCGCGCATTACCTGGATGACGCCGCGGTCGCCGTCACTGTCGAACGATGCCAGCCGAACCTTGGTTCCCGCCGGCCAGTCATTGCCGTTGGCGACATACAGGCTGTCGAACACCGCGGTACCGACAAAGGCCAGATCCAGCAGCGAGCCGTCCTCCTCCAGCCAGAAGCTGGAGATCAACCGGTCAGCGTCGTTGCCAACGAAGTCGATCGCCATGGCGCCGCTGACCGAAGTCGGCGAGCCGCTATCGTCACAGCCGCCGTTACTGCAGAGGCCGCCGATCCCGAGGTGTAGCCGCAGCACTGTACCGTTCAGCAGATCGTTCAGCGACTCCCCACTGCCGGATAATGTTAGCGTTCGGCCATCGGTGAAATTGCCCATCGACAGATAGGTACTGGCCACGCTGGCGCTATCGAAATCGATCTCCACCCCACCTTCGAGAATCTCGCCGGACACCGTCGGCGTCTCGGTGGTGATGCTGCTGCCCTGCAGGAATTCGTAACTATAGCTTCCGCGTTTAACCGTCAGGGCGGCGCTGGGGGTCAGCTTGTCACTGTAGATATAGTGCAGGAAGGACGGCTTGGTCATCGCACTGCCGCCATCGGTGAAGCGCTCGATCGCCCCACTCTGCCAGATGCCATAATAGACCGCCTTGTCCGGATCACCGGTCAGCGCCACCGCTTCGAGCGGAGAACCGCCGGTGTCGATCAGGCAGTCGCCGCTGCAGGCATTGCCGTCGCTCAGGCCGCTGCTTTTGGCATCAACTCCTTCGATCGCGCCGCTGCGCAGATAGATCCGGCTGCCGCTACCACTGGCCTCAACCGTCAGGCCGGCGGCCTGCAGGCCACTGCCCTGATCCGACTGGTAGGCGATCTGCACCCGGCCGCCATCCGGCAGTTGGGTGCCGGTAAAGGCCGGTCCAGAACTACCGCCGGAACTACCGCCGCTGGAACCACCACTACTGCCGCCCGAACTACCGCCGCTCGAACTGCCGTTATCGGTACCGGCGGTATCGTCAGTGGTGCCGTCCGTGACGTCGGTACCATCTGTCACATCGGTACCATCCGTGACATCGGTACCGTCTGTCACATCGGTACCGTCAGTGGCATCTGTGCCATCGGTATTGCCGGTATCACCAGTACTATCGGTGCCGTCGGTGGAGCCGTCCGCGGTATCGGTGCCATCGCCGCCAGTGGTTGTATCGCCGCCATCGATACTATCGGCGCCATCGCTACTATCGGTGCTGTCGTCTATCGCATCGCTGCCATCATCAACGACAATCTGCTGATCGGTCGTCTGCACCGTTTCCTGGGTCAGGTCACCGGCCGGTACGAAATTCTGCTCGGCAATCCGGGCATCGGCCAACAGGCTGAGTTCGGTACTGGTGACGGTGGTGCCCGTGGCCACCGTCAATTCGCTGTTCGTGCTGGTTCCATCGCTCGCCAATTTGGCATCCGACTCGGCAACCCCGCCCGACAGGGCCCCATCACCGGCTGTAAATTCGTTCTCCGTCTCACTCCGCGTGGCGAACTGAGTCTCGGCATCAGAGCCGGTCGTGGTTACAGCTTCGTCATCCGATGCGGCAGCATCATCATCTGCGGCGGCAAAGCTGCCAGCACCGTCATCAACCGGGGCGTCCTGCTGAGCGGCACTGTCATCACCCGACCGATTGCCAGCCGTACTCTTGCGGGATCCGGTATTGCTGTGGCTATCCTTGTCACTGGCAGCCTCCTCCGACTGTTCATCGTCGGCATCCTGGCCGTCCTGCTGCTGACCCTGCTCTTTATCGTCGTCCTTTTTACCTTTGTCTTTGTTTTGTTTTTTGCTTTTATCTTTGCCGTTTTCTCTACCGCTCTCGTCAGACGATTCCTCCGAATCATCCTCGCTGGAGGTATCCCTATCCAGTTCCGCCGGGCGCTCCTCCAGAACCTGCAAATTACCGTCATTGGCAACAAACGCGTAACCGCCGGCCTCGATCAGCTGGGCATCCTGTTGCGACACCGCATAGACCGCCCCTTCGCTGACCGCGAACCACATCCCTTCCGGCGACTGGAAAATCTCGAAGGCGGTGCCGCGAATACCGATGGTGGCAACCGGCGTCTCCAGCCGGTAGTCGTCGCGGTCAACCTTACCGATCTGGCCGCTGATGGTCCGCATGCCACCCTCGATCAGTTTGTAGAACGCACGGCCCTCTTCGGCCTTGCCCTGTTCGAAGCGGTAGTCGGAGATCTCGAAGGAGGTATTGGGTTTCAGAGACAGCATCGCCCCGTCACTGAAACGGACCTGCAGCCGTCCCTTGCCGCCGGTCTGCAGGGTTTCGCCGGAGTACAGATCGGATTGACGCTTCAGGCGGCGGCGCTCGCCGTCGGGCGATATCGCCAGGTTCTTGCCGAAACTCAGGATGACCTTGCCGACACTTTCAGCTGCCGAGGCCGGCAGGGAGGCCAGTACCGTAATTAAAGTAACCAGAGCGGTTAACAGGCGCATCATATCTCTCCCTGTCCTTAAAACTGGTACTGCACGCCGAGGCGCAACTGGTTGCGATCGTAGTCGTAGAGCTCGATATTGGAGTCATTGCGGGTATAGCTGTACCCGGCAATGGCACTCCAGGCGTTCGCGAACTGCCAGCTCAAATCGACCGCCAGCGACAGGTAGTCGTCGCTACGCTTGATGCCGTACAACCAGTCTTCACCCTGATAGTCGCTTAGCTGCGCCACCAGCGTCGAGGTCACCTGCAACTGCGCTGTCGGCTGCAACCGCAGCCCGATATGACCGCCGTAGAAGTGCCGGTCGACACCGGCATCGGCCAGCAGGCCCGCTGTGTCAGGCTTCTCTCGGCCAATGAAGGCTCCGGCGAAATAAAGAGGGGACCAGCGTCCGTTGCCTGCTTTGACCATGCTCAGGCTGAGGCTGAGCTGATCGCTGTCCTTCCAGTCGATGGCATCGTAATCGAGCTGACTGTAATTCAGGGCTGTCGTTATGATGCTAGTCGGGCTCAGGCCATAGGTCCACTCGCCGGCGATGCCGTAGCTGTCGCGATAGTCCTCGTTATCGAGCACATAGTGCTGAGCGTTCAGCCCCAGTTGCAGGCGGTGGGCACCCAACTGCCAGCGAGAGCCGCCGGCCAGGCTGTAGTTCTGGAAGTTCTGCTGGTCTTCGTCCCGATAGCCGCGGGTTTCCAGACCACCGTTGCCATACCAGGATCGCGCTTTATCGACCCGATAACTGAATTCGCCATTCAGCTTGAGCAACCCGAACTGGTCGCCACGTCCCAGCGCGGCTTCATTGAGGGTCACCAGCGAGGTCTGGCCATCGGGGGAGGAGTTGATATTGTCATCGTAGCCCCAGGCCAACTGCAAGCGACCGCTGCCGGCCCAGGGGCTCTGGTAGGCGCGCTGGTCGATCAGCGCCAGGAAGGTGCGGATCTGCTCCACCACCTGCGGCGGCGGATTCTTTTCCAGCACCGCATGAAACTCCTGCCGCGCCCGCTGATCGTCACCTTTCAGGAAATATGCCCGCGCCAGCTCCAGCCGCGCCACGTGCATGTCGGGCTGCAGGATCAACACCCGCTCCAGCGCAAACATACCAAAATCGATATGGCCGCTGTCGATTGCCGCGATGCCATACTGCAGATCGAAGGCCGGCTCGCCCTCGTAACGGTCCAGCAACTGCTGACCCAGCGCATAGGCTTCAGTCATGCTGCCCTGATTTACCAAACCGGTGAGCTGCTCGATCGGTGTCCGGGCAAACGATAACGAGGACGCCAGACTGGCGATGGATAGTGCGACAGCGGTTATTGAAAGCTTCACTCCGGTCTCCGACAGTTCGAGTTGTCGATAATGCGGCGATTTAGCAGCCTGTCAGACTTAGCACTGACCTACTGCGGAAAAGCCGATTTTGGCCATTTTTAAGCTCTTCTGCGTAAAACAGAACTACTATTCGCCTCAAAAGAGCATAAAACCTGGCTCAAAACGTCTTTCCCTCGCTACGATCGGCCAAGCCCGAAAGGCTGCTAGCCTATCAAGCCACGGCAGATCGCTCCATCGTAATAAATAACGATCCGTCAAAAACTGCCCGGCAGGTTAGCAGCGGTACCATTACTCCCACTCCAACAGCGTATCCATTGTTTCACTCCTGCGGCCTTCCTGACGGACCGGCTCGACGAAAGCCGCTTGAAACTCCGCCGCCGGCAGTGGCCGGCTAAGCAGATAACCCTGCAGATAATGACACCCGGCATCCTTCAGGAAGGCCTGTTGCTCCCGGTTCTCCACACCTTCGGCCACCACCCGCATCCCCAGGCCGCGCGCCATCGCAATGGTGGCGACGATCAACTGCTGGTCGCCGGGATCTGTTTCCAGGTCGCGAACGAACTCACGGTCAATCTTGATGGTGTTGAACGGAAAACGCTTCAGATAACTCAGCGACGAGTAACCGGTGCCGAAATCATCCATCGCCAGGCCGATGCCCAGCTCGGACAGGTCGTTCATCACCTGCACGGTGGCAGTGTCATTCTTCACCAACACCCCTTCGGTGATCTCGAACACCAAGGCACTGGCCGGCAGGTGGGTCTGCAGCAGGATCCCCTGCACATAGCTGATCAGGCTGGGATCGCGGAACTGGCGTGGTGACAGGTTGACGCTGATGTAGAAGGGTTCGATGCCATAGTTCAGCCACCGCTTGGCCTGCTGGCTGGCCTGCTCCAGCACCCAGCGACCAATCTCCTCGATCATGCCGGTATCCTCCGCTACCGGAATGAACTTGTCCGGCCCCACCCGGCCCAGGGTCGGGTTGTTCCAGCGCAGCAGGGCTTCGGCGCCAATCACCGTGCCGTCCTCGGCAAAACAGACCGGCTGGTACTCTAGATGCAGCTCTTTGCGCATCAGCGCGCCACGCAGATGCCGCTCGATCTCCACCCGCTCGGCGACAAACCGGTTCATCGTCTCTTCGAAGAAGTTGTAGGTATTTCGCCCCTCCTCCTTCGAGGAGTACATCGCGGTATCGGCCCGCTGCAGCAGTTCGGAGGTATTGGAGGCATGTTCGGGGTAACGGGCGATACCCACACTGCCGGAGATATAGAAGGTGTTTCCGTCCACCACGAACGGCTGGCGCAGAGCATTAAGAATCTGGTCGGCCAGTTGCTGAACCCGCTCTTCGGGTCTGTCGGTCAGCAGCACCAGGAACTCGTCGCCACCGTAACGTGCCAACAACTCCTGCGCCTGCACCAACTGGCGCATCCGGGCCGCCACGGCCACCAGCAGGCGGTCGCCGGCGGAATGGCCGAGGGTATCGTTGATCTTCTTGAAATCGTCCAAGTCGATGAACATCAGATGCAGGCCGGTACCCGATTCCGTGGCGGATTGGATCGCCTGATCCAGCTTGTCGAGCAGATGGTGACGGTTGGGCAACTGGGTCAGGCCGTCGAACATCGCCAGGTAACGGATGTGCGCTTCCTGGTCCTTGCGTTTGGAAATATCGCGTAGACAGGAAACCCTGACCTCCTGGCCGTCCATGACCGTCCCCTTGGCGATGATCTCCAACGGAAAATGCTGGCCATTGCTGCGCCGGCCGGTGACCTCGTAGGGCAGCTCATAGCCTTCCCGGTAACGGGCCTGGGCAGTGGCCACACTCAGCTCATCCAGCAACTGCCAGACCTGCATCTGCAGCAGCTCATCCCGACTGTAGCCGAACAACCCTTCAGCGGCACCATTGGCATCGACCACCTGCCCCTGGCAGTGGATAACAATCGCCTCGCTGGACAGTTCGGTCAACCGTCGCAGCCGGTTCTCGGACTCCCGCAACGCCAGTTCAGCATGACGTCGACGCGACAGATCCTCGCGGCCGGCCCGGTACAGCAGCACTACCGCCACCAGCATCGCCAGCGACATCCCCCCAAAACCATAGGCAGCCCAACTCTCGGCCAACGGAACGCCGTGCGGTTGATCCGGCTCCAGATAAAGCACCTGCCAACCGGGCAATGCGGTAATCCAACCCGTGCCGACAAGAAAACTCTGGTTATCTCCAGACCGCAGGGTACTCTGGTCGATCGCCTGGAAGCCCAATCCGTCGCCCATCTGGTCGCCGAACTGACGACTGTTGGACAGCGCTCGTCGCTGTGGCAACTCGGTCTTCCAAAGCGGCTTGAGCACCCATTCCGGCCGGTTGCTGGCAAACACCACGCCATTGGGCGCCAGCAACAATGCCGTCCCGCTCAGCCCTGCCAACTCCAGGCCCGCCATTCGCGGCGGCATCTTGATAACGGCCACCCCGAGAGGACGCCCATCGGCGTCATCGACCCGGTGACTGAAATAAACGCCCCGCTTTTGGGTCGCCACCCCCTGGGCCAGATAGAGTCCGCGCCCCTGACGAAGGGCGTCTTGGAAATAAGGCCGGAAGCTGAAGTTATTGTCGAGGATGTTCAGTTCAAGGGTCGAGCTGTCGCCAGCCACCAGTTGGCCTTCCAGGTCCATCAGATAGCAGACGTCGGCACTGATCGCACCGCAAAGAGGGTTGAGCAGCTTGGCCAGCTGCTGTGGTGCACTTGAACCGGGCCGTTCAAAGAAATCGATTACCTGCGGTAATTTGGCAAAGGCGTCGGCGGTACGGCTATGGTACTGTGCCGCAATCTCCACTTTTGAAGCGACCTGCTGGGCATGGCGCTCAACCGATTGCAGCGCATCCCGCGAGGCCGCATCGGCGGCATGATAGAAATAAAACAGCGCGCTGACCCCTGCCGTCAGGCAGGTCAGCAAGGCCAGCAACAGTAAAATGATGCGTGTTTTCATGCCTTGCGCGTATCCTTACCGCCGATGTCTGTGTAACCCGTTATACACCACCGGCCCTTGTCCTGGCCATAACCCCCCATCCAACTATTGATCTGAAACCCGTTTCAAATCAGCCAGATGACGACCGCCCCCTGTTTAAACCCGGCATCTCAGGCCGGTATGAAACAGTTACTCCACCAATGCGTGCTGCTTAAGCTGCTGCAGCTGATCCCGATAGTGCGCCGCCTGTTCGAACTCCAGATTTTTGGCCGCCAGGTACATCTGGTCTTCCAGCTTGCTGATCTCCCGCGCCAACTCCTTGGCCGACATCGCCTGCAGCTCTTCGGTCCGATATTCGCCAGCCTGCTCGGCCACCTTCTTGGCAGTGCGAGAAACCTTGCGTCCCGGTATCGTCGAGGCGCCTTCCATGATGTCGGCGACCGACTTGCGGATCCCCTGCGGCGTGATGCCGTGCTCTTCGTTGAAGGCGATCTGCTTCTGGCGGCGGCGCTCGGTTTCATCGATCGCCCGCTGCATCGAGCCGGTCACCCGGTCTGCATAGAGGATAGCACGGCCATTGACGTTACGGGCGGCACGGCCAATGGTCTGGATCATCGAGGTTTCTGACCGCAGGAAGCCTTCCTTGTCGGCATCGAGGATCGCCACCAGCGCCACCTCCGGCATGTCGATCCCCTCACGCAACAGGTTGATCCCCACCAGCACGTCGAACTCACCGATCCGCAGGTCGCGGATGATCTCGACCCGTTCCACGGTATCGATATCGGAATGCAGATAACGCACCCGTACGCCATGCTCGTCGAGGTATTCGGTCAGGTCCTCCGCCATCCGCTTGGTCAGCACGGTCACCACCACCCGCTCCTTGTTGGCGACCACCTTACGGATCTCCGACAGCAGGTCGTCCACCTGGGTCGAGGCGGGCCGCACCTCGACCACCGGGTCGACCAGTCCGGTCGGCCGCACCACCTGTTCGACCACCTGCTGCTGGCTGGCCGCTTCGTACTTGCTCGGGGTTGCCGACACGAAGATCATCTGCGGCGCCTGTCGCTCCCACTCCTCGAACTTCATCGGCCGGTTGTCCAGCGCCGACGGCAGCCGGAAGCCGTATTCCACCAGGGTCTCCTTGCGCGACCGGTCGCCACGGTACATGGCGCCGATCTGCGGCACCGTGACATGGGACTCGTCGATCACCAGCAACGCATTGTCCGGCAGGTAATCGAACAGCGTTGGCGGTGCTTCGCCGGGCTGGCGGCCGGACAGGTAGCGGGAGTAGTTCTCGATGCCGGAGCAGTAACCCAGCTCCATGATCATCTCCATGTCATACATGGTGCGCTGCTCCAGCCGCTGCGCCTCGACCAGCTTGTCAGCCTTGCGCAGCTGCTCAAGCCGTTCCTTCAGTTCCGCCTTGATATAGTCGACCGCCTCGACCAGGATCTCGCGCGGCGTCACATAGTGGGTTTTCGGGTAGATGGTGGCGCGCGGCATCTTCTTCAGCACCTCGCCGGTCAGCGGGTCGAAATAGCTGAGCTGTTCGATCTCTTCGTCGAACAGTTCGATGCGCAGTGCTTCCTTGTCGGATTCGGCCGGGAACACGTCGATCACGTCGCCGCGCACCCGGTAGGTGCCGCGATGCAGCTCAACGTCGTTGCGGGTGTACTGCAGCTCCGCCAGCCGGCGCAGCAGAAAGCGCTGGTCAACCTGGTCGCCGCGATCCAGGTGCAGCATCATACCGAGGTAGGACTTGGGATCGCCGAGGCCATAGATCGCCGACACGGTGGCGACGATGATGGCGTCGTCCCGTTCCAGCAGCGCCTTGGTGGCGGACAGCCGCATCTGTTCGATATGTTCGTTGATCGAGGCGTCCTTCTCGATAAAGGTATCGGACGCCGGCACGTAGGCTTCCGGCTGGTAATAATCGTAGTAGGAGACGAAATACTCGACCGAGTTATCCGGGAAGAACTCCTTGAACTCGCCGTACAGCTGGGCGGCCAGGGTCTTGTTGTGGGCCATCACGATGGTCGGCCGCTGCACCTGGGCGATCACGTTGGCAACGGTGAAGGTCTTGCCGGAACCGGTTACCCCGAGCAATGTCTGAGCCGCCAGGCCGGATTCGATACCATCGACCAACCGGTTGATCGCCTCGGGCTGATCGCCGGCCGGGTCAAATTTGGAGTGGACCTTAAAACGTTCTTTCATACCCTCACCCACGCTGAACCAAGCAGGCGATTATAGCAAAATACCGCTGCGAGGCGCCTGCCCCGATCCGCACCCCGCGAGAGCCTGAGCAGCGTTAAGTTTCGCCGGCAGAGGATTAAAAAATCAAAGTTCCACCAACCGGTGCTCGATAGCGTATTTGGTCAGCCCGGCGGCGGTCTGGATGTTCAGCTTCTGCTTGATATTCTGGCGGTGGGTTTCCACGGTGCGTACCGAGATATCCAGCGTTCGGGCGATCTCCTTGTTGCTGCTGCCCTCAGCCAGCAACTTCAATACCGTCTGTTCGCGCTGGGTGAGCTTGTCCTCGGAGACGGTTTCCGCCGGCGGTTGATCAAAACTGCTGAACAGCGATTGCGAGGCGCTGGCGCTGAAGTAGGTGCCGCCGTTGTGCACCGTTCTGATGGCGTTGATCAGCTCGCCGGAGGAGACATCCTTCAACACGTAACCGGCGGCGCCACTCTGGATCATCTTGACGATATACTCGCGCTTGTCGTGCATGCTGAGAATCAACACCCGGATCTGCGGGTAATCGGTGTGAAACCGCTGCGCCGCCTCCAGCCCGTTCATCACCGGCATCGAGATATCCATCAGCACCACATCCGGCTGCAACCGTTTGGCCGCCTCCAGCGCCTCCTGACCGTTGCCGGCACAGCCCACCACGCCGATGCCTTCTTCACTCTCCAGCCGGGCGTTGATCCCCTCCAGCACCAACGGGTGGTCATCCACCAGCAATACCCGGATCACCTTGGTTTCCGTCATCGTCAGACCCGCCTCCTGTTATGTTTCGCCGCGTCCGCCATCCAGGCAAAGCCGGCCCGGACCAGGGTACCCTGGCCAGGCTTGCTGACCAGCTCGAAGCTGCCACTGAGCAGTTCGGTTCGCTCCCGCATATTGATCAGGCCGATCCCCTGCGGCCCGTCATGCCCCGGGGCGGAAAAGCCCCGACCGTCATCCTCGACCTCCAGCCAGATCAGCCCGTCCTGTGGCCAGATACCGATCCGCACCCGGTCGGCCTCGGCATGGCGTTCCACGTTGGTCAACGCCTCCTGGGCCAGCCGGTACAGGGTAATCTCGATATCGTCCGGCAAACGCTCGGGCGGCAGCCTTAGCCGCTGGCTGACCTGAATGCCGGTGCGTTCGGCGAAGTCCTCCGCCATGCCCTGCAGGGCGGCCTCCAACCCCAGATCATCCAGCATGCTGGGACGCAGGTCGTGGGAGATCTGGCGCACTTCCTGGATCGCCCGATTCAACACCTCACGCCCCTTGTCCAGATCCGCCACCGCACTCTGATCCTGCCTGCCGAACTTTTCCAGTGCCAGCTCGATGCGGAACTTGACCGACACCATCAGCTGGTTGATGCCGTCGTGCAGTTCACGGGCGAAGCGACGCCGCTGGGCCACCTGGAACTGGACATACTTCTGCGCCAGCTCGCGCAAGCGGGCGTCGGCCAACTGGCTGGCATGCACGTTGATGGCGATACCGATCATCACCACCAGCAGCACCGCGCCCGACACGATTGCCAGCACAGTGAAGAAGGTATTACGGATATTGCGCCGGACATCATTGCGGATCGCCGCCACTTCGCTGGCGATATCATCGATATAGAGCCCGGTGCCCATCATCCAGTTCAGCTTCGGGATCTGCACCACGTAGCTCAGCTTGTCCTCCAGATCATGCTTGGAGGGCTTGCGCCACAGGTAACGGTGAAAACCGCCGCCCTCGCTGGCCAGCCGCAGCAGATTGCGGATCACATAGTCGCCGTTGCGGTCCTGCATGTCGTACAGGTTCTTGCCGACCAGCTCCGGTTGCTTGGGGTGGACCAGGTTGACGCCGTTGCGATCGTAGACGAAGAAATAGCCGTCCTCGCCGTAGGTCAGGCCGTCCAGCACCCGCTTGATTTCCTGCTGGGCGTAGCGGTCGTGCGGGTCGGCCTCGGCCACCAGGTGGGCGATCGAGGTCATCGCCAGCGAGACATAGTTCTGCAGCTCATTCCGCTTGGAGGCCAGCAGGTTCTCTTCGAAGGTGCGGATCTCCTGCTCGGACAGCAGTTGCGCCTGCTTCTGGCTGATCAGGGTGTTTACCGCGGTCACCAGGATCAGCGGCAGGATCGCCAGCAGCAGGATCTTGGTTTTCAGGGACAGTGTCTGGTTGGGCCACATGGATTCAACGCTATTATTATGATCTGTTCAATAATACCCAATAAGCCCGGCCGATAGGGCGATCTGCGTAGTAATACGGATATGGCCCGCTAATCAGCATTGACGCAATGGATGACAAGATGACCGACAATATCTGGCAGCAGGCCCGTGAGCGCAGCCGGCAGGCGCTGGCCAGCGGTGCCTTGCTACCGATCGAGACCCGCTGCGAGCAGTTGCGGGACGGCGGCTGCCGGTTCCTGCTACGCACCCTCGACAGCCTGCGCCACAAGGAGCAGGCGCACAATCGGCTGAAACAGGCCGGTGACACCCGACGGAATCCGTTCAAGCCCCATGAGCCGGCGCTGCTGGTCAGTGAACTCGGCCCGGACCACCTCTGCCTGCTGAACAAATTCTATGTATTGGAGCAACATCTGCTGCTGGTCACCCGCGAGTATGAATCCCAGCTGGCGCCGCTCAACCGCGCCGACTTCCAGGCGGTGGCACTCTGCCTGCAGCAGGGTGATGCGCTGATGTTCTTTAACGGCGGCCCTTTGGCCGGCGCTAGCCAGCCGCACAAGCACCTGCAGCTGATCCCGCTACCGATGCTTGCCGACCGACCACTGCCGTTCTCGCCGCAGCTCAATCAATTGGACAGCCCTGAACCGCAACGGCTAACCGCCCTACCCTTTTGCCACGGCGCGCTGGCGTTGCCGGAGCAGCTGTTCGACGATCCGGCCACGGCCGCCGACCGACTGCTGTCAGACTACCGGCAGCTGTGCGACCGGTTGGCACTGCAGCCCGGCAGCGACGGTGCCATGCCGCCCTACAACCTGTTGCTGAGCCGCGAATGGATGCTGATGGTGCCGCGTTGCGCCGAGGCCTACCAAGGGATCTCGGTTAATGCGCTGGGCTATGTCGGCGCTTTGCTGGTCAAGAATGACGAGCAGGCCACGCTGTTGAAACAGGCCGGGTTGATGAAGGTATTGACCGCGCTGGCCTGATTTCTCATCAGCGACCTCTTCAAGCGTTAGTGTTTAGCAAGGCTTCGACCGATACGAATGTCGGGATTCGTCCTTCATCCCAACCTAACGCGAGTGAGCAATTGCTGCCAGGGTGCCGGGCCACCCGGACGGGACGCCCACAAAATGTGATGAGCATTGCAGAGCAGGCCCGAGAATCGCAGCCAGCCAAAATCTCGGCCTACGGGAGCACTGACAGCTCCAAACGGTTAACTGTTTGCTTTGAAAAAAAGAACCCCGCCTTTGAAGGCAGGGTTTCACCAGATTGATGATGGAAGGAGTTGGGTAGGCCGGCATGGCTGCCGCTTTGCCGGCTTCCGATGGCGAGCGCCAGCCTGATCGGCGACCGCCTGCCGGGGGCTCTCGCCCCCATGCCCTTTCGAGTGTCGTCCTCAGCTGAGTCCGTAGAAGTCCGGGAACAGCAGGATCGACACCACGATCGCCACCTGCATCAGGATGAACGGCATCACCCCGCGGTAGATATCGACCGTGCGCACCTGCGGCGGCGCCACCCCCTTTAGGTAGAACAGCGCGAAGCCGAACGGCGGGGTCAGGAAGCTGGTCTGCAGGTTCATGGCGATCAGAATCGCGAACCAGAGCGGCGCGATACCGAGCGCATCGGCCACCGGCGCCAGGATCGGCACGATGATGAAGCTGATCTCGACGAAGTCGATAAAGAAGCCCAACACCAGGATCGCCAGCATCGACAGCAACAGGAAGCCCATCTGGCCGCCCGGCAGGTCGGACAACACCTCTTCGACGATGTAGTCGCCGCCGGTATAGGTAAATGCCATTGAAAACGCGGTGGCGCCCAGCAGGATGGCAAACACCATCGCCGTCACCTTGACCGTCTCGGTCGCTGAATCCAGTACCATCTTCCAGCTGAACTGGCGGTAGAGCAGTGCCAGCAGCAGCGCTCCGGCGCCGCCCAACGCGGAGGATTCGGTCGGTGTGGCGACACCGGCAAAGATCGAGCCCAACACCACCAGGATCAGCGCCAGCGGCGGAACGATTGCCTTCAGCGCCTTGCCGTACTGCTCGCGCTTGCTGTTGACGTCCGCATCCATCGGGATGGACGGCGCCGCCTCGGGCTTCAGCCAGGTGTAGATCAGGATATAGAGCACATAGACACCGATCAGCACGAAGCCCGGCCCGACCGCCGCCTTGAACAGGTCGCCGACCGGAATTCCCAGCACGTCACCGAGGATGATCAGGATGATCGACGGCGGGATGATCTGGCCCAGCGTGCCGGAGGCACAGATGGTGCCGCAGGCCAGCGACTTGTCGTAGTTGTACTTCAGCATCACCGGCAGCGAGATCAACCCCATCGCCACCACCGAGGCACCGACCACCCCGGTCGACGCCGCCAGCAGTGCACCGACCAGCACGGTGGAGATCGCCAGACCGCCACGCACGCCGCCGAACAGCTTGCCCATCGATTCCAGCAGCTGCTCGGCCAGCCGGGTCTTCTGCAATACAATGCCCATGAAGATAAACAGCGGTACCGCCATCAGCACCGTATTCTCCATGATCGACTGAATGCGGAACGGCATGAAGGCGAACATATCCGGTCCTTCGGCAAACACGCCGAACAGCAGCGCCACGCCGCCGAAGGTAAAGGCCACCGGGAAGCCGGCCAGCAACATCACCAGGGCCACGAAAAACATTACAATACCGATCATCGAAGACTCCTCAATGCGACGGCGGCTGGTAGTGTGCCACCGGGTGGTGGCCCCGCAGGGTGTTGATCGAGCGCAGCAGCAAACCGACGCCGCTGATCGCCATCGAGAAGAAGGCAAACGGAATCACCGCCTTGATGATCCAGCGGTATGGCAGGCCGCCCGGATCACCCGAGGTTTCACCCAGTTCAAACGCTTCGCGGGCAAAACCGACCCCGTACCAGCCCACCAGCAGACAGAACGGCAGCAGCAACCCCAGGGTGCCGGCCAGGTCGATCCAGGCCTTCTGATTACCGCTCAGTCGTTCGTAGATCAGGTCGACCCGTACATGGCCACCCACTTTCAAGGTGTAGGGCACGCCGAGCATGAACATCGCCGCAAACAGGTGCCATTCCAGCTCCTGCATGCCGATCGATACGTCGTTGAACAGGTAGCGCATGATCACGTCGTAGAAGACGTTGAACAGCATCAGCACAAACAGAATCGCGGAGACCTTGCCCAACAGGTCGGAAAACCGGTTGATGACGGACTCCAGTCGCAGCAGAAACATCAGCGCTCCTCGGCAACATCAGTCAAAGGGAAGGGAACGGGCCCGGCACCCTGGACAGGGCGCCGGGCCGATGACTTACTGAGCGGACAGGCTGTTCAGGTAAGCCTTGTCGGAGATGTCGGTCCACACGCGGGCTTTCTGCATGTAAGCCGTCTGGGATTCGATGATCTGCTTGGCCAGCGGATCTTGCGCCGCCTTCTCGGCCAGCAGCTCGTCGTTGGCCTTGCGCATCGCGCTGATCACCTCGGCCGGGAAGGACTTGACCTGGATATCCGGGAACTCCTGCTTCATCCGCTGCCAGTTCTCGGCGGAGGCATGGTAGGACTGGATATACATGTCATAGGCGGCGGTGCGCATCGCCACCCGCAGGATCTCCTGCAGGTCTTCCGGCAGCTTGTTCCAGCTGCGCTGGTTGACCAGGAACTGCAGTTCGGTAGCCGGCTCATGCCAGCCGGTGTAGTAGTAGGGCGCAATCTTGTGGAAACCCATACGCAGGTCCAGCGACGGCCCGACCCACTCCAGCGCGTCGATGGTGCGACGCTCCAGCGCGGTGTACAGCTCGCCGGCCGGGATGTTGGTCGGCTTGGCGCCCAGCTTGGCCAGCACTTCACCGGCAAAGCCCGGAATACGCATCTTCAGGCCCTGCAGGTCTTCCAGCGAGTTGATCTCCTTCTGGAACCAGCCGCCCATCTGGTTACCGGTGTTGCCGCCCGGGAAACTGAGCAGGTTGTACTGGCTGTACACCTGCTCCATCAGCTCCATGCCGCCACCGTTGTAGAACCAGCCGTACTGCTCCGGCGCGGTCATGCCGAACGGCATGGTGGTGAAGTAGAGGGTATTCGGCACCTTTCCTTTCCAGTAGTAGGACGCCGAGTGGCCCATGTCGTACTGACCGGAGCGCACCATATCGAAGATGCCCAGCGGTGCCTTGTGCTTGTTCTTGGAGTCGATGGTGATCTTCAACCGACCGTTGGACATCTTCTCGGCCATCGCCGCCATGTTGCGCGGCGCATCGCCGAAGATCGGGAAGTTGGACGGCCAGGTCTCGGCCATCTTCAGACGGTATACCTTGTCAGCCGCCTGGGCCGGCAGCGCGATCGCCGCCAGGCAGGCCGCCGCCGCGACCAGTTTCTTGGTGAACTTGAGTTTAAGCATTATTTTTATCGCCTCTCGTTAACAGCCCAATGTGCCCACAGGCACGCTCCGGTGGCCGCCTCTTCGCTAAATCAGCGCAAGCGGCGGCAACAGGTCGGCACAGCAATACCGACAGGACTGACATGATGACGAACGGCTCGGAAGCGCCCCATTCGAAATAGTGCGCAAACAGAGCCAAAAACCACGTAGCCGATCGTGGAAATCCCCCAATCCGACTCCGTATTTCTACCTAGGGATTTAGACCAGACTGAATCGCTCCGAGGCGTGGAAAACCGGGAAAAATCGCCGCTGAAAGGATTCATGCCGAAATGCGTTTACTGTATGCTAGATCGGCTGTGTAGCCCGCAGCACCGCCCGGATGCGGCAAGCAAACACTAAAATTATCAAGCGAACGCCAATGCATCCGGCTGATTATTTTTCACCATGGGTACTCTATAAAGAGGAAATAGGCTTGGACGTTCAACTCTCAGACCGCGTCAACAACATCAAACCTTCTCCAACGCTGGCGGTGACCAACCGTGCAGCCGAACTGCGCGCGGCAGGCAAGAACATTATTGGCCTGGGCGCAGGCGAGCCGGATTTTGACACTCCCAGTCATATTAAAGACGCCGCAATCAAGGCACTGAACGATGGTTTCACCAAGTACACAGCTGTCGACGGTACCCCGGCGCTGAAGAAAGCCATTATTGCCAAACTGCAGCGCGACAACGGCCTGAGCTACGAAGCCAACCAGATCCTGGTGTCCTGCGGCGGTAAACAGAGCTTCTTCAACCTGTCCCTGGCGTTGCTGAACGAGGGCGACGAAGTGATCGTGCCGGCGCCGTACTGGGTCTCCTACCCGGATATGGTCAAGATCGCAGACGCCACGCCGGTGATCATCACCACCACCCAGGAGCAGCGCTTCAAGATCAGCCCGAAACAGCTGGAAGCGGCGATCACCGACAAGACCCGTCTGCTGGTACTGAACAGCCCGTCCAACCCGACCGGCGTCGCCTACACGCTGGACGAGCTGAAAGCCTTGGGCGAAGTTCTGAAGAAGTACCCGCAGGTACTGGTGGCGACTGACGACATGTACGAGCATATCCTGTTCACCGAGCAGCCGTTCTGCAACATCCTGAACGCCTGCCCGGAACTGTACGAGCGCACCATCGTGCTGAACGGTGTTTCCAAGGCCTACTCGATGACCGGCTGGCGTATCGGCTACGCGGCGGGCCCGGCCAAGCTGATCGGCGCGATGAAGAAGATCCAGTCGCAGAGCACCTCCAACCCGACCTCGATCTCCCAGGTCGCTGCCCAAGCCGCACTGGAAGGCGATCAGGGCTGCGTAGTCGAGATGGTCAAGGCGTTCAAACAGCGCCATGACTACGTGGTGGAAACCCTGAACAACATCGAGGGGGTCTCCTGCATTCCGGCGGACGGTACCTTCTACGCCTTTCCGAGCTTCCAACAGATCATCGACAACGATGATCGTTTCGAAGACGACATTGCCCTGGCCGAGTTCCTGTTGAACGAAGCCGGCGTTGCACTGGTGCCGGGTTCGGCATTCGGCGCACCGGGCAATATGCGTCTCTCCTTCGCTACCAGCCTGGACGTGCTGGAAGACGCGCTGAGCCGTATCAAGAAGGCGATCGAAGGCTGACCTGCAGCCGCCGTTAGTACGAGCAATAGCCGCACCCAGGTGCGGCTATTTTATTTCCGACCTTCCTTCCGCCGCTGACTAAAGACTCCGACATCATGAGCGAAACCACCGAATTTCACTGGGATAGTGAACACTGCGCGCAGAAGAATGCGCTGTGCAACAAACTGTTCTTCGGCCTGCTGGGGCTGGCATTGATGGTGATGATGATGGATCTTGGCTCGCCCTACCTGCTGGGCCCCGCGCTGGTGGCGATCTTCGCGCTGCGCCGCGCCCAATACACTTACGATCGGATGGAGCTGGAGTTCAGCGACGCCAGCATCAAGCTGGCGCCGCGCTCACTGCTGATCCGTCGGCCGGCCAGTGCCAACGAGCAGCGGATCAACTACCGTGAGATCAACCAGATAGAGAGCTTCAAACGGTGGGGGATCAGTGGCGTTTCACTGACCCTGGCATCCGGCGAGCAACTGCAACTACCCGGCTTCGGCCAGGCGTGTTACGAGTCATTGAGCAAGGCAGCGCTAGCCGAAAAAAACAGCGACTCAGGCCGTTAACTCGACCGGAGGCTCGGCGACCAACGCTACCGGCGGCAAAGCCTGCAGAAACAACTCGCGAAACGCCTGCCAGTGAGCCCGCTCATCGGCCACCATCGCCTCATCATCCAGCTGATGACGACTCAACACGCCCTGCACATGGATATCCAGCAAGGCACTCAGCTGTTGCAGCTGGATATCGGACAGATCGGGCCGTGCCGCCTGCAACTGCTGGCGCCGCAACTGGCGAATACCGTCAAACAACCGCACCATCTGCTGGCGGTAGGCGCTGCGGAACATCACCACTTCGGCAAAACAGTACAACGCCCGCAACAACCGCCGCTGGCTCAATTGCACCTCGAACAGATTGCGTTCCAGCCGATCCAGCACCTCCATCACATTGCGGTCCTGGCCGTCATCGAGCAGCTCGAGATAGCGGTCGACCAGCATCGTCAGGGTAGCCAGCATCACCTCGTCCATCTGCTTGAAATGATGATAGAGACCGCCTTTGCTGATACCCGCCTGTTCGATCAGGCTGGCCGCCGTCAGCGCGGAGATACCCTGATCCGAAATAATGTCGGCCGCGGCCTCCAGAATCTGGCCACGGGTACGTGACGCATTTCCGTTGAGAGTCATAACTGTCCTGCTGCACGGTTAACTGGACCGCCCCGGACGGTTCAATGCCCAAGGCTGGCTTGCATGCTACGCTGCAACCGGAAAAGCGAAAACCGAAACCGCCCCTGAAGCTGATACAGGTCAACGCTCGGCGGGTGTAGTCGGCCGATTCGCGCCGACGCCGAAAGTCGGGGCCGCCTGCGGGAAAAAATTGACGCCTCGTCAACAAGCGAGGGAATTAAACAAGATTCATCGCCTCATTCACTTTAATTAGCAACCATAGCCTGTCATCATATCGAACGGTTGATTGAGTAGTGCCAAGCGCAGATCTCATCGTTGCGCACGCTTAGCGCGGTGCGAAGTATCGATTCTGAATGTCAGGAATATTGACCGGTTATGGATCTAATTGACTTGCTCGTAGTCGTAATCGAGCCCTCGAAAGTACAGCGAAACATCATCACCGGCCGGCTGCGCGAGCACGGTATCAACACCATTGAAGAGTTTACCGAGGCCAGCTCCGCGCTGGAATATATGCTCAGCCAGCATCCGGACATCGTGGTCTCCTCGATGCATCTGCCCGATATGACCGGCACCGAGCTGCTGGAGCAGATGCGAATGGACCCCAATCTGGCCGATATCACCTTCCTGCTGATTTCGTCCGAAACCCATTACCGCTACCTGGAACCGATCCGCCAGGCCGGCGCCATCGCTATCCTGCCCAAGCCGTTTTCCGGCGACGAGCTTAGCGTGGCACTGCGCAGCACCCTGAACTATCTGACCGACACCACCAACGAAGAGCCGAACGTCAACGAAGACAACGAGCACCTGCAGGTGCTGGTGGTCGACGATAGCCGGCTGTCGCGCAAATATGTCCGCCAGATGCTGGAAGGACTGGGCGTCGAGCAGATCCAGGAGGCGGAAGATGGCGCCCAGGCGTTGTCGATCATGGGCAATCAACATTTCGACCTGATCATCACCGACTACAATATGCCCAATATCGATGGCCGCGAGCTGACCGAACATATCCGCCACGACAGCGACCAGCCAACGGTACCGATCCTGATGATCACCAGTGAGCAGAGCCAGCAGCGACTGGCAGCGATCCAGCAGGCCGGCGTCTCCGCCGTGGTCAGCAAGCCGCTCTCCTACGAGAACGTCAAATCGCTGATCGAGAACCTGGTTCACGAAATCTGATCCCAGGCGCTGCGGCGGCCAGTCACCGCCGGCAGCGCCTCCCCCGCCGTGAGACGACCTGCGTTTACCCGCCGACTATGACACAATGGTGACAACCGGAGGTTGCCGTGGCTAACTCATTGAAAACCAAAAGCCTGTGCAAGCTGAGCAAGGGCGATATCGAAGACCACTTCAAGCAGCTGATCGCCATCACCCGCGACAGCCGATTCATCTGTGTCAAGTGTGCCCGCTCGGCCACCGATAAGCACTGGCTCTGCAAACCCAAGAAAGCATCCTGAGCAATCCCACTGCACATCCGTTGCCGATAACAGAAGGAGAATACCGAATATGCTGACCCAAGCGATGGTCGACAAGCTGAATGAACAGATCAACCTGGAGTTTTACTCCTCCAACCTCTACCTGCAGATGAGCGCCTGGGCGGAGTACAAGGGGTTCGAGGGTTGTGCGGAGTTTCTCAAGCAGCATGCCGACGAAGAGATGCAGCATATGAAGCGGCTGTTCACCTACGTCAACGAAACCGGCGCGATCGCCCGAATCGGCTCGATCGAAGCGCCGCCCGAGGAGTTCACCTCCATCAAAGACCTGTTCGAAAAGGTTTACGAACACGAAAGCCTGGTCACCCGCAGCATCAATGAACTGGCCCATACCGCGTTCAGCAATCAGGACTACTCCACCTTCAATTTCCTGCAGTGGTATGTCGCCGAGCAGCATGAAGAGGAAAAGCTGTTCAAGGGTATCCTCGACAAGATCGAGATCATCGGCGAAGACGGCAAGGGGCTGTTCTTTATCGACAAGGAGATCGGCAAACTGGTCGGCCAGGAGTCCGGCAGTATCATGGACGCGCCGGCCGAAGTCTGACCTCCGGCCGCTTAGCACCTGATGAGCGATACCGGGATCACGCCGCTGCTGCAGCGGGTCCGCCAATGCGACCTTTGCCGGCAGCAGCTGCCGCAACCTCCCAGGCCGGTGCTGCAGCTTGATCCGCGGGCCCGGCTGCTGATTATCGGTCAGGCTCCCGGCCGGCTCGCCCACCAGAGTGGCATCCCGTTCAATGACAGCAGCGGCGACCGGCTGCGCGACTGGCTGGGTCTGGACCGGCAACAGTTCTACCACAGCGGACTGGTGGCGGTGCTACCGATGGGCTTCTGCTACCCGGGCCGCGGCCGCAGCGGCGATCTGCCGCCGCGCACCGAGTGCGCCCCGCAATGGCACCCGCCGTTGATCGAAGCCCTGCCGGATTGCCAGCTGTGGCTGCTGGTCGGCCGTTATGCCCAGGACTACTACCTGGCTGACAAGCGCTCATTGACCGAGCGGGTCCGTGACCAGCAGCCGGATGCCCGCCAGTTCTGCCTTCCGCACCCGTCACCCCGTAACCGCTTCTGGTTGCAGCGCAACCCCTGGTTCGAACAACAGCAGCTGCCCGCACTGCGCCAGCGGGTCGCCGAACTGCTCGACTGACAGCCAATCAAGCCAGCCGCCGTCGACAACGCTCAATCAACACACAGAGCTGCTCGGTGCTCCCCTCACCGGCATAACGGTAGCGGGTGTATTGCTCGGCCAGCCGCCGCCACTGCTCCGACTGCTCCGGATAGTGCTGTTGCAGACGCTGGCAAAATGCCGATACCGATTCATCCGGCCGGCGCGGCAGCCCACGCTTGGCCAGTTGCGCCTGCAAACGCACAAAGGCCCGATCGCAGGGGTGCAACGGCACCGGCCGGTTGCGCCTCAGCAGCCAGCAGGCCACCAATGCCAGCAATACGCCCAGCAAGAATGTGGTTAACAGTACCGCCCGGCTGAGCTGATTCGCCCCCAGCCAGTCGCGGAACAGGCCGGACTGGCGTTGGTGATAGTTGAGCACCCAGCGCTGCCAGCTGTAGTTAACCGCCTCCCAGCGCATCCGCAGCCGGTTGAGCCACTCGCCACGCCAGCGCATCGGCGAAAAGGGGCTGTCCGCCAGGAACTGCTCATCGCGGGCGAACAGCTGCTCGGCACTGCGCTCGACCCGCTCCGGCGCCACTGCGGCGGTGGGGTCAACCATCACCCAGCCGGCCGGTGGCAGCCAGGCTTCCAGCCAGGCGTGAGCATCGTACTGGCGCACCGTCAGGTAGCCCTCGTAGGGGTTCCACTCGCCGCCCTGGTAACCGCTGACCAGCCGTGCCGGAATACCGACGGCGCGCAGCAACACCGCGGTGGCGCTGGCAAAGTGGCCACAGAAGCCCTGCCGGGTATCGAACAGGAACTGGTCGACCGACTCACCCGGCAGCGGCGGCGGTCGCAGGGTATAGCTGAACCGGTCATGGTAGAGCTGCAGGATCGCCTGCAGGTAGGTTTGCGGATTCCGCTCGCTGCGCTGCCAGAGTTGACGGGCATAAGCCTGGCTGCGTGGATTGCTGCCCTGTGGCAACGCGCTGTCCTGCGGTCGCGGCAGATCCTGCAAGTTTCTCCCCAACTGCGAGCCGAGGGCAAACTGGCGCCTCTGCAGTAGCTCATTTTGCAACTGCAAAGTCCCATCCTGGCGACGCTTAAGGGTACCGGCAAATGTTACCGGCAAAGCTAACGACGGCATGTAGCGCTGGCCGGTCGGTTCCAGGATCAGCTCGTAGTTCAGCGGCGCCCGTTCTCTTTCGATTGCCGCCGCTGCCCCAACGGCGGACGGCCCCTGCTGAGTGCCCTGATCCCGATAGCCGTCGGCCAGACGCCAGCGGCGGCCATCGAACTGCGACAGCGTCATCGCCCGCCAGTAGAGCTGGGTCTGAGCGGGCACCGTCCCGTCAAAACGGGCCTGAAACGCCCTGTCCGCCGAGCGGGTCAACCGGGCCACGTCACCGGGCGCCACCTGCTCCGCCAAACCGGTGGTAGCGTTGCCCTGCTGCCAGCTCAACTGCCAGAACGGCTCGACCCGCGGCACCAGTAGAAACAGCACCAGCGTGATCGGCAGCGCCTGACCGAACAACCGCAGCACCTGCCACAGTGGCCGCCAGCCATCGACCCGGCTGCCCTGGTAAACCGAGCGCAACGCGGTGCTGATCACCGCCAGCACCACCAGCTGATAGATCGCCAGCGGGATCGATTGGTTGAACAGCAATGCCAGCGCCGCCACCAGGTAGGCCAGATAGACCACCAGCAGGGCATCGCGGCGCTGGTACATCTCAAGCAGCTTGAGCAGAAAGCCCAGTACCAGCAGCGCAACCGCCGTCTCCACCCCGATCTGCCCCCTGAAACTGACCAGGATACCGGCGCTACAGCCCAGCAGCAGCAATACACGGACACTCCAATGGGGGTATGACAGACGCCCCTGGTGGATCAGCAGCCGCCAGGCGATGCAGACAGCCGCCAACGCCAGCAGCCAGCCCGGCACCCGGCCGATCAGCGGCAGCAACACCAAGGCAATCGAGGCCAACAGCCAGTTCAGTGCCGGGCGGGATAATTGATAGGGGTTCATGTCGTCCCCTCCCGGTACAACGCCAACGCCCTCAAAACCTTGCGGCGGTGCCGATCGCCATGCGCCGGTGCCAGCTCGACACCCGGCAGCCGCAAACCGTAGAGTTCCCCTTGGCGCTCCAATAGCAGCGCCCAGTGACAAAGCCGGCTCAGCCGCGCCTCGACGGATAGTTCCGGCCATTGAGCCCCATCCAGCCAGCAGTGACGCGCCCGGGCCGCCGGATAGCTTTTGGCGTGAATCCCCAAGCCACGGGCGTAGGCTTTCCAGGCCAACCGCTGCAGCGGCATACCGGGCTGATAACGCTCGAAGCCGCCGAACTCGTCACCGCCGTCCGCCAGTTGTCCGATCCCTTCATCAGCCGGCTCGTAAGCTTGCGGCAAGCAACCACCAGCCTTCGGCTGCGGATAGACCAGCGCCTCCAGGCCGATATCGACCCAGCTCCAGGCGCGCAGCAATCCCAACGGATAGAGGGTTTCGATCAGCAGCGGCCCACTGGCCAGCCGGCCACGCCGGGGGGCCGGCAGGTAGAGCCGCAGGCACTGTTGCTCGCTGTCAATAAGGTCGGTTACCAGCGGCTCGCCGCCCGCCAGGCGCAATTCGACATGCTCGTAATCACGCCGGGTGGTGCGGCCCAGCTGCAACTCGAAAGCGGCTTTTTCACCGACGAAGCAGTCCTGCGCCTGTAGCGCGGTGACTTTCAGGCCGGCCAGGTTGGCATAGGTGTGCAACATCGACAGCAGCAACAGCGCCGTCAACAGGAAGGCGACCGCCTGGATCAGGTTGTTCTGGTAGTTAATGCCGATCAGCGCCAGGATCGTCAGCAGCAGAATAAACACCCAGCCCTGGCGTGACGGCAGGATATAGATCCGGTTCTGGGTCAGTACCGCAGATCGCGCCCGGCTGCGGCGCGTATCGGCCCGCCGCAAAAGCTGGCGTAACGGGCGATCGAACAGCGGAATCGACCTCGACATCAGCCCACCACATCCACCTCGCGCAGCAGCAGGCGGATCAACGCCTCGCCACCGTGCTCACCATAATCCTCGGCAGCCCGCAGGCGATGGCCGAACACCGGTCCGAGCAGTTGCTGCAGATCTTCCGGCACCACGTACTGGCGGCCGTTCAACAACGCCCAGGTTTTGGCACAGCTGAGCAGCGCCAGTGCACCGCGCGGCGAGATACCGTAGGCGAACTGGCCCGACTCGCGGCTGTATCCGACCAGCCGCTGCAGGTAATCGAGCAGGCTGTCGCTGGTTTTCACGTCAGCGGCCCGGGCCCGCACCTCCAGCAGTTGTTCAGACGCCAGACAGACCGGCAACTGTTCGATACGGCCACGCACATCACCGCCCTTCAACAGCAGTCGCTCCGCTTCCGGGGCCGGGTAGCCCAGCGAGATACGCATCAGGAACCGGTCCAGCTGGCTCTCCGGCAGCGGGAAAGTACCGTACTGACTGATCGGGTTCTGGGTGGCTATGACGAAGAATGGCGACGGCAACGGGCGGGTCACCCCTTCCAGGGTGACCTGCTGCTCCTCCATCGCCTCCAGCAAGGCACTCTGGGTTTTCGGCGTGGTACGGTTGATCTCGTCAGCCAGCAACAACTGACTGAACACCGGCCCGGGATGGAAACGGAACTCGCCGTTGGCGGCGCTGAATACAGACACGCCGAGGATATCCCCCGGCAGCATGTCGCTGGTAAACTGCACCCGCTGATACTCCAGCCCCAGCACCCGCGCCAGCGCGTGGGCCAGGGTGGTCTTGCCCATGCCGGGCAGGTCTTCGATCAGCAGGTGCCCCTGAGAGAGCAGACAGGTCAGCGCCAGCTTAACCTGCAACTGCTTGCCGTAGAGTACTGAATCAACGGCGGCGATAGCCCGCGCAATCTCTGTATGCATCCCTTCGACTCCTTGGGAACGGGCTGCGAACGGAGCGATCGCCGGCCCTGGCAGCCGACGCTATTCGCCGACTCAATACACTATAGAACAATCGTGCAGCGGACAGCCGGCGCAGGCCGGGGGTACACTCAGGCCCACTCTGCCAACATCCGGTCGGCCAACCGTTCAGCACTCTGCCAGGCACCCGCCAGGCCATCCGGTTGACACCAATCGCCGCAAGCACCGACCGCCAGGTGCCGATCCCACAACAGCGGTTGCGGCCGTACCGCATGACTGCCGTACAACCAGCAGTGCAGCCGGCTGGTCACCGGCAGCTGACTGATGCTGAACTGCTGCAGGAATGCCTCCCTGATCTGCCGTTCGACCTGGTCCTGCGGTTGTTCGAGCATGCCGGCGGACCAGCTGATTCGGGTATGTAACGCCCAGATATCATGCTCATCATCGGTATTCCGGCCAGGCTTGGCACTGTCGTGAATCACCCTTGCCAACACCGGGTGCTCACCCACTACCAGATCGGCGTCGATCGTCAGCGGCTCACTGAACGCCAGCAGCAATACCCAGCAGGGCGCCGATACAACGGCGGCGGCGCGGCGGGCAAAGCGCGGCACGACTTCCAGCAGCGGTACCGCTTGCGACGCCGGGGTGGCCACCACCACCGCATCGAAGGTGCCGATCGGCTGCCACTTTTCGTCACGCAGCAACAGCTGCTCATCTTCCGGCCAGATCGTATCGACCCGGGTTCCGGTCTGCAGCCGCGCCCCTTCGAGCAACACCCGAGTCAGGCCGCTCATGCTGGGACGCGCCAGATAGACCCGCTGTGAGCGCTGCGGGTATCCGTCAAAATCGCACACTCGCGGCTGCCACTCGAGTAACAGCCCCTCATCCCGCAAGCGGCTCAGCCAGCCACAGTAGTGCGCGTCATCGGTCGCTTCCAGCCAGGGGGCGCCCAGGTCGGCGCTGCCCTGCTCCATCCGGCTCGCCGCCAACCGCCCGCCGCTGCCTCGGCTCTTTTCGAACACTGTGACGCGGTGCCCGCCCTGCACCAGGCGATTGGCGAGTACCGCTCCGGCCAAGCCGGCACCAATAACCGCAACATGCTTATTTCTCATCCGTACCCGCATCCAGTAAAAGCCGGCACGGGGCCGGCGTTAACAATGCAAACAACCGCCTGACACTGGCGGTTGTTCCTAAAGTCCGAGCAGTACTGGATCAGCGACGGTTCCTCAGAACTTCAATGGAATTGCATCCCGATGGTATTCGGCAAACATACCCACACAAGCCTCGTCATGAGGAATCACCTGCACCAGATTAGCCCGGTGCACCCCGGCACGACTGCACACGTCATAGGCCTGGGTGATATTGGTATAGGTAATAACATTGCCCTTGCTGTCCTTGATCAGGTCGCGCACAACCTCCTGCCCCCGTTCGAACTCCACCTCGATCACCATCGGCCCGCAACTGGATTCGACGAAATTCACATTCTTGATATGGTGCTCGCCGGCCAGCGTCTTGAAATCGGCTACTCGCATGACTTGTTCTCCTGTGGTTTCTTAACCTACGGCTCCATCGGTCTGGCAGCCCGGCGGCGTGAACAACGATTCGCCGCACGGTGCGCTCCCCGGCCCGGGGCTCCATAAGCTTAGTCCAGCAGCGATCGAAAGGCCGTTCCTGAACGGTTTAATAACACATTAGAATGAGAATGGATGACGTTAAAGTTAAACGATCTGAAAGTACCGGCCCAACGGAGAGTACCGGCTGAAAGAGAGACACAAGCGGGGCAAGCGGGGATAGATAGAAAGGCAGACGTAAGGAAACTGAATGCCGGGGCGCCCGCCCCGGCACCGAGGGATCAATGCACGTGACCGTGCTCGATCTCCTCCTGAGTGGCATCGCGAACCTCAACGACTTCGACCGCGAACTGCAGGGTTTCGCCGGCCAGCGGGTGGTTGCCATCGATGGTGATGCCGTCGTCTTCCACCTTGATCACGGTGACCGGCTGCTGGCCCCAAGGCGCTTCAGCCATGAACTGCATACCCACTTCGACGGTCTCGATGCCGGAGAAGTTTTCGGTCGGCACCTTCTGAACCAGCTCGTCGTGCTTCTCGCCGTAACCCTCTTCCGGGCTGACGGTCACGTCCAGCTTATCGCCGGCAGCCTTGCCAGCCAGGGCGCTTTCCAGGCCAACTACGATGTTACCTGCACCATGCAGATAGGCCAGCGGCTCGGCGGAGACGGAGCTGTCGATGACGGCGCCGTCGGTGTTGGTCAGAGTGTAGTGAATTGTCACTACCTTGTTGTCGCTGATCTGCATAGAGCTACTCCAAAGAGATTTTTTGTAAATGAACTTACATGGTAAAGCCTCGTGGCGCGATACGCGACCCCCGCGACCCTGCCCTCTAACCGAATTCCCCTGAAAAAAGGGCTACTGACGTAGAAAAGATTTGCCATCCCAGCGCCAGCGGTTGTCCGGATTCAGGTGGACGCCGCCGACCCAACGATCGATCTGGTGCTGTGCCAGCCAGTCACCCTGCCCCGCCAGCAGCTGTTCGGCAAACGCGGTCAACCGAAGCCGCTGCGCCAGAAAGCTCTCATCTGGACCAAACATGCCCGGCAAGCGGAATGGCTGGTCGCCGTCCAACAGCAACAGCGGCTGAGGAGATTCCAGCATCCCCTTGATGATCAGCCAGAAGCTGGAGTCGCCCATGAACGGCACCTCTTCCTGTGCCCATGAATGACGGAAGATACCGGCCGGGCTCTGTTCGCCAGCGGCGACCGCCTGCAGAACCTGCCGCTCGGTGCGGCTGATCCCCTGCAGATCGGGATACTCCTGCAGCAGACGCCGCAATCCGGCCGACAACCAGGGCAGCGCGTCATTCGGCTGTGCGGCAAAAGCGGCCAGGCTACGTGGATTGGGCGCGGTGAAAGCCTGCCAGCCCTCGGCGGCCAGGGCCAATTGGTCTGCGCTAGCCGGTACCGCCTGACAGTAACAGTCGCGCAGCACCTCAGCGGTCATGTCGTCGATACCGATCAGGCCCGGCACGAACACCAGAGTCGGCGCCGCCTGGCCTGTGCCCTCCTGGCCATACCAGGCCAGCATCTGCAGCAGGTGCAGTTGGTCATAGAGTTCGCGACTGTTCCAGATCACCACTTCGCCACGCCCGGCTGCGGCGGTAAACAGTGCATCACGCGTCTGAAAGTGGGTCTGGGCCTCGAACTCACTGGCCCAGCCGCAATAACTGATAAAGCGCGCCCGAATCAGCGACATCTCCTGCAGGCTCAGGCCGGCAGGCACCGGCCCCTCGTGCAGGACATCGGCCCAAGCCAGAAAGGCGCCATCGAATGCAGCCTGCCGAAGCACTTCGTTGGCGTTATCGCCGTTGGTGATATGCAACATTGGTATTCCCTGCGCTGATCTGTTCAGCCAGGAATTATTTCAGTATCGGGGGCAACGGGAAAGGGCCGGCTGCCAAAGCGACCGGGATTCGGCGCTTGTCCGAAGACTGTGCGGACTAACTTAACGACGGGCAGCTCTCAGCCAAGCCTGCTCCTCCGGTGTCAGGTAAACCTCGTCAAGCAGCTCGGCCGCCCAGGGCTCAGTCTCGCACAACCGATGCAACATCAGCAGCGAGCTGATCTTGACCGCCGGGATGGTGCTCCACATCGAGGTCGCCAGGAAGTGCCAATAGTCGGGCTGGGTGCGTTTCGGCTGACGGAGCTGATGGTCACAGCCTTCGCAAATAAAGATGCAGTGTTCCAGCTCCGGCTCCGGTGGCGAGGGCGGCACCTCATGCACCACCAGCTTGACGCCATGTTTATTGCAGAGTTCGCAGTGGGAGCCGGAACGGCGCACCAGATCCTTGCCGAACTTCGACAGGCCGACATGTCGTTCATGGTGTTTTTCATGCCCCTTGCTCATCACTGAATCCTCCGGGTTCCCCCCTGTCCTGATCGCTCGGTTACGCCGGCCCGGACACCGCTTACGGATTACGGCCATTGGCGCGAGTACTATCAGTTTAGACTGTGCAGGCCGGGAGGCAGCCGCGGATGACGGAAAAAGACAGTGATGCGTGGTTTTAAAAGACGGGAATGAAGGCAGTGCGAGAACTCTAAAATCGGCGAAAAATCCACATCTTCAACAGATAAAGGTGCATTTTTCGCCGATTATTGAGCGTTTTTAACGCCTCAGCGATCGCCGCTGATTTTTGCTTTGGCCTGGACGCCGAAGCAGTGTTCCGCCGCCGGGAAGGCACCGGAACGGACCTCTTCGGCGTAACGGCGTGCCGCCTCGCCCAGTTGGCTGCCCAGATCGGCATAGCGCTTAACGAATTTCGGCGTGAACTCACCGAACATGCCCACCAGGTCGTCGGTCACCAGTACCTGGCCATCGCAGGCGCCCGATGCGCCGATGCCGATGGTCGGGATCGACAGATTGGCGCTGATCCGCGCCGCGACCGGCTCGGCGGTCCCCTCAATGACCACGGAAAAGGCCCCAGCGGCTTCCACTGCCTTGGCGTCACGCATGATCTGCTCCGCCTCGGCATCTTCCCGTCCCTGTACCTTGAAGCCGCCCATGCTGTTGGCCGACTGCGGCTTCAGGCCGACGTGGGCCATCACCGGAATGCCGCGCGCCGTCAGGAAAGCGATCGTCTCCGCCATCTCCTCGCCGCCTTCCAGCTTAACCGCCTGGGCATTACTCTGCGCCATCAGCTGCGCCGCATTGCGGAACGCCTGCTGCGGCGATTCCTGATAGCTGCCGAACGGCATATCCACGACCACCAGGGCGTGCTCCGCCCCCCGCGCCACCGCTGCGCCATGATTGATCATCATGTCCAGCGAAACCGTCAAGGTATTCGGCAATCCGTACAGCACCATACCCAGGGAATCGCCGACCAGCAGGATATCGCAATGCGGATCCAACTGACGGGCCATTGGCATGCTGTACGCGGTAAGGACGACCAGCTTCTCACCACCCTTGCGCGCGAGCACCTTGGGTACTGTCACGCGGTCTCGACTGAGATGCACACTCATCTCTTACTCCTGTGTTCGAAAAACCCACGCCATGGTATGCTCCAACCCGCTGTCCTTCTTGCTGCATTAGGACAACAAGTAACGCGAACCGGACATATTATGTGGAAAGTCCTTCCCGAGCCCCAATTCGATAACCTGCAACGACCGGTTTTCTTTCGGGTCATGAAGATCCCGGCCGGCAATCTGGTAGAAGCGCATGACCACCCCTACGGTCAACTTTCGTTCGCCACCCGCGGGGTGATGCTGGCCCGCGCCCACGACACCAGTTACGTTATTCCACCCCAGCATGCGCTCTGGTGCCCGCCGTTCGTCGAGCACGAACTGCGCAGCCGCACCGGGGTGGCGTTCTGTGGCGTTTATATCGGTCATCCCTGGCTGCACGACCTGCCGGCGGAGAGCTGCGTGCTCGAAGTAACCCCGCTGATGCGCGAACTGATCCGCGAGGCGTCGACCCTGCCGGCGGCCTATGACGAGCAAGGGGCCGAAGGACGAATGATCGCCTGCCTGATGGATCAGCTGGTCCGCGCCCGCGAAGTGGCCTACGAACTTCCGCTACCGGAGGATCCCCGATTGGCCCAACTGGCCACCCGACTGCTGGAGCGGCCGGACGACAAACGCACCCTGGAGCAGTGGGCTGATCAGATCGGTGCCACCAGCCGCACCCTTAACCGGCTCTGCCACAAGGAGATGGGCATGGGCTTCCGGGAGTGGCGCCAGCGGTTGCGGATGCTGGAAGCGGTGCAGCGGCTGGAAAGCGGCGAAGCAGTCACCAGCGTGGCGCTGGCGCTGGGCTACAACTCCGCCTCCGCCTTTATCAACCGTTTTAAAACCCTGCTGGGGGTGACGCCGGGTGAATACCTGCGACGAGCGTAAGAAAGTGTTGAGTGTTGAGTGTTGAGTGTTGAGTGTTGAGTGGACAGTAAACAGTGATACAGCCGCGCGGTTAGCCGTTAACTCAAAACTGTTAACTCAAAACTGTTAACTCAGAACTAACTAGAAAGGGACAGCCTCGCGGCTGTCCCCAGATGGCCGAAAACAGATTTCGGCTCTCCACCCTGGCGGGGTAAAGTGGGTCGAACGCTACTAATCAGACAGCGATCTGGTCAGGCAGCAATCTGGCGATCGTGGGTCAGCGTCGCTGACTCGATCAGCGCCTGAGGACAGTGTTCACGAATCAATCTGAACACCGCCGGCAACTTCAGTTCCGGGATATCGATCATCATCAGCAGCTGCCCCTGCTCGATGGCATGGCTGTATTTCTCCAGCTCGGCACGGGGGGTCTGTTCACCGATCATCTTACCCAGCCAACCGCCCAGGCCGATGCCCAACAGGCTACCGGCCAATACCGTACCACCACCCAACACCAGGCCCAGCGGCCCAAGCCCGATCGCACTCAGCCCGGCCAACATGCCCAGGGTCCCACCGGCAACCATCCCCCAATCCAGATCGGTGGCCATTTCAGTGGTTTCGAGGTCGGTTGCTTCATGCAGGTGCGCCTGCTCCAGCATATGGTGGTCTTTGGCCACGATATGCATCCAATTGTCATCGATATCCAGTGCACGCAATCCTTCGACGACCGTTTCCGCCTGGCCCAGCGACGGGGCCAGAAATATCAGCCGTTTCATGCTGCTGCCTCCACCTGTAAATCTTTCTGCAGTATAGTTCATACGCTTGTTTGAACCGGGGCGCTGAGTGCACGAAAAGGCCAGCGAATCAGCGTTGGAGCGGGCGGAAAAAGCGACCACCGGGTGAGATCCTTGAAGCGGTTCAGTAGCAGATCAGCGGCGCCTGATGCCGATAACCGGGGCCATTGAGTTCCTGCAGGATGAAGTGCGCCACGTCGGCGCGAGCGATCTTGCCGCAACGGATGCCGTCCAGGTCGGTCAGCACCCGGTACTGACCGGTGCGCGGACCGTGGGTCAGGAAACCGGGCCGGATGATGGTCCAGTCCAGATTACTGCGCCGCACCAGGTACTCCTGGCGATCCTTGTCCTTGTAGATGGTACCCAGCACGAAGGGGTGGAACAGCCGGTCGTAGAGCCAGCCACCGTGCCCCCGGCTGTCGCCGGCGCCGATGCCGGTAACCACCAGCAGCCGCTTGACGTGTGCGGCGTGCATGGCGTCGATCACGTTACGGGTGCCTTCCGAAAAACAGCGCACCTTGTCGAAGCTGGGCAGCGCACCGATGCAGATTACCACCGCATCCTGGCCCGGCATCAGCCGCTGTACCGAGAAGAAATCCAGGATATCGGCGCGATTGACCGTCAACGCGCCCTGGCAGTCCTCCATCCGGCCGATCCGCCGGGCACAGGCGGTCACCTGATGCTGTTGCTGCAACGCCTGGCGAACCACCTCCAGACCGATACCCCGACTCGCTCCGATCACCAGCAACCGCATCGCCGCTCTCCCCACTTCCATTTCGATAGAGCATCTACCGAAAAACCGCCCGGGTCAAAGAGCATTCCGCAATCTGTACCCGCTCAGCCGTCGCCCAGAACGAACGGGTCGGCATCCAACCAGGCCGGAAACTTCTCCCGGAACGCGGCCAGCTGACCGGCACTGAGGGCGGTGCTTTCGATAAACGGCTGGCCGGCCGGCCGATCGATCAGCGGTTCACCCTTGAAGTCGACCAGCATCGAATCGCCGCTGTAGGGCAGCTGGTTGCCATCCTCGCCGACCCGGTTGACGCCCGCCACGTAGCAGAGGTTTTCGACCGCCCGCGCCTGCAGCAGGGTCCGCCAGGGGTGACGGCGCGGCTGCGGCCAGTTGGCAACACACAACAGCAGGTCGTACTCCTGGCGGTTGCGGCTGAACACCGGGAAGCGCAGGTCGTAACAGATCAGCGGCAGGATCCGCCAGCCCCGGTAGCCGAAGATCACCCGTCGCTCGCCGGCCTGATAGTGCTGGTGCTCGCCAGCCATCCGGAACAGGTGCCACTTGTCGTAGTATTGCACCTCGCCCTGCGGGCTGACGAACAGCAGCCGGTTGCAGTAACGGCCGCCCAGGTCGGTGGCGACGCTGCCGGTGATCGCCGCGCCCAGTTCGGCCGCCTGCTGTCGCAGCCAGTCGGTGGTCGGCCCGTCGACCGGCTCGGCCACCTGCTCCGGCGCCATGCTGAAGCCGCTGGTGAACATCTCCGGCAGCACGATCAGGTCGCTCTGGCCGGCCAGCGGTTGCAGCAGTTCCGCCAGCCGGTCGCGGTTGGCCTGCTGCTGCTGCCAGACCAGTTCGGTCTGGACCAGGCTGATCCGCAGATCCTGCTGCGGCCCGTGCTCGATCAGATCCGACATAGCCGCTCCGCCGCCTGTTTCAGGGTGTCCGCCTGCTTGGCGAAGCAGAGCCGTACCAGACGGGTACCCGGATCGACCTCGCTGAACACCGACAGCGGAATCGCCGCCACACCGGCCTGCTCCACCAGCCAGCGGCAGAACTCGACATCCGGCAGCTCGCTGATGGCGCTGTAATCGACCAGCTGGAAATAGGTGCCGGGACAGGGCGACAGCTGGAAGCGACTGCCCTGCAGCAGGTCACAGAACAGGTCGCGTTTCTGCTGATAGAACGCCGGCAGCGACAGGTAATGATCCGGGTCGCTGGTCAGATAGTCGGCCAGCGCCAGCTGTACCGGGGTGATGGTCGAGAAGGTCAGGTACTGGTGTACTTTGCGCAGCTCGGCGGTCAGCGCGGCCGGCGCCACGCAGTAGCCGACCTTCCAGCCGGTGGTATGGAAGGTCTTGCCGAATGAGGAGACCACGAAAGCCCGCTCGGCCAGTTCGGCATGGCGCAGCAGGCTCTGATGCTCGGCGCCGTCGAATACAATGTGCTCGTAGACCTCGTCGCCCAGCAGCAGGATATCGCTGCCGCGCAGCAGTTCGGCCAGCCGCTCCAGATCCCCGGCGCTGAGCACCGCGCCGGTCGGGTTGTGCGGTGTATTGACGATGATCATCCGGGTGCGGCCGTTGATCGCCTGGCGCAAAGCGTCCCAGTCGATGCTGAATGCCGGCGGCTGCAATGGCAGACGCACCGCCCGACCGCCGTTCAGCTCGATCGCCGGCTGGTAGCTGTCGTAGCTCGGATCAAACAGGATCACCTCATCGCCGGCGCGGACCACCGCGCTGATCGCGGCGAACAGCGCCTCGGTGGCACCGGAGGTCACGGTAATCTCGCTGTCCGGGCAGACCGGCCGGCCGTAGAGCGCTTCGGTCTTGCCGGCAATCGCCTGGCGCAGGGCCGGCACCCCCGGCATCGGCGCATATTGGTTGGCGCCCTGCTCGATATAGTGGCTCACCCGCTGGCGCAGCTCGGCCGGGCCATCGAAGTCGGGAAACCCCTGCGACAGGTTGATGGCGTCGTGTTCCGCCGCCAGCTGCGACATCTGGCTGAAGATGGTGGTGCCCACATGGGGCAGCTTGCTTTCGGGATACTGCATGGTGCCTTGGTCCACACTTATTTTTTCAGCGGAGTGTACCCGCAAGCCGGGGGCATTGCACCCGCACCGCGCCCGCGGGGAACTCCTGGCGCGTTACCGGTCAAATCAAACCGAAAATCGAGAATGAAGGAGAAACCGGATGGCCGAGCCCAAATGCCCCAGCTGCGCAATCGAAGGGATCGAACATATAGTATCGAAGGATTCAGAGGAGCGCGCCCGCGACCGGAACGCCTGGTTCCAGGTGGTCTACTGCAACAGCTGCGGCCATATCTACGGCGTATTCGCCAAGCATGTGCTGCCGTCCGGCAAACAGAACGGCCCACAGCTGGTACTGAATCGCTGAGCCAGCCTTCGCCTCAGAAAATAATCAGGTGCAGCACGCCGCGCAGCACCATGCCGGCACAGGCGCCGATCACCGCAACCCGAGCGATGGCGGCAACCCGCGGACCGGCCGCCACCAGCACCGCCACGCCGACCAGGTCGAGCGGATTGGTGGCAAAGCCGGCCATCCGGTTCAACTCCTGGGCGCTCATCGCGCCGCTATTGAGCAGCTCCAGCGTCACCCCCATAAAGGCGGTACCACCGGCGATGAACTTGGTGACCAGCGGCAACACCGTCGATTCCGGCAGGCCGATTAGCGCCAGCAGCGGCGCCAGCACGGCGCTGATCAGGTCGATCGCCTCGGTCGCCCGCAGGGTGTTGACGAAGCAGATCGCCAAAATCAGCATCGGCAGCATGCCGATCACGATCTTGACCCCCTCCTGGCCGCCATCGGACAGCACCTGCATCGCGGTCCTCGGCTCGGATGCCGACTTCACCTCATGGTTAAGGCTGTGATCCACCTGCCAGGCCGGTTGCCGGGCCAGCAGGTAGTAGGTCAGGCTGGCGGCAAACAGGCCGCCGACCAGCGATGTCAGCATGATTACCGGCAGGTCCAGCCCCACCGCCACCATCGGAAACACCACGTTGGCCTGCGACATGGTCAGCACCATCGCCAACGTGGCGGCGATCTGCCGCTGGGCGGTACCGTTGCGATCCATCAGGCTGAAGGTGGCCACCGGCGCGGCGAAGCTGACGAACAGCAGCTTGATAATTGCAAACACCCCCAGCCCCGGCAGGCCAAAGATTTTCAGCAGCGGTTCCAGCTGGTTGGCGACCCAGGCCAACACGCCCTTGGCGTCGAGCAGCTTCATCAGCGCCAACATCACCACCATGATCGGCAGCAGGATATAGAGGGTCATATCTACCGCCGAGCGGCCCGATTCAAGAATAACGCCGATGATCTGTTCCAACGCTGGCTCTCCCTGCTGTTCAGTGGCCGGAACTGGCCTGCCGCTATTCTATCCCGCTGTTTTTATTACGTAAAAGTGATTACATAACAGGTCTGACCAACGCTTTTGGGCTAGCATGAGGGGAGAAGCCAGTAACGAATCAGGTCGATGCCAATCATGCCACATCTGCCCCTGCTAATACTGACCTGCCTGCTGGGCGCTCTGCTCAGTGCCCCAGGCAATGCCGCCAGCTATCGGTTGGCCAGCGACGAAGGCGTGATCGGCACCCTGCAGATGACCACCGCCAGTGCGGACGACACCCTGGTACGGATCGCCCGCCGCCACAACCTCGGTTATCGCGAGATGGTGCTGGCCAACCACCAGACCGACCGCTGGCTACCCGAACCGGGCGGTCTGATCCTGCTGCCAACCCAGCATGTGCTGCCGAAGGCGCCACGACGGGGGATCGTTATCAATCTGGCCGAGATGCGGCTCTATTACTTTCCAGCTGAACGAACAGGCGAGGTCTGGACCTATCCGGTCGGCATCGGACGCGAAGGCTGGCAGACTCCGCGTGCCCTGACCCATATCAGCGCCAAGATCGAAGCGCCGAGCTGGACCCCACCGGAATCGATCCGCCAGGAGTACAGCGAACGCGGTATCGAGCTGCCCGCCAGCATTCCAGCCGGCCCGGACAACCCGCTTGGCAGCCATGCACTGCGGCTGGCCCTACCCGGCTACCTGCTGCACGGCACCAACCGCCCGGCCGGCGTCGGCATGAAGGTCAGCCATGGTTGTATACGTCTTTATCCCGAGGATATCGCCAGCCTGTTTGCCGAGGTCCGAGTGGAAACACCGGTCAGGATTGTTGATCAGCCGTTCAAGCTGGGCTGGCAGGACGGATTGCTGTTTCTGGAGGTCAGCCGGCCGGATTATCCGATTGCCGAGGCCGGCCATCAGGGGATCGATATGAACCAGCTGGTAGATGCCATCATCGCCGCTACGCCGGAACAGGATGCCCATATCGACTGGCAGCTGGTCGAACAGATCGCTAAGCAGGCCGATGGCGTGCCGGCCGCCATTGGTTATCGCCGCCGTACCGATCGGGCGGCTGGTCGGCAGCTGACCAGCTCACCCTGAAACCGGTACCCTTCCAGTCGCTATTTACGCATCGAGTCTTCGAAGGCGCGATTGATCCGCTGAGTGTTGGCTTCGCAACAAGCCTGGGCTTTCTTGGCCGCTTCCATCGCCATCGCCGCATCGCGGGATGCCTGATCGGCCTTGGCAGCCGCCGCGTTGGCCCGCTCCATCGCATCCTGCGCCATCGTGCGCATGGAATCCATTTCAGAGTGACTGGTACTGGCGCACCCGGCGATCAGGCCGGCGGCCACCAATGGCAACAGTAATTTGAAGGATCTCATCTTTTTCCGCCCCTGCATGTGGATGATAGGTACTGCTGTGACGGAAAGTATAGACAAGGCTTTGTAAAGTTCAGGAAACAGAGCACAGGACCGATAGAAAAATTGACGTCCGGCAAATAGAGGGCAAGATCGGCCGAGATCGGTCACTGATTGCAGCAGATGGAACCCGGCGTATCCGGACCGGCCCGTTCGGCAAGCGGCGGCTGTAAAGCGAACGCCCCTTCACTCCATCTGGTAGGGCTCGATCCGGAAAGCCTCCAATGAATAACCGGAGGCGCCCAGCTCGTGAGTGGTTGTCTCGATGGTCAGCTTGCCGGTTACCCAGATCGCATCGTACAGGTTCTTCACCTGGGTACCCGGTTCATAGTGAACATGGACAATCTGGTTGGAGGGCGGCGGCGGCACGTGGATGCAGGCGCCGAAATAGGGTACCAGGAAGAACCGGCTGACGGTCTGGCCATCCCCTTCCAGCGGCACCACGAAGCCGGGAATTTTAACCATCTTGCCATCCAGCTCCTTGACCACCGGCGCCGACTGCAGCACCTCCATCATCTGGTCGTATTTCTGCTGGGCACGCGGATCGTAATCCTCCAGCGAGCCGATCTCATCATCGCCGCCCAGGACATTATCAAATGTGAAATCGGCCGGCATCAGGGCGTCCCATTCCAGCTCTTGAACTTCTTCGCCATTGACCAGCTCGGCCGCCTGCAACGGGGTCGCCAGCAAGCACAACATCAGCAGGGCACCGGACAACAGGGACAGTAATGCACGCATAGTACAGACTCTCAAGCGTTACAGCCGGATGGTCAGGCCATCGGCCAGGGAGTTTCGATAGGCCCGGTAACCGGGCACCACACCCACCAGTATACCCGCCACGGCAACCAGGCCAAGCAACTGCAACTGGTAGCTGCTCAGTGCACTGATCGCGATATGTAGCCCGAACAGTTGCTCGATCCACGGCTGAGCCAACAGCAGGGCGGCATACAACAACAGCGTGCCGACCAGGCAGCCGAGCAGTGTCAGCACCGTGGTCTCCAGGGTCAGCAAAGCGATGATCTGCCAAGGCCTCGCACCGACCGAGCGCAGGATCGCCATCTCGCGCCGGCGCTCGTTCAAACTGCTGAGCAACACGGTCAGCATACCGATCAGCCCGGTCAGTACCACGAAGCCGGAGATCACCAGCAATGCCTGCTCGGCGATGCCGATCATCTGCCACAGCTGCTGCAACGCAACGCCGGGCAGGATTGCCGACAGCGGCTCGGCACGGTAGTTGTTGATCGCCCGCTGCAGATGGAAGGTAGCGATCTTCGATTTCAGGCCAACCATGAACGCGGTGATCTGCTTCGGCTGCAGGTCCAGCGCCCGCGCCTTTTCGGCATCCACCTTGGCGCCTGGTATCGGCACCCCGGCGCGCCAATCCAGGTGGATCGCCTCGATCGCCTCAAGGCTGACATGCAGGGTGCTGTCGACCGGCGTTCCGGTGCGGGCCAGGATACCGACTACCCGGAACGGCTTGTCCTTGTGTTCGGCGAAACTGGTGTTGCCCATGCCGTGGGCGATCACCAACTGCTGGCCGAGTTTGTAACCCAGTTTCTGCGCCACCTCGGCGCCGAGCACCACATCGTAGAGATCGTCGAACGGCTGCCCTTCGGCGAAGCTCAATTGCCGCTCGGCGCCGTACCGGTAATGACGGAAGTAATCCTGATTGGTACCCAACACCCGGAAGCCACGGTGCGAATCACCCAGCGCCAGCGGGATGGTCCAGGCCACGTTGCGATGGCCGGCAATCTCCTGGTAGCTCTGCCAGGAGATATTGTTGGTGGCATCGCCGATACGGAACACCGAATAGAGCAGCAGTTGCACCTGGCCGCTGCGCGCACCGACCACCAGATCGGTGCCGGAGATGGTATTGGCGAAGCTGCTGCGCGCCTCCACCCGGACCTTTTCCACCCCCAACAGCAGCATCACGCTGATACTGATCGCCAATACCGTCAGCAGGACGCTGCTGCGGCGGTTCCATAGACTGTGCCAGGCCAGCGAGATCAGCATGACTCACCTCCTCTCGCCCGGTTCACCTCGGTCAGCAACAGGCTGCGGTCGAACGCTTGCTGCAGACTGCGATCATGGCTGACGAACAGCAGCGTGCTGCCGGTGGCGTCACATTCGCGAATCAGCAGGTCGATAAAGATCTGCCGGGCATCGCTGTCCAGCGCCGACGTGGGTTCATCGGCGATAATGATCTCCGGACTGCCGATCAGCGCCCGCGCCGCAGCGACCCGCTGCTGCTGACCGACCGACAGATCGCAAACCGAACGCCCCTGCAGGGCCGGCTCATCCAGTTCCAGCGCCGCCAGCAATATCCGGGCGGCATCCCGCTCGCTGCCGTACTGGGCCCGCGCCCGCTCAGCCCGTAGACGGGAGAAGCGGCACGGCAGCATTACGTTCTCTTCCAGCGACAGGTAGGGCAGCAAGTTAAAGCTCTGGAAGATAAAGCCGACATGATCGGCCCGCATCCGGTCGCGCTGGCGAGCGGAGTTCGCCGCCAACGGCTGACCGAGCAACCGGATCTCCCCCTGCAGTGGGGTCAGCACCCCGCCGACCAAGTTCAACAGCGTACTCTTGCCGCATCCGGACGGCCCCTGCAGGAACAGCCGCTCGCCACGGGGCAATGCGAAATGATCGATCTGCAATATCGGAGACTGTTTTGGCCAGGCAAAACTCAAGCCACTCAGCTCAATCGCCATATCTTGCATTCACTGACTACCTGTCGTTGTAAACCACATTTGTGTTAATGGCTTAACCGCACCCTAGCGGATGTGGCGGTCGCTTCCACTGCCCCCTGCCCTTGTGGCAGAACCCACTGCACGTCAATCGCGTGCATCGCCGGGAAGGCATTGAACAGGCCCAGTTCGACCGCATCGATCGCTTCAGGTTTCATACAACGGAAACCGTATGCCACCCGGTAGTCGGTATGGCCCGATTCGCCAGCCTCGGGCTGTCCATCGTCATCATGATGCGCCCCATGCTGGTCATGCGCATGCTTGGGCTGCCCATGATCATCATGAGTACTCTTAGTATGATCGTCCTCGTCCGCCTGGTCATGGTCATGGTCATGGTCATGGTCATGGTCATGGTCATGGTCATGGTCATGGTCATGGTCATGGTCATGGTCATGGTCATGGTCATGGTCATGGTCGCCGCCAGTGTCCCAACCCTGCTCCACCCGGTCCAGCATGCAGAGCGCACTTTCCGGCAGCAGAATCATCTGGTAGCCCTGCGCCAGCCGTTCACTGGCGGCCTTGAAAGCCTGCTTGTCGGCTTCGCTTTGCGGCCGATACTCGAAGCCGAACAGATTGGCCGCCGGCGACCGCAGCTCAAGCTCCAGCTGCTTGCCATCCAGCGCCATCAACAAGGTCGCCTCGCCATGAACATGGGCCTGGTGCTGGCGCTCCATATCCGCCAACGCCGGCACGGCAGCAGTCAGTAACGCCAGTGAAATAAGCTTGCGCATAATCAGAATCTCCAACTCCGAGCAGCTGTTTAAGAAGAGGACGAAACGCTAATTGATACAGTATAACATTTCAAGAGGGTGATACAGCTCATTACCTCACCGACTGTCGCCAAAGGTGCCGGGATGGCAGGCTATAGGTAACCTGAGGCCAAAAGTTAACAGTTGTCAGTTAACAGCGGAGATTGCCATTGCTACAGCAGGCTGCTGGCCCTAAGCCGCTGTCCGCAGCCCAACCATGGCGGTCAATATTCCAATAACGCCAACAGCGACTGTGATCGAGCCTGGCAACAAGCGGACAAAATTCGCAAAGCAAAAAAAACGGCGGCCAAGGGCCGCCGCAATAGATTCACTAGGAAGTGTTGAATCAGTCAGTGCAATACCGCTGCGATGCCTTGGCATCACTTCGGCAACAGTCTACTCACTCTACATTCGACGTCTGCCTGACCATTGAAGTGAACCGATCTTTCCAGGGAACAGTAATGCTGAGCTGAACACCGCGGAATGGTATGACCAGTTCGGGAAATGGACAGCCATTGTTGCCCATTCCGCAACCGACTTCCAGTATTAATTGAAAACGATCAATTTAAACAACTGTTGGTTGACAGCAGCTCAGCCAGAAACCGCCTCCTGCGACGTTGCCACCTCGCATGGCGCCCTCATCGGGGTATAATTCAGGCCAACCTAATCGTGTAACGGGAATGGACATGGCAGACTTACTGATTACCAATGCGCTGGTGGTAAATGAAGACCAGCAGCAGGAACTGGATATTCTGATCCGCGACGGCCGCATCGAGAAGATCGGCAGCGACCTGCAGGGAGAATCGGCCAAGCAGGTGATCGATGCCCGTGGCAAGGTGCTGCTGCCAGGAATGATCGACGACCAGGTCCACTTCCGCGAGCCCGGCGTCACCTACAAGGCAGACATTACCACCGAATCCCGCGCCGCAGTCGCCGGCGGCATCACCAGCTTCATGGAGATGCCCAACGTGAAGCCGCCAACGCTGACGCTGGCTGCGCTGGAAGAGAAATTCGACCTGGCCGCTGCGAAGTCCGCTGCCAACTACTCCTTCTACCTGGGTGCGTCCAACGACAACCTGGAGGTGATAAAGCAGCTGGATCCGGACCAGGCCTGTGGCGTCAAGGTATTCATGGGCGCCTCCACCGGCAACATGCTGGTCGACAACATCCAGACCCTGGAGGGAATCTTCCGCGAAGCACCGGGCATCGTGGTGACCCACTGCGAAGACACCCCGATGATCGCCGAAATCGAGGCCCGTTACCGCGCCCAGTACGGTGACAATATCCCGGTTAAGTACCACCCGGAGATCCGTTCCCGCGAGGCTTGCTACAAGTCTTCGTCGCTGGCAGTCGACCTGGCCAAGAAATTCGGTACCCAACTGCATGTATTGCACCTGACCACCGCCGAGGAGCTGGCGCTGTTCCAGGCCGGCCCGGTCAAGGACAAACAGATTACGCTGGAGGCCTGTGTCCACCACCTGTTCTTCAGCGAAGAGGACTACCTGACCAAGGGCTCGCAGATCAAATGCAACCCGTCGATCAAGTCCGCCAGCGACCGCGCCGCGCTGCTGCAGGCGGTCAACGACGACGTGATCGACATCATCGCCACCGACCACGCGCCGCACACCTGGGAGGAGAAGCAGGAGGAATCCTACTTCAAGGCGCCGGCCGGCTTGCCGCTGGTGCAGCATGCGCTGCTCAGCCTGCTGGACCACCACGCCAACGGCACGCTTTCGCTGGAGAAGATCGTCCGCAAAACCAGCCATAACGTGACCGATCGCTACAAGCTGATCGATCGTGGCTATATCCGCGAAGGCTACTGGGCCGACCTGGTGCTGGTCGACCTGAACACACCGTACACCGTGACCCGCGACAACGTGCTGTACAAGTGCGGCTGGTCGCCGTTCGAAAGCCACACTTTCAAGGCATCGATCGACACCACCATCGTCAACGGCCAGGTGGTCTACCAGGACGGCAAGCTGATCGAGCGCGGCGCCATCGGCAAGCGGCTGCAGTTCGATCGGTGAAAAGCTAACAGCTAACAGCTAACAGCTAACAGCTAACAGCTAACAGCTAACAGCTAACAGCTAACAGCTAACAGCCTGAGGCTAAAAGAAAAGCCCGCGGAGTCCATGACAGCGCGGGCTTTTTGATGGTTCATTGCGAATTCAAGGGTGACAACAACATCAGGTACACAAGCACCGCGTGGGCACAGAAAACATGCCCACCCTACAGCTGCAAGCCAGAGGTTAAGTACCAAGCCTGCAGTTGCAATGAGATCTCAGGCTTTTACTCTTAACCAGTGGGTCAATGAGAGCCAATGGCCAGCAGCCAACGACCGATCCGCTGTTAACTCAAAACTGTAACCTGTTAACTGCCTATCCCCTTCGACTACGGGCATACTCCAGCTGCATCGGCCGGCCGCGCAGGCTGGTGCGGTGCAGCTGGCCGATCACCTCCCGGGCCTGCTGCCGGTCCGGCATGGTGACGAAGGCGAAACCGCGTGACAGGCCGGTCTCCGGATCGGTGATCAGGCGGATCTCCTCCACCTCGCCGAACTCGCTAAAACAGTCCAGCAGTTCCTCCTCTGCCAAGTCTGATGCCAGATTGCCGACGAAGATACGCATAGTGCCCGCCTCCGCTGCAGCCAAGGGTTAGCGACAAGGTGTCAATCACTGTAGACCGGCAAAATGTCAGTTCCGTGTCAGCGCTTCAACCCTCAGCCAACAGCTCTCCCAGCAGCGTCACCGCCTGGCGGCGCGGTTCATTCCAGGGGTGGGCAAAACTCAGCCTGAGGCAGTGCTGGTAACGCTTCTGGCCGGTGAACAGCGCCCCCGGGGTGATGATCAGTCCGTGATCGCGGGCCCGTCGGTAGCAGTTCAGGGTATCCACCGCCTCGGGCAGTTCCAGCCAGAGCGTCAAGCCGCCTGCCGGTAGACTGAAACGCACCGGAAACGGCCAGTCGCGATCCAGCAGTTCGGCCAGTTGATCGCGCTGGTCGGCCAGCAGGCTGCGCTGACGACGCAGGTGGCGGTCGTAGCCGCCGTCGCCGATGAAATCGGACAGGCCGCGCTGAATGAAGCGGCTGCAGGCCAGCATATTGACCAATTTCAGCCGGTTAACCTGCGTCTGCCAGGGGCCGGCGGCGATCCAGCCCAATCTCAGGTCACGCGACAGCGACTTGGACACCGAGCCGCAGAGGATCACCCGACCGCTGTGATCCAGCGCTTTAAGCGGTGGCGGCCGCTGATCGAATGCCAGATCACCGTAAATATCATCCTCGATCACCACGAAGTCATGTTGTTCGGCCAGCGCCAGTAGCCGGGAGCGGGCCGCCTGCGGCATCAGGCTGCCGGACGGTGTAGCGAACGCCGGCGTCACCACGCAGGCGCGCACCGGCCAGCTCTTCAACGCCTCGGCCAGGCTGTCCATGTTCAACCCGCTGTCCGCCGCCGCCGGGATCTCCAATACCTGCAACCCCAGCGATTCCGCCAGTTGCAGCACACCGTAGAAACCGGGCGATTCCACCGCTACCACGTCACCCGGCTTGCAGCAGGCCATCAACGCCAGGAACAGCGCCTGCTGACAGCCGGCGGTGATGTTCAGATCGTCCGCCGCCAATGCGCAGCCGAGCCGCTGGTAGCGGCGCGCCAGCTGTTCGCGCAACGCCGGCGTACCGGTCGGCGCGTCGTAATACTGGTGTTGCAGGCCCCGCTGGTGACGCAGTGCCCGGGCGATACTGCGATTCAGTTCGATCACGCCCGGGGGTGTTTCGGCACGCTGATCGGCGCTGGGCAGAATGTCGAACGCCGCACTCTGGGTCATGATGTCGCGCATCACGTCGCTGACGCTGACCAGCGCCGGCACCGAGTCCGGATTGCCGGCAGCGGGGGGCGGTCGGCTGTCGAGCTGGCCACGCACGAAGTAACCGGCCTTCGCCCGCGCCTCGATCAGACCACGGGCCTCCATCCGGTTGTAAGCATGCAGTACCGTGGCCTTTGATAGTTGTCGCTCACGGCAGAGGGTGCGCACCGACGGCAGCCGTTCGCCAGCACCCCAGCGCCCCTGTTCGATCGCCTCGCTGAACTCACGCTCCAGCTGCAGGTACAGAAAATCACTCATGGCGTTTCATTATCCCAACTACGTTTGGTGGGCACAGACTCAACCAAAGCACTGTACCTCTATATTTTTATATTCTTATCCCTGTTCCTATTTTTTTTCAACGCTAAAGTAGATTTCGTGAGCACAAAGCGGCACAGCTGACCGTCAACGGCGGCTGTACCCTAACCCGGAGTCCGTCATGCAACAGATCCCCCTTCGCACCCTGTCCACCACCACGGCGGTAGGCGGCAAGATCCACGTACGTCTTACCGAAGGCCGCTTCCAAAACCTGCGCCGGCTGATCAGCGGCCCGCTGCTGTTGATCTATTTCGCCCTGGTGTGGGTACAGGTCGATGGCCGCTCCTGGCTGCTGTTCGATTTCGAAGCGCGCCGTATCCTGCTGTTCGGCCTGGACCTGGCCTGGCATGACCTGCCGCTGCTGGCCGGCTTGATGATCGCCGGTTCCACCCTGCTGTTCTTCGCCGCCGTCGGCTGGGGCCGGGTCTGGTGTGGCTTCGCCTGCCCGCAGAGTATCTGGACCTGGCTGTTCATCCGCATCGAGACCCTGACCGAAGGGCGCGCCGCGCTACGTCGTAAGCAGGAGAAGCAGCCGCTAACCGGCACTCGCGTCCTGCGCCGTATCGCCAAGCACGCGCTCTGGCTGCTGGCCGCCTTCGTTACCGCCTTTACTTTCACCGGTTACTTCGTGCCGGCCCGCGAATTGAGCCAACAACTGCTGGCATTGCAGCCGGATATCGCCACCGTTGGCTGGCTGGTGACCATGACCGCGCTGACCTATTTGAACGCCGGCCTCGCGCGGGAGAAGGTCTGTACCCATATGTGTCCCTACTCCCGTTTTCAGGGGGTGATGTTCGACGCCGACACCCGCACCGTGACTTACGACGCCGCGCGGGGCGAACCGCGCCGCACCACAGGCAGCAGCAACGGCGATGCCGGTGACTGCGTCAACTGCGATCTCTGCGTACAGGTCTGCCCGACCGGTATCGATATCCGCGACGGCCTGCAGTATGAATGTATCGACTGCGGCGCCTGTATCGACGCCTGCGACAAAGTGATGGAGAAGATCGGCAAACCGAAAGGGTTGATCGCTTTCAAATCTGAAAATCAGCTACAGAATAAACCCAGCAAGCTGTTACGACCCAGGCTGCTCGGCTATTTCAGCGTACTGCTGATCACCACCGGCGCGGTGGCCTTCGGCTTCAGCCAGCGCAGCGCGCTGGTGTTGGAGGTACTGCGCGACCGGGGCGCCATCGTCCAGCACAACAGCCGCGGCGAGATCTGCAACAGTTATCAGCTCAAACTGGAAGCGGTAGACCCGTCACTGAGCTCGGTTGAACTGTCGCTGCGTGGCCCGCAGGGGCTGTACCTGAATGGTCCGGCCACCTTGTGGCTCGGCGATCAGGGCAGCCACAGCCAGGGTTATCAGCTGTGCAGCCGCAATGACAGCCTGCCGCCCCGGGTTGATATCACCTTCGTGGCGCAGGCCGGCGATGTCCGGGTGGAGAAGGCCAGCACCTTCCTGCAGCTGGCGCGCTAGCAACCTGTCGGGCTTGACCGATCGTAGCGAGGGACAGCGGGATTGAGGCCGATTTTTCGAACGATTGAGGCGAATAGCGAGCTATTTAACGAAATTTTTCGAAAAAGATGACCAATATCCGTTTTTCCGCAGTAGATTAGTGTTAAGTCCGACAGGTTGCTCGGTTCAATACCGGTATCGATGCTGCCCCCCTTAAGTGCGGTTCAGCATCGTAGGTTGGCGAAGAGAACCGCGCGCGCAACAACTGCCACACGCATTGGGTCCATCTCGTGCCGGGCCTTACCGAACTCAGCCCAACCGGCGTTCTCTGCTTTGAGATGGGAGGGGCCGCCGGAGCGCCGGACCGTACCTCCCATCACCGCCCACGGCCATCAAGAATGAAAAATCATGAGTGCCGGGCCCGCTGGCCGAACAGCACCGAGCGGGCCTGGTCATCCTGGGCGATCCGCTCGCTCTGGCTGTCGTCGGCCGCCAGCGCCATCCCTTTAATTACCGCCGGGCGCGCCATCAACCGCTCGAACCAGGCTTTCAGGTTGGGGAATTCGGCCAGCTCCTGCCCCTGTTTTTCGTAAGAGGCCACCCAGCCGACGCAGGCGACATCGGCGATGGAGTAGTCGCCGGCCAGGTAATCGCGGGTCTCCAGACGCTGATCCATCACGCCGTACAGACGGTTGACCTCGTCGGTATAACGCGCGATCGCATAATCGATCGGCTCCGGCGCATAGCCCCGGAAATGGTGTGCCTGGCCCGCCATCGGCCCCAGCCCGCCCATCTGCCACATCAGCCACTGCTCCACCTCGACCCGGCCACGCTCATCCTGCGGATAGAACTTGCCGGCCTTACGGCCCAGGTACTGCAGGATTGCCCCAGATTCGAACACCGAGATCGGTTCGCCACCGGGGCCATCGCTGTCGACGATCGCCGGGATCTTGTTGTTCGGCGAGATTGCCAGGAAGGCCGGCTCGAACTGGTCGCCACGGGTGATATCGATGGGGTGCAGCCGGTACGGCAGGCCGCACTCCTCCAGCATGATGGCGATCTTGTGTCCGTTCGGCGTCGGGCTGTGATAGAACTCGATCATGAACTGCTCCTCCTCAGCCAGCAGCGGCGGCATTCGCGGCCAGCGCATCGGCCAGCAGCTCGATCCGATCCTGCCCCCAGAACTGCTCGCCGTTCAGCAGATAGGCCGGCGCGCCGAGAATGCCACGCTCGACCGCCTGCTCGGTGTTGCGGTCATACTGAGCGAGCACCTCAGCCGAGACCGCCTGTTCCAGTACCGCGTCGACATCAAAGCCGCCCTGTTCAAGCAGCTCGGCCAGCACTTCCCGGGAGGAGATATTGCGCTCTTGCGTCCAGCAGGCGGCCAGCACCTGACCGATAAAGGTGCCCGGATCCCGTCCCTGTAGCTGCAAGGCGATGGCGCAGCAGTCGGCCAAGCCCGGGTCGGCGGGGAAAAAGCGCGGTTGCAGGTTGATCGGCAATTTGTGCTTGCGGGCCCAACGCTGCAGTTCCAGCAGGCGGTAATCGCGTCGGCACTGCGGCCGCTGCGGCAACGGCAGCGCACCGGAAGCGGCAAACACCGGGCCGAGGCGCATCGGCAGGTAGTTGATCAGGGCCCCCTCCGCACTTGCGGTCTGCAGCAGCCGCTGATGACCCAGGTAGGTAAACGGAGAGACGGAGCTGAGGTAGTAGTCGATCTGTTGCGTCATAGCACACCTGACAAGCTGATTGAGTTACCCGTTTAAGGGGCGATGATGCTTATAATAGGACACCCTACGTAATGAAATTTCCGCTTTACCTGATAAAGAGTCCGAAATGCAGAAACCAGATCGCCTATCGTCACTGCTAAACCGCTTTGAACTGCAGGCCTCGGCATTGACCGATCGCGGGGACCCGTCCGCCAACCTGCTATTGCTGGGCCAGCCGGAAGGCGGTCTGATTGAACAAGTGCTGTTCTGGCCGGCCGGCGTCCCGGCGACTGACGCTCCAACGTCCGGTCCGGAAGGAAAACATCTGGTAGAGGTGATCACAGCAGCCGTGGTATCGCTGGGCGGCGACAGCAATCCGATGGCCCGGGCACTGCCGGCGCGGATCAGCATGCCGGTGGCACCGGACAGCATGGTCAACGAGTTGGCCCAGTTGATCGCCCGTGAAACCCAGGTCCCGCGTTGTGGCGGCCGCTCGACCCTGCAGCGGTTACTGGAAGTACTGGTAATTATGCTGCTGCGCCACACCATCGAGCAGGGCAGCAGTCAACCGGGCCTGATTGCCGGCCTGGCCGACCCGCGCATCAGCCGGGCATTGGTGGCGATTCATGAAGCACCGCAGCGCGCCTGGCGCAGTGAACAGCTGGCGGACATTGCCGGCCTGTCGCGCAGCCAGTTTATGGCCCGTTTCGGCGAACTGGTTGGGCAGACACCGTTCAGCTATCTGCGCCAATGGCGGCTGACGCTGGCGCGGCAGGAGCTGGCAGCCGGCGCCCGCGTCAAAGCGGTGGCGGCGCGCTATGGCTACAGCAGCCCGGAAGCGCTAAGCCGGGCCTACAGCCAGGCATTTGGCGAGAGCCCGATAAAGGCGAAAGCCGGCTAATCGGAAGGGCTACTCCGTTTCCGGCTCGCAGACGGTATTGATAAGCGTTGAGCGGATCAGTGCCAGCTTCTGACGCCGGCTCATCCCCTTGATCTCGATCTCTCGCCGCGTGGCGCCAGAGCGGTTGTCGCAGGGCTCGCTCCAGACCAGCTCGACCGGCCGGCGGTTACGGGTGTATTTGGCACCGCCGGCGCGCTCGCCGTTGTGTTCGGCCAGCCGCCGTTGCGGGTCGGTGGTGATACCGGTGTACAAGCTGCTGTCCGCGCAGCGCACCATATAAACAAACCAAGAATTCATGGCGGCCGATAATGCCTGTCTTTTGCCGAGATAAGAAGCCTTCACAAATAGCCGGTGATGCGGCCAACCGAGGCAGACAGATGCAAAGCCCGCCGCTTCAGGTAAGATGCGCGGCTAGATTTTATCTCCACTGTTTCTGAAAAACCGATGAGCCGACGTAAACGCAACAGCTATTTCCAGTGCCGCCAGTTCCGCATCGAACAGGGCGACTGTGCGATGAAAGTGACCACCGACGCCAGCCTACTGGGCGCCTGGGTGCCGGTCGAGCAAAGTCATCGGATTCTCGATATCGGCAGCGGCACCGGCTTGCTGGCGCTGTTCGCCGCCCAACGCAGCAAGGCACAAATCGATGCGGTGGAGATCGACCCGCAGGCCGCCGAGCAGGCGCGGGTAAACTTCGCCAACAGCCCCTGGCCGGAGCGGTTGCGGCTGATCGAACAGGATATCCGCCTGTGGGCGCGGGAGTGCGAAAACGGCTACGACTGCATCCTCTGCAACCCGCCGTTTTTCAGCGACTCCACCAAGAGCAGCTGCGAACGGACGGCAGCGGCGCGCCATAACGACGCTCTGCCGCTAGATGAGCTGGCAGAGGCGATCGAGCGCCTGCTCAGCGACGACGGCAGCGCCTGGTTGCTGCTGCCGCTGCCGGAGACCGAGCAGCTGATCCAGTTGGCGGCACCGCTCGGTCTGCACGCGAGGTATCGGCTGCAGGTGCGCACCAGTGGCCAGCACCCGCCCCATCGCGAGATACTGCAGCTCAACCGCCAGCCGGGCCCCTGCCAGCGTTCGGAGTTCATCCTGTACAGCGAACACCCCTACCACAGCCGGGAAGCCGCCGCACTGTTCGCCCCCTACTACACCAAGTTGCGGGTCGCCGACGAGCAGGCAACGGGGTAACCCTGTCGCAGTCGGTAGCCAAAGGCATACCAAGCCCGCTGCTACGGATTTTCATGCGTAGCAGCCCGCTCTGCGGGCGACATTCGTGTACCGGGCCGATCCTGTCGCAGTCGGTAGCCAATGGGCATACCAAGCCCGCTGCTACGGATATTCGTGCGTAGATACCATCTCTCGCTTCCGACCACAACGGCCTTTTACGGCAGTTGTAGTTGGAATTCTTGCTGGTTTTTCACCACACCGAAACAGATGTGTACCAGCTTGCGCATGGCGGCGCCCAGCGCCTGCATGCGGTTCTTACCGGCGGCCAGCAGCCCGCTCTGAGGGCTACACTCGGGAACCGGGCCAATCCTGTCGCGGTCAGAGCCCGCTGCTACGGATATTCGTGCGTAGCAGCCCACTCCGAGGGCGACTTTCAGGGGCCGTGCCAATCCTGTCGCGGTCGGTACCAAAAGGGCCTACCAAGCCCGCTACTACGGAGTTCGGTGCCGCCCCGCTTACTCCGCCACCGCATCGGGCATCTCGGTAGCCGGCCGGCTGAACAGCAGCAGCACCGACAGGCCGGCCAGGGCACAGACCGCCATCATCGCACTCATCGGCAACGGAGTGCCGTCGTGCAGCAGCGTCAGCACGGTGGTCAAGACCGCCGCAAAACCATAACCGGCGGTACCGATCACCGCATTGGCGGCACCACTGTTATGCGGGAAGAATGCCAGCGCGCAGGTTATGCCGTTGGCGAACACGAAGCCCATCGCGCCGACCGCCAGCATCACCAGCCCCACCACCAGCCACAACGGTGCCGTGCCGAAAGCCACGAACAGTGCCAGCAGCAGTGCAGCCGAGCTCTGCACCAGCATGCCGAGCCGCAGCAGTTGGTGCGGCTCCCGGCTCGCCAACAGCCGTACATTGAGCCGGTTGAACAGCGCCATGGTGATAATATTGGCACCGAACAGGAACGGGAAAACACTCTCCGCCATACCGAAATACTCGATGTAAACGAAGGCGGCTTCGGTCAGGAACATGAACATGCAACTGGCACTGAACGCCTGGGCGATACCGTAGGCCATCGCCTGCTTATGGCTCAATACGCTACGGTAACTACGCAGCACACCGCGCAGTCCGTCGCCTTTCTGCAGCTGGCGGCTCGCCTGCGGCATCCGCCAGGCCAGCAAGGCCGCCACCGCCAGTGCGTAGAGCGTCAGCCAGCCGAAGATCGACCGCCAGCCCCAGATTTCCAGCAGACTGGCGCCTACCGCCGGTGCCACCAGCGGGGCGATCAGCATGATGATCCCCATCATCGACATCACCCGCGCCGCCTCCTTGCCGGTGAAGAAATCACGCACCGTTGCCGCCGCGGTAACGACGGCGAAACCGCCCCCGATCGCCTGGCAGAAACGCAGCAGCAGCATCTGTTCGATAGTCTGGCAGAAGGTGATCAGCAGCGAACTGAGTGCGAAAAACAGCAGTCCGAGCACCGCCACCCGTTTGCGGCCGAACCGATCCGACGCCGGGCCACCAAACAGCGGCCCAATCGCCAGGCCGGCCATGTAGATCCCCATCGTTTGCTCCACCCGGTGGATATCGGTAGCCAGCGCCTCGGCGATCGCCGGCTGGGCCGGTAGATAGGTATCGATGGCGAACGGACCCAATGTGGTCAGCGCGGCCAGCAGGTAGGCCAGCCGGTGGCTGGAGGTTTCGGTACTCGGTTGACTCATAGTGTCTCCTGTAAAAGGTACCCAAGTGCAGGGCATGGGATCATCGGACCGTCGTAAACCGGCAGTCGATTTAGCCATTACGAATAAGGTCCGGGGTTTGGCAATGAAACGGCAACAATCCGGACTCCGCCCGATACCCGGCCAGTCCGTAAAATCCCTCCCGCCGGCAGCAGCCTATCCCTGACGGCGACCGGGCCGCGGCCCTGTACCTATCTATATTTACCTAACTTAACCTTTAATTTTCATTAAGTTACGAATAGAAACCCTATGCTTGCACAGGTTAACGAGTTCGGTTTTGGGGCAGGCAATAAATTGTCGGCCAGCAACCTTGTAATGTCGCGCCCATGCGCCGAACAGATTGTTCTTGATATCGCGTCAATCGACCGTTGGTATAAAGGCCGCTTGCCGCTAGAATGACACACCGTCATTTTTGGAACGACCGGTCTAGTTAAATAATGGTTCGAGGACGTCGCCCGGAACATAACCGGGAAAAAATACTTGAGATTGGCGCCGAGCTGTTCACCCGCAACGGCTACCACGCCACCGGCCTGAAAGAGATCCTGGATGCCTGCCAGGTCTCCAAGGGCTCCTTCTACAACTTCTTCGAAAGCAAGGAACACTTCGCGGTGGAGATCATCGAGCACTACCAGTCGATGGAGCTGGAGCGCTGGGATGAGCAGATGGAGCACTTCGAAGGCAGCTACCTGGATCGGATCGAGCAGCTGCTGGCAGCCGAGATCGAACGCTACGGCAGCGATATGGAAACCTGCGGCTGCCTGCTGGCCAATCTGTCCGGCGAGGTCAGTCAGGCGTCGGAGATGTTCCGCGATGCGGTGCAGCGCTCGGCCGAGAAGGTGTTGCAGCTGATCGAACGGGATATGCGGATCTGCCAGCAGGAAGGCAGCGTGCGCACCGATATCAGCGCCCGCAAACTGGCCGAAGCGGCCTGGCACAACTGGCAGGGTGCGCTGCTGCGCAGCAAGGCCTTGAGCTCGCTGGCGCCGTTGCACGACCACCGCGAGATATTTCTGAAGTTAATCAAAGTAAACAGCAACGATTAAGGGATCGATCATGAAACAACGCAACCACCTTATCGCAGCTCTGCTGATGGCCGGCGCCCTGGCGTCACCGTTCAGCCAGGCCGCGGGTGACGGCGAAAAGAAAGGCGGCGCACCGCAGGGACTGCCGGCGGAAGTCATCACCGCCAAATCCGCCGCGGTGGAAACCCGCATCCGCGCGGTCGGCAACCTGCGCGCCAACGAAAGCATCGTGCTGCGCCCGGAACAGAGCGGCAGGATCGAGCAGATCCTGTTCGACGAGGGCCAGCTGGTGCGTGCCGGTACGCCGTTGCTGGCGCTGGACGCCGCGATCTATAACGCCGAGCTGAAACAGGCCCAGGCACGGGTCAACCTCAGCCAGATCGCCTATTCGCGCGCCGAGAGTCTGCTGAAAAAGCGGGTCGGTTCCGAACAGGAGCGTGACAGCACCCTGGCCCAGCTGCGGGTCGACCAGGCCCAGCAGGCGCTGGCCCAGACCCGGCTGGACAAGATGGTGATCAAGGCACCGTTCACCGGTCTGACCGGCCTGCGTCTGGTCAGCCCCGGTGACTACGTCAATGTCGGCGATGACCTGGTCGAGCTGACCGACCTGAGCACCATGAAGGTCGACTTCCGGGTACCGGAGATCTACCTGGCCGATATCCGCCAGGCTCAGAGCGTCGATATCGAACTGGATGCCTTCCCGGGCCAGATCTTCCAGGGTGAGATCTACGCCATCGCGCCCAGCGTCGACAACCGTGCCCACAATATCCAGCTGCGTGCCCGCATCCCCAACCCGGAGGGCAAGTTGCGTCCCGGCCTGTTCGCCAAGATCAGCCTGCTGATCGATCGCGACGAACAGAGCATGCTGATCCCGGAACAGGCGATCGTGCCTCAGGACGGCGGCTTCTTCGTGATGCGGGTCGGTCAAGGCAACACCGTCGAGATGGTACCGGTGGTGATGGGCCAGCGCCGGCCGGGCCAGGTACAGATCATCGACGGCCTGAACGCCGGCGACGTAATCGTCACCGCCGGCCACCTGAAGCTGTACCCGGGCATGCCGGTGACGCCGATCTTCGTCGACGGTAGCGCCCCGGCGGTTGCCAAAGGAGAGTAATACAGATGGTACTCTCTGATATCAGTATCAAACGACCGGTACTGGCCACGGTGATGAGCCTGCTGGTACTGCTGATCGGCCTGATCGCCTATGAGCGGCTCAGCGTGCGCGAATATCCAAAGATCGACCTGCCGATCGTGACCGTGGAGACCGAGTACCCCGGTGCCAGCGCGTCGATCATCGAGACCCAGGTAACCCAGATCCTGGAGGACTCGCTGTCCGGCATCGAAGGGATCGACTACATGAGTTCGATCAGCCGTACCGAGAAGAGCCAGATCAGCCTGACCTTCAAGATCAGCCGCGATCCGGATGATGCCGCCTCCGACGTGCGCGACCGGGTCAACCGGGTGATCGGCCAGCTGCCGGATGACGTGGACGCGCCGGTGGTGTCGAAGACCGAAGCCGACGCCCAGCCGATCATCTGGCTGGCGTTCAGCTCCGATCATCACAACTCGCTGGAGATGACCGACGTCGCCGACCAGCAGGTCAAGGACCAGCTGCAGACCGTCAACGGCGTCGCCAACGTGGTGATCTTCGGCGAGCGCCGCTACTCGATGCGGATCTGGCTCGACCCGGCCCGGATGGCCGCCTACCAGGTGATGCCGCAGGATGTGGAAGCCGCGCTGCGCGCCCAGAACCTGGAGGTGCCGGCCGGCCGGCTGGAAAGCCAGAACCGTGAGTTCACCCTGCTGACCCGCAGCGACCTGAACGACATCGACCAGTTCGAAAAGATCATCATCCGCAACGACAACGGCTACCCGGTCCGGGTCCGCGATGTGGCGCGGGTCGAGATCGCGCCGGAGAGCGAACGCCAGATCTCCCGTTACAACGGCGAATCCGCCGTGGCACTGGGGGTGGTCAAGCAATCCACCGCCAACCCGCTGGACGTGTCCGCCGGCATCTACGCCAAGCTGGACGAGATCACCCCCACCCTGCCGGAGGGGATGAAGGTCGAGGTCGCCTACGACTCCTCGGTATTCATCGACGAGTCGATCAAGTCGGTCTACCAGACCCTGGCCCAGGCCGCCCTGCTGGTGGTGCTGGTACTGTTCTTCTTCCTGCGTAACCTGCGTGCCACGCTGATCCCGATGCTGACCATTCCGCTGTCGCTGATCGGCGCGTTCGCGATGATGTACTGGCTCAATTTTTCCATCAACACCCTGACCCTGCTGGCACTGGTGCTGGCGATCGGCCTGGTGGTGGACGATGCGATCGTGATGCTGGAGAACATCTACCGCCACGTCGAAGCGGGGCTGTCGCCGATCCAGGCGGCCTTCAAGGGCGCCAAGGAGATCGGCTTCGCGGTGGTCGCCACCACCGCGGTGCTGGTGGCGGTGTTCGTGCCGGTGTCCTTCTCGGAGGGTCGCACCGGCAAACTGTTCACCGAGTTCGCCCTGACCCTGGCCGGCGCAGTGGTGGTCTCCACCTTTGTCGCGCTGACCCTGTCGCCGATGATGTCGTCGCGCCTGTTGCGTCATGAGAAACGCCACGGCGCGCTGTTCAACCTGATCGAGGGTGCGCTGCAGGGACTGACCAACCTCTACCACCGGGCGCTAGACAAGGTATTGCGCTCCCGCCTGCTGGCGCTGCTGATCATGGTCGGCAGTGTCGCCGGTACAGCCTTCTACTACAGCCAGCTGCCGCAGGAGCTGTCGCCGATCGAGGACCGCGGTACGGTAATGGCGTTCTCCATCGCCCCGGACGGCGCCTCGGTGGACTATGTCGACCGCTACTCGCGCCAGGTCGAGGCCAAGCTCGACGCGGTGCCCGAAGGCGATCACTACTTCGCGGTGGTCGGTTTCCCGTCCGAGACCAACGCCATGGCGTTCCTCGGTCTGGACCGCTGGGAGGAGCGTGAACGCAAGCAGCAGGAGATCGCCGCTTCACTGATGCCGCAGCTGTACGGTGGCGTCACCGGCACCATGAGTTTCGCGATGAACCTGCCGTCGCTGGGCCAGAGCATCATCTCCCGGCCGGTGGAGTTCATCGTCAAGAGCCAGGGCACCTACCAGGACCTGAAGAAGATCGCCGATGGCATGATGGCCGCGATCCACGCCAACAAGGGCTTCGTGCAGCCGGACTCCGACCTCAAGCTGAACAAGCCGGAGCTGTCGATCGACGTCAAGCGTGACAAGTTGTCCGACGTCGGTATCGACGTCTCGACCGTCGGCCGCACGCTGGAGAGCTACATGGCCGGTCGTGAAGTGACCCGCTTCAAGCGGGCCGGCGAGCAGTACGACGTGATCGTCAAGGTGGACGACCGCGAGCGGCGTGACCCGACCGACCTGACCGATCTCTACATCCGCACGCCGGATGGCGAGATGGTCCAGCTGTCCAACCTGGTCGAGCTGACCGAGACCGTGGCGCCGCGCGAGCTGAACCACTTCGACAAGATGAAGGCGGTCAAATTCCAGACCATGCTGGCGCCGGACTACAGCCTCGGCGAAGCGTTGAACTACCTGGAAACCAAGCTCAAGGAGATCGACCCGAAGGCCAACTTCGATTACACCGGCCCGTCCCGCGAGTTCAAGGAGTCCAGCTCCAGCCTGCAGCAGACCTTCGTGCTGGCGCTGATCTTCATCTTCCTGGTACTGGCAGCCCAGTTCGAGAGCTTCAAGAACCCGCTGATCATCATGCTGTCGGTGCCGCCGGCACTGTTCGGCGCGCTGTTTGCACTTTATTACAGCGGCGGCAGCCTGAACGTGTACAGCCAGATCGGCCTGATCACCCTGGTCGGCCTGGTCACCAAGCACGGCATCCTGATCGTCGAGTTCGCCAACCAGCTGCAGGATCAGGGCAAGCAACTGCAGGAGGCGATCATCGAAGCGGCCAGCCTGCGCCTGCGGCCGATCCTGATGACCACCGCGGCCACCGTGCTCGGTACCGTTCCGCTGGCGATCGCCTTCGGCGCCGGCGCCGAATCGCGCCAGCAGATCGGTTGGGTAATTGTGGGCGGCATGACCTTCGGAACCCTGTTAACATTATTCGTGATCCCGACGGTGTACAGCTATCTCGGTAAACGTACCTTCAAAGAGGTACAGCCGGATCCGGAATTAATTAAGGAGTGATTGTGAAACCGATTCGCACACTTACCACGGGGGCATCCCTGCTGCTGGCGCTGGGCGCCGGCAGCGCTCAGGCAGCCGCCCTGGCAGAGATCTACCAGCAGGCGCTGCAGAACGACCCGCAGTTGAAATCCGCCCAGGCCAGCTCGCTGGCCAACCAGGAGACGGCGGAACAGGCCAAGGCCAATCTGTTACCACAGATCGACTTCAGTGCCGACACCCGCTATGTCGACAGCAATTTTTCCGACTACAACAACCACGGCTATACCCTGACGCTGAGTCAGCCGGTATTCGACGCCAGCCGCTGGTACACCTTCAAGCAGGGACAACAACTGTCCGAGCAGGCCAAGCTGCAGTTCGAGCAGGCCCAGCAGAACCTGATCCTGCGGGTGGTACAGGCCTACCTGGACGTGCTGCGCGCACAGACCGTACTGGAAACCGCCCAGGCCCAGGAGCGTGCCATCAAGCGCCGGCTGGACCAGGTCAACGCCCAGTTCGAAGTCGGCCTGATCGCCATCACCGATGTCCAGGAAGCCCAGGCCTCCTATGACAACGCCCGGGTTGACCGGATCGAGGCGCAAGGCGCGCTGGATAACAGCTTCGAAGCACTGGAGCGGCTGACCGGCGCCGCCGTCGGCCAGGTCGATATCCTGCATGCCGATTACCCGGTGCAGAACCTGACCCCGGTCGAACCGCAGCCCTGGCTGGAAAAAGCCTGGCAGGGCAACTTCGACCTGCGCATCGCCACCACCGCCATCGAAGCCCAGCGCCGGGCATTGCAGGCCGCTCGCGGCGGTCACTACCCGACCCTGTCGCTGGACGCCAGCTATGACGATGACAACGGCAACAGCGGCTTCACCGCCGGCACCGAAAACACCGAAACCAGCACCATCGGCCTGACGCTGAAGATTCCGCTGTACGCCGGTGGCGGCACCAGCAGCCAGACCCGCCAGGCGGAATACCAGCTGACCGCCACTCAGCAGGATCGCGAAGACGCCCTGCGCGCGGTTACCCAGTCGACCCGCAGCTCGCTGCGCGACCTGCGTACCAACGTGCAATCGGTGGCAGCCCGTAAACAGAGCATCAAGTCCAGCGAAACCGCCTTGAAGGCCACCGAAGAGGGCTTCAACGTTGGTACCCGTAACGTGGTCGACGTGCTGGATGCGGAACAGGCGCTGTACGCTGCCCAGCGTGACTACGCCAACGCCCGCTACGACTACGTGCTGAACCTGTTCCAACTGAAGCAGCAGGTCGGCACCCTGAACCCGGACGACATCAACAGCCTGGACCAGTGGCTGGTCGAGCCCTGATCTCCGGCTTGTGGAATAGAAAAGGCGCTCGTTTGAGCGCCTTTTTCTTTTAAGCTGCAGTCCCGCCGATAGCAGTTCGGGCTAACGCCTGCGCTGATCCACCTTTTCGCTCAACAGGCAGAGCATCTCCCACATCAGCGTCGCACCTACCAGCGCCGTGGCACCGCTGGGATCGAACGGCGGCGAAACCTCGACCAGATCGGCGCCGATCAGGTTCAGCCCGCGCAACCCCCGCACCACCTGCTGGGCCTCCAAAGTGGTCAAGCCACCGATCTCCGGGGTGCCGGTACCGGGCGCGAAAACCGGGTCCAGACAATCGACATCGAAACTGATATAGGTTGGTTGCTCACCCACCACCTCGCGGGCGGTGGCGATCACCCGTTCGATCCCCAGGCTGTAGAACTCTTCGATGCGGATCACCCTGATCCCCTGCTCCAGCCCCCAATTATCGTCGTTTTCACTGTACAAGCCACCGCGAATACCGATCTGTACCACCCGCTTGGGGTCCAGTATCCCCTCCTCGATCGCCCGCCGGAACGGCGTGCCGTGGGTGTATTTGCAACCGCCGAAGTAACGATCCCAGGTATCGGTATGCGCATCGAAGTGGACCATCCCCAGCGGGCCGTGTTTTTTGGCCAATGCCCGCAGGATCGGCAGACTGACCAGATGATCACCACCGGCGGCCAACGGCATGATGCCGCGCCCGACCAGGTCGCCGACGAACGACTCCACCATCTCGAGGGTCGGCTCGATCTGCAGCGGATTGACCGGCGCATCGCCCAGGTCAGCGCAGTTGGCCAGCTCGAACGGGCTCAGCCCCAGCACCGGATGAACCTTGCGCATCAACGAGGAGGAATCGCGGATCTGGCGCGGGCCATGACGAGCGCCGGCCCGGTTGGTGGTGCCACCATCCCAGGGAATACCGAACAGGCCGATCTCGGTACCCTCGGACTGCTCGGGTGGCAGGTAGGGCAGGCGCATGAAAGTGGCAATTCCCGCATAGCGCGGTACGGATTGGGACGGCAACGGGCTGAAGCGTTGTTCGGTTTGGCCGGTCATAATCTATCACCCTGTCAGTTGATTACATCAATGACCGGACTTTAGGCGGCGGTATTTGTTTCTTAAATTCCAAGTATTGCAGATAAGATTGCCAATTATGGAAACATTATTCCGCTTCCTCCGCCTGAGCGAGCGCCTGAAGAAATGCGCTGCGTAACAGATTGGGTTGCGCATCGCGTCGCGTAATTACCTTGAACGGTACCTGATACCGCAAAGTTTCCGGCAGCAGCGCCCGCATCTGCCGCTTATCCACCCACTGCGCCGCATAGTGGCGGGGAAGGAAACCGATATACTGGCCGCTCAGGATCAGCGTAGCGATCCCCTCGACCTGGAAGGAAACGGCCGCCGCGTTGAGGTCTGGAAAGCGCTCCTTGAGTACAACGCTGTGGGCATAACCCGGCACGATAAAATCATGCGCCTGCATCATCTGACGGTCGATCTGCCCATCAGCCAATGCAAACAGCGGATGTCGGGCACCGCAATAGAGCTGCGATGTTTCCTGGTACAGGTCACGGTATTCCAGCCCCGGCAACTGGTGATGGTAGGGCACCACACCGAGATTCACCCGCCCTTCGATCACCGCCCGCTCCACCTCGTTGGGGGCGGCCACCTGCAGATTGATGCTGACCTCCGGTTCCCGCTGATGAAACTGCCCCAGCACCGCGATGATCGGCGAGTTGGCATCGGTCACCATGTTATCGGTCAACCCCAGGGTCAACTCGCCGACCAGCCGGCTATGGGCGGCATTGATGTTGGCGCGGAACTTTTCCAGGTCAACCAGCAGTTCAAGCGTGGACTCGTACACCAGCCGGCCATGCTCGGTAAGCTGAAAACCGGAACGTCCCCGCTGGCACAACCGCATATCCAAGCGGGTTTCCAGATCAGACATCAATCGACTGATCGCCGAGCGGCCGATATTCAACTCCACCTCCGCGGCGGAAAAACCACCACACTCCACGACCGTCTTGAACACCCGCAGCAGTTTGAGATCCAGGTCGCTAACCTGGCCGGACAGGCTCATTCGTTTCATCAATCTGTTTCCAATTCAGCAATCTGAACTTGCGTTAAATCCAAATACAGCAACTTATGGCCTAGCCGGCCCGTCGGTCAATCACCCTCAAACCGAAGGCGATTAATGACAGTTTGAATGTTTCCACAATTAAAAACCAAAGGTGCACAATCCTGTATTTATTGAAACAGATTACCCGCTGGATACTGATGAAAGTCGGCTGACCCGCGGCTTGTCCGGTGTCGATGCGGTCAGCTCCGGTATGACCGGGAGGCCATTGCCTGGCAATGGCCTCCCGGTTTGCAGTCACTCTGCTCTATAAAAATAACAAGGAGCTACTTATGAGTATCGACGTCATCATCGTGCTGGCGTATCTGGGGCTGATGATCCTGTGCGGTTTCATCAGCATGAAGCGGGCCAGCGGCAGTGCTTCCCAGTATCTGGTCGCCGGCCGCAACCTGCCCTTCTGGGTATTTTTTCCCTGCCTCGCCGCAGTCATCCTCGGCGGCGGTTCTACCTTCGGGTCCGCCTCCAAGGCCTACCAGTACGGCCTTTCCGGTGCCTGGCCTACACTGATGTTCGGCCTGGGCGTGGTGGCGGTGGGCCTATTTCTAGCGCGCAAATTGACCCGCCTGCGGGTCTATACCCTCAGCGAGATGCTGGAAAGACGTTACGCGCACGGCACCCGCTATGTCAGCGCGGTGATCAGCACCCTGTATACGGTGATGATTGCCGTGGTACAGATCGTGGCGTTGGGCACGGTATTGAAAGCCCTGTTGGGCTGGGAGCTGAACACCGCCATCGTGGTCGGCGGCTTGATCACCATGGTCTACACCATGCTGGGCGGCATGATCGCTATCACCGTTACCGACGTGATCCAGTTCGTGCTGATGACCATCGGTATCCTGATCCTGATTCCCACCGGCATCAACCAGGTCGGCGGCTGGCAGCAACTGGTGACGCAGGTACCTGCCGAGTTTCTCACCGTCACCAATGTCAGCGGTGAGCGGATGCTGTCCTATGTGCTGCTGCTGTTCCTGGGCATCATGATCGGCCAGGAGATCTGGCAACGGATGTTCACCGCCCGCACGGAAGAGATCGCTCAGCGCGGCGCGCTGGCAGCCGGCGCCTTCTCGATCTTCTGGGGCATCGCCATGGGTATCTGCGGGCTGCTTGCCTATGTACTGGTGCCCGGCCTGGACAGCAGCGCCGAAGCATTGCCGCAACTGGTACTCGAGGTGCTGCCGGCCGGCATGAGCGGCATCGTGCTTGCCGCGCTGATGTCTGCCTTGATGTCGACGGTCGACTCCACGGTCCTCGGTGCGGCTACGCTGGTAACCAACGACCTGCTGCGCCCGATCTTCAAGCTGGACGATGATGCCGAAATGAAAGCCTCGCGCTATGCCACCGGCGTTATCAGCCTGATCGTGATCGCTCTCGGCGTCTGGGTCGGCGATGTCTGGACCGCGCTGGATACCGCCTACGCCTATCTCTCAGGCTGTATCTTCGTACCGGTGATGGCAGCGTTCTTCTGGCCCAAGGCCTGTTGGCAGGGGGCCCTTTCGTCGATCGTAGTCAGCGCCATGGTGGTGACCTTGTCGATCTACATGACCAGCGTGTCCTCACTGAACCCGATCATGTACGGCATGCTGTCCGGCCTGCTGACGATGATACTGGTCAGCCTGCTAGTGGGGGGGCCGCAGCAGGAAGAGCTCGACGCCTGGCAGGAAGCAAACTGAGCCCACCTTCGCAACAGTTGGGCGGTCTTTCACGGCGGGTCTCGACGAGGCCCGCCGTCGTTGTTGATGCTGATTAAATAAAACACCCGATTTAACGCGGTTGCAGCCAGCCCGGCAGCAGACTGTAGGGATCAAACTGCAACTCGCTATCGAACGACACCCGGTGTTGATCCAGCAGCTTCTGCAGCCGGCCCTCCTTATAGGCATCGAACAGGTCACTACAGCCACCAACGAACTCGCCGCCGACAAAGATCTGCGGGATGGTGGCGAAACCGGTCTGGGTATTCAGCGCATGGCGGATCTTGCCGCCGCGGTTGTCGGCCTGGTATTCCACCGAGTCCAGATCGATCGATCGGTAGGCGATGCCCAGCCGCTCGAAGAACTTACGCACCGACCAGCAGAACTCACACCACTCCAGTGCGAACAGCACCACCGGCTGACCGCTGTCGTTGATCACCTGTTCGACGAAGCGGCGCGCCTGCTCACTATCCGGTTCGGCCGGCGTACCGACCTGCTCAGCGGGCGTACCGACCGGTTTATCGAACCGACAGCACGGCGTCGAGCAGGAGATATCCCACTCCTCGTCAGTCATGTCGGTCGGGATATTCTCGAACAGAGGGGTGCTCAGGTAACGTTCGCCGGTATCCGGCAGCATGCAGAGAATATTGGCACCCATATCGGCTTGCTCGGCGATCTGCAATGCCCCACTGAAGGTCGCGCCACCGCTGATACCGGTAAAAATGCCTTCCTTCTGGGCCAATTCGCGACTCAGCCGCAACGCCTCCATACCATCGATTGGCAGGATCTGATCGAACAGGTGCGCCGCCACCGCATCCTCGGTCAGCTTGGGGATAAAATCCGGCGTCCAGCCCTGCATCAGGTGCGGCCGGAAACTCGGGTGGCTGCCATCCGGCTGGCCTTCGCTATCCCGCTTCTGAACGACCCCACTACCCAGCAACGGTGCATTGTCCGGTTCACAGACAATGATCCGCGTTTCAGGGCGTTGTTGCCGCAACACCCGCGCAACCCCTTTGAGGGTGCCACCGGTGCCGAACCCGCTGACCCAGTAATCCAGCCGCTGGCCCTCGAACGCCTCAAGAATCTCCGGCGCGGTGGTGCGCGAATGCATATCGGCATTAGCTTCGTTTTCGAACTGCCGGCATAGGAACCAGCCGTGGGTTTCGGCCAGCTCTGCCGCTTTGGCCAGCATCCCGCTGCCTTTAAGAGCCGCCGGCGTCAGCACCACCTTGGCCCCCAGGAAACGCATCATCCGGCGCCGTTCGATGCTGAAGTTCTCAGCCATGGTGACCACCAGCGGATAACCCTTGACCGCACAGACCATCGCCAGGCCGATTCCGGTATTTCCGCTGGTCGCCTCGATCACCGTCTGGCCCGGCTTAAGTTCGCCGGTCTGTTCGGCGCGCTGAATGATGCCCAACGCCAACCGGTCTTTCACCGATCCCATCGGATTGAACGCTTCGGCTTTGACATACAGATTGACGCCTGGCGGCGCCAGCTTATTGATTCGAACCACCGGGGTATGGCCGATGGTGTCAAGAATGGTGTTGTAGATACCAGGCATGGATCTCCCCCACCGCTAGCTCCGATCTACGCCAGGATGGCAAAAGCTCCCTATTTCGCCTTAAGTATCGACAGCTTCCGGCAATTCGCATACCGCCACTTATGAATTTCAAACGGACGTTTTATTCCATAATCGTATAATTTTTAACCAAAAGCTGTGATACGATGCCCCTGTGTTCAAGAGTTGAACAGGTTGTAAAGCAAGTGATGCATCTGCCATAGCACCGCAGGACCAACTCGAAAGATCCTCTCCCGAAACGGCAAAATCCGAGCAATCGGATGACGCAAAATCACGGGTCCCACGCTGGATAGCCGGATTACCGAACGAGAGACATACCTCTCACCTCATCGGTAGCCAGGGTCTTTCACTCCGATGCTCGCGCACCAATCAGACACCAGTCAGGCTGCTGACCGGCAGTGTCTGCAGGGTCAATGCGCGCTCTCATCACCCGCCAGAATGGCGGGACATGGAGTAAGCCCAGGGGCGGCACTGGCTGTAAGCCGCCCCGCAAGCGGACTGCAAGACCCTCCGGAAAAGGAACCGCCGGTCTTTTCGAATAAGAAAGTACCTAACGCGGAGCTACAAACCGATGAAACTACGCACTATCTCTCTGGCCTGCGCCCTGGCTGCGGGTATGGTCTGCACCCCGGCATTTGCCGCCTCGGCCAAGTTCGCCGCCCACGCCCTGGAAACCCAGCTGCTGTCGACCAGTGCCGACAGCAAGAGCAACAGTCTGGCGGCGCCGGAAGCGTCCAGCATCCTGAACGCCACCATCCGTACCGCCAACAAAAAGGACCTGCTGATCGGCGTATCGCTGGAGGTCGGCCTGTTCACCGAGACCAACGTCAAAGGCAAGAATGGCAGCACCGAGACCGCCGGCGCCGAGGGTGGTGTCAAAGTGACCGTGCTGGTCGATGGCCAGCCGGCTGCGCCGGGCCAGGTTACCTTCGCGCAGCGCTTCCAGCAGCTTAACGCCACTCTCGGTGGCGTGATCGAAAGCTGCCAGGTCAGCACCACCGATGCCGACGGTGACGGCGTGTCCGACGGCACGCTGGTGATCGAACGTGACTGCCTGGTCTCCGACGAAGAGATCGGCCTGATTCTCAGCACCACCGCCGCCCACCACTTCAACTTCATTCTGCCGGATCTGGCACCGGGCGATCACAGCATCGAGGTGGTGGCACAGGCGCTGTCCAGCGCCGATGTGATCAACGGTACCTACACCAGCTACGACCCGGTCACCGGCGAGGCGACCGAAGTATCCACCACCAGCAACGAAGCCCAGGCCTGGGCGGTGGTCGGCAAAGGCTCGCTGTCGGTGCAGGAGGTACAGGCCGTCAACCTGAAAAGCGGCAGCGGCGATAGCAGCGTGCTCGAACTGTATTAAGTTCAACCTCTCCTGAGGCAGGACGACATCACCCCTTCGCGGGGTGCGGCCCGGGACGGCCGACCTAGATTTCGCTTGTCGGCGTTACAGGGACGACCGTTGGCCATGGCTGGCCACTGCCAGTGCGCTGGCAGCGGGACCGCTCGGTTGTCGGCCCCGCAAGGGAAGCGCTATTGCGAAGGACCGCCCTCTTATCACAGATCCCGATCGTCCTCACCGGGATCTCAATCCAGGAGCTGTACTGCCACGGAAGGTTCCTCGGCATAGGAGCAGTACTGCAAGGGATTGCCCTATTCGAATGATAGCAACCCCGCATGGGACAAAAGCCTGCCACGGAGGGCCCTATTTCCGCACAAATTGACGGTATTTCGCCGTAGTGGCAGCCAATTTCAGATCTGGTAAGATCTGCCGATCTGAACACGGGTTGCGACCCACCCGAGCCGCCTGCTTCGATTGGCGGGCGCCGACCGGTTTTCGAACTATACAGCTTTAATTTCCCGACACAGGACAGTTCCCAATGAGTCTTGCCGACAAAGTATTGGCCGTTAACAACGACCTCCCGATCCGTACCGATCTGCCGGTTCACAGCGGTAAAGTACGCTCCGTTTACTGGCTGACCGAAGCCGACAGCCGTCGCCTGATCGAGGAGAAAGGCTATGACGTTGCCGCCGACGCGCCGCTGGCGATCATGGTGATCAGCGACCGTATCTCCGCGTTCGACTGCATCTGGCACGGTGAAGGTGGCATGAACGGCGTACCGGGCAAAGGTGCCGCGCTGAACGCAATCTCCAACCACTGGTTCAAACTGTTCCGCGAACAGGGCCTGGCCGACAGCCACATCCTGGATATCCCGCACCCGTTCGTCTGGATCGTGCAGAAAGCCAAGCCGGTGATGATCGAAGCGATCTGCCGCCAGTATATTACCGGCTCCATGTGGCGCTCTTACGCCAAGGGCGAACGCGAGTTCTGCGGCATCGAGATCCCCGACGGCCTGCAGAAGGACCAGAAACTGCCGGAACTGCTGATCACCCCGTCCACCAAGGGGATCCTGAAAGGCATCCCGGGCGTGCCGGAAGCGGATGACGTCAACATCACCCGCAGCGACATCGAGAACAATTATGAAGCGTTCAACTTCCGCAGCCAGGACGATATCGACCTGTACGAGAAGCTGCTGAAGGAAGGCTTCGACGTGATCAGCGACGAACTGGCCAAGCTGGACCAGGTCTTCGTCGACACCAAGTTCGAATTCGGCTACGTCACCGATGCCAGCGGCAACGAGAAGCTGATCTACATGGACGAAGTGGGCACACCGGACTCCTCCCGTATCTGGGACGGCCCGTCCTACCGCGAAGGCAAGGTGGTGGAGAACTCCAAAGAAGGCTTCCGTCAGCTGCTGCTGAACCACTTCCCGGACCCGGACATCCTGCTGAACAAGGACCGCATGGACGAGCGCCAGGCTCTGGCCCGCGACAACGCGCTGCCGGCCGAAGTATTGATGCAGGTATCCGAAACCTACGTCGGCATCGCCGAGAAGATCACCGGTGAGAAACTGCCGCTGTCGGACAACCCGAAGGCGGAGATCATCGAGATCCTGCGCGACCAGTACGGTCTGATCGACTGATCGTTTTCTTTACGGATAGAAATCAAAGGCCAGACAGATGTCTGGCCTTTTTGGTTGTTCTCGGATTTGTCGCCCCGTCCATCTCCCTGTAGCAGCGGGCTTGGTATGCCCTTTGGGTACTGACCGCGACAGGCTTAGCACGCCCTGGGAATGGACAGCCAATCTTAGCGAGTCAGCCCCGAAACCCCGTTCGATGGAAGCTCCCGAACCGCAAGCTCAAGTTTGTCGGGCTGCGGGTTACCATGTTCCAGCCAATCTTGCTGGAACACCTGCTGTTGATGGCTGGATATATCCGGCTCTTCATCAACACCAGTGGGCTGGCATTCTGATTTGCCTCCAGCTCCTTCATGATAGGTGCGTTCGTCGATCACCTCGTATGGATACAGGAATGGATCAGCACTCACTCTACGAACGGATTCTCGGCCTGTCGGCTCCTTGGCATGTAACCGATGTTGACCTGGACGAAAGCAGTGGAGAGGTCCTTATAGGTAAGTATTGGAAGATGCTTTGCCGCCCAAGCCAGTATCGACCAGATCTGGCAGGCACGCTCGGAACGAGTCATTACCCTCTCCCGGTGAGTGGTGAATAAAGCCTCATGTAATGTAAAGTTGCGCAGACATCACAGGGAGCGAGGCCGGTAAACAGCGCCGCATTGCTGAAATAGCATCCCGTATCACAGAAGCTTCGCCAGGGTTAAACGGTGATATTTCTGCACTACGTCTCGTGCCCCCTGAGCCATCTGTCGCCCCTACTTCTTTACTGCTCTAAGGATAAGCATCATCGGCCGCCTAAGTTCATCTTGCCACCCCATTTTCTTGATCATCTCTGGCGACGGACAGGGCTCTACCAGTGACTCGAGCTCGAATCCTGCTGACACCAAAGCTTTAAAGTGGCTCTCTACAGTACGGTGGTACTTGACGACTTCTGATCCTAGAAAATTTGTTGTCCTCTGCCCCTCATCAAAATAACTATCGACCGGCCAATAAGAGGCATTACCTTCATCATCGTAGCACCAGTCCTGCTGCTCACGCGAAGTAAACACAGGATGCTCTACGGAATAGCAAAAAATTCCTCTCGGAGAAAGCAGTTCTGCAACCTTTAAAAAAACGGGCGCTAAATCTCTCACATAGTGTAATGCCAGCGAACTGAGCACAACGTCAAAGGATTCAGGAGCCGCCTTAAAATCTTCAATAGCTGTATTTAAAAATTCTACGTTTTCAGCCGAATTCAGCTCTCTGGCTTTTGAAAGCATCTTTTCCGAGATGTCAATTCCCACTACAAGCGATGCGCCTTGCTCTGAGGCAAACTGGCAGTGCCAACCATATCCGCATCCTAAATCGAGCACTCGCTTCCCGAGAAGTTCAGGAAGATTTTCCCGCAACACTTGCCATTCACCGGCCGCTTCCAGGCCTCCGGCTGAGCGAGGCATCTTGGAGTACTCAGCAAAAAACTTGGGATCATCATATTTATTTTGTTTCATATTCCTTCCTATTGATGCCTAAAATACGTCCTCATGCCATCGTTGTGCAAAGCATTCCAACCTTGCTTGTTCATCCGGTACAAGCGCACCGGTCGACCGTGAAACTCAAGGTCGGCATACTCACTGAACCCAGCTTTCCCGGCCACCCTGAGTGAAGCCGTATGTTCGGGCTCGATGATCACAACCACCGATTCAATGGACGTCATTTCAAAGGCATAACCGAGTACGCCTTCGGCGGCTTCGGTGGCCAGACCACGATTCCAGAACCTGCTTGCCAACCGATAGCCGAGGTTAAACTCTTCGGTATTGCCAACCGGTTCGGGACCAATCCCGCAAAAGCCAACAAGATCATCCGTACCTTTCTCGACTAAAGCCCATGGTCCTACGCCACGACTTGAATAGGACTCCAAACACCAGTCGATAAATCTACTGGTGGCTTGTTCGTCGCAAACACCACCTACCGAATACCTCATCACGTCCGGATCGCTGAGGATTTGTGTGAGCTCGCGCAGATCTTTTTTGGTTATTTGCCGAACGATCAGTCTCTCGGTTTCAAATAAGCGCACGGGTATTTCCTTGCTCATTAAGCCTATACTGTAAGGGTTTGCCAAAGTACAACACCGGTGAGCTCGTCACTATACCTTGTTGAGGCCTGTCTAAGCCCCAACAATCTGGCTATAAGATGGAATCGCATAAGGGTTATTGCCATCCAACGTAGCTTCCTGAATTCAGATAATAAGTGCAACACTCATGGTTGAAAGGCGGGAGGTGGCCAACTGCTGACAGTGATACGCTTCAGCTCGCCAAAGTAGAAGAAGTACCACCATGAGTTATCAGCAGTTGA
>NZ_JAILYN010000001.1 GCF_019795155.1 Marinobacterium arenosum | reverse complement strand
GCCCCCGGAGCGGGCAGCTACGAAGCACGGCGCCTGTAGCAGGGGCTCCGACCGCGACGGCCCCGGTGCGATCCGTGGATATCGCCCTCAGAGCGGGCTGCTACAAAGCACGGCACCTGTAGCAGCGGTCTCCGACCGCGACGGCCTGGTGCGATCCGTGGATATCGCCCTCGGAGCGGGCAGCTACGAAGCACGGCGCCTGTAGCAGCGGTCTCCGACCGCGACGGGCCCGGTACGGTCCGTGGATATCGCCCTCGGAGGGGGCAGCTACGAAGCACGGCGCCTGTAGCAGCGGGCTCCGACCGCGACGGCCCCGGTGCGATCCGTGGATATCGCCCTCGGAGCGGGCAGCTACGAAGCACGGCGCCTGTAGCAGCGGGCTTGGCATGCCCTTTGGGTACCGACCGCGACGGCCTGGTGCGGTCCGTGGATATCGCCCTCGGAGCGGGCTGCTTGTATCTACGAAACACTCCCCCGGCGACCACCTGAGTACCCGGCTTATAATGAACCGCTGATAAGCCCCCAGGCGATCGACCACATCAGCAGGCAGACCAGTCCGTCCAGGATTCGCCAGGCGATCGGCCGTCTGAACAGCGGCGCCAGCCAGCGGGCGGCCAGGCTCAGCGAATAGAACCACAGCAGCGAGGCACTGATGGCACCGGCGATGAACCAGAGTCGCGGACCATCGGCGTATTGGCTGCTGATACTGCCGAGCAGTACCACGGTATCCAGATAGACGTGCGGGTTCAGCAGACTGACCGCAAGGGTGGTCAGCAGTGCGGCACGCAGGCTGCCGGCGTGCTTGTCGGAGGCTTCCAGCCGGTTGCTGCGCAGCGCCGAACGCAACGCCATCGCACCGTAGACCAGCAGAAAGCCGGCGCCGCCCCAGCGCGCCACGGCCAGCAGGCTGTCGGACTGCTGGATCAGGCTGCCCAGCCCCAGCGCGCCGAGCAGGATCAGCATCACATCGATCAGGCCGCACAGGGTGGCGATCAACCAGTGATACTGGCGTTTCAGCCCCTGGCTGAGCACGAAGGCGTTCTGTGCGCCGATCGCCATGATCAGGCTGCCGCCGGCCGCCAGCCCTTTACCCCAAATAAGCCATTCCAACCACATCAGTCTGTTCCCCATATTGCACTGGCGACATGATGAGGGAACGGATAAAGTTAATAAAACTAATAATATTTTGTGGCCATAAGAGAGATTAATAAGTGCTCGATTATCGACAGTTGCAGGCACTGGCGGCGGTGATTGAGGAGCAGAGCTTCGATCGTGCAGCCCAGAAACTGCATATTACCCAGTCGGCGGTTTCCCAGCGGTTGAAGCAGCTGGAAGACAAGTTGGGTCAGGCGCTGGTGGTGCGGGGCACGCCGATCCAGGCGACCGCCGCCGGTCAGCAGGTGCTGAAACATTTCCACCAGGTCAGCCTGCTGCAGGGCGACCTGTTGCAATCATTGTCGGTCGATCAGGGCGAGGCGTTCACCCGATTGGCGATCGGCCTGAATGCCGACAGCCTGGTGACCTGGTTTTTCGATGCGATGGAGCCGTTATTGCAACAACGGAAGCTGCTGCTGGACCTTAAGGTGGATGATCAGGACCAGACCCACCACCTGCTGCGCACCGGCCAGGTGATCGGCTGTATCACTTCCAGCCCTGAGCCGATGCAGGGCTGCAGCTGTATTCCGCTGGGGGTAATGCCGTACCGGTGTCTGGCCAGCCCGGCTTATGCCGCGCGCTACTTCCCGGACGGTGCTTGCGCCGACGGATTCCGCCAGGCACCGTTGGCCGAGTTCAGCAACAAAGATGAACTGCAAAACCGATATCTGGAACGGTTCTTCGGCTTGGGTGCCGGCGAGTACCACTGCCACCGGATTCCGGCGACCGATTCCTATTTCGACCTGATCTTGCGCGGTCATGCCTGCGGCATGGTGCCGGACCAGCAGAGCCGGCGGCAGATCGCCGACGGCACGGCGGTTGATATCGCGCCGGGCCGCTACCTGGCGGTGCCGCTGTATTGGCATGTCTGGAACCTGAAGACCGAGTTGGCGCGAACCCTGACCGATACCCTGACAGTGGCCGCCGGCCGCTACCTAGAACCCTTTGAGGACCATCCCGAGCTGACCCATCCGGGGTGAGCGGGCTGTTCAGGAGGGCGTGCGAACCCGGTGCTGTTTCAGCTCGGCTCGATACCGAATCGCTCCTTCCAGTCGCCGGGATGTACCGCGTAGAAGATCAGCGCCTGATCGCCCTGGTATTGCAGTTCGGTGCCGTCCGGCAGCCAGAGCACGTCGCCGGGCCTGCCCTCCAGTACGCCGTCCGGGGTCTGCACCCGGAAGGTGCCTTCGATCACCACTACCACCTCGTCGTAGAGCAGGGTCCAGTCGATCCGGCAGCCGTCGAAGCGGGCAAAGCCGGCCGCCATGCTGTCGCTGGTATCGGGGCCGATGGCGCGGGCCACGGCGGCGCTGCCAGGCGGACCGCCCCGGTGTTGGAATTGGAGGTCGCCGTGTTTGATCACGTGGGCTTTGGACATGGTTTTTTTATTCCTTATAGCGGTATGCATTGGTGGGGATTGGATTCGACAGTAAAGGGGGGGGGGGGCTTCTGGCCTGCCCCTGACGGCTGGCCCCCCCTGTTAACTCAAAACTGTTCACTCGCTACTGTTAATCAAAAAAGACCTGCATGGGCAGGCCTTGAACACCGTATAGAGCGCGTTCGACAGGGATCAGACTTCGCTACGGCTGACCCACTCCGCGTATTTCAGCCGGGCGCGCACGCCGACGCCGAGGAACGGCTGCGGCGGCAGCCGGGCCGGCATGCCGGAAACCTCCTGCATGAAGCGTTGCAGTTGGGAGTCGCCGCCGGAGGCCATTTCGGCCAGCAGTTTGCCGGAGATGGTGCCGCGCGCGGCGCCGACGCCGTTATGGCAGCAGGAGGCGAACAGGCCGTCCTCAAGCTCGCCGAAGAATGAGGTGTAGTTGCGCGACAGCGCGCAGACGCCACCCCAGGTGTAGTCGAACGGCAGGTCCTTGAGCATCGGATAGCGGGCAATCAGTGCCTGGCGGTGCATCGCCTGGATCTGCTGGCGCTGCTGTGCGGTGCTGCCGTAGCGGGGCACGAAGCGGTACTGGTTACGCACGATCAGTCGGCGGTCCTGGGTCATCCGCAGTGTGGTGCCGGCATGATCGGCCGGTGTCAGGCCCCAGTCGTCGCCGCCGCCGTAGGCCGCGAACTCGGCCGCGCTCAGCGGTCGGGTCATGCTGGCGAAGGTCATGATCGGCAGCATCCGCGATTTCAGGTAGCCCAGTTGCTCGGTGAAGATATTGGTGCCCAGGATGACCTTGGCGGCCTGGATCTCTCCGTGGCGGGTACTGGCGATCCAGCGCCCGTTGCGCCGTTCCAGCTTCAGCACCGGTGTTTCTTCGTAGCAGGTCACATTGGCCGGCATATGGGCCAGCATGCCGCGCATCAGCGCCGCCGGCTGCATCAGGGTGCAGCCCGGCGTGAACAGCGCCTGCTGGTAGTAGCCGGTGCCGACTCTGGGCCGTAGCGCCTGGCGATCGAGCATCTCGAAAGGTTCGTCCAGCTCCTTCAGCAGCGACTGGAAATGTTCGAGGAATTTCACGCCGCGCTCGCTGACGGCGCCCTGCAATTTGCCGGCATGGGACCACTGGCAGTCGATACCGTGCTGCTGGACCCGCTCCTCCAGATACTGGATGGCGGCGCGGTTGAGGGTGATGAATTTCTTCTTGCGTTCGATATCCGGCCCCTCCAGATCCCCCTTGTGCGGCAGGTCGATGACGAAGCCGGAGTTGCGGCCGGAGGTGCCGTGGCCGATCCGCTGGGCGTCGATCAGCGTCACCTTCTGGTGCGGGTTCAGTTCCGCCAGCCGGCGGGTGGCGGCGGTGCCGACGAAGCCGCCGCCGATCACCAGCCAGTCGCTCTGTTGCGTGCCTTCCAGTGTCAAAGACGCTGGTTGCGGGGGCAGGGTTTCATACCAGCCGCAGCTTTGATCGTCGGCCGGCAGTTTCAGGTTGTTCATTGGGCTACCCGGAATATTCGTTGTTGATATTGTTGTACGAACGCAATACGGCTGGATCAGCCGGGTCAATGTTGGGTTATCTAGGGCGCCGTTACCCGTGTGGAGCGCGGCGCCCCGCGGCTCAAGCCACCGAGCGGGTTTCGCCCTGGGCCACCGCGTCGGTCCACTGCTGGCGCTCGGCGGTCAGCTCGCCGGCCAGGGCGTAGCCGTGGATCCGCTGCTGGTCGTCGACGAACAGGCCGCGCATGCCGTTGGCGGTTGCCTCGACCTGCCACTGGCCGGGCTGGTCCGGTGCCGGCGGCAGCAGTACCAATGGCAGCGCCGGGGTTTTTACCACCACCGGCATCAGCGGGTACTGCGCCATGGTCGGTCGGCCGAGCAGGCAGTCCGCCAGCGCCGGCACGCCGACGTTGATCGGTGCCAGGTAGGGCAGCAGTTGGCCGTTGATCTCGGCGCAGTCGCCCAGCGCGTGGATATCGGCCACGCTGGTGCGCAGGCCGCCGTTGACCAGGATGCCGCGGTTGCACTCGATGCCGGCCGCCTTGGCCAGCTCCAGCCGCGGCGCCAGGCCGACCGCCGATACCACCAGCTCGGTTTGCAGCTGGCTGCCGTCGGCCAGGGTCAGCCGGTAGCCGTCGCTGTTCTTGTCGACCGACTGCACGGTAGTGTTCAGGTGCCACTGGACGCCCAGTCCGGCCAGCTCGGTTTGCAACGCTTCACCGATCGCCTGCGGCAGCAACCGGTCCATCGGCCAGCCGGTTAGGCCGACCACCGACACCTGCACGCCGTACGCGGCCAGGTCGTTGGCGAATTCGCAGCCGATCAGGCCGTTGCCGATGATGGTGACATGCCGGCTCTGCCCCAGCCGCTGGCGGAACAGGCGGTAATCCTGCAGGTCGTTGACGCTCAGCACCTCGTCGGCGCCGTTACCGGCCAGCGGCAGGCGGATCGGCGCTGCGCCCTGGGCCAGTACCAGCTTGCTGTATGGTTGCGGGCCGAGATCGGTCTGCAGCAGATGGTTGTCGGAATCGATGCTCAATACCCGGCAGCGGGCGTGGATGCGGATATCCAGCCGCTGTTCGATCTCCAGCACCGTTTCGCTGACCAGTTGGTCGGCTGCCTTGTCGCGTGCCAGCGCATTGGACAATCCCGGCTTGGAGTAGTTGGCGCCGTCATCGGCGGTGAACAGCAGGATCTCACGCTCGCTGTTACGCTGGCGCAGTGCCTCGGCCAGCTTGTAGCCGGCGTAACCGCTGCCGATGATCACGATCGGGGCTTCCCTGTCCGGCAGCGCCTGCGCCACTGCGTCGGCTACCACATTTGCGCTGATTTCGATCATCTCGAAATCGCCCTTGCCGACGCCGCAATCCGGGCACAGCCAGTCGTCCGGGACATCCTCCCAGCGGGTGCCCGGCGCGATGCCGTCGGCCGGCCAGCCCTTGGCCTCGTCGTAGATCAAGCCACAGATTACACAGAGCCATTTTTTCATCTGACACCTCCGGTCGCGCCTCGGCCGGGCGGCGGGGCCACCCGGCGGCTGTTTGGTTGCTTATTGTTGTGTTAATCGGATTGGCTGACGCGGATCGCCACGTTCTTGGTGTTGACGTAGCTGTACAGCGCTTCCTGGCCCTTCTCGCGGCCGAAGCCGGACAGCTTGAGACCGCCGAACGGGGTTTCGATACCGCCGGCATACCATTCGTTGACAAACACCTGGCCCGCCTTGAGGGCCTTGCTGGCGCGCATCGCGCGGCTCAAGTCCCGGGTGAACACGCCGGCCACCAGGCCGAAGTCGGTGCCGTTGGCCAGTTCCCAGGCCTGCTGCTCATCGTCGAACGGGGTGATCGCGATCACCGGGCCAAACACCTCGTCGGTGAACAGGCTCATCTCCGGGGTCACATCGGCAAACACCGTGGCTTCCACGAAATAGCCCTTACGGTCCGCCGGTGCCTTACCGCCGGTCACCAGCCGCGCCCCCTGGGCGACCGCCTGGTCGCAGATGCGCAGTACCTGCTGCTGCTGTTGCGCCGACACCAGCGGGGTCAGTTCGGCGTTGTCGAGGCCGGCGCCGATCCGCAGGCCCTGCGCCAATTCGGCAACCCGTTCGACCACCTGGTCATAGATGTCGCGGTGCACCAGCAGCCGGGACATTGCCGAGCAGACCTGGCCGGCGTTGAAGAAGATCCCCCAGCGCACGCTGTCCAACAGCTGTTCCATATCGGTATCCGGGAACACCACTGCGGCGGACTTGCCGCCCAGCTCCATCACGCTCGGTACCGCGTTTTCCGCGGCGGCGCGCAGGATCGACTGGCCGGTGGGCACCGAGCCGGTAAATACGATCTGGTTGATATCAGGGTGGGATACCAGCGCCGCGCCGATCTTCCGGCCCGGGCCACTCAGCATGCTCAGCGCGCCTTGCGGCAGGCCGGCGCGCTGGCAGGCGGTGGCCAGCCAGGTCATTGCCAGCGGGGTGATCTCCGGGGATTTCACCACCACCGCGTTGCCGGCGGCCAGCGCCGGTGCCAGCGAGCGGGCGCAGATATCGACCGGAAAGTTCCAGGGCACGATCTGGGCGGAGATACCGACCGGCTCGTAATAGGTAAAGTCGACATAATCGGCGCCCAACGGGATCGACCTGCCCTCAATCTTGTCCGCCATGCCGGCGTAGTACTCGAAGTAGCGGGCGGCGATCATGAACTCTTCGCGTGCGTCGGCCAGCGTCTTGCCGTTTTCCCGGGCCAGCAGCGGCGCGCCCTGGTCGGCGATCTTGCGGATCTCGTCGGCGATACGGTGCATCAGCTGGGCACGCTGGGCCGGCCGACAGTCGGTCAGTACGCCGGAATCGACACAGGCCCGGGCGACCTCGACCGCAAGGTTCACGTCATCGACATCGGCACAGGCGATGGTGGCGAAGGACTCACCGGTGGCCGGATCGAAGACTTCGGTGGCTCTGTCGGCATCGACCCATTGGCCGCCGATGAAGTTGAGCCAGTGGTTGGTTGGGTTGGTCATGGCTATCTACGCTTGTTGTTAGAGTTGTCGAGCGGGGCGACGAATCGCCCCGACGTAAGGCTGCGCGGCGGGGGCGCTCAGCCGGCCGCCTGGGCGTATTTATCGGCCACCCAGCGGTGGAAATGGTGGGTCGGGCCGTCCAGTACCGGCGAGAATACGCCTCCCTGGAACGCCGGCGACTTGCGGCCGTTCTGCATCCCCTCGACGGCGAACACATCCTCGCCGAACACCACTTTCCAGCTTTCCAGTACCGCGCTGCGGCAGGCGGCGTATTTGTCGCCGGAGGCCTCCGGGCCGACATAGAACAGCTCCAGTTTTTCCAACGTGCGATTGTTGGCCTGCGGCTGCAGGATGATCGCGAACACATGGTCGGCCTGGACACCCAGCAGCACGTTGGGGTACAGCGAGACATACTCCGCCTGACGGATCTTGTCCTGCGGCCAGTCCTCGAACTGCGGCAGGCTGGTGCCGGCCACGTCGGACAGGTTGTAGGTGTAGCTGCCCTGGCCGGACATGTTTTCGTTGACGATCAGGTTGTAGTGCTGATCGAGCGGCGAATAGGTGTTCAGGCTCGGGTGGACCCAGGGCAGGTGGTAGGCTTCGCAGTAGTTCTCCACCGCCAGTTTCCAGTTGGCGTTGACGGTCAGCTCCATGTTGCTGCCGGTCGGCGCCACCTGCACTTTTTCGAAGCCGCCTTTGCCGGTGAACTCCTCCCAGCGCTGTACCAGCGGTGCGATGAACTGGTCGAACGGTTCGGCATCGCCGGACAGATTGATGAAAACGATTCCCATCCAGGTGGCGCTGCGGATCTCCTTCAGGCCGTGCTTCTCGCAGACGAAGCCTTCGGCGCTGTGCTTGCCGACGCCGCCGATATGCGGAGTGCCTTTCAGGTTGCCGTTCAGGTCGTAGGTCCAGGAGTGGTAGGGGCAGCGCACCATGCCTTCCACTTCGGTCTCTTCGCGCAGCAGGATCATGCCGCGATGGCTGCAAATGTTGTGGAATACCTTAAGCTCGCCATCGCGGTTGCGCATGATCGCCAGCGGCAGGCCCATGAACTCGACCGGCTTGGCGAAGCCGTTTTTCGGCAGTTCGCTGGCGAACGCCAGCCCGGCCCAACTCTTGCCCAGCACCTGGTCGCGTTCATATTCGAAGAATGAGGGATCGTCATAGACTGCGTTTGGCATACCATTGGCGTCGGCGATCGGCTGACGCACGGCATCCAGGGTTGCCAGCGGAATGCGATGGTTTGCTGTTGTTGTTGTCATCGGAAACTCTCCACCTGAAGCGCCGCCCCGGTGGGCGGTTTAATTAATTGGTTTTTGTTGGTTGATTGGCATCGGTCAATGAATTTTCCGGTGCAATTGATCCGAAGCGCTTGAGGCGGATGTTACTGAGGAAAAAAACCGCCCAACAAACGATTTTTGGGCTGGAATGTTATGAGAAAAACTCATCGTATTCGTTGAGCGGATTATTTCCGGCGGGGATTGTTCTGGTTGCGACATCTGTTATCCATCTGCGACTTTTTTGCTTGAGGCTCCCTGATAAACCCCATTAAAACTCTGTGTTTATCTGATTGGCCCTGCACAGAGAACGTGTTTCCGAGCTATCGGTTACGAGGGCGTGTAGGCCGCTCTAGATGCAGTGACGGCAGTGGGCGAGGCAACGGGAGCGGTATGCTCGCTTGCCGCCTCAGTTCCGGAGCTATCAGGCATACATTCCAAAAACTCATGCAATGAATGCCGAAAAGTCGTTTGATGCAGATCAATGTTTTTAACACTATCCGTGGCCTCGGCGGTGGCGCTGTGGTTGCCCCTCGCTGGATCGAATGCCTGCCACCGGCTGCACGGCTTAACTGCGCAGCCGGCCGGTTGGGAATTAATAAGTGACAAAAGTCTGTCTAATAATAACAACGGAGACTTGAGCGATGCGTACTGACAGCGGTCTGTTTCGTGGAGTCGACTTCGCGGTAACCTTACCCTCCAAAATCCTGGTGATTGGTTTCGTTATTTTCTGCGGTGTCATGGCCAAGGAAGCTGGCGTTTTTTTTCAGGATGTTTCCGACACCATTCTTAATAACTTCAAATGGTTTTATCTGACCCTGGTAACCGGGGTGCTGGCGCTGCTGATCTACCTGATGTGCAGTCGCTATGGCCATATCCGGCTCGGCCGTGATGACGAGCAACCGGAGTTCAGCTACCGCGGCTGGCTGGCGATGCTGTTCAGCGGCGGTATGGGGATCGGCCTGATTTTCTGGTCGGTGGCGGAACCGATGTGGCACTACGCCGGCAATCCCTTTGCCGATACGGGGCTCAGCGACGAGGCGGCGACCACCGCGATGCGACTGACCTTCTTCCACTGGGGGCTGCACCCCTGGGCGATCTTCGTCATCGTGGCGCTGGTGATGGCCTACTTCGCCTACCGCAAGGGCCTGCCGCTGACCATGCGTTCGGTGCTCTACCCGCTGATCGGCGACCGTATCCACGGGCCGATCGGCCACACCGTCGATATCCTGACCGTGGCAATCACCGCCTTCGGTGTCTCCCAGTCGCTCGGGCTCGGGGTGATTCAGATGAACACCGGCCTGAACACCGTGTTCGGACTGGAGATCAGCCTGGCCAATCAGCTGGCGATGATTGCGATCATCAGTTTCCTGGCGGTACTGTCGGTGATTTCCGGGGTTGGTCGCGGCATCCGAATCCTGTCCGAGTGGAACATGCTGCTGTCCGTGGTGCTGGTGGTGGTGGTGCTGATGATCGGGCCCACCCGTTATATCCTGAACACCTTCCTGGAAAGCACCGGCGATTACCTGGGCAATATCGTGGCGCTGAGTACCTGGAGCGATACCCAGCACAACAGCGGCTGGCAGAACTGGTGGACCGCGTTCTACTGGCCCTGGTGGATGACCTGGTCGCCGTTCGTCGGCATGTTCATCGCCCGGATCTCGCGTGGCCGGACCATCCGTGAGCTGGTCGCCGGCGCCCTGATCGTGCCGACCCTGGTGACCTTCATCTGGATGTCGGTGTTCGGCGGCTCGGCACTGAAGGTCGAACAGCAGGACCGGAGCGTCCACCAGGCCCAGGTTGAAGCGGGCACGCTGGTAGGGGAGGCCGCCGAGTTCAAAGGTGGCGATATCTTGCTGGCGACCAAGGCGGAGACGACGTCGGCGGTGTTCACCCTGTTCGAGAAGCTGGATTCGGGCATGCTGGGCCAGGTGCTGATGATTCTGGTGACGCTGCTCCTGGCGACCTACTTCATCACCTCGTCGGATTCGGGCACCCTGGTTCTCAGTACGCTGAACTCGCGCGGCAGCGAGGAGCCACCGATGATGCTGCGTATCCTCTGGGGGACCATGCAGGCACTGATCGCCGGCGGTCTGCTGTATGCCGGTGGTTTGAAAACAGTACAGACCGCAGCCATTGTAGCCGGCCTGCCGATCGCCGTGTTCACCCTGTTGATGTCGATCGGGCTGATGAAGGCGTTGCGCACTGAGGCGATTCCCCATCCCGCCGATCTGGTCCGGGCTCAGCGGCCGGTGGCGCAATCCTCTTGAGTGCGCGTTGAGTTTGTAGTGTCGCTATTGCAATACCGGGATTAGACGACAATCATTGCCGATAATAGCCCGCTGAGCTTTCAGCGGGCTTTTACTTTAAAACGATGCGTTGAGGGTGAGGCGATGCGTATCAAGCCGTTACCACCATTGAACAGCCTGGTGGCCTTCGAAGCCGCCGCCCGTCACCTGAGCTTCACCCGCGCGGCGGATGAACTGAGCGTCACCCAGGGGGCGATCAGCCGCCAGGTGCGCCATCTGGAGGATTACCTGGGGCGGGCGCTGTTCATCCGCGACAAGCGGGTGTTGCATCTGTCAGAGACCGGTGCCGACTATTACGACAGCGTGCAACAGGCGCTACTGCTGCTGGCCGGCGCCACCGGCGATATCCTGCAGTGGCAGGGCGACAAGCAGGTCACCGTGGTCACCACCAACGCCATGGCCTCGTTCTGGCTGCTGCCGCGATTCAGCGAGTTTCAGGAGCAGTACCCGGAGGTCGACGTGCGTATTCTGGCGGTGGACAACCTGCGTGACGTCCGGCAGAACGAGTTCGATATCGCACTGTTCTACTGCCGAACGCCGCCGCAGGACCTGCTGGTGACACCGCTGTTCAGCGAAACCATATTCCCGGTTTGCAGTCCCGCCTACCTGGATAAACATCCGGAACTGCGGGACCCGCAAAAACTGGCGAGCGGCACCCTGTTGGCGCTCGATGTGAAGGAGGAGTGGGTCAACTGGTCGGACTGGTTTGAGCAGTGCGGCCTGCCGCAGCCGGCCGAGCCGGCCCGGCGACTGAAGATCAACAACTATCCGCTGGTGATCCAGTCGGCGTTGAACGGTCAGGGGCTGGCCCTGGCCTGGGCCAACCTGGTGGACGATTATCTGGCCAGCGGGCTGCTGGTGACCCCGGTGGACACCACTTTGGCGACCACCTCGCAATTCTACATGCTGGAGCCGTCCGTCCCCCAGTCGCGGCCGAAACCCGGCGTGGTATGCTTTCGCCAGTGGCTGCTGTCGCGTATTGCCGCCGAAGCGGATGGGGCATTGGACCCGGCCGTTGAGGAATAAACGGTTCTTCGTGACTTGGCGGGAAAGCTTCGAAGTAGTGGATTACAGGGTATTCCCCGGCCGGGTGATAGCAAGTGAGAGGCTCCCCCCGCGGCGATCCCCTCGTTCCTGTCGTTCGTATCAAGCATTTCGGTTAGATGAGTAGCTTGCCGCTTGAAGCTTGCCGCTTGAAGCGCTTCTTATCAGTCCCTCGCCCGCAACCAGCGGTCGATCGCCGGCGCCACCTGGTGTTGCGATTTGCCGCTGACGAACACCCCGATATGGCCGGAGTCGATCGCCAGCGCCTGGTAGTCGCTGCTGGCGATGCAGTCCTGTAGCGGAATCGAGGCGGAGGGCGGCACCAGGTGGTCGAAGGTGCCGTAGATGTTCAGCACCGGGTGGTCGATTCGCTGCAGGTCGACCGGCTGGTCGCCGATCATGGCATTGCCGCTGATCAGCCGGTTCTCCCGGAAGAACTGCTGCACGAACTCGCGGAACGCCTCGCCGGCCTGGTCCGGGCTGTCGTAGATCCACTGCTCCATGCGCAGGAATGACAATGCGCTGTCGCGGTCGGCCAACTGGTTGGGCATCAGCAGGTTCTTCTGCACGCCGAGCCGCATCGGTAGCAGCGCGTTGTAACTGTCGTTGAGGAACTCGCCGGGGATATTGCCGTAGGTGTCTACCGCCAGGTCGATATCGACATACTGCGACAGCTTGGCCAGCAGGTTGTCGTCGGTGTGGAAGTCGACCGGCGTTACCATGGTGATCAGGTTGTTGATCTTTTTCGGCTGCAGGGCGGTATAGCACAGCCCCAGGGTACCGCCCTGGCAGATGCCCAGTAGGTTGACCTGCTCGCAGCCGGCGTGGCTGCGCACCTGGTCGACGCAGCTGTCCAGGTAATCGTTGACGTAGTCGTCCAGATCCAGATAACGGTCGGCGGCATCCGGATAGCCCCAATCGATCAGGTAGACCTCGTGGCCGGCTTCGACCAGCCGGCGCAGCAGCGAGCGCTGCGGTTCCAGGTCCACCATGTAGATCCGGTTGACCAGCGCGTAGCAGATCAGCAGCGGCGTTGCGGTCTTGTTATCGGATTGGGCCGGGCAGTGGTAGAGGCGCAGCTTGTCCTGCCGGTAGATCTCGGTTTTCGGTGTCTGCCAGGTATCCACCTGGTCGATCTCCAGTAGGGTGCGGCAGCTCTGTACCAGTTTGGTATTGAAGGTCAGCAGCTCGGCGTTCAGGGTGGTCGGGTCCAGCTTCAATCCCTTCATCATTATTCCTTATCGCCACTGTGCCGCAGTTGCGTCAGCTCTTCACGCAGAGCCTTGACTTCGTCACGCAGGGTATCGATCAGCGGTTGCCAGGGATTCGCTTGCTGGCGGGCCAGTTGCTGGCGCAGTTCGGTCAGCTCGCGCGCCTGGCGGCGTACCTGTTTGCGCAGCTGATGTTGTTGGTGGGCCAAGCTGTCGATACTCTGCCGGCTGACCATCCCGGCGCTTTCCAGGTGACGGTCGCGCACCTGATGGGCGTGTTGACGCAGTTTCATCAGGGCGTTGCTGATCCGGCCATGGGCGCGCTGGTAGTCGTCGCTGAAGGCGGTGTCCGAATAGGCCGATTCGTAACAGGCGACCCAGAGTTCATGCAGTTCGTTCAGGCTGTCGATCGGCGGTTCGCAGTCCGCCAACCCCTCCAGCAACCGCTGGCAGGCGGTCTGGCCGATCTGGTCGTAGTGCTGGATATAGTCGCGCAAGGCCTGCTGGTACTCGCTCAGCAGTCGGCTGGTTTCACGCAGGTCTTGCTGCAGTTGGTGATTGGCGCCGACCGCGGGGCTATCCAGCAAGCTGTTAAGACCGTGGATGAAGGGATTGTCCAGCAACAGGTCGTCGCGGAAGCTGTGGCTCTTGAACAGCGCACCGAACTGTTCCGGCAGCTGCCATCGCTTAGTCAGCAGTTCGGCGCTCTGCTGCTGCATATACTGGCTGAAGGCGGCAACGGTCTCCTTGATGGCGGGGGTGTCGCCTCGCTGCAACTGACGCAGCAACTGCTCGCCAAAGCGGGTGAACTGGTTGGCCTGGGCGCTGAGCAGTGACAGCAGCTGATTGAGATTGCCGGGCAGGGCGTCGCCGAAGGCGCGCTGGTAACGGCTGACAAACGCCGCCCAGTCCTCCGGTCGTTGTACCGAGGTGTTGGACTGCAACGCCTGCCAGAATGCTTTCTGGGCCTCCAGCCAGCGTTCCATCTGCTCATTCAGGTTGTCTGCCAACGGGCCGCCTCCTTCGCGTATCCGCTCCTTGTTGCTTGCGCCCAGTTTACCTGTACTGCCGGTCAATTGGCACTGCTGCCAGCCGCCGTCAGCAGCTCGACCAGCCGGTTGGCGGCGTTGGACAAGGTCCGGTTGCGGTGGTGGATGTAGCCCAGCTGGCGATAGACCGGCTCGGCGTTGACCTCCAGTACCTGCAGGTCGTCGCCGAGCATGGTCTCCGGCAGCAGGCTCCAGCCCAGCCCGATGCTGACCATCATGCGGATGGTATCGAGATAATTTGTCGACATTGCGACAGAGAGCGACAGGCCCCGTTTTTGGAACAGCTGGCCGACCAGTTCGCGGGTGAAGGTCTGCTCGCCGGGCAGGATGGCGGTGTAATCGGTCAGCTCATCCAGTTCCAACCGGCCGCGATTGGCCAGCGGGTGATCGGGGGAGGCGACATAGCAGAGCCGGTCCTGCCAGACCGCCCGGCTGAGGATATTGCGGTCCGGGTGCGGCGCCAGGGTGATCAGCGCCAGCTCCAATTCGCCGCGCAACACCCCCTCGTAGGCGATCTCCGATTCGTCGAAGCGCAGGTCCAACTGCACCGACGGGTAGTCGAGGCTGAAGCGGCGCAGGATCGGTGGCAGCCGGTGCAGGCTGATATGGTGGCTGGCGGCCAGCGACAGGGTGCCGCTGACGGTACCGGACAGGTTGCCCAGCGTGCGGCGGGCGTCGTCAAGTTCCAGTAGGATCTTGCGGGCGCGCGGCAGCAGCGCCTGGCCGGCCTCGGTCAACGAGATGGTGCGGCCGATCCGGTCGAACAGCCGGTTGCCGAGCTGCTCCTCCAGCTGGGCGACCCGCTTGCTGATCGCCGACTGGGTCAGGAACAGCTTGTCGGCGGCAGCGGAGAACGAGCCCTGTTCGGCGACGGTAACGAAGGCATGCAGGGTGTGGGTGTCCATGGCGGACTCCTCTTTTGGTATTCCTATTCGGAATCTAATCTATAAAAAATATGAATTTGTGTTAAGTGTGCACCTGCAATAGGATGAACCCACAATAAAGACAAGGCTGTTTGTAATGCTTGATTCAGTGTCGCGCCGAGCAGCGTGGCACCCCAACCGATGGAGATCGTTTCAATGGCTGGCAAGACCCTCTATGACAAGTTGTTCGACGCCCATCTGGTGCGTATGAACGAAGACGGCAGTGCGTTGCTCTATATCGACCGTCAGGTTCTGCACGAGGTGACCTCGCCCCAGGCATTTGAAGGGTTGCGCTTGGCGGGCCGTCAGCCCTGGCGCATTGATGCCAACATCGCGACCCCGGACCACAACGTACCGACCACCGAGCGTTCCGGTGGTGTCGACGAGATCAAGGACCCGGTGTCCAAGATCCAGGTGAAAACGCTGGATTCAAACTGCGATGATTTCGGCATTCTCGAGTTCAAGATGAATGACCACCGTCAGGGTATCGTGCACGTCATGGCGCCGGAGCAGGGCGCGATCTTGCCGGGCGTAACCGCCGTCTGCGGTGACTCCCACACCGCCACGCTGGGCGCACTGGGCGCACTGGCGCACGGCATCGGCACCTCCGAGGTGGAACATGTGCTGGCCACCCAGTGCCTGATCACCAAGAAGATGAAGAACATGCTGGTACGCGTGGACGGTCAGCTGGGTGCCGGTGTCACGCCGAAGGATGTGATCCTGCACGTGATCGGCGTGATCGGCACCGCGGGTGGTACCGGCTACGCGATCGAGTTCGGTGGTGAGGTGTTCCGTAACATGTCCATGGAAGGTCGTATGACCGTCTGCAACATGGCGATCGAAGCCGGCGCCCGTGTCGGCCTGGTGGCGGTCGACCAGACCACCATCGATTACGTCAACGGCCGCCCGTTTGCGCCGAAGGGGGCGCAGTGGGATGCGGCGGTCGCAGCCTGGCAGGATCTGGTCTCCGATGACGATGCCGAGTTCGACAGCGTGATCGAGATCCGGGCCGAGGAGATCGAGCCGCAGGTAACCTGGGGGACCTCGCCGGAGATGGTGGTCGGCGTCAGCGAAACCGTGCCGAATCCGGCCAATGAAGATGATCAGGTGAAGGTGGACGGCATCAATCGTGCGCTGAAATACATGGGCCTGCAGGCCGACCAGAAGATCACCGATATCAAGCTGGATCGGGTGTTCATCGGCTCCTGCACTAACTCCCGTATCGAGGACCTGCGCGAAGCGGCCGCAGTGGTGAAGGGCAAGAAGGTGGCCGACAATATCATCCAGGCGTTGGTGGTGCCGGGGTCTGGTCTGGTCAAGGCGCAGGCCGAGCAGGAGGGGCTCGACAAGATCTTTGTCGAAGCGGGCCTCGAGTGGCGCGAGCCGGGTTGCTCCATGTGCCTGGCGATGAACCCGGATAAGCTGGGCCCGGGCGAGCACTGCGCTTCCACCTCCAACCGTAACTTCGAGGGCCGTCAGGGCTTCGGCGGCCGGACCCACCTGGTCAGCCCGGCGATGGCGGCGGCGGCAGCGATTGCCGGCCACTTCGTCGATGTGCGCGAGTTCGTCAAACACTAAGGTCGGGAGGAGAGCGACAATGAAAAAATTCAATCAGCACACCGGGATCGCCGCTCCGCTGGACCGCGCCAACGTCGATACCGATATGATCATTCCGAAGCAGTTCCTGAAATCGATCAAACGGTCCGGCTTCGGCAAGAACCTGTTCGACGAACTGCGCTACCTGGATGAAGGTCAGCCGGACCAGGATTGCAGCGGCCGCCCGCTGAATCCGGATTTCGTGCTGAACCAGCCGCGCTACCAGGGCACCAGCGTGCTGTTGGCGCGCGAGAACTTCGGCTGCGGTTCCAGCCGCGAGCACGCGCCCTGGGCACTGGATGATTTCGGTATCCGCAGCGTGATTGCGCCGAGCTTTGCCGAGATTTTCTACAACAACTGCTTCAAGAACGGCCTGCTGCCGATCGTGCTGGACGAAGCGCAGGTTGATCAGTTGTTCGAGGAAGTGGCCGCCAGCGAAGGCTATCAGCTGACCATCGATCTGGAGCGCCAGCTGGTGGTAACGCCGACCGATACCGAAATGGCTTTTGATATCGACGGTTTTCGTAAGCATTGTCTGCTGAACGGACTGGACGATATCGGTCTGACCCTGCAGCATGCTGACGATATCAAAGCCTACGAACAGCGCCGTCGGGCCGAAGCGCCCTGGCTGTTCGATGCGATCCACGAATAATAAGCTGTAAGCTACAAAGCCGGATAATAGGCTGACATAAAAAAGCGGGCTGACATAAAACAGCCGGCAAGAGTGAGTTGAATAGATAACGAATAAAAAAGCGCACCGCCGTGGGCGGTGACGCTTTGCATCAGGCCGGAACAGCGCGGGAAGCGCACCGGCCGGGGAACAGATTCAGAGGAATAGAGTCATGACGAAGAAGGTTCTGCTGTTGCCGGGTGACGGCATCGGTCCGGAGATCGCCGCCGAGGCGCGCAAGGTTCTCAATGTGGTCAACGATCAGTTTGGTCTGGGGCTGGAACTGGATGAAGCGCTGGTCGGCGGTGCGGCAATCGATGCCGCCGGTAAAGCGCTGCCGGAGGACACCTGGGCCAAGTGCCAGGCGGCCGATGCGATCCTGCTGGGCGCGGTGGGCGGCCCGAAATGGGACAACCTGCCGCCGGCGGAACGGCCGGAGAAGGGCGGTCTGCTGAAGATCCGTTCCGGACTGGACCTGTTCGGCAATCTGCGTCCGGCGATCCTGAGCCCGCAGCTGGCCGATGCATCCTCGCTGAAGCCGGAAGTGGTGTCCGGTCTGGATATCCTGATCGTGCGCGAGCTGACCGGCGGTATCTACTTCGGTGAGCCGCGCGGCATTCGCACCAAGGAAAACGGTGTACGCGAAGGCTACAACACCTACGTCTACGACGAAGAGGAGATCCGCCGCATCGGTCGGGTCGCCTTCGAAGCGGCGATGAAGCGCGGCAAGCGTCTGTGCTCGGTCGATAAGGCCAACGTGCTGGAAGTGACCATGCTGTGGCGCGAGGTGATGGAAGATCTGGCCAAGGAGTACCCGGAAGTGGAGCTGTCGCACATGTACGTCGACAACGCCGCGATGCAGCTGGTGCGGGCGCCGAAGCAGTTCGACGTGATGGTGACCGGCAATATGTTCGGTGACATCCTGTCCGACGCCGCGGCGATGCTGACCGGTTCTATCGGCATGCTGCCGTCCGCGTCGCTGGATGTAAATGGCAAGGGCATGTACGAGCCCTGCCACGGTTCGGCGCCGGATATTGCCGGCCAGGGCATCGCCAACCCGCTGGCGATGATCGTGTCCGCAGCGATGATGTTGCGCCACTCGCTGGGTATGGAAGAGGCCGCCGTGAAGATCGAGCAGGCGGTCGATGCGGTACTGGATCAGGGGCTGCGTACCGCGGATATCTGGTCCGAAGGCACCCGCAAGGTCAGCACCGCCGAGATGGGCGATGCGGTGGTGGCTGCGTTGCAGGTCTGAGCGGCCTCGCATAAAGGCGAATTGCAACCCGCCTGAATAGATTGCAGAATGGTTAAAGGTCGGGCTCTTCGGATCCCGACCGTTTTTTATATTTTTAGTTGGATATTTTTTGGGGATACCAATGAAGCGTGTAGGTTTCGTAGGCTGGCGCGGAATGGTGGGTTCCGTGTTGATGCAACGCATGAAGGACGAGGGCGATTTCGATCATATCGAAGAGCCGGTGTTCTTCACCACATCCCAGGTAGGTCAGGCAGGTCCGGAGATCGGGAAAACCATTCCGACGCTGAAGGACGCTCACTCCATTGATGAGCTGAAACAGATGGACGCCATTATCTCCTGCCAGGGTGGGGACTACACCAAAGCAGTCTACCCCAAACTGCGTGAAGCCGGCTGGAACGGCTACTGGATCGACGCCGCCTCTTCGCTGCGGATGGATGACGAAGCGATCATCATCCTTGATCCGGTCAACATGAACGTGATCAAGGATGGCCTGAGCAGCGGCGTCAAGACCTTCGTCGGCGGCAACTGCACCGTCTCGCTGATGCTGATGGGTCTCGGTGGCCTGTTCCAGCAGGACCTGGTCGAGTGGATGACCTCGATGACCTATCAGGCGGCGTCCGGTGGCGGTGCCCGTCATATGCGTGAGCTGATCAGCCAGATGGGCATCATCGAAGATTCCGTGGCCGACAAGCTGGACGCCTCTTCGGCGATCCTGGAAGTGGACCGTATCGTGGCGGAGACCATTCGCAGCGACAAGATGCCGGTCGACAACTTCGGCGTGCCGCTGGCCGGCTCGCTGATCCCGTGGATCGACACCCGGTTGGATAACGGCCAGAGCCGTGAAGAGTGGAAGGCGTACGCCGAGACCAACAAGATTCTCGGTCGTTCCGGCAACCCGATCCCGATCGACGGCACCTGTGTGCGGATCGGCGCGATGCGCTGCCACAGCCAGGCATTCACCATCAAGCTGAAGCGTGATCTGCCGATGGACGAGATCGAAGCGATGATCGCCGAGGCCAACGACTGGGTGAAGGTGATCCCGAACGAGCGCGACATCACCGCCCAGGAGCTGACGCCGGCCAAGGTGACCGGCACCCTGTCGGTACCGGTGGGTCGTCTGCGCAAGATGAACCTGGGCAACGAGTTCCTGAACGCGTTCAGCGTCGGAGACCAGTTGCTGTGGGGCGCGGCCGAGCCGCTGCGCCGCATGCTGCGGATCCTGATGGACGACTAAAGCGTCCAGCTGGTAACGCACGATCAAATCAGCCCGCCTTGTGCGGGCTGATCTTTTATACGGCGATACTGGGAGCCTGTCGGGCTTGGCCGCTATCCGCTATTCCGCACGACTGCATGGATGCAGGAGTTAGGGCGAAGCAGGAAGCCAGAGCCGGTTAGGTCAGTGCCAAGTCCGACAGGCTCCTAGCGTTTCCTGAGCAATCCGGCGACGTACAGCAGCAACACTGCGCCGACGGTGGCGGTGATGATCGAACCGATCAGGCCGGTGGCATACAGCCCTATCAGCCGGAACACGAAGCCGCCGATCACTGCGCCAACGATACCTACCGCAATGTTGCCCAGCAGGCCGAAGCCGCTGCCCTTGACCAGCTTACCGGCCAACCAGCCTGCCAGTGCCCCGATGACCAGGAAGAGGAGCAGGCTGCCGATATCCATAAGGTTTCTCCAGTCGTTAGATGGCTTGTCATTTCAAGGCGCATCGCCAGATGGCGATGCGCCTTTTGTTGCTAGTCCCTAAAGCCGCACTATCGAGCGCCCCGGCGGAAACGTGTTTGTCTGTCGGGGTGGTCTTCCTGTCATGTCGTTCAGACCGGTTCGCTACGCAGCCCCTGGTATATGCAGTAGCACATGGCCACGGTGACGATGGCAAACGGGAAGCCGGTGGCGATGGCCAGCGCCTGCAGTGATCCCAATCCGCCGCCGAGCAGCAGGGCGATGGCGACCAAACCCTCGAAACTGCACCAGAACACCCGCTGCGGCATAGGGGCGTCAATCTTGCCGCCGGCGCAGATGGTATCGACCACCAGTGATCCGGAATCCGACGAGGTCACGAAGAACACCAGTACCAGCACGATGCCGAGCAATGAGGTCAGGGTCGATAGCGGTAGCAACTCCAGCATGGCGAACAACGACAGTTCCGGGGTCCAGTTGGCGATCGTCTGCTGGACCCCGGTATAGCCGTCGTTAACCAGCTGGGCGATCGCGGTACCGCCGAACACCGCCATCCACATCACGCAGGCCAGCGTAGGTGCCAGCAGTACGCAGATGATAAATTCGCGCACGGAGCGCCCCAGCGATACACGGGCGATGAACATGCCGACGAACGGCGACCACGCGATCCACCAGGCCCAGTAGAAGGTCGTCCAGCCATGGAAGTAACCGGTGTCCTCGCGGCCTATCCAGTTGGAAAGTGCCGGCAGATTGATGATGTAGGCGGCAGTGCCCCCGAACAGCGTTGAGAAGATGTCGGATGTGGCGCCGAAGATCAGTACGAACAGGAACAGCAGCAACGCCATCCCCATGTTCACTTCGGACAGCAGCTTGACGCCACCATCCAGCCCGCGAACCACCGAGATGAGCGCCAGGCCCGTCACGCAAATGATGATGATCACCTGCAATTCGATAGTGGCTTCGATGCCGAATACATGGTTCAGGCCTGCCGCCGCTTGTGAGGAGCCGTAACCGAGCGAGGTCGCCAGGCCGGCCAGGGTGGCCAGCGCAGCCAGCGAGTCGATAAGATGCCCCGGCCAGCCCCAGACGCGGTCGCCGAGAATCGGATAAAAAGCCGAACGGATGCTCAGTGGCAAACCCTTGTTGTAGGAGAAAAGCGCCAGCGCCAGCGCCACCACGCTGTAGACCGCCCAGGGGTGCAGCCCCCAGTGGAAGATGGTGCCGGCCATTCCCAGGCGGACGGCCGCTTCGGCAGTCGCTGCATCCGCCAGATTGCCGTCACTGTCCAGTACGCCGGGCGCGCCCAGCGGTGGGGTCAAGGTGTGATTCAGCGGTTCCAGTACGCCGTAGAATACCAGGCCGATACCCATGCCGGCGGCAAACAGCATCGAGAACCAGGCCGGATAGGAATACTCCGGCATGGCGCTCTTGCCGCCGATCTTGACTTTGCCCAGCGGGGAGAAAATCAAGAACAGACAGAACAGTACGAAGATGTTCATGCTGATGGCGAACACCCAGTCGAACTGGGTGGTCAGCCAGGGGCGCAGGGCGCCGAAGGCATCGGCCGCCGTCTCGTCGAAGATCAGGCAGAACAGCACCAGAATGATGACGGAGAGTGCTGAAATCGGGAAAACGGGGTTGTGAATATCGACTTCCAGGGAGCCGATGCTGGCCTGGATGTTATCTTGGCCGATGTCGTAATCGGTATCTATTTCACCAGACGGCGCTGTCGGGCGTTGAGATTCAGTGGGCATTGTCAGTAATTCCCCCTGCGTTTAGTTAATTGCCAATAGCGAAAGCTGGTTAAGCGCCATCGCCTTGCTTATCTGACGATGAATACCGACAACTTCGAGTGCGATGCGATATGGCCGCCGTGAGAGCCGAAGATATGGTCGGCGAAACCGGGCAGATGTGAGGCCATGATCACCAGATCCGCGCCTATGGTTTGTTCCGCATGTTCCAGTGCGAGGTCGAGGTCGGCGGTCGGGTCGTGAGAGGTCAGCGGGTGAGCCTGTGTATCTATACCGTAGGCGGCTCCCTGATCGGCAGCGAACTGCTGGAGTTTCTCGGTAAACTCGGCCGGGTTGTGGGCCACTTCGCTGGGCAGGGCGCTGGTCACGCCAACGTAATGGACCTTGGCCCCGTAGTGCCGGGCCAGGTCCGCGGCAACCTTCAAGGCCTTGCCGATGTGGTCAATATGGGCCAACTCAACCGGGACCATGATGTCTGAATACATTGATAAGTTTCCCTTTTGGCCGGTGCTGTATTGCCGCCGCGAATGTGGCATTGCGAGCCCTAAACACCGTTATGAATTCATATGGGTTAATAATTGTTCACTATAGTTGAGCGCTATTCAGCGGGCTAATGGCGGGGCGTTCAGAGTCGGTGTGGGTAAGGGGGTGGCCGGTTCCTGGTCGGCAAAGATGATTCCCCTGGTCTGAGAGAGCCCTTTGAAGTGAAATAGCACCAGCGTACCAGTGCCGAGTTAACCAAATCGGGGAATCGGCCCGGCCGATACGGGATTGAAGCATGAGGCCGCGCAGGATCAGGTGTACAATGTGGTTTTATATCTCACCAGCCCGACTCGTTCGGGCTGGTTTGCGTTTGGCACGGCCCGTTTGCATGAAATCGTCAGCTGATCGGGAAGGTGGCGGCCGGGTAGTAAGAGGAATCGAAGATGGATAGAAAATTCAATGTCGCGGTGGTCGGGGCCACCGGTCTGGTCGGTGAAGCGATGCTGGAGTTGTTGCAGCAGCGCGAATTCCCGATCGAAAACCTGTACCCGCTGGCCGGTGAGAATTCGGCCGGTAAGACGATCTTCTTCAAGGAAAAATCGCACAAGGTTGGTCTGCTCAGCGAATTCGACTTCAGCCAGGTGGATATTGCGCTGTTCTCGGCCGGTGGCGAGGTGTCGGCGGCGTATGCGCCGATCGCCGCCGATGCCGGCGCGGTGGTGATCGACAACACCTCCTGTTTCCGCAACGACCCGGACGTGCCGCTGGTGGTGCCGGAGGTGAACCCGGAGGCGATCGCCGAGTACAGCATCCGCAATATCATCGCCAATCCGAACTGCTCGACCATCCAGATGCTGGTGGCACTGGCGCCGATCCATCGCCAGGTGGGCATCCGTCGGATCAACGTGGCCACCTACCAGGCGGTATCCGGTTCCGGCCGGGCGGCAGTGGAGGAGCTGGCGGCCCAGACGGCGGCGTTGCTGAATGCCCGCGAGCCGCAGACCAATGTCTATGCCAAGCAGATCGCCTTTAACGTGCTGCCCCATATCGACGAGTTCCAGGATAACGGCTACACCCGCGAAGAGATGAAGATGGTCTGGGAGACCCGCAAGATCTTGGCCGACGACCAGATCCAGGTCAATCCGACCTGCGTGCGGGTTCCGGTATTCTTCGGTCATAGCGAAGCGGTACACATCGAAACCCACAGCCCGATCAGTGCCTGGGAGGTGCGGGAATTGATGGCGGCGGCGCCCGGTGTGGAGCTGCTCGATGAGCAGACCGCTGGTGGCTATCCGACCCCGGTGACAGAGGCCGCCGGCAAGGATGCGGTCTATGTCAGCCGGATCCGCGAAGACCTCGATGGCGAAAATGGTATAGATTTGTGGGTAGTGGCCGATAATGTACGCAAAGGCGCTGCGCTGAACAGTGTACAGATCGCAGAATTACTGGTGCAGCAATACCTATAAATTGAGAATATAACGGTGCGGCAGGGGCTTTATAGCCCCGCCTTGACCCTGTTATTGTTTATAAATAATACTTCTTGCAGAAGTCTGACACGCAACCCTCTGATTTTTTATGAAAAATTGGCGGGTCCGATTTAGGAAGCCGGTAATGCTGCGCAAACTTGCCATCAGCCTCGCGGTTGCAGGAGTTCTCAGTGCCGCCGAAGCCCATGCACTGGGCTTGGGTGATATCACCATCAAGTCGGCCTTGAATGAGCCGCTGGACGCCGAAATTAGACTGGTCCAGACCAAAGGGCTTAGTCCGTTACAGATCCAGCCACGGATGGCCGATGTCGATGAATTCGCCCTGGCTGGGATCAGCAAGTCCCGTTTCCTGTCAGACGTGAAATTCTCCGTCGATCTGACGCCGAATGGCGAAGGCACTATCCGGATGCACTCGTCGGTGCCGGTGAAGGAGCCCTTTCTAAACTTCCTGGTTGAGATCAATTGGCCGAATGGCCGTCTGGTGCGGGAGTACACCGTGCTGCTGGATCCGCCGGTGTTTGATCCGACCCCGGCGCGCCAGGCGGCACAGCCGGTGCTGCCGGCTGTCAGCAGCCAGGCGGCTGCGTTGCCCAGCCTGCGGCGCCCGGCTGCCAGCGCACCGGCCGATAACATCCGTACCCGGATGAAGCCCGCCAGTCAGATCTATGTCGATGTAAAAGACACCCTCTGGGCGTTGGCGTTGAAGCATCGCCCGAGTAAAGATATTACGCCGCAGCAGATGATGGTGGCGTTGCAGAAGAAGAATCCTGATGCTTTTCATCGCAATAACGTCAATCTGCTGAAAGCGGGCGTAGTGCTGGATCTGCCGAGTGAAGAGCAGATTCGCGCCCTGACGCCGCAGCAAGCGGTAGCCGAAGTTGCCCGTCAGACCGAAGCCTGGAAGCAGAGGCGTGGCAAGAGTTCGAAGCCAGCGAAAGCACCGGTAGATGTCTCCCGCAAAGATACCGGCGCTGATGGCCTGCCCGGCGGGCAGGCTGAACAGGCTCAGTTGAAGATAGTTTCGCCGGCCAATCCTGCGGCTGATCGGAAGGCTGACGGCAAGGTATCGGACCAGGGAAGTGATGATCAGCTGAAAGCGCTGACCGATCGCAACCAGGAGTTGGAACAGCAGCTTTCTGCCGCGCTGGAAGACGTTGACCGTATTGAGCGCGACAACTCCGAGATGAATGAGCGGCTTGATGCCGTGCAGCAGCAGCTGGATACATTGCAGCGACTGCTGGAGTTGAAGGATCAACAGGTTGCTCAGTTGCAGGCGGAATTGGCGGCGGCCAAGGCGCAGATTCCGCCGGATCCGGTACCGGCTGCCGAGTCGCCGAGCCTGGTCGACAAGCTGCTCTCCACACCGCTTTACTGGGGTAGTGCCCTGGGCGGCTTGCTGGTAATGCTCGGTGGTGGGCTGTTTGCGCTGCTCAGACGTGGCCGCAAAGAGGGCGGTGGCGAGCAGCCGGAGCAGGGTAAGCCTCTGGTGCAGGTGCCGGAAGAGCTCAATGCCGATGCGGATAAGCCGGAAGAAACAGAAAGCGATGAATCCTCTGCAGTTGAAGGGGAAGGCCCGGCTGACGAAATCAGCGATGAGCAGCTGGAGGCGATGGAAGACCTGGATGATCTGTCCGATCTGGATCTCGATCTGGATATGGATCTCGAGCTGGATCCGATGGACGACGAGTTGATGGACGACGTCGATGCATCCGAAGAGACTCAGGCAGAAGCGGAGCAGCCGGCCGAAGATAATCTGGAAGACATGGAGTTTGATCTGGGCATCGAGGATGACCTGGATGAACTGCAGCCTGAGCCATCGACCTCTCAATCATCCGCTGAAGCGCCGGCTGATGAGGGGCTGGATTCAATTCTGGCCGAAGAGGGGGCCGTGGCAGATGAGCTCGACAGCCTGCTGGGCGAGGTGAAGGCGGATAAGAGCGAAGCTGCACAGGAGGTCGACGATGATCTGGACACCTCTCTGGATGAGTTGCTGGCAGCGGATGCGGCGGACGATGCAGTAGAGGCTGCGCAAGCTTTTGATGGGACAGCAGCAGACGAGACTGGTCTGGAGATCGATATCGCCGATGATGACCAGGATGACGAAGATGATCTGCTGGATGGCCTGGACCTCGACGAGTTACTAGCCGAAAACGGCCTCGATGCAGTCGAGCCGGCCGATGAGGTCGAGGACGCCGCCGAAGTAGATGCCGGGTCGACTCTGGAACTGGCGGAAGCGGATTCGCTGTTTGACGAGATCCTGCAGCAGAACTCCGATGAGGAACTGGCTGCTGAAACGGCTGAGCAGGCGGCAAGCCCGTTCAAGCTGGAACTGGACGGTGATACCGATGATGCCGACAGTCCGGTGAGCGATGATGAACTGGACGCGTTGCTAGATATGGCTGAGCAGTCGTCCGATGCCGAGCAGTCGTCGCGGGCCGAGCAATCGGATGACGGGCAGCCGGAAGAGCTGGCAGGCGACGAGCTGGACGCACTGTTCCAATCGGCCCAGGCGTCCAGTTCTAATAGTGCGGCCGAAGAGAGCGGAGTGGCTAATGAGGCTGATCTGGCTGGAGACGAGCTGGACGCACTGTTCGCATCGGCCCAGGCGTCCAGCTCCAATAGTGCGGTCGAAGAGGCCGGGGCGGGTGATGAGGCTGATCTGGCTGGAGACGAGCTGGACGCACTGTTCGCATCGGCCCAGGCGTCCAGCTCCAATAGTGCGGCCGAAGAGACCGGGGCGGGGAATGAGGCTGATCTGGCAGGCGACGAGCTGGACGCGCTGTTCGACTCGGCAAAGGGGGCTGATGCCGGGGGCGCCTCAGATGAGGTGCAGGATGATGTAGACGCGAGCCTGGCGGATGACGAGCTGGATGCGCTGTTTGATTCGGCTTTGAAGCCTGATGCAGCAACAGGGTCTGAATCGACCGAGATCGTTGAGGAGCTGTCCGGCGATGATCTGGAGGCGCTCTTCGATGAGGTTGCCGGGCCGGTGACGGAAGAGGCGGCTGCTGAGGAATCGGACGGTCTTAACCTGCATCCGGACCTGGCTGAACTGCTGGCCGAACAGCCGGAGCCGGCGGCTTCAGCCGATGAAGGCGAGGCGCTTGACTCGGTTGATTTCGAGCTGCCGCTGGAAGAAGTTCAGCAAGCAGCGGCCGTCGAGGCCGAAGTGCCGGAGTCTGGTTTGGATGAGGTGGAGTTCAGCGGCGGATTGGACGATATGCTGGCCGAGCTCGATCAGGCCGACGACGATGAGCCGAAGGAGGCAACGGCCGCGGACCTGGCCGAGGTGGAACTTAAGGAGGAGGAGCTTGGTGGTGGTCTCGATGACATGCTGGCCGATCTGGGGCAGCAGGTTGCCAGCAAAGGCGGCGACGACCTGGCTAGCCTGGAGCGTAGTCAGAAAGCCGTCGATGTCGAGGCGGAGTTGACTGCCAGTATCGCCCATGACCTGGAAGCGGAGCTGGATGACGAACTGGATGCGCTGCTCAATGGTACCGATCGGGAGATCGCGCTGGACGAGAGCGACGCACTGGAGGATCTACCCGGTATGGAGGATGACCTGAACCTGCTGGCGGGGGCAGATGAGGTCGAGACCAAGCTGGATCTGGCCAAGGCTTACATCGAAATGGGTGATCAGGACGGAGCCCGTGATATCCTTAACGAGGTGAAAGCGGAAGGGTCCGATACCCAGCAGAAGGAAGCCGACAAGCTGCTGGCTGGTATGGCCACCGCCTGAGGCGGTGGTCGACGGCCGGTCGGCATCGGGATTAAAGGTAGTATTTGAAGTAAATGGCAGTACAACAGGATTCCAACCAGGGGGCGATTTCGATCGCCCCCTATCGTTATGCGCTCTGTGTGGAGTACGCCGGCGCCAGCTACAACGGCTGGCAGACCCAGAAAACGGGCGACGTGCGCTGCATCCAGACCGAGGTCGAGCGGGCCCTGGCCCGAATCGCCAATCATCCGGTGGCAGTGGTTTGTGCCGGTCGGACCGATACCGGCGTTAACGGTACCTATCAAGTCATCCATTTCGATTGCCAGTTTGAACGGCCGGAGCGGGCCCTGGTGCTGGGCACCAACACCCATCTGCCGGACGATATCGCGATCAAATGGGCGGTGCGGGTGCCGAACGACTTTCATGCCCGCTTCTCGGCGCTGGAGCGTCGTTACCGCTACGTAATTTGCAGTGCGCCGGTCAAGCCGGCAGTGCTGGCGCGCGGTGTGACCTGGACCCACAAAAAGCTCAATGTCGAATGGATGCACCAGGCGGGGCAGCAGCTGGTCGGCGAGCATGACTTCTCCTCATACCGGGCGGTGGCCTGCCAGGCCAAGAGCCCGGTGCGCGACGTTCGAGAGCTGTCCGTCTACCGCAGCGGCCAGCTGATCGTGATCGACGTGCGGGCTAATGCTTTCCTGCACCATATGATCCGCAATATCGCCGGGGTGCTGATGAAGATCGGTGCCGGCGAGGCGCCGATCGACTGGTCGAAGGAGGTGCTGGAGGCGCGTGACCGCCGTGACGGTGGAGTCACCGCGCCGCCCTGGGGGCTGTATTTCGTCGATGTTCGCTACCCGGACCAGTACGCACTGCCGAAATCGGAGCTCGGGCCCTATTTCCTGACCGGACTGGACTGACTTTACCCGCTGGCATCTGTTACTATCTCTGCTTTTCAGGGCCTATTTTCAGTGACTCGAACGCGCGTAAAAATCTGTGGCATTACCCGGCTGGACGATGCCCAGGCCGCGATTGCGGCCGGGGCGGATGCGCTGGGCTTCGTGTTCTATAAACCGAGCCCGCGCTATATCGCACCGGACGCGGCGGCACAGATCATCGAGCGGTTGCCGCCTTTTGTCACCACCGTCGGCCTGTTCGTCAACGAGACGGCGGAGCAGGTGGCGCGCACGCTGCAGTTGACCGGGCTGGATCTGCTGCAGTTTCACGGCGACGAGTCCGAAGCCTTCTGCGCTGGCTTCGAGCGCCCCTATTTCAAGGCCCTGCGTATGAAACCCGAACTGGATGTCCTGGCGCTCTGTCAGCAGTACGACAGCGCCCGGGCGATCCTGTTGGACGCCTACCGGCCGGGTGTGCCGGGCGGTACCGGTGAGGCGTTCGATTGGGCCCGGATCCCGGCTGAGATGCCGAAATCCCTGATCCTGGCCGGTGGTTTGACACCGGACAACGTGCGTACCGCAATCGAGCAGGTACGGCCCTATGCCGTCGATGTCAGCGGCGGGGTCGAAGCTGCGAAAGGTATTAAAGACCAACAAAAAATCGAAGTATTTATGCAAGAGGTGGCCCGTGCCAACCAATATTGATCTCGCCAAACTGAAACAGCTGCCCGACGCGCGCGGGCATTTCGGCCCCTACGGTGGGCGTTTTGTCTCTGAGACCCTGATCGCTGCACTGCAGGATCTGGAACGTACTTATGAGAAGCTCTGGCGAGACCCGGCATTCCAGGCTGAATTCGACCGTGACCTGGCGCACTATGTCGGCCGTCCCTCACCGCTGTACTTCGCCGAGCACCTGACCCGCCACGTCGGCGGCGCCCAGATCTACCTGAAACGGGAAGACCTGAACCACACCGGTGCTCACAAGGTGAATAACACCATCGGCCAGGCACTGCTGGCCAAGTACACCGGTAAGCCGCGGGTGATCGCCGAAACCGGCGCGGGGCAGCACGGTGTGGCATCGGCCACGGTGGCGGCCCGACTGGGGCTGGAGTGCCAGGTTTACATGGGAGCCGAGGATGTCGAACGCCAGAAGCTGAACGTCTACCGGATGAAGCTGCTGGGCGCCGAGGTGATCTCGGTCGAGTCCGGTACCCGCACGCTGAAGGACGCGATGAACGAGGCGATGCGCGACTGGGTGACCAACGTCGACAACACCTTCTACATCATCGGTACCGCTGCCGGCCCGCACCCCTATCCGAAACTGGTGCGTGATTTCCAGGCGGTGATCGGCCGCGAAGCCCGTCAGCAGTGTCTGGAGCAGGCTGGCCGTCTGCCGGATGCACTGGTCGCCTGTGTCGGCGGTGGTTCCAACGCCATCGGCCTGTTCCATCCGTTCATCGAGGATGAAGCGGTTCGCATGGTCGGCGTCGAAGCCGGCGGTCACGGTATCGAGACCGGCGAACATGCCGCGCCGCTCAGTGCCGGCCGGCCGGGTGTGCTGCACGGCAACCGTACCTATCTGATGGAGGACGATGCCGGCCAGATTCTGGGCACCCATTCGGTCTCCGCCGGGCTGGATTATCCGGGCGTCGGTCCGGAGCACGCATGGTTGAAAGATTGTGGCCGCGCCGAATACGTGGCGGCAACCGATGACGAGGCGATGGATGCCTTCCGCCTGCTGACCCGTATCGAAGGGATCATGCCGGCGCTGGAGTCCAGCCATGCGGTGGCCCATGCGATGAAGATGGCGAAAGAGATGGACCCGGATCAGATCATCGTGGTGAACCTGTCCGGCCGTGGCGATAAAGATATTCATACCGTCGCCCAGATCGACGGCATCGAAGTGTGACACAGGGGAAGGATCATGAGTCGAATCGATAGTTGTTTTGATCGTCTGGAGCAGCAGGGCCGCAAGGCGCTGATCCCCTATGTCACCGCCGGAGATCCGAATCCGGAGGTGACCGTGCCGCTGATGCACGCGCTGGTCGAGGCCGGTGCCGACATTCTCGAGTTGGGGGTGCCGTTTTCCGACCCGATGGCCGATGGACCTGTGATCCAGCTGGCCTGCGAGCGGGCGTTGAAGCACCACACCCGGCTGTTGGATGTGCTGGCGATGGTGAAAACCTTCCGTGAACAGGATGGCGAAACCCCGGTGGTGCTGATGGGTTACCTGAACCCGATCGAGGTGCTGGGTTACGAGCGTTTCGTCGAACTGGCCGCCGATGCCGGTGTCGATGGTGTGCTGACCGTCGATCTGCCGCCGGAAGAATCCGAAGAGTTCGTCCAGCTGTTGAAAGCGCGCGCTATGGACGCCATCTACCTGCTGGCGCCGACCACCGAAGAGAGCCGTATCGCCCAGGTCTGCCAGAGCGGCAGCGGTTACGTCTACTACGTATCGGTGAAAGGGGTGACCGGTTCTGCGGCGCTGGATGTGGCCGAGGTGGAGCGTAAGGTGCGGCAGATCCGTCAGCACACCGATGTGCGCATCGGCGTCGGCTTCGGTATCCGCGATGCGGCGTCGGCCAAGGCGATCGCCTCGGTATCCGACGGCGCCATCGTCGGTAGTGTGCTGGTGAATAAAATTGCAGAGCTGGCCGACAGCCCGGCGGAGATCCCCGCCGCTGTCGCCGCGATCGTTAAAGAGATGCGCCAGGCGATGGATGCCTAATCGGCACCTTTGTCTGGTTAAATGGAACAGGTTGAGAGATCTATGAGTAACTGGCTGGAAAAAATTGTTCCTTCCTTGGGGCGTTCCGAGAAGAAGCGCTCCAATATTCCGGAGGGCCTGTGGAAGAAGTGCCCGAAGTGTGAAGCTGTACTCTATCGTCCGGAACTGGAAAAGAGCCAGCACGTCTGCCCGAAATGCGACCACCATATGCGCTTGACCGCCCGTCGTCGTCTGGAGTTTTTCCTGGACGCCGACGGTCGTAGCGAGCTGGCGACCGATGTGGAGCCGGTGGACCGCCTGAAGTTCAAGGACTCCAAGAAGTACAAGGACCGTCTGGCGGCAGCGCAGAAGGCGACCGGCGAGAAGGACGCGCTGATCGCGATGCGCGGTAGTGTCAACGGCGTGCCGGTGGTGGCGGTGGCGTTCGATTTCCAGTTCATGGGCGGTTCCATGGGGGCGGTGGTTGGTGAGCGCTTCGTGCGTGCCGCCAACCTGAGCCTGGAAGAGAATATCCCGCTGATCTGCTTCTCCGCCTCCGGCGGTGCGCGGATGCAGGAGGCGCTGTTCTCGCTGATGCAGATGGCCAAGACCAGTGCGGTACTGGAAAAACTGAAGCAGGCCGGCGTGCCCTACATCTCGGTGCTGACCGATCCGGTGTACGGCGGTGTATCCGCCAGTCTGGCGATGCTGGGTGACCTGAACGTGGCTGAGCCGAAAGCGCTGATCGGCTTCGCCGGTCCGCGAGTAATCGAACAGACCGTGCGCGAGAAGCTGCCGGAAGGCTTCCAGCGCAGTGAGTTCCTGCTGGAGCACGGCCAGGTGGATATGATCATCCATCGTGGTGAGATGCGTGACCGCCTCAGCAGTATCCTGCGCAAGCTGACCCGCCAGCCTGCCGCCTGATCCATCCCGCGGCACCCGCCGGCCCGGCGGGTGCTGCCTCTTCTCGGAAAGAGATCCCTATGGAGCAATCCCGCGCTCAATTCACGTTGTCCCAGTGGTTGAACTGGGTGGAACAGATGCACCCCAGCGAAATCGATCTGGGGCTGGATCGCATCCGTCAGGTCTACCAGCGGCTGGCGGTTGATTTTGGCTCGACACAGCTGGTCACTGTCGCCGGCACCAACGGCAAGGGTTCGACCATCAGCTACCTGTCCGAGATCTTGCAGGCCGCGGGTTACCGTACCGGCTGCTATACCTCGCCACACTTCCTGCGCTACAACGAGCGGGTCCGGATCGGTCGGGAAGAGGCGACCGACGAGCAGCTTTGTGAAGCCTTCCGGGCGATCGATGCGGTGCGCGAAGATGTGTCGCTGACCTATTTCGAGTGGGGCACCCTGGTGGCGCTCTGGCTGTTGGCCCGGGCGGAGCTGGACGTGGCGCTGCTGGAGGTCGGCCTGGGCGGTCGGCTGGACGCGATCAATATCGTCGATCCGCATATTGCCGTGGTGACCTCTATCGGCCTGGATCATGTCGACTGGCTGGGTGACGATATCGAAGGGATCGCCGCGGAGAAGGCCGGTATCTTCCGAACCGGCCGTCCGGCGGTCTGTGGCGCCGACCCGGCACCGGCGGCGATCGCTGCCACCGCCGAACGGCTCGGCGCCCGGTTGTACCAGAAGGGCGCGCAGTTCAGTGTCCAGTCGGCCGATGATGGCTGGCAATGGCAGGGGCTGAACCCGGCGGGCGAAACCGTTGTCTACCGCCAATTGCCCTATCCGCAGCTGCCGTTCCAGAATGCCGCTACCGCACTGCAGGTGTTGTCTTTGCTGCCGCTGGCGGTCGATGAGGCGGCGATCCATCAAGGGTTGCGGTCGGCCTCGATGACCGGCCGGATGCAGCAGGTGGCGCTGCCGGAAGGTCGCTGTATTCTCGACGTGGCGCACAACCCCCAGGCGGCTGAGCTGCTGGCGGAAAGGCTCGCCGACCACGCAGGCCGGGTGCGGATCGTATTGGGTATGCTGGGCGACAAGGATGCCGCATCGGTCATGCAGGCATTGCAGCCGCTGGCGGCGGGTTGGTACCTGGCGACACTGGAAGGCGCACGTGGTTGCCGGGCTGAGCGGCTGGCCGAACAGCTGGCTGGTCCGGCGGGCTGTTTTGACGGGGTGCTTGAGGCATTGTCCGCGGCGCGGGCTGAACTGCAGCCCGATGAGTGCTTGCTTGTTGCCGGCTCCTTTTATACGGTGTCGGCTGCACTGGATGCGTTGAAGATGGAAAAGTGAGATGTCTGAAAGCTTGAAGCTGCGCCTGGTCGGTCTGGCCGCGATCATCCTGTCGGCCGGGATTCTGTTTCCGCTGTTCTTTGACGGCGCCGGCTACCGCGAGCGACATCTCAGCAACGATATTCCGCCGGAGCCGGAAGCGCCGGTGGTGATCAGTGTCACCCCGGTCAAGCAGGCGCTGCCGGATACCAGTGAACTGGCGGAACCGGCCCCGGCCGCCGAGCGGCCGGCCAAGTCGGCGGCGCTTCAGGCCAAGATTGATAAGTCGGATGCCAAGCTGGCGATCGAGCCGGATACCCCGACCCTGGATCAGGAGGGCGTGCCGGTTGCCTGGACCCTGCAGCTGGCCAGTTTCAAGGATGAAACCAATGCCCGTGGGCTGCGTAAGCAGCTGATCAATGCCGGGCATAAGGTATACACCCGTAAACAGGCCGGGTTGGTCAAGGTTTATGTAGGGCCGGACCTTCAGCGTTCAAATCTTGAGCGGTTGAAGCTGGAGCTGAAAGAAAAGATGGCCCTGGATGGCATAATCGTACGTTTTACCACTCAGTGACGATTGGGTTGCTGTCGGGGCTCTGTTAGAATGCGCGCACATTATCACTGCTGGCATCAGATATGAACTGGGCTGACTGGATCATTCTCGGCATCATCGCTATTTCAAGCTTGTTCAGCCTCAAGAGAGGCTTCATGCGCGAAGCGCTCTCTCTGGTGACCTGGGTTGCGGCATTTGTCGTGGCCCGTCTGTTTTCCGATGCGCTGGCCACGTTGCTGGCGCCCTATATCCAAACCCCGTCGCTTCAGCTACTGGCGGCCTTTGCTATTCTGTTCATAGCAACCCTGCTGGTCGGCGCGGTGATCAATAACCTGGTTGGCATGCTGGTGGACGCAACCGGCCTCAGTGGTACCGACCGGATGTTGGGGGTGGGCTTTGGTATTGCGCGCGGTGGCTTGCTGGTTATCGCGCTTATAGCCCTGGTGGGTATGACTCCGGCAACGGAGGACCCCTGGTGGCAGGAATCTCAATTAATTCCCCATTTCAAAACGATGGAAGCATGGAGCCGGAACGTTGCGTCGGATATGGCGCAGGTGATCTGGAATGCCGGTCGTTGACGGATGGGTGGCAAGATTTAGACGAGACTGTTCCCTTCGAGGTGAGAGCGAATGTGCGGCATTGTGGGCATCGTTGCCAAATCCCATGTAAACCAGACGATCTTTGACGCCCTGACGGTGCTACAGCACCGCGGTCAGGATGCAGCCGGGATGGTGACCTGTGAAGGTAACCGTTTCTACATGCGCAAGGACAACGGACTGGTGAACGAGGTCTTCCGGACCCGTCATATGAAGCGCCTGATGGGCAACGCCGGTATCGGCCACGTCCGCTACCCGACCGCCGGCAGCTCCAGCGCCGCTGAAGCGCAGCCATTCTACGTCAACTCGCCGTACGGCATCGCGTTGGCCCATAACGGCAACCTGACCAATGCCGATGAGCTGATCGACCAGGTGTTCCGTGACGACCTGCGTCACGTCAACACCACGTCCGATTCCGAAGTGCTGCTGAACGTGTTCGCGCACGAGCTGCAGGCTCAGGGCAAACTGGTACCGACCGCCGACGATATCTTCAAGGCGATCGCGCGGGTTCATGAGCGGGTGACCGGCGGCTACGCAGTGGTTGCGGTGATCACCGGTTACGGCATCGTGGCGTTCCGCGATCCCAACGGTATCCGCCCGCTGGTGTACGGCAAGCGTGAGACCAAGCAGGGCGATGAATACATGGTCGCTTCCGAGAGCGTCGCGCTGGATACCTCCGGTTACACCCGTATCCGCGACCTGGCGCCGGGCGAGGCGATCTTTATCGACATGGACGGTCGGGTATCGACCCGCCAGTGCGCCAACAATCCGCGCCTGACGCCGTGCCTGTTCGAGTACGTCTACCTGGCGCGGCCGGATTCCATCATCGACGACGTCAACGTGTACAAATCGCGTATGCGTCAGGGGGTCAGCCTGGCCGAGAAGGTCAAGCGGGAACGGCCGGATCACGATATCGACGTGATCATCCCGATTCCGGACACCAGCCGTACCGCTGCATTGGAGATGGCCAATCACCTGGGTGTGATGTTCCGTGAAGGCTTTATCAAGAACCGCTATATCGGCCGTACCTTCATCATGCCGGGCCAGACCGAGCGCAAGAAGTCGGTGCGCCGCAAGCTGAACCCGATCGAACTGGAGTTCAAGGACAAGGTGGTGATGCTGGTGGACGACTCCATCGTGCGTGGCACCACCTCCCAGCAGATCGTGCAGATGGCGCGCGAGATGGGTGCCAAGAAGGTCTATTTCGCCTCTGCCGCGCCGGCGGTACGCTACCCGAACGTCTACGGTATCGACATGCCGGCGGCCGACGAGCTGATCGCCCATGGCCGGACCGATGACGAAGTGGGTCAGGAGATCGGTTGCGACTGGATGCTTTATCAGGATCTGGATGATCTGAAGGAGAGCGTCCGCAGTGGCAACAGCGAGATCGAGGATTTCGATACCTGTGTGTTTGACGGCAAGTACGTTACCGGCGACGTGGACGAAGCCTACCTGGCGCGTCTGGAAGCCAAGCGTAACGATGCCGCCAAGAACAAGAAGGTAGTCGAGACCAACAGCAACGAGTCCGCCTGCCTGCAGAACAAAATTGACTAAGGAGTCCCGACGGATGGCCCGACCGGGTTTTGAACGCGAACAGCGTATCCAGTTCGAGCTGGAAGATTGCAGCTTCGAGACGCTGGCGCTGCGTGCCGGTCAGCACCGCAGCGACGAAGGTGAGCATAGCGATCCGATCTATCCCACCTCCAGCTACGTTTTCTCCAGTGCCCGCGAGGCGGCGGCACGGTTCGGCGGTGAAGAGGAGGGCAATATCTACTCCCGCTTCACCAACCCGACCGTACGGGCTTTCGAGCAGCGTATCGCCGCCTTGGAAGGCGGCGAACGGGCCGTGGCGACGTCGTCCGGCATGGCGGCGATCCTCAGTGTCGGCTTGTCGCTGCTGAAGTGCGGCGATCACGTGGTCTGCTCGCGTAGCGTGTTCGGCTCCACCGTGGCACTGTTCCAGAAGTACCTGAGCCGGGCCGGTATCGAAACCACTTTCGTTGATCCGACCGATCTGGCTGCTTGGCGTGCTGCACTGCGTGACAACACCCGGCTGCTGTTCCTGGAAACACCGTCCAACCCGCTGTCGGAACTGACCGATGTGCGCGCGGTGGCCGATATCGCCCATCAGCATGGCGCTTTGCTGGCAGTGGACAACTGCTTCTGCACCCCGGTACTGCAGCAGCCGCTGAGCCAGGGCGCCGATCTGGTAGTCCATTCGGCGACCAAGTACCTGGATGGTCAGGGACGCTGCATCGGCGGCGCGGTGGTCGGTCGCAAGGCGGAGATGGAGGAGATCTTCGGTTTTATCCGTACCGGCGGCGCCTGCCTGAGCCCGTTCAATGCCTGGGTGTTCCTGAAAGGGCTGGAGACGCTGCCGATTCGCATGCGTGCCCACTGCGAGAATGCACAGACGATGGCCGAATGGCTGCAGCAGCAACCGGGGATCGAACGGGTACACTATGCCGGCTTGGCAAGCCATCCGCAGCACCAGCTGGCCAAGCGTCAGCAGAGCGGTTTCGGAGGCGTGCTGTCGTTCGAGGTCAGCGGCGGCCAGGAGGCGGCCTGGCGGTTTATCGATGCCACCGAGATGGTGTCGATCACCGGTAACCTGGGCGATGTCAAAACCACCATTACCCACCCGTACACCACTACCCACGGTCGCATGACCGAAGAGGACAAGGCGGTGGCCGGGATCAAGCAAAACCTGATCCGGTTGTCGGTGGGACTGGAATCGCTGGATGACCTGAAGACGGATATGCAGCGGGGTTTGGCGGCACTCTGATTGTCGGTAAAAAAGCGCCGTCAAAACGGTCCCGGCAGACGCCCTCTTCGGAGGGCGTTTTTGCTTCTTAATACGAGTCGCGGCCCGGTATTCGACGCAACATCGGTGCTCACTGCTAATGAAATTGATGCTGGCGTTAAAAGAGATCAATCGGCGGTGAACACCGCTTCGGTGATATGGCGGGCGCCGTCGGAGCGCAATTCACTACGTTTAAGCAGGAAGCGGTCGACGGTAAAGCTGAACTGCTGATCGTAGAAGCGGTGCTCCAGCATCTCCAGCAGGCCGGCGTCGAGGCCGTGGCGGCTGCGGCAGAGGGTCAGGTGGGGAACGAAGCTGCGTCTTTCCATCTTGAAGCCCGCTGCCTGCAGCCGGTCGCTGACCCGCTTCTGCAGCAGCATCAGCTCGGGGCAGGTCTCGACCCCCAACCAGATCACCCCGGAGCGGAACCAGCCGATCCCCTTGCTGCTGAGGGTAAAGCGCTGCAGTGGCACTTCGGTCAGTGCCTCAATAACCTCGACCAGCCGGTTGTCTGGCTGTTCGCCGAGAAAAGCCAGCGTAAAATGTTGCTGATCCGGCGGATTCCAGCGGATCTTGCGTCCGGCGGGCAGCAGCGCTGCGATCTGTTCGGTGACCGCACCCGGTGGATCGACGCAGACAAATAGACGCATAACGACTCCCATCAGGAGAGAACAACCCTTGAAGATAATTCTGGCACCGATGGAAGGTGTGGTCGATCCGCCGATGCGCGAACTGCTCAGCGGGCTGGGCGGTATCGATCTCTGCGTGACCGAGTTCGTGCGGGTCAGCGACCGGGTATTGCCGGCCAAGGTGTTTCACCGGCTGTCGCCGGAGCTGGCCAACGGCGGGCGCACCCGCCATGGCACCCCGGTACTGCTGCAACTGCTTGGCAGTGACCCGCAGGTAATGGCCGGTAATGCCCGCAAGGCCGCCAAACTGGGCGCACCGGGTATCGACCTGAATTTTGGCTGCCCGGCCAAGACCGTCAACAAGAACCGCGGCGGTGCGGTGCTGCTGCAGCAGCCGGACGAGGTTTATCGAATCGTCGAGGCGGTGCGTGCGGCGGTGCCGGCAGAGGTGCCGGTCACGGCCAAGATGCGACTGGGGTACGCTGACAAATCGCTGGCGCTGGACAACGCCCGGGCGATCGAAGCCGGCGGTGCCGATGGCCTGGCAGTCCATGCCCGCACCAAGGTGGAGGGTTACCGCCCGCCGGCGCATTGGGAATGGATCGCCCGGATTCGCAACGAGGTGTCGCTACCGGTCACCGCCAATGGTGAAGTCTGGAACTATGATGACTATCTGCGTTGCCGAGAGGTTAGCGGTTGTCAGGATGTGATGATCGGGCGTGGCCTGATCGCCCGGCCGGACCTGGCCCTGCAGATCAAACGCGAGCAACAGGGTGAGGCTTCACCGCCGCTGAGTTGGCGGCAGATCTGCCAGCTGCTGCTGGACTACCTGGCGCTGGTGGAAGTGTCCGCGCCGGGCTACGTGCATGGCCGCATCAAGCAGTGGCTGCACATGATGAAGCGCAGCTATCCGCAGGTGGAAACACTGTTCCTGACCCTGAAAACGCTGAAGGAGCCGCAGGCGGTGCGCAATGCGCTGCAGCAGGCGATCGGCTGAAGCTATTCTTATAGCCGGGCAGGCGACAATGCCTGCCCGGTGTGTTTGATTCTCTTTCCTAAATGCACTGTCAATCAGTCCTCTCTCTTTTCGGCTAAGGTTCCGTTGTAGCTCTTTGCGAGCACCTACCAGATAACAACTCCCCAGGGTGGTATTCCGTACGGTTCCTGTGGTCGTTGAAAAGGAGGTTGTCATGTCGATATCAGAGCGAATCGAAGTGTGCCAGAGCGATATCACCCGTTTGCAGGTGGATGCAGTCGTTAACGCTGCCAACAGGAGCCTGTTGGGTGGCGGCGGTGTCGATGGTGCGATTCACCGGGCCGCCGGCCCGGAACTGTTGGCAGAGTGCCGCACCTTGAACGGCTGCGACACCGGCGAGGCCAAGCTGACCCGCGGCTATAAGCTGCCGGCGCGCTGGGTAATCCATACCGTCGGACCGGTCTGGCATGGCGGTGGCCACCGTGAAGCGGAGCAGTTGGCCAGCTGCTACCGCAACAGCCTGGCGCTGGCGGCCGGGCAGGGCGCGACCAGCATCGCCTTTCCGGCGATTAGTTGTGGCGTTTATGGCTATCCAGCCGAGAAGGCGGTCGAGCTTGCGGTGCAAACAGTGGCGGAGGCTCTGGCTCAATACCCGGTGATCGAGCGGGTGCTGTTCTGCTGCTTTGATGATGCGATGGCCGCACGTTACCGGCGGGCCTGCGCATCGCTGCCTGAGGCGTGACGGTTATTACCGTATAATCCGGCAACAGCGGGCGGATAGCGGCTGCTCAGGGACACAGCCAGTGCTGCATCTGTGGAAACGCCGCTAGGCCGAGTGCCTTGGCCTGGTGCGGCTCGGCGCTCATTCTCCGCCATTGCAGGATCGGGACACCCAGATAGTGGCCCTGGCTGAAGTTGTCGATGAGGCTGGCGGATGCGCCCTTATAGCCGTTGGCGTGAAATACCACCTCGGGTGGTAGCTGCAGGTGACTCAGCGCGGCCCAGGACCAGGCGATCGCCGCCATCTCCTCGGCCGGCTGCTGGCCGACATAGGCGCCGGTCCCGTCACGGCGGTCCGTGGGAATCACCGCCAGGTGGCCGGCCTCGTGCAACAGGTCGCCCGGATGCGCGAGCTGGTCGCAGTCGACCAGCAGCTTCCCTTTGTGAATCAGGATTCCGGGCAGGAAACAGTCCTGCTCGATGCGGTGAAACTCTACCTGCAGGCCGATCTGGCGTATAAAGCTGACCAGCCGGTCGATCAATAGTTGTCGGTCCATGTGCAATGCATCCTTGCTTTCCAGTGGAAGCAGTGTAGCCAGCATCGCGCGGTTATCGCAATTGCATGCGCAGAACGGGTAAAAAATAGGTAAAAAATTGCCGACCCGCTGGACGGGTCGGCAATTTTCGTCATTTGGGCGGGTTGGTTGAGCCGGGCTTACTCGATGTCGATGGTACGTGGCTTCATCGCTTCCGGGATCTCCTGCAGCAGGTCGACGTGCAGCAGGCCGTTCTCCATCTTGGCGCGGACCACGCGGACATGATCGGCCAGCTGGAAGCGGCGTTCGAAGTTGCGCGCGGCGATCCCTTGATACAGGTAGTGACGTTCCGCCTGTTCCGCTTTCTTGCGACCGGTGATGGTCAGGTTGCCCTGGTCGCTCTGGATCGACAGCTCGTCCTGTTCGAATCCGGCCACCGCCATGGTGATGCGATACTGATGCTCACCTAAAAGTTCGATGTTGTAGGGCGGATAGCTGGGTTGGCTCTGCTCGCCACGGTTCATCTTATCGAGGGTGGCGGCCAGGCGGTCGAAGCCGATAGCGGAGCGGTAGAGTTGGGACAGGTCTAATTCGCGCATCTTCATATCCTTTCGTTAAGCAATATGTCGTTTGATCGGTTCATCAAAGTGATCGAACCGCTGAACACAGCCGAACTCCGTCGAGCTTCGTGCCGTTACCTGATAGATAGGTCCGGTTCGCTGGAATTCAAGGCGAAAGGCGAAAATCGTTGCTCGGCTGGGCACCCGAGGCGGTGGAATGGCTTAGAGTTGAAGATGCGACGGTCGCCTTCGAAGCGTTGAGTGGCGGGCACTGGGCCTGATTCTGTCGACTGCAGCGGCGATCGTTCCGGAGGGGTTATGAAGTGTTCGCAAGTCGATCTCCGCTATCGGCTGGGTGTCGGATTGATTCTTGCCATCCTGCTCTTGACGTTGTTACGGCAGGCTTTGGTTGCCGAACCGCGCATCGAGGTTTCTCTGGCCAGCCTGGTGGTGGTGTTTGTCGGCATCCTTCTCTGCCGGCTGACGGCCGGGCAGCAAGGCCCCGGTGCCGATTGAGAGCGGGGCCTCATTGGCGAGGGACTGCACCGCAGGAATAGTCGTCGATCAGTTGCCTCACTCTTCGTAGCGCCACGTCAAGGGTGTCGAGGTCCACCGAGCCCAGCGCCAGCCGGATCGCGTGGGGGACATGATGGGTCGTTGCAAAGGGTTCTGCGGTGGAAACCGAGATATTTTCACGCATGAGTGTCGTCGCGACCTGGTCCGCACGCACCTCATCAGGCAGCGGAAGCCATACGAAGTAGGATACCGGGTGGCTGATATAGTCCAGCCCGTCGAGAATCTCTCTGGCCAGCGCTTGCCTGGCCATGGCATCGGCACGTTTCTCGGCCTCCAGGCGGGCGACGGTGCCATCTTCGAGCCAGCGGCAGGCCAGCGCCGTGATTAAGCCGGGGGTGTTCCAGGTTGTCGCCCGGATGGCGCGCTCAAGCCTGGGGACCCACTGCGCGGGTGAGGCGATAAAACCGACCCGCAGCCCGGTGGCGATACTCTTGGAAAACCCGGACACATACAGGGTTCGCTCCGGTGCGAGCGTCGCCAGCGGTGCGGGCGGGTTTTCGGCATGGAAGGCATAGGCGGCATCCTCGATGATCAACAGCTCATGCTGACGGGCGATCGACACCAGTCGTTGCCGTTGCTCCATATCCAGCACCCAGCCCAGCGGGTTGTGCAGTGTCGGCATGGCGTAAAGGGCCCGCACACGCCGGCTGCGGCACAGCTGCTCCAGAGCCGCCAGGTCCGGCCCCCGGTTTGACGCGGGGATGGCGGCCAGTTCCAGCCGCTGCACTTCGGCAACAGCCTTGAAGCCCGGGTAGATCAGCGCATCCGTTGCGACCAGGTCACCGGGGTTCAGCAGCGCCATCACCGTTGTTGCCAAGCCATGCTGGGCGCCGCTCAGGATCAATACCTGAGCGCCATCGACGCTCAGCCCCCGGCTTTCGAGGTGGCGCGCGACTAGAGCCCGTTCATGCTTACGCCCGGCATGGGGTTGGTAGTGCAGCAGGGCTTCCAGATCGCCGGAGGAGGCAAGCTGGCGCAGGGCGCTTCGCAGCAGCTCGGCCTGGCCCGGCAGCGACGGCGAGTTGAAGTTCAGATCGACCATCCCCTCGGTTGCCGAAGGCTGATCGATACCGTGGCCGGGCGGCAGGGTGGTTTCCCGAACAAAGGTTCCCCGGCCGGTTTCGCCGCTGACCAACCCCATGCTTTCCAGCTCGGTATAGACTCTTGTCGCTGTCACCAGGGCAATGCCCTGTTCGGCGGCAAGCTGGCGGTGGGTGGGCAAGCGAGTGCCCGGTGGCAGCTTGCCAGCCCGGATGTCGGCGGCAAACGTATCGACCAGGCGTTTGTAGCGGGCGCGGGCCATCTGTGAATGTATCCATTACAATAATTTTATTGTAATGATTCTGGGGGATAGACTGCTTCCTTGCAACTTCAACAGAACAAGGAATCAGTGCCATGCATATCTCCATTCTGACCTTCGACGGCTTCAACGAGCTGGATTCGCTGATCGCCCTGGGCATTCTCAACCGGGTGAAGCAACCGGACTGGCAGGTCACCATCGCCAGCCCCATTGCGCGCATCCAATCGATGAACGCTGTGCTGCTGGAGCGCCAGGTATCACTTCAGGAGGCATCGCTCGCCGACGCGGTGATCGTTGGCAGCGGTATGAAAACGCGCGAGGTGGTCGCTGACGACTCGATCATGGCGCAACTGCAGCTTGATCCGTCCCGCCAGCTGATTGGCGCACAATGCTCCGGCGCACTGGTGCTGGCCAAGCTAGGGCTGCTCGACGGTCTGCCGGCCTGTACCGACCTGACAACGAAACCCTGGGTTCAGCAGGCCGGCGTCGAGGTGCTGGATCAGCCGTTCTATGCCAGCGGCAATATCGCCACTGCCGGCGGCTGCCTCGCCTCTCAATACCTGGCGGTTTGGCTGATTGCCCGGCTGGCAGGGGTGGAAGCTGCACAAAGCGCGATCCATTACGTCGCACCGGTGGGCGAGAAGGATGAGTACGTGGCACGGGCCATGCGTCATATCGGACCATTTCTGCCGTGATAGGGCCGCGTTGATTAACCGTTCTGTCGGCTCAGCCCAACAAGCCCAGGCTAAGCACCGGCAGGTAGGTGATCAGCAACACCGCGATCAGCAGCACCACGAAGAAAGGCCAGGTGGCGCGATAAAGAGTGGTGATCGGCTGGTTGAAGCGGGCGCTGGCGATAAACAGGTTCATCCCCACCGGCGGCGTGAAGTAGCCCAGTTGCATATTGGCCAGGAAGATGATGCCGAGGTGGATAGGGTCGACGCCGTAGGCCAAAGCAACCGGCAGCAGCAGCGGCACCATGATCACGATAGCCGAGAAGATATCCAGAAAGGCGCCCAGCAACAGTAGCAGTAGATTCAGCAGCAGCAGGAACTGAAACCTGCTGTCGACATGGTCGCGGATCAGTTCGAACAGCCGGGTCGGTACTTCGGCGTCGACCAGCAGGCCGCTGAGTGCCAGTGCCAGCGCGAGGATCAGGATGATCTCGCCGACCAGGATGCTGCTCTTAATCAATACCGCCGGTATCTGCCGTAGCGGCAACTCACGGTAAACCAGCAGTTCGACGATCAGCACATAGAGCGCGGTCACCGCCGCGGCTTCGGAGATGCTGATCAGTCCGCTGTACACGCCGCCCAGCAATAGAAACGGCAGCGGCAGCTCGCCGCGTGCTTCCCAGAGAGCGTCCCGCAGCCTCGCCAGCGAAAAGGGTTTGATCGCCTGCGGGTGTTGCCGGCTTTTCCAGAGGCTCCACAGGCTCAACAGCAGCACCATCAGCAGGGCCGGCAACAGCCCGGCAAGGAACAGGTCGGTAAGATTCAGCTGTATCGGCAGGTTCAACTGTTGCACCACAACCCCGTACAGGATCAGCGGCATGGATGGAACCAGCAACAGGCCCAGGCTGCCGGAGGCGGTAACCAGTCCCAGGCTGAATTTCTGGCTATATCCGCTCTGCTGCAGGGCGGGGTAGAGCAGCGCGCCGAGCGCCACGATGGTTACGCCGGAGGCGCCGGTCAGTGCGGTGAACAGCGCACAGCTGATGAATGCGACGATCGGCAGGCTGGCCGGCAACCAACCCAGTAACGCCTCATTCAGCCGCAGCATCCGCTGCGAGGCGCCGGTGGCCGCCAGCAGGTAGCCGGCGAAGCTGAATAACGGCAGCGCCAGCAGGATCGGGGTTTCGGTAATCCGGTAGATCTCCACCGCCACCACCGACAGGTGGATCTCCTGGCGGTAGAAGCCGTATAGCGCGGCGGCGGCAATAACGATGAAAATCGGCGTTCGCATCAACGCCAGCATCAGGATGCCGCTCCAGAACGCCGCGTTCACGGCTGGGGCCCGCCGGTTTGTGCCAGGTGGTCCAGCTTTTGGCTACCGTACAGGCTCTGCCGCAGGAAACGCCAGGCCATCACCGCAAAAGCCAGCGGCATGATGCTCTGACATAACCAGACCGGCACCCGGGCGAATGCGATCAGCCCGTCCTGGTACTCCATCAGCACCAGCTGCAGGCTGTACCAGCTCAGCAGCACGCAGATGCCGGCAGCGAAGGCATGGATCACCCGCTCGGCAGCCAGGCACCAGGCCAGCGGCAGTTGCCGGCTCAGCAGGTCGATGGCGATATGCGACTGTTGCCGGGTTGCCGCCATAGCGCCGAGCAGGGCGAGCCAGAGCACCGTGACGCGCAGCAAAGGGTGATCGGCCACTCGAGCAGGTTGCGCAGCAATATCTGGCCGTTGGCGGCCAGAATCACAGTCAGCAACAGGCCGGCCAGCAGGGCGTTCTCCAGCCAGACGGCGCCGCGTTGCAGGTTAGTCCACACGGTCGGAACCCTGCGCCTTGCCGCCGTTGCGGAAGTTATCGAGGTGTTTCGCCAGCTGCCGGTAGAGATCGCGCGACAGCTCACCGCTCTGCAACAGTTGGGTGATCGCTCGGTGGGCGCGCCGGCGCCATTCGACTATCTCTGCCCGCGAGGGCTGGCTCAGCTTGATGCCTTGTGCTTGCAGGGCCCTGAAGGCGCCGATGTTATCCTTGCGGTTCTGGCGATCGATATCGTGGAAAACCCGCTCCATGACTTGACGTACCTGCTGCTGATCCCGGTCGCTGAGCCTGGCAAACGCTTTTTTGTCGATTGCCAGCACCGCGTAGAAGTAGCTTAGCGGCAGGTTGGTGATATGGCTGACCTGGGTATGCCATTGCAGTGCGATCGCGGCGATCGGTGAGGTGGTGATCGTATCGATCAGGCCGGTCTGCAGGCCGGGTAGCACATCGGCAATGCTCAATGGAATGGGGTTCAGCTCGAAGGCATCGGCGGTGTTTTGCGAGCTGATCTCGGTGGCAGGCATCCAGACCTTCTTATCCTTCAGTTGAGTCACGCCGGTCACCGCGCTGTCGCTCATCAGGTAGGCCAGGCCGCCCTCGGCCAGGCCGAAGGTGACAAAGCCGCCTTGTTCCAGCTGCTGGGCGATGAGCGGATCCATCCGCGCACGCACAAAATCTACTTCGTCGTAGTCGTGAAACAGCAGCGGCAGGTTGTACAGTTGGCTGTCGCCGGCATAGCTGGCCAGGCTGCCGCCGGTTAGCGCGCCGCCCTGTAGCTGGCCCAGCCGGATCTTCCGCAACACCGTCGCGTCGCTCCCCATGACGCCGCCCGGATAAAATTTAAACTGAACCCGCCCCTCTGTCTGCTCGGCTACCTCCCGGGCCCCCTGGCGCATCTTCTGCATCCAGCTGGAGCCGTCCGGCGATACGGTGGCAATCTTGAACACGGTGGCGCCGACCGGAGCAGATACCAGCAGCAGGGCCGTTATCAGAATCGAGAGCAGCCTGGTCATATGCTTGGGCCCTCCTGTTGCACTGAACGCCGACGAAAAACGACGATCGGTGCTATGCGCTAAAAATATTCGTCCGATTCGGCCAGCAGTGCCTTGGCCTGCTGCTGGGCGAGGATATTCATCAAGGTAAAGCCTTCGCTGGTCGGATCGCTTTGCAGTACCTCGGTCAGCAGCCGGTCGTGCAGTGTCCGGTTGAACACCAGCCGGGCGTAGCCCTTGGCGAACATCACCTTGGCCATCAGGTTGTGTCCGCCGGATAACCGGATGGCCCGCTCAAAGTGAAACCGGCTGATCTCCGGATTGCCACCCAACGCCTGGGGGCGTAGCGCATTAAGGGCCCCCAGATAGAGATGGGCTCCACCTTGGCGATGGCGCTCATTCAACTCCAGCACCCGTTTCAGCGAGACCTCCACTTGCGGCAGCTGTGCCATCGCCTGCCAGTCTGAACGGCGTGCCTGTATCCAGCCGGCCCAGCTCACCGCCAGGGTATAGAGACTCGCCACGCTGTCCGGTCGCAGTCCATCCAGTCGACGCTGGTATTCCTGAAAACGGATCTGACGGGCCTGGCACAGGCTGGCCTCGCGCAGACAGAGTGCCCGCTCGGCGTAACGCATAGCGGTGTCGGTCAGCCGCTGGCGGCGCAGGGGGGAGGTGATGAAGACATTGGCGTAAGCGCTGTAGATATTGGCGCCGGCCCGCAACAGCGCCTCGTTTTGCGGTTCGCCATGGATCAGGCCGTCAATCATGATCAGGTAGGCGGGGGCGCCGGCCCGCACGGTTTCCGGGTCGTTGTTATCCTCGATTGCCGCCGCAAGGTTCTCCGCCAGCCGGCTTGTCTGGCGTGAAACCATGGAGGAACAACCCGCAACAAGAATGCCTACCAAAAGCAGCAGGGCGAGGTGGCGCATAGGTCAGGTGCCTGTCTCTCGGGGCGCCGGCATCAGCCGACAGTTCAGCTTCGGTTAAGAGTTCAGACAGGCGAGCCGGAGTGAAGTTTCTGCGTTGACCGTTGGGGCGCCGGTGGCAAAGATCGGCAGCGGGTCTGAAATGTCTTTGGGGGCCCTCGGTTCTAGTCTTTTTGTGCGATGCGGTGGCTGATAGCCACCGCTAGACTCTGCTGTATTTCGAGTGAATACACCAAAACGCCGTAAGTGGCTCGATTGTTTAGGCTGTCCACATATGACTAGGTGGTGATGGGAGATCGCCGAAGACGGTCATTTTAAGCGTCCTGTCCTATGTGGGCTGTCCTCTTATGTTAATTAATCGGCGGTTTCGGTCATTGTTGGCAAAGCCAGTGAAAGCCAAACTAAGAACACTAACTGAGCTGGCTAGATTGCTTTATACCCGACTGCTGCAAAGCGGTAGACGCAGGCAAAGCAGCGGGCAGACAACATAAAAAGAATACCCGGGGCCGGCACCGGCTGCCGCCCGACCAGAGAGGAGAGATCCGATGCAGAAACGTGAAGTGGTAGTCGTCAGTGGTGTACGTACAGCGATTGGCGGTTACGGCGGCAGCCTGAAAGGATATGCGCCGGGCGCGCTGGCCGGCATGCTGGTGGCCGAGGCGGTGAAACGTGCCGGCGTGACGCCGGAAAGCGTCGGTCACAGCGTTTTCGGCAACGTGATCCACACCGAGCCAGCCGACATGTACCTGGGCCGGGTCGCTGCCATTAATGGCGGTTTGCCGCAGGAAACCCCGGCGTTGACCGTCAACCGGCTGTGCGGCTCCGGTCTGCAGGCGCTGGTGAGCGCCGCCCAGCAGATCGAGCTGGGTATCTGCGATACCGTGGTGGCCGGTGGTGCCGAGTCGATGAGCCGCTCGCCTTACTGGCTGCCGACCGCCCGTTTCGGTCAGCGGATGGGCGACGGTGCGATGGTCGATCCGATGGTCGGCGCGCTGCACTGCCCGTTCAACCATATCCATATGGGGGTGACCGCCGAGAATGTCGCCGAAAAATATGGCATCAGCCGCGAACAGCAGGATGCGCTGGCCACCGAGAGCCACAACCGCGCGCAGCGGGCGATCGAACAGGGCCATTTCAAGGAACAGATCCTGCCAGTGGAGTTGAAAAGCCGTAAGGGCGTCACCCTGTTCGATACCGACGAGCATGTCCGCTTCGACTGCACGCCGGAGGATATGGCCAAGCTGAAGCCGGTGTTTAAGAAAGATGGCACCGTCACCGCCGGCAACGCCTCCGGGCTGAATGACGCCGCGGCGGCCCTGCTGATGATGGACCGCGAGAAGGCCGAGGCGGAAGGTCGCCCGGTGCTGGCCCGGCTGGTCGATTACTCGGTGGTGGGGGTTGATCCGAAATACATGGGGATCGGCCCGGTGCCGGCGATCCGCCAGATTCTCGAGCGCAACGGCCTGGGCGTCAACGATATCGACGTCTACGAGGTCAACGAAGCTTTCGCCGCCCAGGCACTGGCGGTGGCGCAGCAGCTGGAGTTGCCGCAGGCGCGGCTGAACCCGAACGGCAGCGGTATCTCGCTGGGCCACCCGATCGGTGCCACCGGCGCGGTCGTCACCGTCAAGGCGCTGCACGAACTGAACCGCGTCAATGGCCGCTATGCGATGGTCAGCCTCTGTATCGGTGGCGGCCAGGGGATTGCGGCGCTGTTCGAGCGCGCCTAAGCCTCGCTAATCGATGGGGCAGGGGTGAGCCGTTTCACCGCCTGTCCCGCTGCCAATTTTTCGTTTGATTTGCTTGCACTCTGGTAGGACCCGCGGGTCCATTCGGGCCAGGGTGGGCCCCCTTTTACCTTTTTTATGGATTTCGCTGCCATTGAGTTGCCGATAAAGGCGAATCGGACCTGTTTCGAGGAAGTAACGATGTACGCCGGACAGACTATCCGCCTGAACGCCCTGGATGAGGGGCTGGTTGAACTGGTGCTGGATAACCAGGACCAGTCGGTCAATACGCTGAACGACCAGACGCTGGCCGAACTGGCCGAAGCGGTCGAACTGCTGCAGAACCAGGATCAGCTGCGCGGCCTGTTGATCAGCAGTGCCAAGCCGGCCTTCGTGGTCGGCGCCGATATCACCGAGTTTCAGCGCAACTTCTCGCTCAGCGATAGCGAACTGAAGGCCTGGGTGATGCGCACTCACCAGCTGTTCTGTGCCCTGGAGGAGCTGCCCTGTCCGACGGTTGCGGCGATCAACGGCATGGCGCTTGGCGGCGGCTTCGAGCTGGCATTGGCGGCCGATTTCCGGCTGGCGGCGACCGACAGCAAGGTGGGCCTGCCGGAGGTCAACCTGGGGATCTGTCCGGGCTGGGGCGGCACCGTGCGGCTGAGCCGGTTGATCGGCGCCGAGGCGGCGCTGGAGTGGATGCTTTCCGGCAAGCCGCAGAAAGCGCTGAAAGCACAGCAACTGGGTGCCGTCGACCGGGTCGTCGGCAGCGCCGAGCTGCGTAGCGAGGCGTTGCAGTTGCTGCAGGACGCGGTTAGCGGCGAGGCCAGCTACACCGACAACGGTGCCCGTAAGCAGCAGCCGTTGGCGGACAGCTTCAGCGCCCGCAATGAGCGTACTGAACTGCTCAACCGGTTGAGTACCAAGCTGGACCCGAACTACCCGGCTGCGGGCGCCATCCTGGAGCTGGTGATGTCCCATGCCACGTTGCCGTTCCAGCAGGCGCTGGAGCTGGAAGCCGATTGCATCGTCACGCTGGCCAAGAGCGCTGTCGCCGCCAGCCTGATCGGCCTGTTCATGAACGACCAGCTGCTGAAGAAGACTTCCAAGCGCTGGAGCCAGCAGGCGGCGCCGGTGAAGCAGGCGGCGGTGCTGGGCGCCGGCATCATGGGCGGCGGCGTGGCCTTCCAGTCGGCTTCCACCGGCACGCCGATCCTGATGAAGGATATTCGCGACGAAGCGCTGGCGCTGGGCGGTAAAACCGCTGCCAAGCTGCTCGACCGGCAGATAGAAAAAGGCCGTTTGAGCGAGCAGGGCAAGGCTCAGGTGATGGATGCGATCAAGCCGACGCTGGATTACAGCGGTTTTGGCGAGGTCGATCTGGTGGTCGAAGCGGTAGTTGAGAACGAAGCGATTAAGGCCTCGGTATTGGCCGAAGTGGAGCGCGAACTGTCGGCCGACGCGGTACTGGCGTCCAACACCTCCACTATCTCCATTGATAGCCTGGCCGAGAGCGTGCAACGCCCGGAACAGTTCTGCGGCATGCACTTCTTCAACCCGGTTCACCTGATGCCGTTGGTGGAGGTGATCCGCGGTAGACAGTCCAGTGATGCCACCATTGCCAGGACCGTTGCCTATGCCAGCGCCATGGGCAAGATGCCGATCGTGGTCAACGACTGTCCGGGCTTCCTGGTCAACCGGATCCTGTTCCCGTACTTCAACGGCTTCAACCGGTTGCTAATGGATGGCGTGGATTTCCAGCGCATCGACCGGGTGATGGAGCAGTTCGGCTGGCCGATGGGGCCAGCCTACCTGGCCGACGTGATCGGGCTGGACACCATGGTGCACGCCGACAATGTGATGCAGGTCGGTTTCCCGCAGCGGATGGGTCATGACGCTGAACCCATCATCGAAGCGCTGCTGGCCAACGAACGGTTGGGCCAGAAGAACGGCCGAGGCTTCTACGACTACGGCGTCGATGACCATGGCCGCCGCTTCAAGGAGCCGTCCGGCCAGGTGCGTGAACTGATCGCCGAACGCGCTGGCGAGGTGGTCGAGCTGACCGATCAGCAGATCATTGACCGGATGATGATCCCGATGTGCCTGGAGGCGGTGCGTTGCCTGGAAGACGGCATCGTCGAAACCGCAGCCGAGGTGGATATGGGGTTGATCCTGGGGCTTGGTTTCCCGCGCTTCCGTGGCGGCGCGCTGCGCTATATCGACACCCTGGGGCTGGATGAATTCGCCGCCCGGGTAGAGGCCAATGCCGCACAGGGCGAACTGTACCGACTGACCGAAGGCTTCAAGGTCCGCCAGGCGGAACAACGTCCCTTTTACGGCTGATCACGGCAAATGAACTGAATAACGAAAAAGACAACGGTTGAGGCCGGCGCGCCAGCAGGGCGCCGCCGGTAAACAGAATAACGAGAGCCTGCGATAGCAGGGCCGGAGGAACCAATCCCATGAGCGACTATATCCATCCGTACCGCGATGCCGAGTTTGTCATCAACGAACTGGTCGAGTTCGACCAACTGTGTAGTGATGCCGGCCTCGACGAGGTCAACGCCGAACTGGCCTCGGTGATCCTCACCGAAGCGGGCAAGCTGGGCAGCGAGGTGCTGGCGCCACTGAACGTGGTGGGCGACACCCAGGGCGCCAAGCTGGGCGAGCAGGGCGTCGAGCAGACGCCGGGCTTTGCCGAGGCCTATGCACAGTACATGGAGAACGGCTGGGCGTCGCTCACTTGCGCGGAAGAGTTTGGCGGCCAGAACCTGCCCAACCTGCTGGGTACTGCGGTCAACGAGATCTGGCAGTCGTCCAACCTGGCCTTCGCCCTCTGCCCGCTGTTGGGCCAGGGCGCGATCGAGGCGATCGCTCATCACGGTTCCGACGAATTGAAACAGACATGGCTGCCGAACATGATCAGCGGCACCTGGACCGGCACCATGAACCTGACCGAGCCGGATGCCGGTTCCGACCTGGCGGCGGTGAAAACCCGGGCGGTGCCGAACGGCGATCACTATCTGATCACCGGCCAGAAGATCTTCATCACCTGGGGTGACCACCAGATGACCGACAACATCGTCCACCTGGTGCTGGCCCGCCTGCCGGACGCGCCGGCCGGGGTCAAGGGGATCTCGCTGTTCGTGGTGCCGAAGTTCCTGCTGGATGACAACGGCAATCCGGCGGTGCGTAACGACGCTCACTGCGTGTCGTTGGAGCACAAATTGGGTATCCACGGCAGCCCGACCTGCGTGATGAGCTTCGGCGACAACGAAGGCGCGGTCGGTTACCTGGTCGGCGAACCCCATAAAGGGTTGGCCTACATGTTCACGATGATGAACCACGCCCGCCAGGGGGTTGGTCTGCAGGGCTTGGCGATCGCCGAGCGCTCCTATCAGCAGGCGGTGGCATACGCCAAGGAGCGTATCCAGGGCACCAATCGGGACGGCAGCCGCTTCGCGATCATCAAGTATCCGGACGTTCGCCGCATGCTGATGCAGATGAAGGCCTCGATCGAAGCGATGCGCGGCCTGGCCTACGTGGCGGCGGCGGAGATCGATCGCAGTCATTACGCTCAGGATGCGGCCAGTGCCGCCAAACATCAGGGGCGGGTCGAGCTGCTGACACCGATCGTCAAGGGCTGGCTGACCGAACTGGCGCAGGAGGTGACCTACCTGGGCACCCAGGTGCACGGCGGCATGGGCTTCATTGAGGAGACCGGCTCGGCCCAGCACTACCGCGACGCCCGTATCCTGACCATCTATGAAGGTACCACCGGCATCCAGGCGCTCGACCTGGTGGGCCGTAAGACCTTGCTGAACAACGGCGAGCTGCTGGCCGAGCTGCTGGCGGAGATCGAACAGACGGTGGTTGCGCTGGAGGGTAGCGAGCAGCTGTCAGCGCTGGGTGGTGCACTGCGTACCGCACTGACCGGCGGCCAGCAGGCCCGCCAGTGGCTGTTGGACAACGCGCCGGCCGATCGGGACGCCGCCGGCAGCGTCAGCGTCAACTTCATGATGCTGTTCGGCTACCTCTGTGGTGGTTGGATGATGGGCAAATCAGCGCTGAAGGCGCAGGCGCAGCTGGATGCCGGTCAGGGCGATACGGAATTCCTGAACGCCAAGCAGGCGACCGTGCGGTTCTACTGCGATCATCTGCTGCCGCGGGTGCAGGCAAACCTGGCCTCTATCCAGGCTGGCAGCGGCAGCATCATGGAACTGCCGGAAGATTTGTTTTGAAGAGATCGATTTAGATATCCGTAGCAGCCCGCTCTGAGGGCGACCGGTCGCTGACGAAGGCCGCTCTGTTACGGGCGGGCATTGGAAGAAAGAAAATAATAGTTACGGGGTGCAGGAGGTATTTATTGTGCGTGAAGCGATGGAATTTGATGTCGTAATCGTCGGTGCCGGGCCGTCCGGCCTGGCGGCGGCTTGCCGGCTGATGCAGCAGGCACAGGCGGCCGAGCGGGAACTGACGGTCTGTGTGGTCGAAAAGGGTTCGGAAGTCGGCGCCCACATTCTGTCCGGCGCGATTGTCGAGCCGCGGGCGTTGGCCGAGCTGTTCCCGGACTGGCAGGAATTGGGCGCGCCACTGAATACGCCGGTCACCGAAGACCAGTTGTTCCTGCTGAAAGATGCCGACAAGGGCACCAAGCTGCCCAACTTCGTGGTGCCCAAGACGATGCACAACGAGGGCAACTACATTGCCAGCCTTGGCAACCTGTGCCGCTGGTTGGCCGAGCAGGCGGAACAGTTGGGTGTCGAGATCTTCCCCGGCTTCGCCGCCAGCGAAGTGCTGTATAACGAGGATGGCTCGGTGAAAGGGATCGCCACCGGCGATATGGGTGTCGCCAGCAACGGCGAGCAGAAAGACAGCTACATGCCGGGTATGGAGCTGCACGCCAAGTACACGCTGTTCGCCGAAGGCTGCCGTGGTCACCTGGGCAAGCAGCTGTACGCCAACTTCGGGCTGGATGCCGAGGCGGATGCGCAGCACTACGGTATCGGTATCAAGGAGCTGTGGGATATCGATCCGGCCAAACATCAGCCGGGGCTGGTATTGCACGGTTCCGGCTGGCCGTTGTCGCAGGGGGCCAGCGGTGGTTTTTTCCTGTACCACGCCGAGGACAACCAGGTGGTGGTCGGGCTGATCATCGACCTGAACTACGACAACCCCTACCTGAGCCCGTTCGACGAGTTCCAGCGGCTCAAGCACCATCCGGTGTTGAAGCAGTACCTGGACGGCGGCAAGCGGGTTTCCTACGGTGCCCGGGCGATCACCAAGGGCGGCTATAACGCGCTGCCGAAGATGACCTTCCCCGGCGGTCTGTTGATCGGTTGTAACGCCGGCACCCTGAACTTCGCCAAGATCAAGGGCACCCACACCGCGATGAAATCCGGCATGCTGGCGGCCGAGACGGTGTTCGAGGCGCTTAGCGGCGGCTGCGACGGCGGCAGGGAGCTGACCGGCTTCAACGACAAGTTCAAGGCCTCCTGGTTGTACGACGAGTTGCATCGCAGTCGCAACTTCGGTCCGGCAATGCACAAGTTCGGCGCCTTCCTCGGCGGTGCGTTCAACTTCATCGACCAGAACATCTTCGGCGGCAAATTGCCGATCACCCTGCGTGATAACCATGTGGACTATGCCCAGTTGAAGCCGGCCAGCGGTTTCCAGCCGATCGAGTACCCGAAACCGGACGGCAAGCTGAGCTTCGACAAGCTCTCCTCGGTGTTCCTGTCGAACACCAACCATGAGGAGGATCAGCCCTGCCACCTGCAGCTGGCCGACGCCGAGTTGCCGTTGCGGGATAACCTGCCGGCGTTTGCCGAGCCGGCCCAGCGTTACTGCCCGGCGGGGGTCTACGAGGTGGTGGACGAGGGTAGCGGGCCGCGCTTCCAGATCAACGCCCAGAACTGCCTGCACTGCAAGACCTGCGATATCAAGGACCCGGCCCAGAATATCACCTGGGTGACCCCGGAAGGGGGCGGCGGGCCGAACTATCCCAATATGTGATCCACTCCATCTCGGGGCGGGCAGCAAACACGCGGGATGGGCAAACCCTCCCGCGTGCGTTGTTCTGGCGGGCTGTCAGATCAGGCCGATCGCGTTCAGGAACACCAGGCTGACGCCGACCGGTGTGATGTAGCGCACCATGAACAGCCAGAGCGCGTAAGTGCCTTCCTCCCGCATCGCCAGTTCGTCATGGCTGATCGCCCTGGGCAGCAGCCAGGCGGCGAACAACGCGATCAGCAGGCCGCCGAGCGGCAGCATGATATTGGAGGCCAGAAAATCCAGGTTGTCGAAGATGGTCTTGCCGAACAGGGTGAAATCGGACCAGATATTAAACGACAGCGCACTTGCCAGCCCCAGCAGCCAGATGATGCCGCCGCAGCCGACGGTCGCGACCACGCGGCTGAGGCCCCGGTTCTCCACCAGCCAGGCAACGGCCGGCTCCAGCAGCGAGATGCCCGAGGTCCAGGCGGCGAAGCTCAGCAGCACGAAGAACAGGGTGCCGAACAGCAGGCCGCCGGGCATCTGGCCGAAGGCGATCGGCAGGGTCTGGAAGATCAGGCCGGGGCCGGCGCCGGGTTCCAGGCCATTGGCGAACACGATTGGAAAGATCGCCATCCCGGCCAGCAGTGCCACCAGGGTGTCGGCGGCGGCGATGGTGACCGTGGTGGTGGCGATGGAGGCTTTCTGCGGCAGATAGGCGCCATATACCATGATCGCGCCCATCCCCAGGCTCAAGGTAAAGAAGGCATGGCCCAGGGCGATAAGCACCCCCTCGGCGCTGATCTTGCTGAAATCGGGCTTAAACAGAAACGCCAGGCCATCGGTGAAGTAGCCGCTGTTCATCGCATAGCCGACCAACAGCAGCAGTAGCGCGAACAGCGCCGGCATCAACACCCGTACCGCCCGTTCCAGCCCCTTCTCGACACCACGCGCCACCACAAAGACGGTCATCGCCATAAAGATCGTATGCCAGCTGATCAGGGTAACCGGATTGCCCAGCAGGCCGCCGAACAGGGCGCCGATCCTGTCGGCTTCGCCTCCTACAAAGGCGCCACTGGCGGCTTCCAGTACATAGGCCAGCGCCCAGCCGGCGATCACGCTATAGAACGACAGGATGATAAAGCCGGCCAGCACCCCGCCCCAGCCGAGCAGCTGCCAGGCCGGCGAGCGGCCCGACTCCTGCGCCAGCAGGCGCATGGTGTTGATCGGGCTGTGGCGCCCACGCCGACCGAGCATCACCTCGGCCATCATGATCGGAATGCCGACGATGGCGATGCAGGCCAGATAGACCAGCACGAAGGCGCCGCCGCCGTTTTCGCCGGTGATATAGGGAAATTTCCAGATGTTGCCCAGCCCCACCGCCGAGCCGGTGGCAGCCAGGATAAAGGCCCAGCGCGACGACCATTCGCCGTGCATCGATTTTCTTTGCTGTGGCATAGGGATTCCCCCGCGCAGGTTGAGCCACTGGGCGCAGCGGCTCGAATTCTGCTTATAAGCTTAGTTTTGCCCTGCATAGCCTTAAAAAACCGCCATCAGGACGGGCAGCTGGCCCGGATCAGAGCCCTGTGGGCGTTTGCCGTCCAAAAAAGTCTAGTCGTTATCTGCGTTAAGCCGTAAATGCCCGTATGTCCGGTGTGATCTGCTGTTTAGCCTGTCCGCTAATGTTAATAAAACAGCCTTTTCCGTTATTGCTGGTGCTGGTATAAGCCGCGACACTTACAGCTAGTGTAGATTGACGGGCTACGTTTAGAGGCGTGGAGTGCTCTCTTTAGCTGTAGCCGAAAGGAGATGCCGATGAATGGCTACAAATTATTGATCGCCGATCGCTCGCCGCTTTATCGGGAGGGCGTCAAGCTGGCCTGCCGGGAGGTACGGCATACGCTGGCGTTTTACGAGGCCGGCTCGGCGACCGGGCTGCAACAGCAACTCGATCAGCAGCCCGATATCGACCTGATCGTGCTGGATGTGGCGTTGTTCGAAAGTCAATTGCGTCAGTGGCTCTGCCAGCTGGATATTCCAATATTGCTGACCTGTGGCTCCCGATTGGTGGTCGGCGAGCGCCAATTGCGCCGGCTGGGCGTGCGGGGCGTGCTGTCCAAGCAGGCCCCGCTGGATGATGTGCCGGCGGCAATCGCCACTTTGCTGGGTGGTGCAGGCTGGTTCCGGCCGGACGGGGTGGCGGGCGGGGAGCCTATCCATTCCAAGGGCCAGTTCTCCGCCATCGGCCAGAGCGTGAGTAGACTGACGCCCCGCGAGCACACCGTATTGGATCTGTTGGCGGGCGGTCTGATGAACAAGGAGATCGCTTTCCAGCTGGATCTAAATGAAAGCACCGTCAAACGTCATGTCTCCAATATCTACCGCAAGTTGCGTATCCATAACCGCACCCATCTGGTGCTGGCGATGAATGGTGGCATGAGCCCGGCAGGCAGTCTGAGTGCCCAGGCGTTTGGCTACCAGGGGGCGACCGCACTGCAGTGATCCAAAGACCGAGGACGATCTAAAACTTTACTCTGCAGCGGGGCGAAAGTGGAATCGGCTGCCTACTTTCAGGCGAAGTCACCCAACTTTGACGGGGGAATCGTGCATTTGTCGAAGCAGCCTCCGCACTGCTGGTGCCTGCAGGGGATGTGTTTGCAGTGCGCGTGATTGCCGGCGTGTTTATGGCTGCAATAGCCGTTGCTGGCTTGGTCGGCTAACAGGTCGGTCAGGGTAAGTTCCGCAACGGTTGGGGATGTCGGCTTCGTCTTGTAATGAATACAGGTGCGGGTCGGCATCTTTGTCACTCCTGGCTCGTAGTCTCGGGCGGATATGTATGCGAGTCGGAGCATCCTTGCAAACGCTTATTCAGCAACTATAGAAGTAGTGGCCAGGGCTGCCAGTGAGCTGGATCAGTAATTGCGCAGATTGACTTACTGTGCTTCTGGAGAGGGCGAAGGCCAGTGCCAGTCAGTCCGCTCGCTAACTTCCAGCAGGTAGAGGGCGAAGCTGTCTTGCTCGGCCAGCCAGTAGTCGACCGGCCGGAAGCCGGCCCGTCTGGCCAGGGCGAGAAACTCGTCCGGGCTGTATTTATAGGAGTTCTCGGTATGGATGCTTTCGCCCGCCTTGAATTCGAAACAGTGGTCACCGATACACAGCGTCTGTGCCCGACGGCTGACCAGGTGCATCTCGATGCGGCTCTGCTGCTCATTATAGAAAGCATGATGGGCGAACTGGTCGACTTCCAATACCGCCGACAACTCCCGCTGCAGTCGCTTTAGCAGGTTCAGGTTGAACTCGGCGGTCACGCCGGCTTCGTCGTTGTAGGCCGCATTCAGTACCCTGGCGGATTTTTTGGTATCGACACCGATCAGCAACATACCGTTGGCCCCGAGCCGCTGCTGGACCATCGCCAGGAACTGCTGGGCTTCGGTCGGTTCGAAGTTGCCCAAGCTGGAACCGGGGAAAAACGCCAGCCGGTGACGATCAGGAAGCTGCTCCGGCAGTGGAATGGAGTGGGTGAAATCGACACAGGTGGCGTGCACATCCAGCCAGGGATAATCGCGACTCAGGTTATGCGCGGCGTCCTGCAGATAGTCGGCGGATATGTCCATCGGTACGTAACAGCAGGGTAGTAGAGGTTCGAGCAGCAGACGTATCTTGCTGAGGCTGCCGGCACCGGGCTCGAATACCGTACGCTGACGGCCGGCCAGGCGGCCGATTTCGCCGCTCAATCGATTCAACAGGCCACGCTCGGCGCGCGGTAGGTAATACTCCGGCTGATCACAGATTGCATCGAATAGCTGTGAACCTCGCTGGTCGTAGAGGAACTTCGGTGGAATTGCCTTGTTGGCGCGCGACAACCCGTCGATCACCGTATCGGCCAGGCTCAGTTCGCGTGGTTTGTGGTCGTGAAAACGTACCCGGGTTTTCATCAGAGATCCTCCGCCAGGCGCAGGCCACAGAAGGCCCAGCGTTCATCGGGATAGAAAAAGTTGCGATAACTGGCCCGGCAGTGCTGCTGTGGCGTGGCACAGCTGCCACCTTTGAGGACCATCTGGTTGGCCATGAACTTGCCGTTGTATTCGCCCAACGAGCCGGCCAGCGGGCGGAAGCCGGGATAGGCGCCGTAGCTGCTGGCGGTCCAGGCCCAGAGATCGCCAAACCATTGGCCATCGCTGCTGGCAGGCGCCGGGTGCAGCCGGTCGGACTCGACAAAATTTCCGCTCAGCGGCCGCTGGGTCAACGCCAGTTCCAGTTCTTCTTCGCGGGGCAGCCGCTTACCGGCCCAGCAGGCATAAGCATCGGCTTCGTAATAGCTGAGGTGGCAGACCGGCTCGGCAGGGTTCAGCGACCTGATACCGGCCAGGGTGAACTCCCGCCACTCGCCGTCCCGCTGCCGCCAGTACAGCGGCTGTTGCCAACCGCGCTGGTTGATCAACGCCCAGCCGTCCGCCAGCCAGAGCCGGGCATCCCGGTAGCCGCCGTCTTCGATGAAGGCGAGGTACTCACCATTGGTGACGAAGCGGTCGGCCAGTCGATGGTCGTTGACCAGTACCCGGTGGCGCGGAGTTTCGTTGTCGAAGGCGAACTCGCCGCCGGCAGCGCCGATTTCGTACAGCCCGCCGTGCTGCTCTTGCCAGCCCATCTCTGTCGCGGCTATGCCATTTTGCGGTAGGTCGTCGCGATAGGCCGGGAACAGCGGGGAGATCGACAAGTTGTGCTTGATATCCATCAGTAGCAGCTCCTGATGCTGCTGTTCATGGTTCAAGCCCAGCACCACTCTGTTTTGCAGCTCCGGCCAGCGATCGTTGCTCACCGCAGTCAGCAGCGCCAGCATCTGCTCATCCACGTAGCGGCGATAGCCATAGATCTCGCCGACCGTGGGGCGGGAGAGCAGACCGCGATCAGGTCGGGGGAAGGGCTCGCCGACACTCTGGTAATAACTGTTGAACAGGTGGCCGAACAGAGGATGGTAGGGCCGGTAATTGCTGAACAGCGGCAGCACGAAGTTTTCGAAGAACCAGCTGACGTGGGCCAGGTGCCATTTCGGCGGGCTGGTCTGCGGTATCGATTGGATCTGGAAGTCGTCGGGGGCGAGCGGCGCGCACAGCTGCTCGGTGGTTGCCCGTACCTGGCGATATCGGGCCATCAGTCCTTGTCGCTCCTGCTCGTCAGACACCGCTTTTCTCCAGGTCGCCAGTAGCCTCACGGGGAACTTCTCAATCCCTGCCTGCTCGATGCCCCATCGGGCAAAGGTTTGTTTGACTATAGGCGATGAACTTCGCTTCTGCCGCCGCGCTGTACAATTTATCTGGACGATAAGCAACCGAGCCGCAGGTGTGGCGCTTAGCGTCATTGGCGTCCACGCTTATATGGAGAGAGAGCTAACTGGAGGCGAGAAGGGGGGCGCCGGGAGGTTTCGGGTGATGTTGCAGAGGTTCGAACGAAACAAGCGAGGTCATGACTTCGCGGTTGGCGACCTGCACGGGCATTTTACGCTGCTGCTGCGCAAGTTGAGACAGATCGGCTTCAACCCGGATGCTGACCGACTATTCTCGGTGGGCGACCTGATCGACCGGGGGCCGGACTCGATGAAATGCATGGGGATGATGTTCGAGCCCTGGTTCTGGGCGGTGCGCGGCAACCACGAGGAGATGATGTTCGATGCGTTGCTGCGTGACGGCAGTATCGACCTCTGGCTGTGGAATGGCGGCGGTTGGATGGCCAAGGAGAACATGGAAGAGCTGAAGGCGCTGGCCCAGATGCTCGATAAATGGTTGCCCTGCGCCATCGAACTGGAGAGCGCCGCCGGTCATGTGGGGATCGTTCATGCCGAAGTTCCGGGTGACGACTGGGCCGGGGTGGAAGCCGGCGATATCAAGACCATGACCTGGGCCCGCAGGCGGGTTAGCGAGCGGCGTTGTAACCCGGTGCGGGGGATCGACGCGGTGATCTGCGGCCATACCCCGGTATCGGAGCCGATGCGTCTGGGCAATGTGAACTATATAGATACAGGCGCGTTCACCACCGGGCATCTGACGATTATCGACCTGGCGGATCTGTGCGAGGTGCGGGCGGCGGCTTAGCGGCCGGCCGGGGCAGATGCGGCGCAAGATAAGCGGCCCTTCAGAAACCTCTTTGACGAGCGTCGCCCAGTGTCGTAGCCGGTAGCCTGAGCTCCGGTCCGGAGCTTGGCTGAGGCCCTTATCGGGCCTCAGCCGATTTGGCCTTACGGTTATCACCCACCAACCGCCACAGCAATTTCTCCAGCTCGACCAGCAGCAGGATCGGCAGCGCCACCGTCACTATCAGCAGCCAGTCCAGCGGACCGAGCCCCGCTAGACCGAAAATCCTTTGTGAAACGGGCAGATAGGTATATCCCAGCTGGAGCAGCAGTACCCCGGCGATCGCCAGCAGCGACGGCCAGGCACCGCGGAAGATCGCCGTGGTGAAGATGGTACGGCTGAGCAATCGGCAGTTCAGCAGATAGACCGCTTCGATCATCACCAGCGCGTTCACCGCCACTGTCCGGGCCTGCTCTATACCGGCGCCGCCGTTGCGGTAGTGGGTGAACAGCCAGAACACGATGGCTGCCGTGGTCAACCCGACCAGTAACATCCGGCTCAGCAGCGGCGGGGTGATCAGCCCCTGGTCGCGGGGCCGGGGCGGCCGCTGCATGATGTTCGGTTCTGGGGGTTCGAAGGCCAGTGCCAGAGCCAGGGTGACCGCGGTCACCATGTTGACCCACAGGATCTGGGCCGGGGTGATCGGCAGCATCCGGCCACCGATGATCGCGGCGATGATCACCGAGGCCTGGGCCACGTTGGTGGGCAGGATAAACATGATCGATTTGACGATATTGTCATAGACGGTACGGCCCTCGATAACCGCTTTGGCGATGGTGCTGAAATTATCGTCGGTCAGCACGATATCGGAGGCCTCCTTGGCGGCGTCGGTACCTTTCTTGCCCATCGCTACGCCGATATTCGCCTGGCGCAGCGCCGGCGCGTCGTTGACCCCGTCGCCGGTCATCGCCACCACATGACCGGTTTGCTGCAGGGCGTTGACCAGCTGCAATTTGTTGGCCGGGCTGGTGCGGGCGAACAGGTCGACCTGCTCGACCGCCTGGTTGAGTTCGGCGGGGTTCAGCCGGTCCAGCTCGCTACCGCTCAGCACCCGCCCGGCGTTCAACCCCAGCTCGCTACCGATCGCCGAAGCGGTGACCGGGTTGTCGCCGGTAATCATCTTGACGGTGATGCCGGCGGCGTGGCACTGACGGATGCTGTCGATCGCCTCGGCGCGCGGCGGATCGCTGATACCGACCAGGGCGACCAGGGTCAGCCCGTTTTCGACGATACCATGGCTCAGCGCGGTTACCCTGTCGGGGACCGTTTTTTCAGCCAGCGCCATCACCCGCATCCCCCGGGCAGCCAATTCATGCAGCGTCTGCTGCCAGTAATCGGCGTTCAGCGGTTCGCTGCCGTTGTCGGTCAACTGCCGTTCGCAGTATTGCAAAATCCGGTCGGGAGCCCCCTTAACCGCCAGCAACCGGTGCCCCTCGGCGTCGTGATGCAGGGTGGCCATGTAACGTCGCTCGGTTTCGAATGGCAGTTCATCGATCCGTGGCCAAGCGCGTTTACAGGCGTCGAGACTGAGGCCATGTTTCATCGCCAGCACCAGCAGGGCACCCTCGGTGGGGTCGCCATGCAGTTCCCAGTCGTCATTGCTCTCGGTCAGGTTGGCGTCGTTGCACAGCAGGGCGATCAGGCAGCTGCGGTTCAACAGGCTGTCCTGACTCGGCTCCACCAACGCCTGGCTGTGCCGATCTCGGAACCCGCCTGCCGGCCGGTAGCCTTCGCCGCTGATGCTGTAATGGCCGGCGCTGTTGACCAGCTCCCGCGCGGTCATGGCGTTGGTGGTCAGGGTGCCGGTCTTGTCGGAGCAGATCACATCGATCGAGCCCAGCACCTCGACGCTGGGCAGCCGGCGAACCAGAGCTCGGTTGCGGGCCATCCGCTGCACCCCAATTGCCAGCGCGATGGTGACGATTGCCGGCAGCCCCTCGGGGATGGACGCCACTGCGATACCGATCGCCGCCTGGAACATCTCGTCGATTCGGTAGTCGTGTAACAGGATGCCGAACAGCATCGATGCTAGCGACAGCATCAGGATGCCGATGCAGAGTTGGTGGGCGAACCGCTTCAGTTGCTTCTGCAGCGGCGTTTCCGGCAGCCGGGCACGCTGTACCAATTCGCTGATGGTGCCGATCTCGGTATTGAGGCCGGTGCCGCAGACGATGCCGCGCGCGGTGCCGTAGGTGGTCAGCGTGCCCATATAGGCCATGTTCTTGCGCTCGGCGAGGGGGATCTCAGCTGCCAACCGGTCGGTTCGCTTGCCGACCGGCTGGGATTCGCCGGTAAGTGCCGACTCGTCGCAACGCAGGTCCTTGCAGTAGAACAGCCGCAGGTCGGCCGGTACCCGGTCGCCGGCCTGCAGGAAGACGATATCGCCCGGCACCAGCTCGGTGCTGTCGATGCTGATCAATGCGCCGTCGCGCACCACCATGCAGTGGGTTCGAGCCATCGACAGGATCGCGCGCAACGCCGCCTCGGCCTTGCCCTCCTGGATGAAGCCGACCAGCGCATTGATCACCACCACGGCAAAGATCACCCCGCTGTCGACGTAGTGCTGCAGCAGCAGGCTGACCAGTGCGCTGGCCAGCAACACGTAGATCAGCACATTGTGAAACTGGCGCAGCAGCCGTTTCCAGCCGGGTGTCGGCGGTGCGCTGGGCAGGGCGTTGGCGCCGTGGCGGGCCTGCCGTTCGGCCACCGCCTCCGGGGACAAGCCATGCTCGCTGCTATCCAGCGCGGCAAAGACCGCTTCGGCCTCCTGGGCATGGAGATTTTCCGGCAGGCCGGTGGCAGCGCAATCGGGTCCGCTCATCGGTGTGCTCCTGATGATGGCGAATGGTGCTTATCTGCTGATTACTGTAGCCCAGCACGATGACAGAACACTGACCGCCATCAACGCTGTGTTCGGCCGACTGTTGCTCTGTTGCCGCAGGCCGGCCGCTATTGTTCTGACAGTATCTCGCTCGTGCCGGTGGCCTGCGGCGGGCGCTTGTTATGGCTGTTGTTGATCGCCCGGTCGACCGGCCGGACCCGCAGATCGCCCGGCAACCCCGGCAGCAACAACGGCAGCAGGTCGCGACCCTCTAGGGCCGGGTCGAGCCAGCGGTCGAAGCAATCTGCCGGCAGCATCGCCGGTTGACGGTTATGGATATGGCGTAATGCCGGCGCCGCGTCGCTGGTGATCAGCGTGCAGGAGTCGAACGCTTCCTCGCCTTCGCCCCAGCTGTCCCAGAGGCCGGCGAAGGCCAGTGCGCCGTCGCAGCCGCTGATCTCGTAGGGTTGCTTGCCGCCATCGTCCGGATGCCATTCGATAAAACTGCTGGCCGGCAGGATGCAGCGTTGGGACTTGAACGGGTGGCGGAACGCCGGGCTCTCGGTCAGGGTTTCGGCGCGGGCGTTGAACATCGAGTAGCGGGTGTCCGGCTGCTCGGCCCAGCCGGGCACCAGCCACCAACGCATGGTGCAAAGCTCACGGCTGTGATTGCACTGGCGGACTACCGGCACCATCTCAGTCGGGGCGATGTTGTAGCGGGTCTCTAGCCGTCCTTTTACCTTCAGGGCTTTCAACAACTCCCGAACGAACGGGTCGTCGATGATGTTGTAGCGGCCGCACATGCTGCATTTCCTCGTACCGGGCAGGCGCTTAAAGCCTAGCAGCCGGTCGGACTGAGTGCTGCTCTACTGGCGTTCAGTCAACACCGACAGGCTGTTGGCAGATCGCTGATGGTTAGCCGGCAAACCTATGGGCACCGATTACACTGATAAAGATCTACCCGTCGGTTATCAGCATCGGACAGGAGGCGAGTGGCGCATGGCCCGATGGACGCTATGGATTATCCTGTTGGCGGTGCCGGCAGGCCTGTTCTGGTGGCTAACCCGTCCGGAGCCGGTGCGGGTCAGCGTCGTGTCGGTGGAACGCGGTTTGGTGGAGAGTACCGTGGCCAACACCCGGGCCGGCACCGTACAAGCCTGCCAGCGGGCCAAGCTGTCGCTGCCGATCGGCGGCCAGATCGCCAACCTGGCGGTGCATGAGGGCGATCATGTCGAGGCCGATACGGTATTGATGACCCTGTGGAACGAGGATCTGCTGGCCCGGCAACTGCAGGCGCGGCTGGCGGCGGAAACCGCCGGCCTGGAGCATCAGGTGGTCTGTATCCGCGCCAGCAACCTGCGTCGGGAGGCTGAACGGCAGCGCCGACTGGCGGATAAGCGGCTGGCGTCGGACGAATCGGTCGATCAGGCCCGTTCGGAGGCGGCAGCGGCCACCACCTCCTGCGCGGCGGCCGAGGCGCGTCGCCGCGAAGCCGAGGCGGCGATCGGGGTGGTGCAGGCGGAACTGGAGAAAACCCGCTTGCGGGCACCCTTTGCCGGTATCGTCGCCGAAGTGAAGGGCGAGGTGGGCGAGTACGCCACACCGTCGCCGCCGGGTGTCGCCACGCCGCCGGCGATCGACCTGCTGACCGACGACTGCCATTACGTGGAGGCGCCGATCGACGAGGTGGACGCCGGCCTGTTGAAGGTCGGCCTGCCGGTGCGGATCAGTTTCGATGCTTATCCGGAGCGTAGTTTCCCCGGCCGGTTACGCCGTATCGCGCCCTATGTGCTCGATCTGGAGAAGCAGGCCCGTACCGTCGCGGTTGAGGTAGAGTTCGCTTCGGTCCCTTCGATCCCGCTGTTTGCCGGTTACAGTGCCGATGTCGAGATCGTGTTGCAGAGCCACCCGGAAACGTTGCGGGTGCCGACCGAGGCCGTACTTGAGCAGGATTCGGTACTGCTATACCAAGCGGGCGAGGCGCTTGAACGTCGAACGATCAAGCCGGGGATCAGTAACTGGCGTTATACCGAGGTACTGGACGGCTTGCAGCCGGGCGACCGGGTGGTGACCTCGCTGGGCCGGGAGGAGGTACGGGCGGGCGCCCGGGTGGTTCCCGATGATTGAATTACAACAGCTGGACAAGACCTACCTGCTAGGCGGCAAACCACTACACGCCCTCGATCAAGTCGACCTGTCGATCGAGGCCGGCGAGTATATCGCCATCACCGGGCCGTCCGGCTCCGGCAAGTCGACGCTGTTGAATATGGTCGGCCTGCTTGACCGGCCGGATCAGGGCCGCTACCTGCTCAATGGCCAGGCCACCGAACAACTGACGGAGGAGCAGCGCGCCGCGTTGCGCCGCGCCCATATCGGTTTCATCTTCCAGGCTTTCCACCTTATCCCCCGGCTGAGCTGCTACGAGAATATCGAACTGCCGCTGTTGCTGGCGGAGCGGTCCCGTGCGGAACGCCGCCAGCGGGTGGACCGGGTGCTGGCACAGGTCGGTCTTGCTAAACAGGCCGGCCAGCGGCCCAACCAGCTGTCCGGCGGCCAGATGCAGCGGGTGGCGATCGCCCGGGCGATCGTATTGCAGCCGGCTCTGTTGCTGGCCGACGAGCCGACCGGCAATCTCGATCAGAAGTCCGGTCGGGAGGTGATCGAGCTGCTGGAGGCGCTCAACCGGGATGGCATGACGCTGCTACTGGTAACCCACGACCCGACGCTATCCGACCGTGCCCGGCGCCGATTGCAGATGGTCGATGGCCGCATTGTCAGCGACACAACCTTATGAAACTGGTCGATCAGCTTCACTTCAACCTGCAACTGCTACGTCGCCACCGGCTGCGCACCGGCCTGTTGCTGCTGTCGATTACGGTCGGTGTCGCTTCGGTGATCATGCTGACCAGCCTTGGCGAGGGGGCCCGCCGCTATGTCGAGCAGGAGTTCAGCTCGCTCGGCAACCAGTTGCTGATCGTGCTGCCGGGTCGCACAGAGACCACCGGCGGTGCGCCGCCGATCTACGGCACCACGCCGCGCGACCTGACCATCGCCGATGCCGAGGCACTGGGGCAGTTACCCGGTATCAGCCGTTTCGCACCGATCATCGCCGGCACTGGCCGGGTCAGCTACCGCAGTTTCGCCCGTGATGTGATCACCATCGGCACCAACGCCGATTTCTTCCCTGTCCGGCGGCTCAGCCTGTCGCTGGGCCAGGGGCTGCCGGCCGATGCCGCCAGCCTGGCAGCGCCGGTCTGCGTGTTGGGGGCCCGCCTGAAGCGGGAACTGTTCGGCAATGCCAACCCGATCAACCAGTGGCTGCGCATCGGCGACTACCGCTACCGGGTGGTCGGTGTGCTGGCCGAGCGTGGCGAGTCGCTGGGGCTGGATATGCGTGATATGGCGATCATTCCGCTGCGTTCGGCGGAGGCGCTGTTCAACTCGCCCGGCCTGTTTCGGGTCCTGCTGGAGATGAAACCGCAGGTCTCGCAGGAACTGATCAAGGATCGGGTACGCCAGACCATCCGCCGGCGTCACGAAGGGGAGGACGACGTCACCCTGATCAGCCAGGACTCGGTGCTCAGTGCCTTCAACGAGATCCTTACCACGCTGACTGCGGCGGTCGCCGCTATCGCCTCGATCAGCCTGATCGTGGCCGGGGTGCTGATCATGAATATCAGCCTGATCTCAGTCAGTCAGCGGCGTGCCGAGATCGGCCTGTTGAAGGCGTTGGGCGCCAGCGGCGCAGCGGTGCGCCAGCTGTTTATCGGTGAAGCCCTGATGCTTGCGGCGGTCGGTACGTTGATCGGCATCGCCGTCGGCGAGGCGGTGGTGGCGCTTGCCCTGCGGCTGTTTCCCGACTTCCCGCTGGCGGCGCCCTGGTGGGCGGAGCTGGCGGCAGCACTGATCGCCATCGGCTGTGGCCTGTTGTTTTCATGGTACCCGGCCAATAAGGCAGCAGGTTTGGATCCGGTAAGGGCCATGCGGGGAGAGCCGCGATGAGTTTTCTCGATAGTCTGCGCTGGCTCAGCCGGGCGTTGCTGGCCCAGCGGACCCGCTCGCTGCTGACCCTGCTCGGCATGACGATCGGTATCAGCGCGGTCTGCCTGCTGAGCGCGTTGGGTGAGGGGCTGCGCAATTACATCATGAGCGAATTTACCCAGTTCGGCAGCCATATCGTGGCGATCACCCCGGGCAAGACGGAAACTTTCGGTATCGGCGGTATCCTCAATACCTTGCGGCCGCTGTCGCTGCAGGACAGCCATGCATTGCGGCAGGTGGCCGGGGTCCGTCAGGTACTGCCGGTGGTGTTTGGCACCGCCCGGCTGACCCACGGCGGTCGGGCCCGCTACGCCAACGTGGCCGGTATTACCGCGGAAGCTCAGCAGGTATGGCGGCTACAGGTGGCACAAGGGCGCTTCCTGCCGGACGACCCGCTGGAAAACCCGCGCGCCTTTGTGGTGCTCGGCAGCCGGGTGCGCCAGGAGCTGTTTGGCGAGGGGCCGGCGCTGGGCCAGTATCTGGGCATTGGCGGCAGTCGCTACCGGGTGGCTGGCGTGTTGAGGTCGAAGGGCCAGTTTATGGGCACCGACCTGGACGACACCGTCTATATTCCGGTGGCACGGGGGCTGCAGCTGTTCAACCGGGATAGTCTGATGGAGTTGGATGTGGTGTACGCCGCCAACCTGCCGGTGGCCGAAATCAGCGAGCGGATCCGGCGGGTGCTGATCGCCCGGCACCGGGTCGAGGATTTCACCCTGATCACCCAGGACGAAGTACTCAGTACCCTCGACAAAATCTTACGGATGGTCAAATACGCAGCAGGGGGGCTTGGGGCGATCTCGTTGCTGGTCGGGGCGGTCGGTATTCTGAGTATCATGCTGATCACCACCACCGAACGGACGGGTGAGATCGGTCTGCTGCGGGCGCTGGGGTTCAGTGCCGGCCAGATTCGCAACCTGTTCCTGGCCGAAGCGGTGGCCCTGGCACTGGTGGGTGGACTTATCGGCGTGCTGTTGACGTCGATGTTGATCGGCCTGGTGCATCTGTTGTGGCCGGCGCTGCCGTTAAGCCTGACGCCCGGGGTGGTGTTGCTGGCGTTGGGGCTGTCGACGCTGATCGGCGCCCTGGCCGGCGTCCGGCCGGCACAACGGGCTGCTTCGCTGAATCCTATCGAGGCGTTGCGTTACCAGGGGTAGCGGTGGGCGTTAACGATTATTCGTCGACCCAGACGGTGCGCAACGGTTCGCCGAAGTCGTCGTAGATCACCTTCTGGCGTCGTTGATGATGCCTGGACGTGACCGGTTTCGGGCGGTTTTTGCTGCGACTGCCACGACGGGAATCGATTGCCGCGACCACTTCCGGAATCGGCGTGCGCTGCTGTTTGGCGGGATTGATCTGGATATTGCGGGTATTGTACTTGCCATCGACCAGGCCGGTGGCGCCCATCTTCACCTGCTGAATCTTGCCGCCGTGGGCAAGAAACTCTTTGATCTGTTGCTCATGCTCATGGCGCAGCTGAGCTTTTGTCGGGCGATTGCTGAACATCAGGTTATTATCCACGTATTGCGGTGGCGGGAAAGTAAGAATTACTCATACGAAAGGCGCTAAGAAAGCGGTCCTTGCCGCGGCTGGCTTGAGCGGAAAAGGTCTAAAGAGCTGGCCAGCGCCCCCTGAAGCGCGCCTGTCATACCAGTGTAGCAGCCTTGTAAGAATTTGCCGGGCGAACATCTGTTCACCCGGCTGGCGGGTTGACGGGTTAACGTGTCGCGGGCGGACGGCGCTCCTGCAGGTAGCGGGGTTCGCTGCTGATGCCGGCGGCGCGGCGCCGGATCAGGTCCAGCCCGGCACCGGCCACCATGGTCTGAAACAGCTTGCGGGCGTATGGGTAGTACAGGCAGGCGCTGTCGATCCGCTCGCTATCGCCCCAGGCCAGCCAGACGGTACCGACCGGCTTCTCGGCGCTGCCGCCATCCGGTCCGGCGATGCCGGACACCGCGATGGTGTAGTCGGCACCGCTGACCCGCAACGCGCCCTCGGCCATCTGCCGCACCACCGCGTCGCTGACCGCGCCAAATTCGGTCAGCGCTTGCGCACTGACCCCCAGCAGCTGCTGCTTGATGGCGTTGGAGTAGGTGACGAAGCCGGCTTCGAACACCGCCGAGGCGCCGGCTTCGGCGGTCAGCATCGAGGCGATCAGGCCGCCGGTGCAGGATTCGGCGCAGGTCAGCGTCTTACCCTGGCTTTTCAGCAGGGCGATCAGGTTGCCGGCCAGGCTGTCGCGATCTTCGGCCACCACGTAATCGCCGATCAATTCGCGCAGTTTGGCGACGTATTCGCCGTGCAGGTCGGCCAGCCGGGCCGGGCCCTGCACTTTGACCTCCAGGGTCGGTGCGCCGGCGCGGAAGCCCAGCTCCAGCTCCTCCGGCCAGTCCGGCAGCTTGTTGCTGATCCACTGCTGCAGGCTGGATTCGCCCTGGCCGAAGCAGTGGAAGCGGCTCAGCAGGTTGGCTTGGTCGTCATCGACCCGGCCGGCGATCTCCGGCAGAATGGTTTGATTGAGCATCTCCCGCAGTTCACTCGGTACCCCCGGGGTGCAGATGATGTCGCAGTCGTTGTGGCGGGTACGGAAACCGACCGCCGACCCGCGCGGGTTGGGCACCACCTGCACGCCGGCCGGCAGCAGTGCCTGCTTCAGGTTGGCGGCGTTCAATGTGGCGCCGCGCCGGGCACACCAGTCGGTCAGGTGGGCCATCGCGTCCGGGTGCTCGACCAGCTCGACCCCCAGCGTGCGGGCCAGCGCTTCGGCAGTCAGGTCGTCGCGGGTCGGGCCGAGACCGCCGTTGACCAGCAGCAGGTCGGCGGAGCGCGACAGCCGCTCCATCTCCTCGACCAGCTGATCGAGATGGTCGCCGACCGTTACCTTGCGGTGGATATCGATGCCGAGCTGCTGCAGGCGCTGGGCGATCATCGACGAGTTGGAGTCGATCACATCGCCATTCATCAGTTCGTTGCCGGTCAGCAGCAGTTCAATCTTCATCGCTTGTTTCCTTGCTCGTTGTTATGCGTCTTGTCAGCGCAGCATCTCGTAGGCCTCGCGCAGCTCTATAAAGAGTGCCGCGTCGCCCCCCTTGTCGGGATGGTGCTGCGCCGCCAGCCGGCGGTACTGCTGCTTGATCTGCTGCGTATCGGCATCGGCCGGCAGCTGCAGGCACGCCAGCGCCGCCTGTCGTTTGTCCGGGCTACAGTAACGCCGCCAGAACTCATTCAGCAACTGCTCCACCGACTCGGTGCTGGCACCCTGGTAGTTGGCCCAGTCCAGGTAATAATCGCGCAGCTTCGCTTCAGCGCCGTCGCCGGGCAGGCTGCTGCCGGCGGGCGAGTCGACGACCGGCTCCAGCGCGATCCGCAACGCGCTGATGCTTAGCAACAGACCGTCCTGCTGCCAGAAGCTCTGCTGTAGCCGGTAGAGCGCATTCATCACCAGAAAGTGTTTCTGGAACAGCGCCAGTCGCGGCTCGTCCGCCAGCGGCGGGAACTCCTCCGCCAGCTCCAGCGACTTGATCAATTCAAACTCGCTGCAGCCCTGCGGTTGCCGGCTCAACAGCCGGGCAACCGCCGCCAGCAGCGGGTTGCGGGTATCGTCGTGGTTACTCGGCACCGTCGATCCAGTGCAGTGCCTGCAGGAACTCCCGCTCAGCGAAGTGACGGCATTCGCCACTGATCAGCTGCTCGCCGATCAGCGCAGCCCAGTCCAGCCAGCGGGCATCGCCGACGATCGCCAGACGTTTGAAATCGTTGCGATGGGCCAGGCCGAAGCGGGCGTCCTTCCAGAGGGCGCCGGCGGTCCAGCCGGTGAAGTCGCGATCGAGGTAGATCAGCACCCTTACCGCGCCGAACTGCTCGAGCTTTTCATTGAGCAGCGGCAGGAAGTCATTCTGGTAGTCTTCGGCGGTCAACTGGCCGGTGGCCTGTACCACCACGATATCGCCGGCGGTTTCCGGCAGTACGTACAGCATGGATCGGTTCCCGTGGTTACATATCAATCCTGATTGAGAGGCTAGTGTACCGCACTGCCGACAGGCTAGTCTGTTGCCAAGCACATCTGAAAATGTGGAGGTCCCGAATGACCGGCCTGCATCGGCTGTTTAGCCGCTATCGAAACTGGCAACTGCTGGATGAGCCGCTGTCGGCGGATCCGCAACGGGCATTGCAACGGGACACCGAACTGGTCCGGGCGGTGGCGGCTGGGCTGAGTGGCCCGTTGGCGCGGCTGTGGGAGAACCCCCGTTCGCTGGTGGCGACCCGTCGCGAAACCCGGCTACCGCAGTTTGCCGAAGCCTGCCGGCGGCTGGCCGCCGAGGGCTGGCCGGTGCTGGGGCGTGACAGCGGCGGCACCACGGTGCCCCATGAGCCGGGTATTCTGCACTTCAGCCTGATCTTCCCGCAGTACCAGGACAGCCACTTCGATCTGGAGCTGATCTACCAGGCGCTGTGCGAGCCGATCCGGCTGGCGCTGGCCGAGCTGGGCCTGGACGCCGAGTACGGCGCGGTCGACGGCGCCTACTGCGACGGCCGTTACAATCTGGTGGTGGACGGCCTGAAAGTGACCGGCACCGCGCAGCGGCTGGTCGGCTCGCGGGCCCGCGAACGGGGGATCAGCGGCGGTGTACTGGCTCAGGCGATGCTGATGGTCGAGTGTGATGCGGCACGGGGCACCGAGCAGGTCAACCGCTTCTACCGGCTGGCCGGCGATCCGCGCCAATACGATCCGGCGGTCTCGACCTGCATCGCCGAGCGACTGGCCGGACGGCTTGAGTTACCGCCCGGCGAGCTGACCCTGCGGATGCGGCGATTGATCGGCCAGGCTTTCCGGAGACTGGCCGAGGGCTGAACTGGCGCTCAAGCAGTGGTATAGTCGCGCGCTGATGTGAACCGATGCCGAGTGAGCCATGAAATACATCCCCCTCGATGAGTACCGTAAAGGCTGGATCTTCCGTCATAAGGATCTGCCGGTCAGCGCCGAGGATCTGGCCGCCATCAAGCCGGTGGCGGCGGAGCGTGCCGAGCAGATCTGGGCGCTGCAGGTCAGCCAGAACTGCGACCATCCGCGTGAGTTCGATACCGGCGACTGGGCAGTGCGCAACGATGTCTGGCAGGAGGAGCCCGGCGACTGGCAGGGCCCCTGGGACAGTGACGAGCCGGAACTGCCGGCGATCGTTGCCGAGCATTTCGACTGGGACGATCAGACTGTTGTCTGGTTCTGTTACGAAAGCGACCACATCATTGAAACCACCTGGGCGGTATTCCGCCGAAACTGGAAGAACTTCCTGTTTATGGATGACGGCCCGCTGCTGATCGGCCGTAAGCGCAAGCAAGTTGCCCAGTTCTTCGAAACCGGCCAGGTACGGGTGGGCAGCCGGCCCTGAGAGGTCGGCCACCGAAAAGCTATAACACACCAATCATCTATGCTGTCAGCTCTATGGAGGTAGCCATGGCTGTTATCCGTTGGATTCTGGGTCGAATCATCCTGCTGTTGAACTTCATCTTCTCGCCGCGCTCGCCGAAACGTCCCGCCGAGGAGCAGGCCAAGCTCGACCAAGCGACCGCCAATCTGGCGCTGTATCAGTTCGAAGCTTGCCCGTTCTGCGTCAAGGTCCGTCGGGCGATGAAACGCCACGGCCTGAACATCGAGACCCGCGATGCCAAGAAAGATGCCCGTGCCCGTGACGAACTGATGCAGGGCGGTGGCCGGGTCAAGGTGCCTTGTCTGCGGATTGAAGAGGAGGGCGAGGTGAAGTGGATGTACGAGTCCGGCGATATCGTCCGCTACCTGGAAAACCGTTTCGTCGGCGCCAGCTGATTCTCTGCCGCGTTTCTTTGAACGGCGTCCTTCGGGGCGCCGTTTTTCGTTGTATTGCCTGCTGTGGTTCAACACCGACTTTATTGTCCGGCAACCGCCCCATCGAGAGGGCCCTCGTTGGCTGGTGACGATCGACGGAGTTGAGCGGGTCCGCCGGCCTTAGGGAACCTAAGGCCGGCGGTACGCAATACCGAAGCTGCCGGATTACTTGAACAGGCAGGACTTGGCGTATTCGGCTGCCTCGTTGGCGGACCAATCGCCCTTCGGCTTCTCTTTCAGATCGGCACACCAGGCTTCGCTGCCCACTTCCGGGCCGCAACCGGCCAGTGCCAAGGTGCTAGCGACCATCACCATGGCCAGCAGTATTTTTTTCATGCTCACAGTCTCCATTGCTTGGCCATGCGGCCGCTCTGTCTGAAGCGGCGGATTATAACCTAAACGTTTGTTTAATCGGATCTTTAACGGGGCGCAAACGTAACGAAACCGACATGTTATGATGCGCCGGAGCCCGATCACCGTCACAGCGTTAAACCATGTCCCCGCAACTCCCCATCGATTGCCTGCAACACGAATTCTTGTCCAGCCTGGCTAAGCGCCATCTGGTGGTCAGCGCCGCGACCGGGTCCGGCAAGTCGACCCGGTTGCCGCTGTGGGCGCGACAACTGGGGCCGGTGCTGGTGGTCGAGCCGCGCCGGGTCGCCTGTACCGCCTTGGCCGCTTATGTTGCCGAGCTGGCAGGCAGTGCGCTGGGTGAGGAGGTCGGCTATGCGATCCGCTTCGAGCAGCGCTGCAGCGAGCAGACGCGGGTGTTGTTTGTCACCCCCGGCGTGGCGTTACGCTGGCTGGTGGAAGGGCGGCTAGAGCGTTTTCAGACCGTGCTGCTGGATGAGTTTCACGAGCGGCGCTGGGATACCGACCTGCTGCTGGCGCTGCTGAAAGCACAGGACCGCCATCGACTGGTACTGACCTCCGCGACCCTGGCCGGAGAACGACTGGCGGACTATCTCGAGGCGGATCTGTTGGAGGCGGAGGGACGCAACTTCCCGGTTTCAGTCAGCCATCAGGCGGCTGATTCGCGCCAGATGCCCTCGCTGCACAATCTCAGTCAACAGGTACGGGGCGCCGCGGAACGAATGCTGGCTGACAGTGACGGCGACCTGCTGGTGTTCCTGCCGGGACGACGGGAGATCGCCCAGGCACAGGCGGCTTTGGCGGGGCTGGCGGCCGAACTGCTGCCGCTGCACGCCGGCGTCGATGCCGCCGGTCAGCGCAGGGCACTGAACCGGGCAGACCGGCGTCGAATTATCCTGGCCACCAATGTGGCGGAAACCTCACTGACCATTCCCGGCGTCACCGCGGTGGTGGATAGCGGACTGGAGCGGCGCACGCATCAGCGCAACGGCCGTACGGTGCTGAGCCTGCAGCCGATCTCGAAGGCCAGTGCAGAGCAGCGTAAGGGGCGGGCCGGGCGGTTGGCGCCGGGGCGCTGCATCCGCCTGTGGGGCGAGCATGCGCCACTGGAACAGGTTACCCCGCCACAGATCCAGCGTGAGGAACTGACTGAACTGGTACTGGCGGCGGCCTGTTGCGGCTACTCGGCCAGCGAACTGGCGTTTGCCGACCCGCTACCGGCCAAGTCGTTGGCCACCGCAGAAGCACGGCTGCGCGAGATGAATGCGATCGACCAGCACGGTCTGGTCACGGATCACGGCCGGGCACTGTTTCCGCTGCCGATCGACACGGCATTTGCCCACCTGATCAGCCTGATGCCCGATGAGGCCTGTCGGGGCGCGATGGTGGACCTTGCGGCGGCGCTCAGCGTCGGCCAGCGGCTGTTCCGGCTGCCGACGGGGGAGCAGGAGCGGCGCGAGTTGCAGCAGTGGCTGCCGCAGGGCTGTGATGCCAGCACCCTGATCGCGCTGCTGCGTAAAACGCCCCCGGAATGCCTGGCGACGGATGCGCGGCTGCGAGAGGAGGCGCGCCAGCTGGCGGCTCAGATCCGCCGTCAGCTGAACCTGCCGGCACTGCCGGATGAACTGGATTTCGATGCTCAACGCTGGCGGCTTGCCGCGATGCGTGCCGATCCGGCACGGGTCTTTATTCGCCGGGCCAAGCGGCGTGACGCAATGGGCAACGGCTTTGCCGAGCTGCAGCCGGGCCGCGATTCCCGCTTTGCCGATGAGGCCGAGGCGGCGCTGGTGTTCGACGAGCACAGCGTGCCGGGTTCACGCGGTACCCGGCAGACCCTGACCATCGGCACCTGTATGGCGCCGGTCAGCCTGGCCGAGATGGTACGGGCGGGACTGGGTGACGTCCGACCGGGTGACGTGCAGTGGCAGCCGGAAGATGCGCAGTTGTGGCTGGTGGTCGAGCGTCACTACGCCGGACGGCTGATCGGTAGTGAGCTCGAGCAGCCGCAGGGTGAGCTTGCGCGCCGGGCATTGGCCGAGCTGATCCTGTCCGGCCGGCTGATGGCAGGCGTTGGTGAGCGGCTGCGGGACGACCTGGCTGCCTGGGCGCTGTTCGTGGCGCTCGGCGAAGCCGACGGCGAGGTGCCCGAACCGCAGGCTTGGCTGCAGGCGCAGCTCGAACGACTAGGTGTGGAGCAGGGCGGAGATATCGAACTGATCGAGCCGGATGATCTGCGCTTCGAGGGTATTCCCGACTGGCAGCGGGCGGCCTTCGATGGCAAGTATCCACGCCGGCTGTCGCTCGGCGATATGGCTTTGCTGATCCATTACGACGTGGCTCGCCGGGTGGTCACCGCCGAAAAGATCGGTGGCCTGCGCAAGAGCGATCCGAAACGCTGGGAGCTGCCCGGCTGGTCGGGCTGGAAGGTGCGCTTCAAGAAAGCCAGTCGGGTGGTCGATATCCGCTAAAAAAGCTCTGAAAAACTGCCAAAAATCGCCATCATCAGGAAAAAAACGATTGCCAGCGGCAACGATTGCGAAGACAATCGCCGCCATTAATTCTGTGTCCCGTGCTTCCCCAGGTCGGGGGCATGTCCCGATGCCTTTCAACTGACCGCACAGAAACGAATACCGATATTTTTTAGATAACCAAGCCCCCGCCGGTGGGGCCTGTTGGAGTATTCAGGTGAAGATCTGTTTCCTGATGTATCCGTGGGAGCGTGTCTCTCCGGAGAACGACTCGACCCTGCGTCTAATTCACGAGGCGGCCAGCCGTGGTCATACGGTGGCGATCACCACCCCGAACAGCCTGACCATCCGTGATACGGTGGCCCACGCGTTCTGCAACGTGCTGCGCAAGTCGGACAAGCTGACCAGCAATATCCCGTCGTTCTACCGTAACGCCCAGTTCAAGCGCTCCAAACTGCCGCTGGCGGGATTTGACGCGATCATCATGCGCGCCAACCCGCCGCTGGATACGGTGGCGTTGAACTTCCTCGATTCGGTGCGCGCCGATACCTTCATCATGAACGATATCGACGGCCTGCGGATCGCCAACAACAAGCTGTACACCGCCTCCTTCTCCGGCGAAGCCAGCCGCTATATCCCCGGTACCCATGTCTCCAAGAACAAGGAGTACCTGGAGCGGGTGTTGATGGAGTCGCAGTCCGAGAAAATGATCATGAAACCGCTGAACGGCTTTGGCGGCCAGGGGGTGATCGTGGTGGAGAAAAGCGCCCAGCAGAGTTTTCGCTCGCTGCTCGATTTCTACGTCGGCGAAGGGGAGAACAGCAACTACGTGATCATGCAGGACTATGTCGACGGTGCCGAGCACGGCGACGTTCGCATCCTGATGCTGAACGGCGAACCGATCGGTGCGATGCGGCGGGTGCCGGCGGCCAACGATGTGCGTTCCAACATCCATGCCGGCGGTCGTGAAGTGAAGCACCAGCTGACCAAGGAAGAGAAGGCGCTGTGCCGTCATATCGGCCCGAAACTGGTGCGTGACGGACTGTACTTCGTCGGTCTGGACGTGATCAACGGCAAGTTGATCGAGGTGAACGTGCTGTCGCCGGGCGGCATTACCCGTATCAACCGGTTGAACCGCACCCGGCTGCAGGCCAAGGTGATCGATTTCGTCGAGCACGTAATCGCCGCTAAGGAGCTGATCGTCGAGCGCAAGAACCAGTTCCGCAAGGTGATCGAAGATGCTGACGCTATCTGAAACGGAGCTGCTGGCCCGCATCGCCGACGCCGAATGCTTCGAAGCGACGCTGGATGACGGCTCGCTGACCCTGAAGATCGAGCAATACGTGCCCCATATCTGCACCGCGGTGCATGATGGCAGCCGGTTGCGCGAGGAGCTGGTGCCCCGCTGCCTGCTGAGCGAGCAGGAGCGCTACTTCGAAGAGGATCCGTACACCGGCGAGCTGATCGGCTCGATGCCGATCACCCTGGTGTCGCATGATTCGCGCTACGAGTACGACCTGAACCGGCCGCTGTCGCGGGCGGTATACCAGCGCGCCTGGGGCAAGGAGGTCTGGCACAAGCGCCCGACCAGCGCCCAGCTGGCCCGTAGTTATGACAAGCATCGCCGCTTCTACCGGATTCTCGATGCGCTGATCGAGCAACTGCAGAACCGTTTCGGCAGTTGCCTGGTGTTTGATCTGCACTCCTACAACCATGTGCGGATCGGCGAGGGCGCGCCGACCTTCAACATCGGTACCGAGCAGATCGACATGGATCGCTGGGAGCGGGTGGTCAAGCGGTTTGGACAGCAGCTGGCCGGCATCCGCCTGCCCAACGTGCAGGTCGATTGCGCGTACAACAAGGTGTTCTGGGGACGTGGCTACATGATCGCTCACGTTAACAGCCGCTTCGAGAATACCCTGGTGCTGCCGGTGGAGGTCAAGAAGGTGTTCATGGACGAGCTCAGCGGCGAACCCTATCCGCTGGTGCTCAATGAACTGAAGGACGGCATGAAGCAGGCGCTGGTGGATACCGCTTCCTACTTCGCGCACCGTTACACGCGCACCCTGCGCAGCCGCCGCCAGGATATGCTGGCGCCGCTGCTGGATCCGGCGATCAGCCAGGTGGACCGGGCGCTGTACAAGCTGGCTCGCGATGTGGAGACGCTGCAGTACATCAACCCGACCAATATCCTGCTGGAGAAGCGGCGCTTCTTCAGCCGCAGCCACTACCAGCCGCAGTTCAGCTACCGGCAGCTGAATATCGACCCCTACCTGTTCCGTGAGCAGCTGTACCGGTTGCCGGTGGACCGGATCCGCGACGCCGGCATCCAGCAGCTGTATCGCAAGGTGGTCGATAACTTTGCCGAGAAGATCGACCTGCTGGTCAGCATCGGCAGCGACCGGTTCATCTACAACTCGCTGCGCTATTATGGCGAGCCCTCCGAGCAGGATGTCGCCAACGCCCAGTTCCTGCTCTATGCGCCCTCGCTGGACGAGCGCGAGCCGCAGGAATACGGCGCCGCCGAGATGGTGGGCTACTTCCGCGAGCAGGCCCAGCGCTGGGGGCTGGATTGCCGGGTGGAAACCTCCAACCGGCTGGTGGCCAAGGCGATGGTCAACAACGCCCGTCGGCGCTTGCTGGTGCGCAAGGACGTCAAGGTCGGCAGGACCGAGCTACAGGCGCTGGCCCATCATGAGCTGGGCGTGCATATGGTGACCACGCTGAATGCGGTACAACAACCGCTGAAGGTGTTTTCGCTGGGCCTGCCCAGCAACACCATGAGCCAGGAGGGGCTGGCGATTCTCAGCGAGTACCTGTCCGGCAACATGACGCTGCAGCGGCTCAAGATGCTCGCATTGCGGGTGTTGGCGGTGAAGCAGATGCTGCGCCACGGCGACTTCCGCAAGACCTGGCAGTTCCTGGTGCAGGAACATGGCCAGTCGCCGGATAGCGCCTTCCAGATGGCGATCCGGGTGCACCGTGGCGGCGGCTTCACCAAGGATTACCTCTACCTGCGCGGACTGCGCGAGGCGCTGCAGCTGCACCAGAGCCAGGATATCAGCGCGTTGTTCATCGGCAAGACCGGCTTCGAGTTCCTGCCGATCATCGACGAGATGATCTCGCGCGGTATTCTGCAGCGGCCGGCCTTCCTGCCGGAGTTCATGCGCAGCTGTGCCGCGCCGAATGCGCCGGTGCTCGAGTACCTGGTCAACTCCATCCGCACGGAACGACCGGCGGCCGGCGTGCTGGCCGAGCGGGTGGCCTGAGCGGCGGGGCGGCAGCAGGGCGAAAAGGCTGCGCGGGCACAGCGTTGCTACACTTCCTCGTATTGCCGCCGCGAGGAGGGGCAACCATGCTGTACTTTGCGTATGGTTCCAATATGAGCGTGCCGCGCCTGCGCCAGCGGGTGCCGAGCGCCCAGCCGATGGGGATGGCCAGCCTCGACCAGCATCGGCTGGATTTTCATAAAAGCGGTAGGGATGGCTCTGCCAAGTGCGATGCTTTCCTGACCTGCCGGCCTGACGACCGGGTCTACGGGGTGTTGTTCCATATAGATCCGGAGGAGCTGAAGCTGTTGCACCAGTTTGAGGGGCTCGGGCTCGGCTACGACCTGAAGGAGGTGCTGGTGCAGCGCGAAGACGGCCGTCTGCAGAGCGCCTTTACCTACTTCGCGATCCATATCGATCGCAGTCTGAAACCGTACCACTGGTATCTGCGGCATGTGCTGCATGGCGCCCGTTGCGCCGGCTTGCCGGCGGACTATATCGGGAAGCTGGAGCAGCTGGATAGCTGGATCGATCCCGACCCGGTGCGTACTGCCCAAGAGTTGTCGGTTTATTCCAATAGTTCCAATAATGGCTAAAAGTGCAGGTAGCGCGCTGCGCGTAGTCTGTTTTGCGCAGGAGCTTCCAGGATGCGGCTGTTTCGGCATACTGATGTTGCTGGCAATGGGCTGCCATAAAATCAACGAGCGACCAGTTCCACCACCCGGATCGCGCCGATCTCCAGGTTGTGCAGGATATTGGCAGCCATCTGCTGGAATTCTGGCCCCAACACCAGGGCCGGTGAGATCGGTGCCTGCTTGGGCTGCTGTTCCTTTTCACGCTGCCGGTTACGCCAGTTTTGCGCCAACTCCGACCAATCCTCCAGCACGTTGATCTGGAATCCGGCCTGCTCGATCAGCGTTCTCAGCTCCGCTTCCCGCATCAGATGCGACAGGCCCGCGCCGCGCGCCCAGGGCACCGGGTAGCGCAGTTGGTCGTAGGCGGGCCCCTCGATCAACTCGTGCAGAATCAGCTGACCTTTCGGTTTCAGGACCCGCCGACACTCATTCAGCGTGGCCCGCTTGTCCGGGATGTTCAGCAGGCTGTGCTGGAACAGCACGGCATCGAAACTTCTATCGGCAAAGGGCAGGGTCTGGGCGTCGGCGGTCAGTGCCGGCTGGGCACGGCTGGCATCGTACAGGCCGCTGAGCTGGCGGTTTAGCGTGTTGAAATCGTGGGTGATATCGATACCGACCATCTGGCAGGGGATCCGCTCCGCCGCCAGCCGCATCAACCCGCCCAGTCCGGAGCCGATATCCAGCACCCGGCAACCGGGTCGGCCGTAGAGCCGTTCTAATAGACGCTCCGAGGCCTTGATGCCGCCGGTATGCAGCTGATCGACCGGCGCCAGCTGGTACAGCGTGGGTCCGTCCGGGTAATGCTGCTGCAGCTGCTCAATTATCTGTTCGGGGGCCAGCGACTGGCTGTAATGGTCGGTGATCGGCTGGTTCATCGGCGCTCCGTCTGATCAGGTGATTCCCGTATAACGAGCCCCTAATCTGCCTGTTCGGAAGCTGCCAGGCAAGCCGCCTTTGGTCGTGGCTACCAAGCCCATTGCTCAGTTTGCATGTAGCCTGTTACCCGGGGCTTTTGGGTTGCGAAGTTAAGGCCCCGTAGCAGCGGGCTCTGACCGCGACAGGGCGGGCGCAGACGGACGGTTATGCTCTCTGAGCGGGGGGTGTGTCGCCTGAAAGTTAGCGCTTGAAGATTAATCAGCGGGTCAAGGCTTCCCGCGACAGCGCGAAGAACCAAATACCAAAATCAGCGGATTCGCCGATTGTATGGATAAGCAACCCACCCGGGGCCGGTTAGGGCCCCGGGCGGGCCAAACGGTTATTCGGCGATACCGCCTTCGGTTAGCTTGGTGGGGTCGAGCAGCCGTTCCAGCTCGTCACGGCTGAGGTCGGTTTTCTCCTCGGCGACCGCAATGATCGGCCGGCACTCGTGGTAGGCCTGCTTGGCGATCTCGGCCGCTTTCTGGTAGCCGATGATCGGGTTCAGCGCGGTTACCAGGATCGGGTTGCGGGCCAGTGAGGCTTTCAGGTGGGCGCTGTTGACGGTGAAGCTGCTGATCGCCTTGTCGGCCAGCAGGCGCGAGGCGTTGGCCAGCAGGGTTTCGCTTTCAAGCAGGTTGTCGGCGATCATCGGCAGCATCACGTTCAGCTCGAAGTTGCCGTGCTGGCCGCCGGTGGTGATCGCCGCATCGTTGCCGATCACCTGGGCCGCCACCATCATGGTCGCCTCCGGGATCACCGGGTTGACCTTGCCGGGCATAATCGATGAGCCCGGCTGCAGGGCTTCCAGGTGGATCTCGCTGACCCCGGCCAGCGGGCCGCTGTTCATCCAGCGCAGATCGTTGGCGATCTTCATCAATGCCACCGCCAGTGTTTTCAGCTGGCCGGACAGTTCGACGGCAGTATCCTGGCTGGCCAGGGCGCTGAAGAAGTTGTCCGCCGGTACCAGCGTCAGTCCGGTCAGACCGCTCAGCTCGGCGGCGAAGCGGGCAGCGAAATCCGGGTGGGCGTTGATACCGGTGCCGACCGCAGTACCGCCCTGGGCCAGCTGGTGCAACCTTGGCTGGACCTCGCCAAGCCGCTGTATTGCCATGTTTATCTGGTTGCTCCAGCCGGACATCGACTGACGGAAGGTGACCGGCATCGCATCCATCAGGTGGGTGCGGCCGGTTTTGACCTGGTCGCCGACCTCGGCAATTTTCCGCTCGATGCTGTCATGCAGGTGGTGCAGCGCCGGTAGCAACTGGCCGGCCAGGATCTGCGAGGCGCTCAAGTGCAGTGCGGTGGGGATCACATCGTTGGAGCTCTGGCCCATGTTGACGTGGTCATTGGCGCCGATCTCCAGACCGCTGGCATCGTGAGCCAGTTTGGCAATTACCTCGTTGACGTTCATGTTGGAGCTGGTGCCTGAGCCGGTCTGGAACACATCGACCGGGAACTGGCCGGCATGGGCGCCTTCGGCGACCTGTTTGGCGGCCTGGATGATGGCGCCGGCACGGGCTTCGTCGAGCAGCCCGAGGTCGCGGTTGGTGATGGCGGCAGCCTGCTTGATCAGCGCCAGGGCATGAATGAACACCGACGGCATCGGGCGGCCGCTGATCGGGAAGTTATTAACCGCCCGTTGGGTCTGGGCGCCGTAGAGGGCATCGGCCGGTACCTCCAGTTCGCCCATGCTGTCTTTTTCAGTTCGGAAAGTGCTCATTGCAGACTCCTTAGCAGCAACTGCTGTCATAGTGATACATCAGATTCAGTGGGTTTTTCAGTGCATCCAAGGTCGGCAGTTTTAGTCTGATGCAGTATTCAATGTAGCCCGCCTGTGTAGGGGCGTTGCGGAGATCTAGCTCGGCCCGTCTTTTGCTTACCTCTTCAAAACAGCGGCAACTCCTGCCGGACGATCTGCAGTTCCGGCTGTCGATACGGCGCAAGGGTCTTGCACGGCTCTGTCTGGTTTTTTCTTGGGGATTTCCGAGCCTGCCAGGGTTTGGCTGGATTAAAGAATGATCAATCGATTATTGATTTTTGAAACTCAATATATGGATTGAGAGCGCCAATGCATATTTACGAAAACAGAAAGCGGTAATTCGAGCTTTTACGGCGGCAACGAATTGCCGCTGTGGTTGTAAGTCTGGCCCAGGGCAACAGGCTGTAGCGGAGCGCCCGGCGGTTTGAAGTGGTAAGTGGCAACGATTGAACAGGAGGGTGGCTGTGTGATCACAAAGCCCTCCCTGCAAGCAATGGATCTGGCTGAGAGGAGAACAGCATGATCATTCAACAGAGCAGTATCCGGTTCAGTGCCGAGCATCAGAAAAGCGAACTGTACGAGCAACAGAGCTCAATGGAGGCGTTCAGCATGGAGTTGCAGGCGGTACAATCGTCGGCGTTCGACAGCCTGCAGACGCTGAAAGAGGCGCGCCTGGATGCGCTACGGCAGCAGGCGTTACGGGAGCCGTTCCCCGGTTTTCTTGCCATGACAGATACAGGCTTCCGCCTGCAGTCCGGCCAGCCGCAAACGGAGCCGTTGGCGGCAATGCCTTGGATGAGCGGCAGTGCAAAGTTGTTTCACAGCTTGCTGGAGGCGCTCACCGGCCGGCAGATAGCGGTTGCCGGTATCGATGGCAGCGATATCGCCGAGTTGGAATCGCCACCATCGCAGCCGATGGGCTCGGAGTCGGGGCTGCCGATGCGCGAACGGGTGATAGAGGTCAGCGTCAAAGTCAGCGAGCGTATCGAGGAGTACGAGTGCACCCGCTTCTCGGCCTGTGGCCGGGTGGAGACCGCCGACGGACAGTCGATCGAGTTGAACCTCGATATGACCATGGAGCGCAGTTACAGTGCCAGTCGTGAGTTCGAGATCAGTCAGCAGGTTCGTTTGAAGGATCCGCTGGTACTGAACTTCAACGGCAGTGCCGCCGAACTGACCGAGGAGAAGTTCCAGTTCGACCTGGATCTGGACGGTGAACTGGAGCTGATCAATCTGTTCGGCCCCGATAGCGCGCTGCTGGCGCTGGATACTAACGAGGATGGGCTGATCAATGACGGTGCCGAGCTGTTCGGGGCTGCCAGTGGCGACGGCTTCGCCGAGCTGGCCGCGTACGATGAGGATGGCAACGGCTTTATCGACGAGGCCGACAGCATCTTCGAGCAGTTGCGGCTGTGGTCGCATCTGAACGGCGAAGGCCGGCTGCAAACGCTGGCGGAAAAGGATGTGGGCGCTATCTATCTGGGTTCCACGCAGACGCCGTTCGATTTGAAGGATGGTGATAACCGGATGCAGGGGCGGGTGCGCGAGAGCGGTGTCTACCTGACCGAGTCCGGCTCGGTGGGTACGGTTCAGCAGGTCGACATGGCGGTTTAAGCCGGGGGCTTGAACTACAGGACTGCAGATACAGAAAACCCCGCTTGAAGAAGCGGGGTTTTTTAGTACCGGGACAGCCAGGGGCCGCCCGGTCAGCGATGATTTAGCGGGTCTTAGGCTTCAACAGTCGGGATGACGTTGGAAGCTTTCTCGACGTAGCTGTCCATCTTGTGGAAGTTCAGGTACTGGTAGATCTCGCCAGACATGCTGTCGAGGTTCTTGGCGTACTCCATGTACTCCGCGACAGTCGGCAGTTTGCCGGTGACCGCCGCAACGGAAGCCAGCTCGGCGGACGCCAGGAAGACGTCGGCGCCGGTACCCAGACGGTTCGGGAAGTTACGGGTGGAGGTGGATACCGCGGTGGAGTTCTCCGCGATACGCGCCTGGTTACCCATGCACAGCGAGCAGCCCGGCATCTCCATGCGTGCACCGGCACGGCCGAAGATGTTGTAGTAGCCTTCGTCGGACAGCTGAGCGGCGTCCATCTTGGTCGGCGGCGCGATCCACATGCGGGTCGGCAGCTGCTGACCGGCAGCGTCCAGCAGTTTACCGGCGGCACGGAAGTGGCCGATGTTGGTCATGCAGGAACCGATGAACACTTCGTCGATCTTGCGGCCAGCCACGTCGGACAGCAGACGGGCGTCGTCCGGATCGTTCGGGGCGCACAGGATCGGCTCTTTGATCTCGGCCAGGTCGATCTCGATCACCTCGGCGTACTCGGCGTCGGCGTCGGCACGCATCAGGCTCGGGTTCGCCAGCCACTCTTCCATGCCCTTGATGCGGCGCTCGATGGTGCGCGCATCGCCGTAACCTTCGGCCAGCATCCACTTCAGCATCACGATGTTGGACTGCAGGTACTCGGCAACGGACTCTTCGGACAGGGTGATGGTACAGCCAGCTGCGGAACGCTCGGCAGAGGCGTCGGACAGCTCGAACGCCTGCTCGACGGTCAGGTGTTCCAGACCTTCGATCTCCAGTACGCGACCGGAGAAAGCGTTCTTCTTGCCGGCCTTCTCTACGGTCAGCAGGCCCTGCTTGATGCCGTAGTACGGGATCGCGTGTACCAGGTCACGCAGGGTGATACCCGGCTGCATCTTGCCTTTGAAGCGCACCAGTACGGATTCTGGCATATCCAGCGGCATCACGCCGGTCGCAGCCGCGAAGGCCACCAGGCCGGAACCGGCCGGGAAGGAGATACCCAGCGGGAAACGGGTGTGGGAGTCACCACCGGTACCGACGGTATCCGGCAGCAGCATGCGGTTCAGCCAGGAGTGGATGACACCGTCGCCCGGACGCAGGGAAACACCGCCGCGGTTCATGATGAAGTCCGGCAGGGTGTGGTGGGTGTTGACGTCGACCGGTTTCGGGTAGGCCGCGGTGTGGCAGAAGGACTGCATCACCAGGTCGGCGGAGAAGCCCAGGCAGGCCAGGTCTTTCAGTTCGTCACGGGTCATCGGACCGGTAGTGTCCTGGGAACCGACAGTGGTCATCTTCGGTTCGCAGTACATGCCCGGACGGACGCCTTCCATACCGCAGGCCTTGCCGACCATCTTCTGCGCCAGGGTGTAGCCCTTGCCGGTGTCGGCCGGCTGCTCCGGCTTACGGAACAGATCGGACGGCTCCAGGCCCAGGGTTTCGCGCGCTTTTTCGGTCAGACCGCGACCGATGATCAGCGGAATACGGCCGCCAGCGCGGACTTCGTCCAGCAGTACCTGAGTCTTCAGGCTGAACTCGGAGATCACTTCGCCGGCTTCGTTCTTGACTACGCCTTCGTACGGGTAGACTTCGATTACGTCGCCCATCTCCATCTTGGAGACGTCCATCTCGATCGGCAGTGCACCGGCATCTTCCATGGTGTTGAAGAAGATCGGGGCGATCTTGCCGCCGAAGCAGAAGCCGCCGGCACGCTTGTTCGGTACCGCCGGGATGTCGTCGCCGAAGAACCAGAGTACGGAGTTGGTCGCGGACTTACGGGAAGAACCGGTACCGACTACGTCGCCGACGTAGGCAACCGGATGGCCCTTGGCTTTAACTTCTTCGATCTGGCGCAGCGGGCCCTTGACGCCCGGCTCGACCGGCTCGATCCCTTCGCGGGCCATTTTCAGCATCGCATTGGCGTGCAGCGGGATGTCCGGACGGGACCAGGCATCCGGAGCCGGCGACAAGTCGTCGGTGTTGGTTTCGCCCGGTACCTTGAATACGGTCAGGGTGATCTTGTCGGCCAGTACCGGCTTGGAGGTGAACCACTCGCCGTTGGCCCAGGATTCGATGACCTGCTTGGCGAACGGGTTGCCGGCGTCCATCAGCTCCTTGACGTCGTGGAACGCATCGAACATCAGCAGGGTGTGGGACAGCGCCTTGGCGGCAGCTGCGGCCAGTTCGTCGTCGCTCAGCGCAGCAACCAGCGGCTCGATGTTGTAACCGCCCAGCATGGTGCCCAGCAGTTCAACGGCTTTGACTTTGTCTACCAGAGGGGACGTGGCTTCGCCTTTAGCGATCGCAGCCAGGAAGCCCGCCTTCACGTATGCCGCCTGGTCAACGCCGGCCGGTACACGGTTGGTCAGCAGGTCAAGGATAAACTGTTCTTCACCTGCCGGCGGGTTTTTCACCAGCTCGACCAGTGCCGCGGTCTGATCGGCGTCCAGCGGTTTCGGCGGTACACCTTCGGCGGCACGTTCTTCTACATGTTTACGATAAGCTTCAAGCACGATATAGCCCTCATCTGTTGTCTCCGCCGGTCTATTGCTCTGATTGTCCCGGCGGCTATCGATCTAATACATCGACCATTGCGATTGGCGGCTAAATTCTAGCGGAGACGGTGGCTAAAGTTAAGATTTGTCGACAATCTTGGCGGTTAGACTTTCTGCTGAAATTGCCGTTTTTTCATGAGGCGGCGTCTTGGTGTTGTCTTATAACTATTTGAATTTCATATAAAAACCGTTATTGACTCCAGGTGGCGGAAAACTATGGTCGGTACTGGCAGGCGGCTGGGCAGGGAAATTTTTTTAACCCGTTTTGGTGGCTTTTTGATCGTTTTTCGGGCCGCCGGAGGGGCTGGTCGGCGAGCCGCATTGTGCATTGCGGCATCGATTGAATCTTGCAAAGGACGTTTGGTCGGATCTGGATCAAGGTTATTGCAGTTAATTCTCGCTACCATCGTGGCCTTAAGCAGTCCTGGCAGAAGCGGCACCCGCCCGTGTATCTGTCGTAGCAAGAAACGTTGTCAGAGTATTTATGAGCGAGATTACCACCAGCGGCGCGCGCCGGGTTGAGCTGCGCTACTTCGACGGCAGTCGTCGGCTGGCGTCGGTGCTGGACCGGGAGGTGCCGTTCCCGGACGGCAAGATCATCGTGTCGCGCACCGATCCTGACGGTCTGATCACCCACGCCAACCAGACTTTTGTCGAGATGTCCGGCTATCCGGTCGACGAACTGCTGGGCCAGCCACACCATATTCTGCGTCACCCGGATATGCCGCAACAGTTGTTCGCCGAGATGTGGCGCACCGTGCAGTCCGGCAAGCGCTGGCACGGCTATATCAAGAACCTGCGCAAGGATGGCGCCTTCTATTGGGTCAAGGCGACGGTGATGCCGAATATCCGTCTCGGCAAGCTGCTGGGCTACACCTCGGTGCGCAAAGAGCCGTCGCGTATAAAGGTCGCCGAATGCGAGGCGCTCTATGCCCGGCTGCGGGCTGAACAGGATTGATGGCCCTGGCGAGGGGCTGTCGCTATAATGCGCGCCGGTTTGTAGATAGATGAAGATGATGGAAGCACTAGACGAGATTAAGCAGTTCCTGGCCTGTGAAACCCCCGATAGCTGGATCGAGCTGGCCCGCCAGCCGGAAAGTCAGCCGCTGTTGCTGATCGACCACGCCCATTGCGAGAAAAAGGCGGCGTCGACCGCGATGACGCTGATGTTCCGCTATGTGGATCGTAGCGATCTGCTCAACAAGATGTCGCGGCTGGCCCGCGAGGAGCTGATCCACTTCGAGCAGGTGTTGGCACTGATGGAGGAGCGCGGTGTGCAGTACTGTCACCTGTCGTCGGCCCGTTATGCCGGCGGCCTGCGTGAGCATGTCCGTACCTCCGAGCCGGGTCGGCTGATCGATGTACTGATCGTCGGGGCCTTTATCGAGGCGCGCTCCTGCGAACGGTTTGCCAAGCTGGCACCTTACCTGGACGATGAATTGGCCAAATTCTACCGTTCGCTGCTGAAATCCGAAGGGCGTCATTACCAGGACTACCTGGGGCTGGCGGCGGACTACGCCGGCGAGCCGATCGACGAGCGGGTAGCCCATTTCCGTGAAGTGGAACGTCGCCTGATCGAGGAGCCGGACGATACCGAGTTCCGCTTTCACAGCGGCGCCCCGGTTATTAATTGATAGCTGTCGCCGATCAGGTAATACCGGTCATCGGTGAGATGCTGGTAAAGACAATGTCGCCCGCTCTGCGGGCGACTTGCGTTTCTGGGTTACGCGCCGGAATCGATCGGAAAATCGATTAGCCGGTAGCCATCGGCCGTCCAATCCAGGTACCAGCCCTTCTTATCCCAATCGCCCAATACGATCCGGGTGCCTTGCTGGCCATCGACTTCCATCTGGTGAATGGCGGGCCGGTGGGTATGGCCGTGCAGCAACAGCTCGCTGTTGGCATCGCGCAGCGCCTGCTCGACCGCTTCGGCATTGACGTCGGTGATATAGCTGGCCTTTTCTCGGCCGCGTGCTTTGCTGGTGTCGCGGATCTGGCGGGCGATCGCCAGTCGCTCCTCGACCGGCTTGGCCAGGAACATCCGTTGCCACTGCGGGTCGCGCACCATCTGGCGGAACTGCTGGTACTCTGCATCGTCGGTGCAGAGCTGGTCGCCGTGCATCAGCAGCAGGCGGCGGTCGTCGGCGGTGGTGATGCAGAGACTTTCCGGCAGCAGGGTGCAGCCGGTCTGGCGGGCGAAGCTGTCACCGACCAGGAAGTCGCGGTTGCCGTGCTGGAAAAACAGTTCGACACCCTGTCCGTTGAGCGCGGATAGCGCTTCGAGGATCGGTTCGGTACCGGGGAAGGGGCTGTCATCGCCGATCCAGGCTTCGAAAATATCGCCCAGTAGATAGAGCTGATCGGCCTGGCGGGCGGTGACGTTCAGGAAATGGAGAAACGCCCGGCTCAGGTCCGGGCGTTCGTGCTGCAGGTGCAGGTCGGAAATGAAGATCTGGCGCATTGGCGCTGCTTATTCCGCGTCCTGCTCGACAATCTCGGCCGACTCGATAATTACGTCTTCGGCCGGTACGTCCTGGTGGCCGGCGCGCATGGTGGTGGAGACCGCCTTGATCTTGTTGACCACGTCCATACCTTCGGCAACCTTGCCGAACACCGCGTAACCCCAGCCTTCCAGGGTCTTGGCAGTGTGGTCCAGGAAGGTGTTGTCGGACACGTTGATGAAGAACTGGGCCGACGCGGAGTGCGGCTCCATAGTGCGGGCCATGGCGATGGTGCCGGCTTGGTTGGACAGACCGTTGTCCGCCTCGTTCTCGATCGAATCGCGGGTCTCTTTCTGCACCATACCCGGTTCAAAGCCGCCGCCCTGGATCATGAAGCCATCTATGACGCGGTGGAAGATTACGCCGTCATAGAAGCCGTCACGGACGTACTGCTCGAAGTTCTGCGCAGTTTTGGGGGCTTTCTGGTAGTCCAGTTCCAGCGTGATGTCACCGAAGTTCGTGTGCAGGATAATCATCGATAGGGTTCCTGATTTTGCTTGTTATGGGCGCATTATACAGAAGTTTAATGAGGGGCCCAAAAACTGTTCTGTTTCAGCCACTTTCGATCGCTTAATCAGCTTGCCGACGCTGGGAGCGCAGGCTAGGTTCTGGTTATAATGGCAAGTCGAATTTCCGCATGGTTCAGTGACAGACGCACAACATGAGCAATAACGAACAGAGCAAGCCAAGCAACTTTATTCATCAGATTATCGAACATGACCTGGAGACCGGGGCCCATAACAAGGTGGTTACCCGCTTCCCGCCGGAGCCCAACGGCTATCTGCATATCGGTCATGCCAAGTCGATCTGCCTGAACTTCGGTACCGCCGAGAAGTTCGGTGGCGTCTGCAACCTGCGTTTCGATGATACCAATCCGGAAAAAGAGGAGCAGGAGTACATCGACTCCATCGTCGAAGACGTTCGCTGGCTGGGTTTCCAGTGGGATGGCGATATTCGCTATACCTCGGACTATTTCGACGAGCTGTACAGCTACGCCGTCCATCTGATCAAGGCGGGCAAGGCTTATGTCTGCGACCTGAGTCCGTATGAGGCACGCGAGTATCGCGGCAACTTCAATACGCCGGGTACCAACAGCCCGTTCCGCGACCGTTCGGTCGAGGAAAACCTCGAGCTGTTCGAGAAGATGAAGAACGGTGAGTTCGACGAGGGCGCCTGCTCGTTGCGTGCCAAGATCGATATGGCGTCGCCGAACATGAACATGCGCGATCCGATGCTGTACCGGATCCTGAAGAAAGAGCACCACCAGACCGGCAATAAGTGGTGCATCTACCCGATCTACGACTTCGCCCACGGCCAGTCCGACGCGATCGAGGGGATCACCCACTCGCTCTGTACGCTGGAGTTCGAGGACCACCGCCCGCTGTACGACTGGTTCATCGAGAACCTGCCGGTGCCGTCTCAGCCGAAGCAGTACGAATTCGGCCGGTTGAACCTTAACTACACGGTTACCTCCAAGCGCAAGCTGAAGCAGCTGGTCGATGACAAGGTGGTGGAATCCTGGGATGACCCGCGGATGCCGACCATCTCCGGCCTGCGCCGGCGTGGTTATACCCCGACGTCGATCCGCAACTTCTGCGACAGCATCGGCGTCACCCGCTCCTATGGCGTGGTCGACATGGGAATGCTGGAAGCGGCGATCCGTGACGACCTGGACAAGCACGCGCCGCGCGCAATGTGCGTGCTGAAGCCGCTGAAGGTGACGATCACCAACTTCCCGGAGGGTGAAGAGGAGTGGTTCGAGCTGCCGGCGCATCCGAAGGATGAGAGCATGGGCAGCCGTAAGGTGCCGTTTACCCGCAACCTGCTGATCGAGCAGGAGGATTTCGCCGAAGTGCCGCCGCGCAAGTGGAAGCGTTTGACCCAGGGCGTGGCGGTGCGGCTGCGTGGCTCCTACGTCATCACCTGCGATGAGGTGATCAAGGACGCCGAAGGCAACGTGGTTGAGCTGAAATGCAGCTACGATCCGGCCACCAAGGGAGCCAATCCGGAAGGTTACAAGCCGAAAGGGGTGATTCACTGGGTGTCTGCGGACAATTCGCTGCCCTGCGAGGTTCGCCTGTACGACCGCCTGTTCACCGAGGAGAACCCGGACGGTGACAAGGAGCGGGATTTCCTCGAACTCCTGAATCCGGAATCGCTGGTTGTGCTGTCCGGCGCGCGGGCGGAGATCGGCCTGAAGGATGCGGCGGTGGAGTCGCGTTACCAGTTCGAGCGGACCGGTTACTTCAATATCGACAAGTCCAGCACGGCCGATAAGGTGGTGTTCAACCGCACCGTCGGCCTGCGTGATTCCTGGGGTAAGCAGCAGAACTGAGGCTGCCCGGCCCGGACTGTGCGATAGTTGAGAGTGTTGAAAAAACGGTTACCTTCGGGTGGCCGTTTTTTTATGCTTGGTTTTTATATTTGTTTTTTTATAGCTGTATTTCGACTGCTAGTAGCCTGTCGGGCTTGGCCGATCATAGCGAAGGGAAGACGTTTTGAGACAGTTTTTAAGCTCTTTTGAGGCGGGTAGTGGTGCTATTTAATTAACGAAAAAGGCGGCCAGCCCAAGGAGGAATGGATGAGAGCGGTACTATTGGCAGTGGGGGCGCTGGCGTTGGCCGGTTGTGCGCAGCTGTCGCCATCGGCGCAGGCCGGATCGGTATTGCCGGTCGAGCAGGTGCGTTCACTGCCGAGAGAGGTGCGTGAAACCTCCGGGCTGGCGCTACACCAGGGCAGGCTGTGGACCATCAACGATAGCGGCGACAGCGCCCGGCTATACCGCCTGGGGCTGGAAAGTGGCGAGCTGATGGCGCGCTACCCGATCGATGGAGCTAGCAATGTCGACTGGGAGGATCTGGCGCAGGATGCCGATCACCTCTACATCGCCGACTGCGGTAACAACCGTGCAGACCGACGTGAGCTGGTATTTTACAAGCTGGCCTGGCGGGATCTGGATAAGGAGGCTGCCGATCCGGTGCCGGCGCTGGCGCTGCGGGTCCGTTATACCGACTTCGACGCCCAGCGTGGCGAGGGCAAGGCGCATAACCTGGACTGCGAGGCGATCACCGTGGTCGAGGGCGAGTTGTGGCTGTTCACCAAGAACCGTGGCGACCAGCAGAGTCGTCTCTACCGGCTAGACCCGAACCGCGCCAGCCAGGACGTCGCGCCGGCGGAGGCGTTTCCGGTGCGCGGACTGATCACTGCCGCCGACTACCATGCCGAAAGTGGTCAGCTGGCTCTGCTGGGTTACGGCATGGGCGGCAGCTTCGGCCAGGCATTTATCTGGCTGTTGCCGGTCAAGGATCGCCAGCCGGACTGGTCGCAGGCGCACCGCTACGAGCTGGCGGCGGGCGGTCAGTGGGAGGCGCTGGTCTGGCAGGGGGCCGGCCAGTTGTTGCTCAGCGCCGAATCCAGCTTGTTCGGCAGTGCCCGCTTGGCGACGGTCAGCGTGCCGGTTGCCTTAAGTAAGTCAACCAATTGATTTATAATGCCGGCTAATGGCCAGCTCCGGGCTCGCTCGGGCGGGCCGGCAATGGACTATCGACCTGGGTCGATCAGACTCGACAAGACTCCACAGAAGCGGATTTCGATGCTGCAGATCTATAACACACTGACCAAACAGAAAGCGCCGTTCCAGCCGCTGGAACCGAACAAAATCAAGATGTACGTCTGCGGGGTGACCGTCTACGACTACTGTCATATCGGCCACGCCCGGGTGATGGTGGCGTTCGACCTGATTACCCGCTACCTGCGCTGTCGTGGTTGGGACGTGACCTATGTCCGCAACATCACCGATGTGGACGACAAGATCATCAAGCGCGCGGCCGAGAACAGCGAAGCGGTTGACCAGTTGACCGAGCGGATGATCGAGGCGATGCACGAGGATGAAGACCGCCTCAGCGTGCTGCGGCCGGATATCGAACCGCGTGCCACCGCCCATATGGGGGATATTATCGACATGGTGCAGACCCTGATCGACAAGGGGTATGCCTACGCCGCCGATAATGGTGATGTCTACTACCGGGTGGAGAAGTTTGCCGAGTACGGCAAGTTGACCAACCAGAATGTCGACGAGCTACGTTCAGGTGCGCGCATCGAGGTCGGCGAGGCCAAGGAAAGCCCGCTGGACTTCGTGCTCTGGAAGAGCGCCAAACCCGCTGAGATCAGCTGGCCGTCCCCCTGGGGCGATGGCCGGCCGGGCTGGCATATAGAGTGTTCGGCGATGTCCAAATGCTGCCTGGGCGAGACCTTCGATATCCACGGCGGCGGCCCGGACCTGCCGTTCCCGCACCATGAGAACGAGATCGCCCAGTCGGAAGCGGCCAACGGCTGTACTTTCGCCAACCACTGGATGCACGCCGGTCCGGTGCGGGTCAACAGCGAGAAGATGTCCAAGTCGCTGGGTAACTTCTTCACCATCCGCGACGTGCTGCAGAAGTACAACCCGGAAGTGGTGCGTTTCTTCCTCGGGCGTGTGCACTACCGCAGCTATATCGACTACTCGGAAGATAGCCTGAAGGAGGCGCGCACCATGCTGGAGCGTTTCTACCAGGCGCTGCGCGGCGTCGAGCTGGCAGCGGACGAGGGTGAGCTGGGTGCGGGATACGAGCAGCGCTTCTTCGAGGCGATGGACAACGATTTCAACACCCCGGAAGCGTTCGCGGTGTTGTTCGAGATCGCATCGGAACTGAACAAGGCCAGCCGGGAAGGCGACGCCAAGGCCGGTCAGTTGGCGGCAGTGCTGAAGCGCCTTGGCGGATTGCTGGGCCTGCTGCAGCAGGACCCGGACAGCTTCCTGCAGGGCGAGGACAAGGCTGGCGAGATCAGTGCAACGGAGATTGAAGCGCTGATCGAGCAGCGTACCGCAGCCCGCAAAGCCAAAGACTTCGCCGAGTCCGACCGGATCCGCGACAGCCTGGCGGCCCAGGGGGTGATCCTCAAGGATAGCCGCGAAGGGACCACCTGGTTCCGCGAGGGTTGAGCCGGAAAATGAGTGAGTGGCGGGGAACCGCGCAAACGCAAGGCAGTCAGAGATGACTGCCTTTTTTATATCCCCTCGGGGAGCTGCAAGATGCAAGCCGTAGGCTATAAGCGGCATAACGGACAGGCACCAGCCCTCTGGCCTATGTGGGGCGTAATCTGGGGCGCCGCTATCGCAGGCGGTTGAGACGCTGTTTGGCCGGTGGGCCTGCAAACAGCCGGCGTGCCGTCCGGTTATCCGATCTGGCGGGCGGCATGCAGCCTGAAGCTTGGCGCTTATGGCTTTATCAACGGGTTCGTCGTTTTCCCGTTAAAGCGCGAAGGCCCTTTTGTATCTGGAGATAACGTTGACCAACCAAGATCAAGCCGTATTGGTGCTGTTGTTCAAGCGGCCCCGGCCCGGCCAGGGCAAGCAGCGGCTGGCGGCCGACATCGGCTCTGACGCCGCCTGCCGGGTGGCGGAAGCGTTGCTGGCCTGTGCCCTGGAACGGTTGCAGAACTGGCCGGGGCCGGTGGTGTTGGCGCCGGCCGCTGCCGCTGACGGCGACTGGAGTCAGGCGCTATTGAGCCGACCGGCGCTGGTCTGTCCGCAGAGCGGCGGAAATCTGGGTGAGCGGATCAACCGGCTGGATGCCGATCTGCGAGCTAAGGGATTCTCTCGCCTGTTGCTGATCGGCTCCGATCTGCCGGAATTGAGTGATCGACTGCTGCTGCAGGCGGCGGCGATGCTCGACAGCAGTGCCGTAGCGCTCAGTCCCGCTGACGACGGCGGTGTCTGCCTGATGGCCAATCGAGAGCCTTGGCCGCTGTTGGCTGAGCTACCCTGGAGCACCGGTCAATTGGGCGAGACGTTGGCCGATTGCTGCCGGGCGGCGGGTATGGCGGTCGGCACGGTGGCGCCGAGTTACGATGTCGACCGGCTGGCCGATCTTCTGGCCTGTGTCGAACGGCTGCGGGCCGGCCAGCCGACATCCGCCCAACAGCGGTTGATCGAGTGTGTCGCCGGGTTGAAGTTGTTCCCACAATAGACATCTGTCATCGAGCTGATGCCCGCGCAGGGGCAGAGCTCCAGTAGTGTGGCTGCTCTCTAGAGCCGGTTCGGCGTATAGGGGATATCGCTCGGGCAGTAAGTGTAAACCCGATCTTCCCAGTATTTGACGGGTGAAAGTCTTCGGATTGGAAATGTCGATCGTCTGCCGAGTGTCAGTGGTGGTCATGGAGGCCGGGCATCGGGGCAGTGCAGGAGGGGCCAGAGTTAGGCTGACCGGCCCCGATGCCAGGCGGGTTTTGCGTCGTCTTAGCAGCGGAACGGGCCGTTAATCCAGCTTTTCGGCCGCTTCCAGAGTGTTTTCCATCAGGCAGGCAACGGTCATCGGTCCGACACCGCCCGGTACCGGGGTGATCCAGCCGGCATGTTCGGCGGCGGTCTCATATTCGATATCGCCAACCAGACGGCCGTCATCGAGCCGGTTGATGCCGACGTCGATAACGATGGCGCCCGGCTTGATCCATTCACCTTTTACCAGCCCCGGCTTGCCAACGCCGACCACCACGATATCGGCCCGGCGGACGTGAAACTCCAGGTCGCGGGTGAAACGATGGGTGGTGGTGGTGGTGCAGCCGGCCAGCAGCAGTTCCAGGGTCATCGGGCGGCCGACGATATTGGAGGCGCCGACAACGACCGCTTCCTGACCATGGAACTCGACACCGGTAGACTCCAGCAGGGTCATCACGCCTTTCGGAGTGCAGGGGCGCAGGGCGGGCAGGCGCTGGGCCAGACGGCCGAGGTTGAACGGGTGGAAGCCGTCAACGTCTTTGTCCGGTCGGATCCGCTCGAGGATCTCGTTGGCATCGAGTTGCTCCGGCAGCGGCAGTTGTACCAGGATGCCGTGTACGCTGGTGTCGCTGTTCAGTTCGTCGACCAGCTCCAGCAGTGCCTGCTGGCTGGTTTCCGCCGGCAGGTCGTAGGAGCGGGATTCGATACCCACCTCTTGGCAGGCATTCTTCTTATTGCGTACATACACCTGGGAAGCCGGATCCGCACCGACCAGTACCACTGCCAGGCAGGGCGCGCGCTTGCCGTCACGAAGGCGTTGCTGGATACCTTCGGCGACTTTTTGGCGTACACTGGCAGCAATCTGTCTGCCGTCTATGATATTTGCACTCATGGTAGGGCTGCTGTCCTCTATCTATATAGATCTAACCGGCGCGAATTTTCTCACGGTTGTCCGTTTGCGCCAAGCGCTGTCCCGATTCCGTCATGGAACAGCCGCACTACAGGCGGGTAAGCGGCATCTGGGCCGGCCGATCTGATCAAACTGTGCGCTAACTCCTTTATTTTATTAAAAAATGTGTAAATGGGGTGTTGACGGTCCGAAAAGCGCTGTATATTATGCGCACCTCCTTGAGGCGAGGCGCTCGGTCAGGCTGGAAAAGCTTGCTGATGCGCGGGTTTCAAGGAAGTCGGGCAGCAACGCGCCCGTAGCTCAACCGGATAGAGCAACGGCCTTCTAAGCCGTAGGTTGCAGGTTCGAGTCCTGCCGGGCGTGCCAAGGTTGCTGTTTGGGCGGTGAGCGGAAATTGAATGTTATGGTGGGCGTAGCTCAGTTGGTAGAGCTCCGGATTGTGATTCCGGCGGTCGTGGGTTCAAGCCCCATCGTCCACCCCATTCAATTGCGCGTGAACGCCTGATAAGTGTCGCGGAAGTGGTGAAATTGGTAGACACGCTGGATTTAGGTTCCAGTGCCTCACGGCGTGAGAGTTCGAGTCTCTCCTTCCGCACCATGTCTGACGGCATGCTTCTGTTATGGTGGGCGTAGCTCAGTTGGTAGAGCTCCGGATTGTGATTCCGGCGGTCGTGGGTTCGAGCCCCATCGTCCACCCCATTTCAGAACGCATCGCAAAGATGACCGTCCCGGTTCGAATAGCGGACTGGCCGGTAAAAACCACTGTCGCAACGGCAGGCACGGTTATGGTGGGCGTAGCTCAGTTGGTAGAGCTCCGGATTGTGATTCCGGCGGTCGTGGGTTCGAGCCCCATCGTCCACCCCATTACCGTAAAGTCTCTCCAATTTATTTCCTTTTCTTCCTTTTTTATTTCCGTTTTCCCCTTGAGCCGTTTTGAATCTTTGGCCGGTTTGCGTGCCGCGCTGTGTGCGGATCGTTACAGTCTGATTTCGCTGTTGTTTAAATTTTGCTCGATAGCGTAAAAGGGTACCGTCGGTCAAGGGTTTCCCTTGACTAATCCAGTGGCATCGCCCAGAATTTCGCGCTTTGGTTTCGCCCGCATATAAGCTTGCCTCGGCAGCGCTTTCGGGGGGCGCTGGTTGCCAGGTGGGTATCATGCTTCCTGCCGATCAGTGAATGATCATTTTGTACAAGTATTTGTGAGGAATTCCATGCAAGTTTCCGTTGAAACGACTTCCGGCCTTGAGCGTCAGATGACGGTGACTGTACCGGCAGAACGTGTCGACCAGGACGTTAACTCCCGTATCCAGCAGACTGCGCGTACTGCTCGTATCGATGGTTTCCGTCCGGGTAAGGTGCCGGTCAAAGTGATCAAGCGCCGTTACGGTCCGGGTATCCGCGAAGAGGTTCTGGGCCAAGTGGTTCAGGAATCCTTCTACGAAGCACTGCAGCAGGAAGAGCTGATGCCGGCCGGTGGCCCGAGCATCGAGTTCAAGAACGACAAGGAAGGTGAAGACTTCCAGTTCGTGGCAACCTTCGAGGTTTACCCGCAGGTTGAGCTGGCGGATTACTCCAGCGCTGAAATCACCAAGCTGAAAGCTGAAGTTCAGGACGCTGATCTCGACCAGATGATCGAAACCCTGCGCAAGCAGCAGGCGGGTTGGGAAGCGGCTGACCGTGCGGCTGCCGAAGGCGATCGTGTGAAGATCGACTTCGAAGGTTTCATCGACGGCGAAGCGTTCGACGGCGGTAAAGGTGAGAACATGGAGCTGGTACTGGGCTCCGGCACCATGATCCCGGGCTTTGAAGATGGCCTGGTTGGCGCGGAAGCCGGTGCCGAGGTCGAGCTGAACGTGGCCTTCCCGGAGGAGTACCACGCTGAAAACCTGAAAGGCAAGCCGGCGACTTTCAAAGTGAAGGTCAACGCCGTTGAAGCTCAGGTGCTGCCGGAGCTGGACGAAGCCTTTTTCGAGAAGTTCGGTATCGAAGAGAACACCCTGGACGGCTTCAAGGCTGAAGTGCGCAAGAACATGGAGCGCGAGCTGGCCCAGTCTCTGAAGATGAAGCTGAAAGATCAGGTGTTCGGCAAACTGGTTGAGATCAACGAGATCGACGTACCGAGCGCGCTGGTTGATGGCGAAATCGACAACCTGCGTCGTCAGGCGATTCAGCAGTTTGCCGGTCCGAACGCCGATCTGGACCCGAACATGCTGCCGAAAGAGATGTTCGAAGAGCAGGCTAAGCGTCGCGTTACTGTCGGTCTGCTGATCCAGGAAGTGATCAAGGCCAACGAGATCAAGGTTGACGAAGATCGCGTGCGCAGCACCGTCGAAGAGATGGCGGAAACCTACCAGGAACCGCAGCAGGTCATCGATTGGTACTACGGCAACAAGGAGATGCTGTCCCAGATCGAGAACCTGGTGCTGGAAGATCAGGTGGTTGATCAGCTGCTCGCTTCTGCTAAAGTCTCAGAAGAAGAAGTCAGCTACGAAGAAGCCATCAAGCCGGCACAGCAGGAAACTGCTGAAGAGAGCGCAGAAGGCGAAGACGCCTAAGTTCTGCCGCTCTCGAGCAAGTCTTGATGCGTATGGAAAACGACAGTCAGCTTCGCTGGCTGTCGTTTTCGCTTTATAGAGAAGGAGAAGGGAGATATGACAGGTTCTGAGATCTACAACAGCGCGCTGGTACCGATGGTGGTCGAGCAGACCGCCCGCGGCGAGCGTTCCTACGATATCTACTCCCGACTGCTAAAAGAGCGGGTTATCTTTATGGTCGGTCCGGTCGAAGATCACATGGCCAACCTGGTGGTGGCTCAGCTGCTGTTCCTGGAAGCCGAGAACCCGGATAAAGATATCCACCTGTACATCAACTCGCCGGGCGGTTCAGTGACTGCCGGCATGTCGATCTACGACACCATGCAGTTCATCAAGCCGGACGTCAGCACCATGTGCATCGGCCAGGCAGCCAGCATGGGGGCTTTCCTGCTGGCGGGCGGCGCCACCGGCAAGCGTTTCGCGCTGCCGAACTCGCGGGTGATGATTCACCAGCCGCTGGGCGGCTACCAGGGCCAGGCGACCGATATCGAGATTCATACCAAGGAGATCCTGAGCATTCGCGAGAAGCTGAATCGCTTGTTGGCGGAACACACCGGCCAGGACTTCGAGACTATTGCGCGTGATACCGATCGTGATAACTTCATGGGTCCGGAAGCGGCAAAAGACTACGGTCTGATCGATCAGGTGCTGCACAATCGCATCGGGTCTTAAGCTTTCTGCACGGAAATCGATGCGAAAGTTTTGGTTCTAGAATAAGAAGTAGGTTTTTCACGCACGAGGTAGTCGAATGTCCGACGATATCAACAGTAAAAGTGGCGACGACGGCAAGCTGCTGTACTGTTCGTTTTGCGGCAAAAGCCAGGACGAGGTACGTAAGCTGATTGCGGGCCCATCCGTGTTCATTTGCGATGAGTGTGTCGATCTCTGCAACGATATCATCCGTGAAGAGGTGCAGGACGCCGAGCCGGAGGAGCCCTCCGATCGTCTGCCGACCCCGGCCGAGATCAAGACCACCCTGGACGATTATGTAATCGGCCAGGAGGCCGCCAAGAAGGTTCTGGCGGTGGCGGTCTACAACCACTACAAGCGGTTGCGGGCCCAGGGCAAGACCAACGGCGTCGAGCTTGGTAAGAGTAACATCCTGCTGATCGGCCCGACCGGCAGCGGCAAGACGCTGCTGGCACAGACCCTGGCGCGGATGCTGAACGTGCCGTTCACCATCGCCGATGCCACCACCCTGACCGAAGCCGGTTATGTCGGTGAGGATGTCGAGAACATCATCCAGAAACTGCTGCAGAAGTGCGACTACGATGTCGAGCGGGCGCAGTTGGGGATCGTCTATATCGACGAGATCGATAAGATCTCCCGTAAGTCCGACAACCCGTCAATCACCCGCGACGTGTCCGGCGAAGGCGTGCAGCAGGCACTGCTGAAGCTGATCGAGGGTACGGTGGCTTCGGTACCGCCGCAAGGTGGTCGTAAGCATCCGCAGCAGGAGTTCCTGCAGGTCGATACCTCCAACATCCTGTTCATCTGTGGCGGCGCCTTTGCCGGTCTCGAGCAGATCATCCGCGACCGTTCCGAGAAGAGCTCGATCGGATTCAGTGCGGTGGTCAAGGGTAAGGATGAGGGCAAGAGCATCACCGAAGCCCTGCACGAGGTGGAAGCGGAAGATCTGGTCAAGTACGGCCTGATTCCTGAATTCGTCGGTCGTCTGCCGATGGTGGCGACACTGGGCGAACTGGATGAAGAGGCGCTGATCCAGATCCTGACCGAGCCGAAGAACTCGTTGACCAAGCAGTACGCGGCCCTGTTCGAGATGGAGGGGGCCGAGGTTGACTTCCGCAAGGAGGCCCTGGCGTCGGTTGCCAAGCTGGCGCTCGAGCGCGGCACCGGGGCGCGTGGCCTGCGATCGATCCTGGAAGCGGCATTGCTGGATATCATGTACGAACTGCCGTCGCTGGAGAATGTCAGCAAGGTGGTGATCGACGAGAACGTGGTTGAAGGCAACAGCGAGCCGATGCTGATCTACGAAAACACCGAACAGGCCAAGGCTGCCCCGGAGGACTGATCTCCGTACCTGCAGCTTAGCCAACACCAAAAAGGGACAGCATCTGCTGTCCCTTTTTTGTTTTAGTTTTTAGTTAACAGTTTTGAGTTAACAGCTTTAAACCCGGTAGGGTGGGCACGCTTTTTGTGCTCACGTGCTGACTATCGGCACAAATAATTGATGAAAACTCCGGGAGGTGATCAGGCAACCTCCATCACATCCTCTAGCGGTCGGCGCGGTTTCTGCGGCCAGTTACCCGGCTTCGGGTAGCCGGCGGTGACCAGCATCACCGGCACTTCGTTGTCGGCCAGGCCGAACTCCTGTGCCAGCGCCGCCGCATCGAAGCCGCTCATCGCGCCGCTGGCCAGCCCCATCCCCTGGGCGGCCAGCATCAAGGTCATCGCCGCCAGTGAGGCGGAGCGGAACGCCTCGTCGCGCTGCAGCTGCGGATTGTCCCGGTGGCTGCCGGTGACCGCTTCGACCCAGCCGGCGGCGATGGAACGGTCCATGAAACCGGCCTCCACTGACGGTTGCAGCACCTTTGACATCCCCTCGTAGGCCGCCAGGGTGCCGCAGATGATAAAGGTAACCGGGGCATCCACCACCTGAGATTGGCCGTAGGACACGGCTTGCAGGCGCTGTTTGGCGTCGGCGGAGCGAACTGCGATGAACTTCCAGTTCTGCATGTTGTAGGCGGACGGTGCCCGGGTGGCCAGCTGGACCAGTTCGGCGACCTGATCATCGCTCAGCGGACGTGCGCTGTCGTAACGGCCGGTTGATACACGGGATTCGATCAGGGATCTGATATCAGACATGGGATGCTCCTTTTTATCGCAATATCTGCGTCTATAAATCGTTTGATGATGGTCTAGTGAATAACTTCAGGGTGTTGGTTCCCGGCTCAGGGCGCCGGCAGTGGTTGGCTGCGGCTGGCTGGTAGCGGACGCTTTGGGCGTCGCTGCCGAGGCCCGTTGTACCACCAGGATGCTGGCCAGCACGGCGATCAGGCCGACCAGTGCCACGCCGGTGATGGTCTGGCCGAGCAGTGCCCAGCCGAGAATGACCGCTGTCAGCGGGCTCAGCAGTCCCAGCGAGGAGACCGCCACCGGTGACAGCCGGGCCAGACCACGGAACCAGAGCGCGTAGGCCAGCAGTGCGCCGAACAGGCACAGGTAGGCGTAACCCAGCAGCTGAGTGCTGTTCAATACCGGCAGCGGCGGGTCGATCGCCCAGGCCACGGGGAGTAGCATCAGCCCGCCAACCAGCAGCTGCCAGCCGGTGAAGGCCATGAGCGGTAGCCGGGTCTGCCAGCGCCGGGCCAGATAGGTACCGGTGGCCATGCAGGCGGCGCCGACCAGCGCCGCGACGATACCGACCGGATCCCATACGGAGTCCGGCGACAGCAGCAGCGCGGCCATACCGACTACACCGAGCAGCGCGGCGCCGACCGCCATATAGGCCGGGCGGCGTCCGTCCATCGCCCAGGCCAGGCCCATCACCAGCAGCGGTTGGATTGCGCCGACCACCGCGGCCAGACCGCCTGGCAGACGGTAGGCGGCGACGAATAACAGGGCCTGGAAAAACCCTATATTAAGCCCCGCCAGGATCGTCAGGCGCCCCCACTCGCCCCGTTCGAGGCGGTGGCGGCTGAGCAATACCAGCAGGATGCCGGCCGGCAGGCAGCGCAACAGGGCGGCGGTGAACGGCCGGTCCGGCGGCAGCAGCTCGGTGGTAACGATATAGGTTGACCCCCACATGATCGGCGCCAGCGCGGTCAGCAGTAGGTCGGTCCAGTTTGAGTAGCCTTGTTTGTTGTTCATGATACAATTGTCTTTAGTTCAAGATAAATTCAGTCTGGCATATAGAAATCTTGAGTTCAAGATAAAATGGAAGGGGAAATTATGAGCCTTGAACGGAAAGGTGACGCGGTTGACACGATCATCGAGCAATGGAACCGGGAACGACCGGACCTGGATGTCAGCCCGATGGCGCCAATAGGGCGTCTCAAGCGATGTGCGGCGCTGATGGACCGCCGGTTGGACGAGGCCTTTACCGCCTTCGATATCAGTTTCTGGGAGTTTGATGTGCTGGCAACACTGAGACGTTCGGGCGCACCGTACTGCCTGGCCCCGACAGCGCTGTTTTCAACACTGATGATCACCTCCGGCACCATGACCCACCGCCTGCAACGGCTTGAAGCCCGCGGCCTGGTGGAGCGCAAGGCCAATCCGGATGATGCCCGCAGCAAGCTGGTGCAATTGACGGACAGCGGGCTGGCGCTGATCGAGCGGGCAGTGGAAGCCCATGTGGCGAACGAGTGGCGGATTCTGGAGCCGCTCGAGGCGGCTGACTTGCGAGCGCTGGAAGAGAGCCTGGTGAAACTGCTGGCAGTGCTCGAACCATCTGGCGACTGAGATTCGGTATCGCCCATCGGCGTTTTTCCGGCCCGCTTGCGCCATGGAGCCCGATAATTTGTAGCCTTGGTCGAGCAACTGGTCGTATTAAGGTAAGGGGTGTTGTCTGCGGCTGTGCTGATTTCTGTTCTAAGGTTAGAAGACCACAACGCGCGTGATCAGGGAGGCTGATATGGCGACCCAACCCTCAGAACAATATCGCAACACGCAACAACGGTTCCCCGAACTGTTCGATGCACTGGAAGCGCTCGGCAAGGCGAGCAGGCACGCGGGGCCGCTGGATGAGAAGAGTGCCCAGCTGATTCAGCTGGCAGCAGCGGCGGCAGCTCGCTCGGAAGGTGCGGTGCACAGCCATACCCGGCGAGCGCTGGCGGCGGGGGCCGATCCCGCCGAAATCTACCACTGTCTGTTGCTGCTGGTCAGCACCATTGGTTTTCCATCGGTAATGGCTGCGCTCAGCTGGGCCGAGGATGTATTCGCCGAATAGCTGAGCTGCTAGTTTGTCGGCAAACAATACTCTTAATCGAATGCAGGGTATGCTTCGAAAGGGAAAGTGAACCTATACAGATGGATCTGAGATGAGTATTCGACGAAAGCTGAGTCTGAGTTTGTTGCTGTTTCTGAGCATCGCGCTGTTGGTGGTCGGCAGCGTAGTCTACTTCCAGCAACGGCAGAGTTTGATTCAGCACACCTTTGACGATCTGGAATCGGTAGCAACGCTGCAGGAGCTGCGCCTGAGCGCGCTTAATGAGCAGAACCTGGAGCGGTTGTCGCTGATCCGCAGCCGCACCCAGCTGCGGATCAGCTTGGCGCAATTCAACGTCGAGCAGGCGCCGGATGCGCAGCAGCGGATGAATCGAATCCTGCGTGACGCCCTCAACTCGTTGCCAGTGCTGAAAAGACTGGATGTGGCGGATCCGAACGGGGTGGTCGTCGCCAGCACCGATCCGCAACGCCTGGGGCACATTATCGCAGCGGAGCCCGCCTTTAAACACGGCCGCAACGAACCCCGGGCCGATTACCTGAACCTTTCCGATAGCGGTCAATTGCAGCAGCATATGTCCGGTCCGCTGACGCTCGATGGTAGGGTGCAGGGGGTGTTGCTGGTCGAATTCGACAGCCGTGACCTGCTAAAGGTGGTGGGCGAAACTGCCGGCATGGGGAAGAGCGGCGAGACGCTGCTGGTGCGTCACGATGGCAGGCTGCAACAGCTGATTACCCCTCCTCGGCAAGTGACGATGGCACCGCTGACCAGCCTGCCGAAAACGGACCCGTTGCTGCACCAGGCGCTGCATGGCCATCGGCAGTTCCTGACCGGTGTGCCGGACTACCGTGGCGAGCTGGTGTTGGCGGTAACGCATTCCATCGATGAGCTGAACTGGGGGTTGGTGGTCAAGATCGACAACAGTGAAGCGCTGGCCCCGTTGGCCGAGCTTCGATACTCGTTGATCACCACGTTGCTGCTGTTGATCGCGGTGGGCGGGCTGCTCAGTGAGCTGCTATTGCGGCAGATTACCGCCCCGATCAGCTGGTTGACCAATACCGTCTCGCTGATCCAGCAGGGCGATCATAGCCAGCGTATCGGCTATCAGGGAAAAGATGAGCTGGGCTTGCTGGCTCGGGTGTTCAACCAGATGATGGATAACCTTCAGGATAGTCACCGTGCGCAACAACGGCTGAACCAGGAGCTGGAGCAACGGGTGGAACAACGCACCGCCGCATTGGCCGAGAGTAATCGCGCCCAGCAAGTGGCACGGGATGAAGCGGAACGGGCCCGGGCGGAAGCTGAGGAGGCCAACGCGGTTAAGAGCCGCTTCCTGGCCAATATGAGCCACGAAATCCGAACCCCGATGAACGGCGTGCTGGGCATGACCAATCTGCTGTTGCGGACTCCGCTGACTGAACAGCAACGTGATCTGTCGGCGTCAATCAAGGACAGCGGCGAGCACCTGATGACAGTGATCGACGACATTCTCGATTTTTCCAAACTGGAAGCAAACCGGGTGGAGATTCAGCTCAGTTCAGTCGAACTCAACGGCTATCTGGAGCAGATCGTCACCCTGTTCGGCGGTCGGGCGTTGGAGAAAAAGCTGGAGCTCAACTATCGAATCGCTCCCGAGGTACCGGCTTTCATCCTGTGTGATGCCGTTCGTCTGAAACAGGTGCTGACCAACCTGGTCAGTAACGCGATTAAGTTCACCAGTGCCGGTGAGGTATTGCTTCAGGTATCCCATCAGGGCGTTGAGCAAGGCACTCACCGGCTGAGATTCTCGGTACGGGACAGTGGTATCGGAATCTCTAAAGCGGAACAGGCAAAGCTGTTCGATGCGTTTTATCAATCGCAAAGCAGCAGCACCCGCCAGTTTGGTGGTACCGGCCTCGGTTTGAGCATCAGTGCCCGGTTGGTCGAGCTGATGGGGGGGCGGATCAGTGTCGAGAGCGAACCGGGCCAGGGAGCGGTGTTCAGCTTCGAACTGCCGGTCAGGGTGGCCGAGGGGACGCCGAAGCGTCATCTGAAACCCAACTTGGTCGAGCTCCGCGGCAAGCGCTTATTGGTAGTGGATGATAATCCCACCAACCGGGATATTCTTCATCAGGTCACCCGCGCCTGGGGATTGAAGGTGGTCACCTTCAGCCAGGGGCACGAGGCGCTGGCCTCGATCAAACAAGGGGATCGATATGATGTGGCGGTGCTGGATGCTGAGATGCCCGAGGGCGGTGGCATTCAGTTGGCGCGGCAGATTCGCCAGGCAGGCCAGCCGGAATTGCCGCTGGTCATGTTCTGCTCCGAGAATGCAATCGACGCCAGGGCGATACCGGCAAGGATAGAGCTGCTACGCAAACCGATGCGGAATTCGGCACTTTACAATGCGCTGGTCAATGTGCTGCGCGAAGGCGAACCGAGTCTTTCGCTTGATTTAGCGGTAGAAGTCGAGCCGGCACCGGACTCGCTGATCGCCGAGCATAATCCGCTGAAGATTCTGGTCGCTGAAGATAACCGGATCAACCATAAGCTGCTGACACAGCTATTGGCTGATCTTGGCTATAGTGCCCAGGTGGTCGAATCCGGCAGTGCCGTACTGGATATCTGTCGTGAACAGAGCTTCGATGTGATTCTAATGGACGCCCAGATGCCGGGAATGGACGGCTACGAAGCCACCCGTCACTTGCGCAAGCTGGATACTGAGCGACCATATATTATCGCGGTGACCGCCAGCGTGATGGAGGGCGACCGGGAGTACTGCTTGTCACAGGGGATGAACGCCTACCTGAGCAAGCCGATCTCCGAAGGTGAACTGCGCGAGGCGTTGCTGACCGCTTACCGGACACTTGATTCGGTTCCGGCATGCGAGTCTGGCGAGCCGGCACCGGTCGTGAATGAGCAGGCGCTGATCGACCAAAACCGGCTGCAAGCGCTGCCAGTAGCGCTCTGGCAGGAGTTGTTCAGCCTCTATATGGATGAAGCCAGCGCGATCCTGGCGAAACTTAGTCGGGCTCTGGATGACGGGGATCTTGCTGCGGTGGGCAATCACGCCCATAGCTTGAAAGGCGGTGCGATCAATATCGGACTGAATGGTTGCGCCGAACTGTTCGCCGGCATCGAACAGAGTGCCAACGCCGGGGAGGCGAGCAGGGTGGGCGAGCTGGTGGAAAACTGTGAGGAGACGCTGGAAGCGACCCGGCGGGAGGGGGAGAGTCTGCTTCAGGAAGATACCTTGATTACACAATAGCGTCCTGTGTGCCGGCTACGCGGTCCAGCTGCGATCGTTCAGCCGGCGCTCACTGAATGGCATCTACCATGCGTGGTATCGATATGCTGCCGCCGCTTCGGTGACGGCAACCTATACTGACAAAATCGTTGATACCAGCTCTGGAGCGCCCGATGATGAATACCCGCCGATTGATCGCCACCCTGCTGATTAGCCTGCTCAGTCTACTGCAGGTTCCCATGACCCAGGCCGCTATGTTGGCCACCGATCAGGCTCTGCAATCCGAAGCACGTCAATTGGATCGTACCGAACTGTTGTCGATGCTGGAAAAGGAACAGGTGCGCAGCCAGTTGGAAGCCTACGGGGTCGATCCGCAACAGGCGCAGGCACGCGTCAACAGCATGACCGATGCTGAGCTGGCAATGCTGAATCAGCAATTGGAACAGTTGCCTGCAGGACAGGGGGTGATCGGCGTGGCAGTGCTGCTGTTCATCGTATTTATCGTCACTGATGCACTGGGTGCCACCGACCTGTTTACCTTCGTCAAACCGATCAATCGATGACCGAAACCGCGTCGGCTACTGTTGCCCGGTTGCTGCTGGTGGTGCTCTGTTTGGGGGGGCTCGGCGGTTGTAGCGGGTTGACCGGTAAGCCGGCGCAGTGGAGCGCCCGTCAGGACTTGCCGCCAGCGGTAGAGTTGGCGGATGTTCCCTTTTTCCCGCAGACCCGTTACCAGTGCGGCCCGGCGGCGCTGGCCACGGTGCTGAACTACAGTGGCCTGCGGCAGGTCGGCCCGACCGAGCTGCAACCACAGGTCTACCTGCCTGGCAGGCGGGGCAGTCTGCAGGTCGAGTTGTTGGCGGCCAGCCGGCGACATGGCCGGCTGGCCTATCAACTGGAAGCCAACCTGGACGCACTGCTGGCGGAACTGGCCGCTGGCCATCCGGTGCTGGTGATGCAGAATCTCGGCTTCGACTGGTGGCCACAATGGCATTATGCGGTGGTGGTCGGTTATGACCTGTCGGCACGGATGATGATACTGCGTTCAGGTGAGGAAAGGCGCCGACTGATCCCGATACATACCTTCGATAACACCTGGCGCCGGGCCGGCCGCTGGGCGCTGGTGGTCCAGGCACCGCCCCGAATGCCGGCCAGTGCGCAGCCACTGCCTTATCTACAGTCAGTCAATGCATTAGAGCCGATCAACCCTGAGTCGGCTGTCGTTGCTTACCGGCAGGCGGTTCGCCGCTGGCCGGAGCAGCCGCTGTCCTGGCTCGGACTCGGTAATCTGCAGTACGCATCCGGCCGTTATTCGCAGTCCGTTGACACCTTCCAGCAGGCGCTGGCAGTGCACCCGGACGATGCAAGGCTATGGAACAATCTGGCCTATGCATTGGATGGCGCCGGTTGCCGGCAACAGGTCCTGCAGGCTTTGCGTTGCGGACTGCGTCGACAGCCGGAAAGTCCATTGCTATTGCAGAGCCTCGACGAGCTGCGAAAGGATGGGATTGTGGAATCTGAGCAGTCAATTGAAGATTGTCCGCGGTTGCGCCGCTGCCCGCCTTAAGAGCTTTAATTTATCAGCTTGCAGCTTGCAGCTTGCAGCTAACGTATCAACAACACCTCCATCCGTGAACGGCTGATCTCACTGACCAGTGCTTCGGTTTCCGGATCCTGAATATAGTCTTCGGGGATCAGCAGAGTATTGCTGGCCCGTAGCTCGATCTGCTGTAACAAGCCGTTCGGGCCGGGCGCCAACTGGACCACCTCGACCCGGCCGTGATTGAACTCGGCCAGCGACCGGTCGGCGTCCTGCTCGCTGCTCAGGATCACCAGTCGACGATAACCCCGCTGCAGCAGGTGGCGCGCCACTGCTAAAGCGTTCTTGCCGGCCCGGGAATTGCGGTGCAGCAGATAGAGGCTATCCCGGCGGGGCGTTGGGCTGGCGGCCGGTACCCGGGTCAGCCAGGCGCTGTGGCTGATCCAGAGCACGTCGCCGCCGCTGCACTCCTTCAGCAGTTGGCAGGTCTGGCCGCTGTAGACCACGAACGAGCCCTGTAATCGTGTGGTCTGCAAGGTCTGCTCGAAAAGCTGGCGCAACCGTCGTTCCAGCGAACGCCGGCTGCGGCCGAGCTGCTGAGCCGACAACAACTGCTCACGGCTGGAGCTGAATGATACCTCGCGCAGGAACGGCAAATCCGCGATCTGCTGTAACGGGTCGTCCAGCCCGAACACCAGGTGCAGTTCGGCGCCCTGTGCCCGCGCCAGGTCGGCCGCCGCCGCCAGGGCATCCTCCACCGGGTGGCTGATATCGACCGCCAGCATCACCCGCTTGATCTTGGCTTTGCGTACCATTGCACTAATCCTTATCTGCCCCAGGGGGCTGGTTCAAGCGCTGCTGAATGCTCCCGAACTCCAACAGCTGCTCCTGCACACTGGCATTGAAGCTGCCTTCAGGGTAGTTGCCGACCGGGTCGGGTTCGCCGGCCACAGTGCCGGTGAACAGCGCGATGGCATCGTTCAGGGTACTCAGCGGATAGATTGCGAACTGGCCCTGCTCGCAGGCGTCGACCACCTCCTTGCGCAGCATCAGGCGGCGCACGTTACCGGCCGGGATCGCCACGCCGTGGCTGCCATCCAGGCCGCGGGCCTTGCAGATATCGAAATAGCCCTCGATCTTCTCGTTGACGCCGCCTATCGGTTGTACCTGGCCCAACTGGTTCAACGAGCCGGTTACCGCGATTGACTGCTTCAGCGGAATCCGGGTGATCGCCGACAGCAACGCCAGCAACTCCGCCACCGAGGCGGAGTCGCCGTCGATCGGCCCGTAGGACTGCTCGAACACCAGCGACGCGGACAGCGCCAGTGGCGCCTGGCGGGCATAGCGCGATGCCAGCAGTGCGCTGATGATCATTACCGCCTTGCTGTGCAGGGTGCCACCCAATTCACTCTCCCGCTCGATATCGACCACCTTGCCGCGACCGAGCCGGGCGGTGGCGGTTATCCGGGACGGTCGACCGAACATGAAGTCACCCAACTGAATCACCGACAGGCCATTGACCTGGGCCACCTGCTTGCCGCTGGTGGCGATCATCAGGGTGCCCTTGTCGATCTGCTCCTGCAGCAGCTGCTGATAGCGGTTGCTGTGCCAGAGCCAGCGTTCCAGCGCCGCGTCCACATGGCGCCGCTCGATTCGTTCGCTATGCTCGAGCCGCGCCTCGTGTTCCGCCTTGTGCACCAGGTCGATCAGCTGGGCGCGGTGCAGCGACAGCTTGTCGGTGTCCTCCACCAGTCGGGCGCTGAATTCGATGATCCGGGCGACGCCGCCGGCGGTCAGCGGCAGCAGCTTCGATTGCAGACAGATGCCAGCCAGTAGCCGTGCGTACAGCTGGCAGGATTCGGCGGTGCGGTCGACGCTTTCCGATAGGTCCGCCTGAACCTTGAACAGTAGGCCGAATGCGGGATCGTAGGCTTTCAGCATGTGGTAGAGCAGCCGGTCGCCGCAGAGCACTACCTTCAGGTTGGCCGGAATCGGCTCAGGCTCCAGGGTGGTGGTGGAGGAGAGGCTGAGGATCTGCTCGATCGATTCGAGCCGGATCTCGGCCGACTGCAGCACCCGTTTCAGGGCGCCCCAGCTGAAGCCGTTACTCAGCAGCTGCAACGCATCGATGATCAGTACGCCGCCGTTGGCCTGGTGCAGCGCGCCGGGCTGGATCAGCGTGAAATCGGTGGTCAGGGTACCCATGCTGGACTGATGTTCGATGCGCCCGGTCAGGTTCTGCAGGGTGGGGTGATCAAGGTAAAGCTGTGGCGTGGTTGCCGTATCGCTGTTATCGACCAGCACGTTGATCTGGTACTTGTGGAAATGGCTAAGCCGGGATTTCTTCGGTGCCGATTCGACTGTTTTTTCATTTGTATCGGTAAAAAAGTCCCAGGCGTTCTGCTCGATATCGCTATGCACCGCCTCCAGATGGCGCAGTACGCTCGGATAATCGCGGTAACTCTCCTTCAATACCGAGATGGCCGGTTCCACCGCCTGCTGGACGAACTCCTGGTTCCGCGTTTTGACCCGCTGGAACGCCTCCTCCTGCCAGCTGTTGATGGTGCGGACGCTCTCTTTCAATTGGGCGTTGATCTGCTCGATATTCTTTTTGACCTGTTGCTGGGTCGATTCCGGCAGCCGGTTGAACTCCGTCGAACTGATCAGCTTTCCATCCTTGATCGGGGCGATGGTGTAGCCTGATGGGGTACGGATCAGCGTCAACTCCATCTCCTTGGCGCGCTTGCTCAGGTTACTGAACAACTCCTCCTCACGCTCCTGGAACTCCTCCTGTACCTCGTTGATCCGGCGGTGATATTCCTCGCTCTTAAAGGTGGCTGGCAGGGTCACCAGTAAGCGCTCCAACAGGGTATCCATATCCCGGCGCAATTTGCTGCCCATCCCTTTTTCCAGCTTCAATACCTGCGGTTTGCGGGGGTGCTTGAAATTGTTGACATAGCACCAGTCGAATACCGCGCCATCTTCGAACGGGTACCGCCTGAGCAGATCGCGCACCATGGTCAGCTTGCCGATGCCGACCGGACCGGCGACATAGAGGTTGTAACCGGGGTGGCGCATATCGATGGCGAAGCGGATCGCGTCTTCGGCCCGCTGCTGACCGAATGGAATATCGATCGCCTCCAGCTCTTCGGTCGATTCAAAGCCCAGGGTGGTTTCGTCGCAACGGCGGTACAGCTGGCCGGCTTCGAGCGGTTGGATCTCCATCAGGAACGCCTCCTGCGTGGCTCAGGGGACTCTCAAAGTAATCTTGAGTATATATGCCATCGCCTGGTAGGCACCGACTACGGGCCGTCCACTGGGCACCGCTTGCAGTTGTTGTGATCAATTGGCTACCAGCTGCTATTTTAAAGGAAATGGCGCAGGCGTAGGGACGCGGCCATAAGAGAGCTAGCCACCCGGGAGAGGAAAGATGACCAAGCTTAACAAAGTCTTGTTCGCCACCAACGGATTGCGCGATGAAACGGCTCACCTCAGCGAGATGCTGTATCTGATGGGAGATACAATCGCCGAGCTTAGTGTGCTGGCGGTGGTTCCACCGATTCCGGATGAGTTGCTCAAGTATAGTGACGGGTTTGACCAGTCCATCCGCGCAAAACTGGAGCGCTGCTACCAGGCTGCGGTCGGCAGTCATCCCACGCAGACCTGTCGGCCTGAGTTCGAGGTGGTGCACGGTCGGCATGATTTCATCCTGTTGGTCCAGAAGGTGCTGCGTGAGAAATACGACCTGGTCGTCAAACAGGCGGAAGCCTCCAGCCGGACGGTCGGCTACGATGCGCTGGATATGAGTTTGCTGCGTAAATGTCCCAAGCCATTATGGCTGCTCAAGGGCGCATCGGGCACGCCGACAAGTCATCCCAAGATCGCCGTGGCGATCGACCCCGAATACGAAGAGCAGTGTGGCTACGATCTCTCGATCGCGCTGCTACAACATGCAGACCGGCTGGCGAAGCAGCTGACAGTCGAGGTCGATATCGTTGCCTGCTGGCGATCACAGCTTGAAGGCGCGCGGGAAAATGCGTTCGTCCGGATCACCGACGAGGATATAGAGGCCGATTCGCAGACCCGGAAGAGAAAACACCGTGCCATCGTCGAAGCCCTTGTCAAGACAGCGCAATTCACCTCTCAATACAGCCTGACGCAGCTGCATGGCAAGGCCGAGCAGTTGATACCGGATTACACCAAGGAGAAAGCGATCGATCTGCTGTTTATGGGAACCGTAGCCCGTACCGGCATCCCGGGCTTCTTCATCGGCAATACCGCTGAAAATATTCTCCACCAACTTTCCTGCTCGGTTGTGGCGATCAAGCCTCCGGGATTTGTCTCGCCAATTAAGGCTTACTGACCGTTAGCAAAACGGGTAGGGAATCATGTTCAAAAATATTCTTTATAACGTTTCGCATACCAGAACCGAAAGACAGGCGCTGGCCAACGCCTTGCTGTTGGCTGAAAAAATGGATGCGGAACTGACTTTGCTGGCCACTTATTCTGCTCTTGACGACGAACTGATCGGTTACCAGGAGGTTCTGAAGGACAGTATTTACCAGTATTCTGAGCAGTTGCTGCAAGAGGCAGCAGCGATAGCGGGGGTGTCCGGTTTAACGCCAGAGATCAAGGTGATTTCATCCGAGCATAACTTCGTTGATGTGGTTAGGTCGGTCATTGAGTATGGATTTGATCTGGTGGTTAAAGAATATTCGAGAAACGACAATGGGTTTTATATTGTTTCTGACGATATGAGCATGCTAAGGAAGTGCCCCTGTGCGGTTTTTATGTTTCAGCCCGGCTGCCGTAAGCTTGATGAGGCGCTTATCTCCGTCGCCATAAAGCCACTGGAATTGGAGGAAACCTCTACCAATATAATGTCGCTGGCTCTTCTACAGACTGCGCATGAGCTCTGTGGTCTGTTCGGTCAAAAGGTCAACATTATTTCCTGCTACGATACGACCATGGTTGAGATGGTGAATGATTTCTCAATGAGCCGAATATCGGATGCTGAAATGAAATCTATAGAAAAAAACTATAAGCGGGCGCACAAACAGGAGATTGAAAATCTGATTGAGCTGGCTGCCGGGGACGATTATAGCTTCACCCAGCTTAAGGGTTTACCCAAGGAGGTTATCCCGGCTTATTTGAACCGGAAGAAGATTGATTGCCTGGTTTTGGGCACCATCGGGCGGAGCTGGATTCCGGGCCTTATTATTGGTAACTCTGCTGAAAGTATTGTAAACGAGTCAAAAAGCTCGGTTCTAGTATTAAAGCCGAAAGGGTTTGTTTCACCAATTACTTAATATTAGGTTTGAGTCATGAGTCAAACCAAAAGTGTCTTAATAGAAAAGCTTCAGGTGGTTATCCATTTTTCAGTTCGGGTTTTGGCTCTGTTGATGACTTTTGTTATTGTTATGGGGGTGGTGGATGTCGGTTGGACAATATATCAAAAGTTAATTTCTGCACCGGTTTTTATATTGACCATGAATGATATGCTGGCCACTTTTGGTGCATTTATGGCAGTCCTAATTGCCATTGAGATCTTTGTTAATATAACAATATATCTCAGGGATGATGTGATTCACGTCAAAATTGTGATGGCGACGGCGCTTATGGCGGTTTCTAGGAAAGTAATTATATTGGACTTGAAAGCCGTTGAGCCACAGGAAGTTTATGGTTTGGCTGCCTTGGTGTTTGGGTTAAGTATAGGTTATTGGCTGGTCAGGCAGTTGCCCAGTTATCACTTCAGCAAACAGACTGAAGATAAACCCTCAATCGAAGGGCATGAATAAACTCGTTTAGTAATATTATCCTGCTGCCAAAGAGAGTGTCTTTCATTACTTGCCACAGTCTGACGTGCCCAATGGAAAGTGCCCCCGGTGCGAACCTCCGGGGGCTGCGTATAACGCCGGTCAGATGTCGTCCAGGCCGAGTTCTTCGATGGAGATTTCGCGCATCTTGAACTTCTGAATCTTGCCGGTGACGGTCATCGGGAACTCGTCGACGAACTTGAAGTAGCGCGGGATCTTGAAGTGGGTGATCTTGCCCTTGCAGAACGCGCGCAGGTCGTCATCGGTGACCGCTTCGGCGCCCGGCGCCAGCTTGACCCAGGCGATCAACTCCTCGCCGTACTTCTTGTCCGGTACGCCGGTCACCTGCACGTCGGAGATCGACGGGTGGCTGTACAGGAACTCTTCGATCTCCTTCGGATAGACGTTCTCGCCGCCGCGGATCACCATATCCTTGATCCGGCCGACGATCTGGATGTAACCCTGCTCATCCATGGTCGCCAGGTCGCCGGTGTGCATCCAGCCGGCAGCGTCGATCGCCTCGCGGGTGGCCTGTTCGTTGTTCCAGTACTTCAGCATCACGCTGTAGCCACGGGTGCACAGCTCGCCGATCTCGCCACGCGGCAGGATCCGGCCGTTGGCCGGGTCGACGATCTTGGTTTCCAGGTGCGGCTGGGTGCGGCCGACGGTGGAGACCCGCTTGTCGAACGGATCGTCGGCGGCGGTCTGGGTGGAAACCGGGCTGGTTTCGGTCATGCCGTAGGCGATCTGCACCTCTTCCATATGCATCTTGCCGTTGACCGCCTTCATCACCTCGGCCGGGCAGATGGAGCCGGCCATGATGCCGGTGCGCAGGCTGGACAGGTCGTAGCCGGCAAAGTCCGGGTGGTCCAGTTCGGCGATGAACATGGTCGGTACGCCGTAAACTGCGGTGGCACGTTCCTCGGCGACAGCATCCAGCACCGATTTCGGTTCGAAGCCCTCATCCGGGTAGATCATGGTGGCGCCGTGGGTGACGCAGCCCAGGTTGCCCATCACCATGCCGAAGCAGTGGTACAGCGGCACCGGGATCACCAGCCGGTCCTGGTCGGTGAACTTCATGCTTTCGGCGACGAAGAAACCGTTGTTCAGGATGTTGTGGTGCGACAGGGTGGCGCCTTTCGGGAAGCCGGTGGTGCCGGAGGTGTACTGGATATTGATCGGGTCGTCGAACTGCAGGGTGGCTTGCAGATCGGCCAGCTCGTCGGCACCGATCTGGTCGGCCAGGGCGATGAAATCGGCCCAGCGCCACATGCCGGCGTGTTTCTCGTCGGCCAGGTTGATCACCCCGTTGAGGTGCGGCAGTTTCATCGACTTCAGCTGACCCTCGGCGCTGGCTTTCAATTCAGGCGCCAGCTCGAACAGCATCTCGGTGTACTGAGAGCTCTTGAAGCTGTCGGCGGTGACGATGAAGCGGGCTTCCGACTGGTTCAGTGCGTACTCCAGCTCATGCAACCGGTAGGCCGGGTTGATATTGACCAGAATCGCGCCGATCTTGGCGGTGGCGAACTGGGTGACGGTCCACTGGGCGCAGTTCGGTGCCCAGATGCCGACCCGGTCGCCGCGCTCGACACCGATCGCCAGGAAGGCGCGGGCCGCCTCGTCGACCTTCTGCTGCAGTTCGCGGTAGCTCCAGCGGATCCCCTGGTGACGTACCACCAGCGCGTCGTTGTCCGGGTAACGGTTGGCGATCTCATCGAACTTGTCGCCGATGGTCATGCCGATCAACGGCTTTTCACTGATGCCGCTGGTATAGCTCGGAAGTTGATTGCTCATCGTTGTATAGCCCCATGTTCTCTCATCGTTATTATGTAAATCGTTGACGAATGCTCAGCGACTGTGGCTGTGGTATTCCGGATTCGGTTGCATATCGACCGCACTGGCGACCCGGTTGGTCATGTTGTAGAAGCCGGCGATATTGGCGATATCCCAGATATCCCGGTCCGAGAAGCCGGCGTCGCGCAGCGCCTGACGGTCGGTTTCTTCGATTCGGTCCGGGGTTTCGGTCAGTTTGACGGCGAAGTCGAGCATCGCCCGCTGGCGCGCGGGGAGGTCGGCGACGCGGTAGTTCATCACCATCAGCTCGCCCAGCTGCGGATCGCCGGAGTACTCGCGTACCGCGGCGCCGTGGGCGACCTGGCAGTAATAGCAGCGGTTGCTGGAGGAAACCGCCACCGCGATCATCTCTTTCTCAAGGTCGGAGAGATCGCTGTCGCCAAACATCAGTTCATTGTAGAAGCGGGAAAAGACGTCAAGCTGGGCGCTGTTCTGGCTATAGGCCCGCAGCACGTTGGGCACCATGCCCAGCTTTTCTTCGCAGATGGCAAAGTATTTCTGGAATTGTTCCGGCAGCTGATCCCGCGTCGGGACCGGCAGGTCCAGCGCGGTGATATATTCCGGCTGTGATTTCATCCTGTACTACCTCGTGTTGCTTATTCTTATCGTCGAGGGGCAGAGCAGGGCGCCGGTGCGCACCTGCTGCGTCCGTGTTAGGGATATTACTTATAAGCTATTTCAACTTTCTGCGCAGCCCATTGCCAATGCGACCTTCGATCCATTGCCACGGCCGAGCTGGCCGGTTATCCAGTGGCCGGTGGCCACCAGCTTGTTAAGGTCGACACCGCTTTCGATGCCCAGGCCGTTCAACATGTAGACCACGTCCTCGGTGGCGACATTGCCGGATGCGCCCTTGGCATAGGGGCAGCCGCCCAGGCCGGCGGTGGAGCTATCGATCACGTGCAGTCCTTCCTCCATCACCGCGTAGAGGTTGGCCAGCGCCTGGCCGTAGGTGTCGTGGAAGTGAGCAGCCAGTTTGTCGATCGACACCTCGCGCTCAACCGCTTCCAGCATCTTCTTGACCCGCAGCGGCGTGCCGACGCCGATGGTGTCGCCCAGCGAGATCTCGTAGCAGCCCATATGCACCAGGTCGCGGGCCACTGCTGCCACCTGGGCCGGGTTGATATCGCCGGCATAGGGGCAGCCGATCACCGTGGAGACGTAGCCACGCACCCGGATGCCGTTTTCGCGGGCCAGTTGGATCACCGGTTCGAACCGCTCCAGGCTTTCACGAATCGAGCAGTTGATGTTCTTGCGGGTGAACGCCTCGGAGGCGGCACTGAACACCGCCACCTCGTCGACCTTGGCCGCCACCGCGCCTTCGCAACCTTTCAGGTTGGGAGCCAGGGCGGCGTAGGCTACCCCCGGCACGCGTTGGATAGCCGCCATCACCTCGGCGGCATCGCCCATCTGCGGCACCCACTTGGGCGATACGAAGCTGGCCGCTTCGATATGGCTCAGGCCGGCGTCGGCCAGCCGGTTGATCAGCTCGACCTTGGTCTCGGTCGGGATGATCGGCCCCGGCTCGTTCTGCAGGCCGTCACGGGGTCCCACCTCGACGATGCGAACCCGTTCCGGCAATCTGTGCGGATGAGTAATCATCACGCAGCCTCCTCGTCGTTGGCGGTCACGGCGATCAGCTCGGCACCTTCATCGACCAGGTCACCCTCAGCGAAGTAGATTTCGCCGACCACACCGTCATGCGGCGCCTGGATGCTGTGCTCCATCTTCATCGCTTCCATCACCACCAGGGTTTGCCCTTCGCTGACAGTCTGGCCGACCTCAACCAGGACCGCCACCACGGCACCGTTCATCGGTGCCGACAGCGAACCCTTGCCGGCATCCTCGTGCTCGCCGAAAGTCTCGCGGTACTGGCGGCAGCTGAACTGCTCGCCGTTGTGGAACAGGGTCAGGTCGTCACCGTCCTGGAAACCATGCACGGTCAACCGGTGGCCGTTGATCACCAGTTGCAGGGCGTCGTCGTTGAGCTGGCCGCTGACCTGGTAACTGGCGTCGTCGATGCTGATCTGGTAGCAGCCCTGCTGTTCCAGGATGCGCAGCTCATGAACCTGATCGCCCACGGCCAGTTTCATTGGCCGGGCGTAGCTGGAATTCAGCCGCCAGCTGTTCTCACGGGCAAACGGCGAGTAGGGGTCGCCGCTGCTGGTGCGGACCGCTTTCTGTTTTTCCAGCAGGAAGCAGGCGGCCATCGCCAGGCACTGTAGCGGGTCCAGCGTCGATGGCGGGAACAGCAGCGCCTGGTGCTTGTCGATAAAGCCGGTGTCCAGCTGCAGGTTCTTGAACGGCTGGGCTCCGGCCAGGTTACGCAGGAAGCGGGTATTGGTCTTCAGGCCGGCAATGCGGTACTCCTCCAGTGCCTGCTCCATGCGGGCGATGGCACGGTCGCGGCTGTCGTCCCAGACGATCAATTTGGCGATCATCGGGTCGTAGTAGACGCTGACCTCGTCGCCCTCGATCACCCCGGTGTCGACCCGCACATGGGCGTTCTCCTGCGGCGTGCGCAGGTAGCGCAGGGTGCCGGTGGCCGGCAGGAAGTCGTTGTCCGGGTCTTCGGCGTAGATACGGGCTTCCAGCGCGTGGCCGCTGATCCGGATCTGATCCTGCTGCAGCGGCAGCGGTTCGCCGTCGGCGATGCGCAGCTGCCACTCGACCAGGTCCTGGCCGGTGATCATCTCGGTGACCGGGTGCTCCACCTGCAGGCGGGTGTTCATCTCCATGAAATAGAACGAGCCATCGACGTCGTAGAGGAACTCGACGGTGCCGGCACCGACGTAATCGATCGCCTGGGCGGCACGCACCGCCGCATCCCCCATCGCCTTGCGGGTCGCGTCCGACAGGCCCGGCGCCGGCGCCTCTTCGATCACCTTCTGGTGGCGGCGCTGAACCGAGCAGTCGCGCTCGGCCAGGTAGACGCCATTGCCCTGCTGGTCGCAGAACACCTGGATCTCCACGTGACGTGGCTGGGTCAGGTACTTCTCGATCAGCATGTCCGGGTTGCCAAAGGCGTTCTTGGCTTCGCGGCAGGCGGATACCAGTGCTTCGTCGAACTCTTTCAGCGACTCGACCACCCGCATCCCCTTGCCGCCGCCGCCGGCGACGGCTTTCAGCAGCAGCGGGAAGCCGCATTTTTCCGCTTCCTGCTTCAGCAGGGCGGGGGTCTGGTCTTCGCCGTGATAGCCCGGTACCAGCGGTACGTTGGCGTGCGACATAATCTCTTTAGCGGCGGATTTGGAGCCCATCGCCGCAATGGCGGAGGCCGGCGGGCCGATAAACACAATGCCGTTGTCCTCACAGGCCTTGGCGAAGCCGGTGTTCTCGGACAGGAAACCGTAGCCTGGGTGCACCGCCTGGGCGCCGGACTGCTTACAGATCTCGATGATCTTGTCGGCGCGCAGGTAGCTCTCGCTGCTCGGCGCCGGGCCCAGCAGGAAGGCTTCGTCGGCCATCGCCACATGGCGGGCATTGCGGTCGGCCTCGGAGTAGACCGCGACGCACTTGATGCCCAGACGGTGGGCCGTCTGGATAACGCGGCAGGCAATCTCGCCACGGTTGGCGATCAGAATCTTGTTAAACATCGCGGCTCACTCCTGAATCCAGTTGGGTTTGCGTTTTTCGAGGAAGGAACCCAGCCCCTCCTGGCCCTCGTCGCTGACCCGGATGTCGGCGATACGGCGGGCGGTGTCGTCGATCACCGTTTGCTCGATCGGTTTGCCACTGACGGCGAACACCAGCTCCTTGGCGGCATGCATCGCCTGCGGGCTGTTACGGCGCAGCTGGCTGACGAAGCGCTGGCAGGCGTCGTCCAGCAGCTCCGGCGTGGCGACCACCTCATGCACCAGACCGTATTGCTGCGCCTGACGGGCGCTGAACGGTTCGGCGGTAACGAAATAGCGGCGCGCCTGGCGCTCGCCGATCGCCCGCACCACGTAGGGGCTGATCACCGCCGGAATCAAGCCGATTTTTACCTCGGACAGGCAGAACTGGCTGGTTTCGGCGGCGATGACGATATCGCAGCAGGCGGCCAGGCCGACCGCGCCACCGTAAGCGGCGCCCTGCACCAGGCCGATGGTCGGCTTGGCGTGGTTGTTCAATGTTTCCATCAGCCGTGCCAGCCGACCGGCGTCCTCGATGTTCTCCTGGTGGCTGTTCTGGGCCATCCGTTTCATCCAGGCCAGGTCGGCACCGGCGGAGAAGCTCTTGCCGTTGGAGCGCAGTACCAGTACCCGCACCTCGGGATCGCGGTTGGTCGCTTCCAGCTGCTCGATCAGCTGGTTGATCACGTCATCGTCGAAGGCGTTGTGCACCTCCGGCCGGTTGATGATCAGCTCGGCGACGCCATCGCTGCGTTTTTCCAGCAGTACGAAGTTGTTGCTCATCTTTACAGCTCCTTACATGCGGAAGACACCGAACTTGGTGTCGCCGATCGGTTTGTTCAGTGCCGCCGACAGCCCCATGCCGATCACGTCGCGGGTCTGGGCCGGGTCGATCACGCCGTCATCCCACAGCCGGGCGGAGGCGTAGTAGGGGTGCCCCTGATGCTCGTAGGTATCGATGATCGGCTTCTTGAAGGTGGCTTCTTCGTCCGCAGACCACTGCTGGCCGGCGCGCTCCATGCCGTCACGCTTGACGGTGGCCAGTACCCCGGCGGCCTGTTCGCCGCCCATCACCGAGATTCGGGCATTGGGCCACATCCACAGGAAGTTCGGGCTGTAGGCGCGACCGCACATGCCGTAGTTGCCGGCGCCGAACGAGCCGCCGATCAGGACGGTCAGCTTGGGCACGTCGGCGCAGGCCACGGCGGTCACCATCTTGGCGCCGTGCTTGGCGATCCCTTCCGATTCGGCCTTCTGGCCGACCATGAAACCGGTGATGTTCTGCAGGAACAGCAGCGGGATCTTGCGCTGGCAGCACAGCTCGATGAAGTGGGCGCCTTTCTGGGCCGAATCACCGAACAGGATGCCGTTGTTGGCGACGATACCGACCGGGTAGCCGTGAATGTGGGCGAAGCCGGTCACCAGCGTGGTGCCGTACAGCTTCTTGAACTCGTCGAATTCGGAGCCGTCGACGATACGGGCGATGATCTCGCGCACGTCGAACGGTTTCTTCAGGTCGGTGCCGACGATGCCGTAGATCTCGTCGGCCGGGTAGAGCGGTTCGCTCGGCGGCTTGATATCCAGGTCGAGCTGCTTGCGGCGGTTTAGGTTGGCGACGCAGCTGCGGGCGATCTGCAGCGCGTGCATATCGTTCTCGGCGTAGTGATCCGCCACCCCGGAGGTGCGACAGTGCACGTCGGCGCCGCCCAGGTCTTCGGCGGAAACCACTTCGCCGGTGGCGGCTTTCACCAGCGGCGGGCCGGCCAGGAAGATGGTGCCCTGCTGCTTGACGATGATCGACTCGTCGGCCATTGCCGGCACATAGGCACCGCCGGCGGTGCAGAGGCCCATCACCACGGCGATCTGCGGGATCCCCTTGGCGGACATCCGCGCCTGGTTGTAGAAGATACGGCCGAAGTGATCGCGGTCCGGGAACACGTCGTCCTGCTGCGGCAGGTTGGCGCCGCCGGAGTCGACCAGGTAGATGCAGGGCAGGTTATTCTGCTCGGCGATCTCCTGGGCGCGCAGGTGTTTCTTGACGGTCAGCGGGTAGTAGGTACCGCCTTTGACGGTGGCGTCGTTGGCGATGATCATGCATTCCCGGCCGGAGACGCGGCCGATACCGGCGACGATACCGGCGGCAGGGATCACATCGTCATAAACCTGATAGGCGGCCAGCTGGGACAGTTCGAGGAAGGCGGAACCTTCATCGAGCAGCACGTTGATGCGCTCGCGCGGCAGCAATTTGCCACGCGACAGGTGGCGCTCCTGGTATTTCGGGCCGCCACCCTGTTCGATGGTGGCGACCTTGTCGCGCAGGTCGCCAACTGCCTCGGCCATGGCCTCGTAGTTGGCACGGAATTCGTCTGCGCGCGGGTTGATCTTGGAGGTGAGAGTGGTCATACCGAACTCCTGCATCAGGGCGCAACTCGGCTGTGGCTGCGATTCCGCCCCGCTATTGGTTCCTTTTATATAGAGGGCGCCATCCCCGAATGAATTTAGACGGATGGCGCCTGATCCGGGCTGACGGCGGAGTCATCCCCGCCGGCCCCGCTTACTTGTTCAGGAACAGCTCTCGGCCGATCAGCATGCGGCGGATCTCGGAGGTGCCGGCGCCGATCTCGTACAGCTTGGCGTCGCGCAGCAGACGGCCGGTCGGGAATTCGTTGATGTAGCCGTTACCGCCCAGCAGCTGGATCGCATCCAGCGCGACCTTGGTGGCCATCTCGGCGGAGTAGAGGATGGCGCCGGCGCAGTCCTTGCGGCTGGTCTCGCCACGCATCGCCGCCTGGGCGACCATGTAGACATAGGACTTGGCGGCGTTCATCTGAGTGTACATGTCGGCGATCTTGCCCTGTACCAGTTCGAACTCGCCGATCGCCTGGCCAAACTGCTGACGGTCGCGGATATACGGCACGGCGATATCCATCGCTGCCTGCATGATGCCCAGCGGGCCGCCGGACAGTACCAGACGCTCGTAATCCAGGCCGCTCATCAGGACTTTGACGCCACCGTGCAGTTCGCCGAGGATGTTCTCCTTCGGTACCGGGCAGTCCTCGAATACCAGCTCGCAGGTGTTGGAGCCGCGCATCCCCAGCTTGTCCAGTTTCTGGTGGCGGGAGAAGCCCGGGTAGTCGCGCTCGACGATGAACGCGGTGATACCGCGCGGGCCGGCGCTGGTGTCGGTCTTGGCGTAGATCACGTAGGTGTGGGCGTCCGGACCGTTGGTGATCCACATCTTGTTGCCGTTCAGCAGGAAGTGGTCGCCGTTGTCGCGGGCGGTCAATTTCATCGATACGACATCGGAGCCGGCATTCGGCTCGGACATCGCCAGCGCGCCGATGTGCTCGCCGCTGATCAGCTTCGGCAGGTACTTCTGCTTCTGCTCTTCGTTACCGTTGCGGTGGATCTGGTTGACACAGAGGTTGGAGTGGGCGCCGTAGGAGAGGCCGACAGACGCGGACGCGCGGCTGATCTCTTCCATCGCGACCACATGGGCCAGGTAGCCCATATCGACACCGCCGTACTCTTCCTTGACGGTGATCCCCAGCAGCCCCATGTCGCCGAACTTGCGCCACAGATCGTTCGGGAAGGCGTTCTCGCGGTCGATCTCTTCAGCGCGCGGGGCGATCTCCTGCGCAGCAAAGGCATTGACCTGTTCGCGCAGCATGTCCAGGGTTTCGCCCAGACCAAAGTTCAGTTCGGAGTATTGTGCAATCATATATCCACCCATAGCTCTCAGGCCTTTGCCGGGTATCCGTCGCGACGCGCGGCGAGTACTCAGGAATCGGCGCTGATTTGTTGTTTTTGTCCAGTCAAATCGTTCAACGCCTCGCGACAACGCGCTTCGGCACTATCCAGTTCCAGCTGCACCATGGCGATATCCTTCAGCTGCTGATCCAGCTCGGCCCGCTTTTCGGCGATCTTGTCCAGCAGCAGTCGTAGCTGCTTTTCACTGCCGCTGGCGGTTTCGTCCCACAGCGAGAACAGCTCACGGATCTCCGCCAGTGAGAAGCCGAGTCGTTTACCCCGCATGATCAGTTTCAGGCGAACCCGGTCCTGCCGGCTGTAGATCCGGGTTTGGCCCCGGCGCTGCGGCGACAGCAGACCCTGATCCTCATAGAAACGGATGCTACGGGTGGTCAGGTCGAACTCTGTGGCGAGTTCGCTGATGGAGTAGGTCGTTTGATTATTCATGGTGTCCTTCTACTGTTTGATTCGAGTCTAGTTAAAGTTTACGTAAACGTAAAGCTGGCTTCGGCTGGGACCAAGGTCGAATATTCGGCTTACTGCTTAGTATAAGTGGCTGAATTCGCAGAGATATTCGGGTATTTACCGATTGTCGAACGGGCCCCTACGACTAAAGTTGTACTTGGCTTCCTGTAAGGGAAATTGCTAATTTCGATTCGTCGCTGACGTTGAGGTCAGCGTTCCCGGAGTCTGTCGGAGTTGACCGATCGTAGCGAGGGGAAACCGATTTGAGGCAGATTTGTCGGTCTTTTGAGGCGAATAGCTCGCCATTTACCGATAAAGAACGTGAAATCTGACCAAGCTCGTTTCCACGCAGTCGATCAGTGTTAGGTCCGAAAGACTCCCAGGCCAGGGCAATACAGCCCACAAATAACAATAAGAACGAGAGGCTTCGGTTTAGCATGAATGCTGACTACGTTCTGCAAACTCTTGACCTGCGTAAGGAGTTCAAGGGTTTTACCGCTGTAGACGATGTAAATCTGAACGTCGAGCGCGGCACCATCCACGCCTTGATCGGGCCCAATGGTGCGGGTAAGACAACCGTTTTCAACCTGTTGACCAAGTTCCTGACGCCGACCACCGGCCAGATTCTCTATAACGGCAACGACATCACGCGAATGAAGCCGGCGGCGATCGCCCGAATGGGTGTGATCCGTTCCTTCCAGATATCCGCTGTATTTCCCCACCTGACCGTACTGGAAAATGTACGGGTCGCCCTGCAACGCAAGGAAGGTAACAGCTTCCATTTCTGGAAAAGCCAATCGGTGCTGAACAAGCTGAACAGCCGCGCCGAAGAACTGCTCGATTCGGTCGGCCTGCTGGAGTTTGCCAACGCCACCACCGTCGACCTCTCCTACGGCCGCAAGCGTGCGCTGGAGATCGCCACTACGTTGGCGCTGGAGCCGGAACTGATGCTGCTGGACGAACCGACCCAAGGGATGGGCCACGAGGATGTCGGTCTGGTGGCGGACCTGATCAAGAAGGTCTCCGTCGGGCGTACCATCCTGATGGTGGAGCACAACCTGCACGTGGTGTCCAAACTGGCCGATCGGATCACCGTGCTGCAGCGTGGCGCGATCCTGACCGAAGGCGATTACGACACCGTGTCCGCCGATCCGCGAGTACGCGAGGCCTATATGGGCGTCGAGGCGGATGAAGAGGTGCCGGGTCAGACGACCGGTGCCAAATCAGCAGAGGAGGTCAGCGCATGAGTGCCGGTGACGAAAAGATCCGTATCAGCGACCTGCACGCCTTCTACGGCGAGTCGCACATCCTGCATGGCATCGATATGCACGTCAGCCAGGGTGAATTGGTCACCCTGTTGGGCCGTAACGGCGCCGGTCGCAGCACCACGTTGCGCTCGATCATGAATATGGTTGGCCGCCGTACCGGACAGATCAACATCAACGGCCGCGAAACCATCGGCATGCCGGCCCACAAGATCGCCCATCTGGGGGTGGGGTTCTGTCCGGAGGAGCGGGCAATCTTCTCGAGCCTGAACGTCGAAGAAAATCTGATGCTGCCGCCGGCGGTGCGTAGCGACGGCATGAGCGTTGAGGAGATCTACGAGATGTTCCCCAACCTCTACGAGCGCCGCACCAGCCAGGGCACCCGGCTGTCGGGCGGTGAGCAGCAGATGCTGGCACTGGCGCGAATCCTGCGTTCGGGCGCCAATATCCTGCTGCTGGATGAGATCACAGAGGGCTTGGCTCCGGTTATCGTCAAGAAACTGGGCGAGGTGCTGATGAGGTTGAAGGAGCGAGGTCTGACGATCCTGCTGGTGGAACAGAATTTCCGTTTCGCCGCACCGATTGCCGACCGCCATTACGTTATGGAGCACGGCCACATCGTGGAAGAGGTCCATGCTCAAGAGCTGGAAGCTAAATCCGAAATGTTGAACACCTACCTGGGGGTTTGACAGGGGCTTGCACGGGGAATTCGCCCTGTGCGGCGCACTGTTCGGAAAATGAGATCGATAAAAATAAAAAATCCAATCAGGAGAATAACGATGAAAGCAATGACCAAAACCTTGATGTCCGCTGCTATGGCCACCGCAATCGCCGCTACCGGCGCCCAGGCTGCCGGCCTGTCCGATGATAAGCTGAAGATCGGCGTGCTGGCGGATATGGGTGGCGTCTATGCGGATGTCTGTGGTCCGGGCTGTGTGACGGCGGTTGAGATGGCGGTTGAGGATTTCGGCGGCAGCGTACTGGGCAAGCCGATCGAGATCGTCACCGCCGATGACCAGAACAAGGCCGACGTGGGTTCCGCCAAGGTGCGTGAGTGGGTTGAAGACCAGCAGGTCGACGCGGTAACCGGCCTGGTGGCATCCTCGGTAACCGGTGCGGTAACCAAGGTGCTGACCGACAACAAGAAGATCGCGCTGATCTCCACCTCCGCGTCCAACGCATTCACCACCAAGGCCTGTTCGCCGTACAACGCACACTGGACCTATAACGTGGTCGCCCTGGCCAACGGTACCGTCAAGCCGATGGTTCAGTCCGGCAAGAAGAAGTGGTTCTTTATCACAGCCGACTACGCCTTCGGTCACGCACTGGAGAAAGTGGCGACTGGCGTAATCGAAAACAACGGTGGTGAAGTGGTTGGCGCGGTGCGCGCACCGCTGGGCACCACAGACTTCTCTTCCTACGTGTTGCAGGCACAGTCCTCCGGTGCTGACGTAGTGGCGCTGGCCAACGCCGGTTCCGACTTCGTCAACTCGCTGAAAACCGCCGCCGAGTTCGGCCTGACCGAGATGGTCGATGTGGCCGGCCTGCTGGTGTTTACGCCGAACGCCCAGGCACTGGATCCGGCAATTGCCGGCGGCATGAAGCTGACCACCGGCTTCTACTGGGATCTGGACGACGAGACCCGCGCCTGGAGCAAGCGCTTTAAGGAGCGTCACGGCTCCATCCCGGCGATGGGCCATGCCGGTGCCTACTCCGCCACCATGCACTACCTGAACGCGGTCAAGGCGACCGGTACAGACGATTCCGACACCGTCATGAAGCACATGAAGGCCAACAAGCCGAACGACTTCTTCGCTCGCAATGCGACACTGCGTGCCGACGGCCGGATGGTGCACGACATGTACCAGGTACGGATCAAGACCGCCTCCGAGCGTAAGAGTGAGGACGATATCTTCGCCGTGGAGAAAGTCATTCCGGGTGATGAGGCCTTTGCGCCGATGCTGGCTCAGTGCGAGTTCAAATAACGGCTCGGTGATCTTGGGAACGGCCTGGGCGCCGTTCCGCAAGACAGGCTAACCGGCCGGTTTCGAGGGGTGTCACAGCCTCTTGGGCCGGCCGGTTTTACCCCGGGGCCTTGGGGTGTTCTGTGCTGATTTCTGGGTGGTGTTATGGTGACGTTTCTTGGTATCAATCTGTTCGGTCTGTCCGGCCAGTTGCTGGTTGGCCTGATCAACGGCTCATTCTATGCGTTGCTGAGCCTCGGCTTGGCAATAATCTTCGGTCTTCTGAAAATCATTAATTTTGCGCAGGGCGCGCTCTACATGGTCGGTGCCTTCATCGCCTGGATGGCCCTGCAGTACATGGGTATCAACTACTGGGCGGCGTTGATCATCGTACCGCTGCTGGTGGGCGTCATCGGGGTGCTGATGGAGCGCTATCTGCTGCGACCGATCGCCAATGAGGATCACCTGTACAGCCTGCTGCTGACCTTTGGTATCGCGCTGATTCTGCAGGGGGCCTTTACCCATGGCTTCGGCTCCTCCGGCCTCTCCTATGCGATCCCCGCCGAACTGAAAGGCGGCACCAAGCTGCCGTTCATGTACCTGCCGAACTACCGCGCCTGGATCATCGTGGCGTCGATCACCGTCTGCTTCGGTACCTGGTGGATGATCGAAAAAACCAAATTGGGCGCCTACCTGCGGGCCGGCACCGAGAACCCGCAAATGATGCAGGCGTTCGGTATCAACGTACCGCTGATCGTCACCCTGACCTTCGGCTTCGGCGTGGCGCTGGCGGGGTTGGCGGGCGTCATGGCCGCACCGGTCTACGCGGTCAGCCCTGAGATGGGCTCCAATATGCTGATCGTGGTGTTCGCGATCGTGGTGATCGGCGGCATGGGCTCGATCGGTGGCGCCATCCTGACCGGTCTCGGCATGGGGGTGGTCGAAGGGCTGACCAAGTATTTCTATCCGGAAGCCTCGACCACCATCATCTTCCTGGTGATGGTTGTGGTACTGCTGCTGAAACCGGCCGGCCTGTTCGGTAAAGAAGCCTGAGAAGGGGAGTGGTAACAATGAAAATAAACAAACTTTACCTGGGTCTGCTGGGCTTTGCGCTGATCGCGCCGACCATTCTCTATCCGGTCTTCCTGATGAAGGTGCTCTGTTTCGCACTGTTCGCCTGCGCCTTCAACCTGCTGCTCGGCTTCGTCGGCCTGCTGTCGTTCGGCCATGCGGTGTTTCTCGGTACCGGCGGCTATGTCACCGGTTACCTGATGATGAACACCGGCATCACGCCGGAACTGGGTATTCTGTGCGGGACGGCGGCGGCCGCTTTGCTGGGCGCCTTCTACGGCAAGCTGTCGGTCAAGCGTGAAGGGATCTACTTTGCGATGGTGACCCTGGCGCTGGCCCAGCTGATGTTCTTCGTTTATCTGCAGGCGCCGTTCACCGGTGGTGAGGATGGCATGCAGGGCGTGCCGCGCGGCGAGCTGTTCGGGCTGATCGACCTGTCCGACAATATGGCGATGTACTACTTCGTGCTGGCGGTGTTCGTGTTCGGCTTCTGGCTGATCCACCGTACCATCCATTCGCCGTTCGGCCAGGTGCTGAAGGCGATCCGCGAGAACGAGCCGCGTGCCGTGTCGCTGGGCTATAACGTCAACGACTACAAGTGGGTGGCGTTCATTATTTCGTCGGCGCTGGCCGGACTGGCAGGTTCCACCAAGACCCTGGTATTCCAGCTGGCGTCGCTGACCGACGTGCATTGGCACATGTCCGGCGAGGTGGTGCTGATGACCCTGGTAGGCGGCATGGGCACCATTCTCGGCCCGCTGGTCGGCGCCGGCGTAGTGGTGGGCATTCAGAACTACCTGTCCGGTGGTGAGCTGGGTAACTATCTGCACATCATCATGGGCGCGATCTTCGTAATCTGCGTACTGGCGTTCCGCAGCGGCATCGTCGGTGAGATCAACAAGGTGATCAAGCGTAACTTCAGCTCCTGAGTCGGGGTGATGGACTGGTAAGGCGCAGTGGGCTAACTGCGCCTTTTTCTATAATCTATATATGACGTTTACGTAAACTGAGGTTTGTATGCAGGATTCCGTGGTTATTGTTAGCGCTGCCCGTACACCGATGGGTGGCATGATGGGTTCACTGAGTTCGGTACGGGCTCCTGAGCTTTGTGCCACCGCTATCAAGGCTGCGCTGGAGCGCGCCCATATCGTCGGTAGCGATGTCGATGAAGTGGTGATGGGCTGCGTGCTGCCGGCAGGCCTCGGTCAGGCACCGGCACGCCAGGCGTCGCTTGGCGCGGGTATCCCGGTCGATGCCGGCTGTACCACCGTTAACAAAATGTGTGGTTCCGGCATGAAGGCGGTGATGTTGGCGCACGACCAGATCAAGGCCGGCGAAGCCAAGGTGATGGTGGCCGGTGGTATGGAAAACATGAGCCAGTCGCCCTACCTGCTGCCGAAAGCCCGCGAAGGGATGCGGATGGGGCATCAGCAGGTGATCGATTCGATGTTCTTCGACGGCCTGGAAGACGCCTACCAGGGCGGCCTGATGGGGACTTTCGCGCAGCAGAGCGCCGACACGTTCAATGTGACTCGCGAGGCGATGGACGATTTTGCGATCCAGTCGCTGGAGCGCGCGCTTAAGGCGATCGAAACCGGCGCCTTTAAAGATGAGATTGCGCCGGTAACGGTAACCAGCCGCAGGGGCGAAACCCTGGTCGATACTGACGAGCAGCCGGGTAATGCTCGCATCGACAAGATCCGTCAGTTGAAGCCGGCCTTCAAGAAGGACGGTACCGTCACCGCGGCCAACTCCAGCTCGATCTCCGACGGCGGCTCGGCGCTGGTGTTGATGTCCGAGTCCGAAGCCCTGCAGCGCGGCCTGAAGCCGCTGGCCCGCATCAAGGCCCACTCCACCCACGCCCAGCTGCCGGAGGAGTTCACCATCGCCCCGATTGGCGCCATCCAGAAGGTGCTGGATAAAGCCGGCTGGAGCAAGGACGAGGTGGATCTGTACGAGATCAACGAAGCTTTCGCGGTGGTGACCATGCTGGCGGTTGACCAGCTGGGGCTGGATTACGACAAGGTCAACGTGCATGGCGGCGCCTGCGCACTGGGCCATCCGATCGGTTCCAGCGGCTCCCGTATCCTGGTGACCCTGTTGTACGCACTGCAGCAGCGTGGCCTGAGCAAAGGGGTTGCTTCGCTCTGTATCGGTGGCGGTGAAGCGACCGCGGTGGCGGTTGAGTTGCTGTAACTCAGCTTCTGGTTCTATTCCTGAAACGGGCCCTTGCGGCCCGTTTTTTGTTATAGCCGCTAGCGGCCATAAGGCACGCCGCCGACCCGCATCTGGCGGTACTGGCTCGGCGACAATCCCATGGTTTTCTTGAAGATTCGCGAGAAGTAGTAGGCGTCTTCGTAGCCGACTGCGAAGGCGATCTCGTTGATGTTCTTCTGTGTCACGTCCAATAGATGGCAGGCTTTTTCGATCTTCAGGTGGATGAAATGGTTGATCGGCGTAGTGCCGGTCAGTTCCTTGTAGCGCTTGACGAAATGGTACTTCGACAGGTTGACCGTCTCGGCCAGGGTGTCCAGATCCAGTTGTTCGTGCAGTCGCGACTGCATCAGGCTGTGGATCGCCTCCAGGTCAAAGCTGTCGGCGCTCTGCTGTTGCCGCGCCAGCGGCTGCAGAAGCGCAATATGTGACAGTATCTGGCGCAGCTGATTGGCCGCGTTGATATAGGCGTTGAGGTTATAGCTGGCCTGCCGGCTCTCCAGCAGGGCACTGAAATCGCTGACCAGTCGGGAGTGGATACCGAGACGGCTGACCGGACCGGCCTGGCCACTGCGGCTGCTCTGCAGGTGGGCGATGAAGTCGGCGGCGTCCTCGCCGTCGAAATGGACCCAGAAAATGGTCCAGGGATCCGCCTTGCCGGACTGGTAGGCGTGCGCGATACCGCGCGGAATCAGCATCAGATCGCCAGCGCGCACGGTATGGCGCTCTTCGCCGACGGTCAGCCGGCCACGGCCCTCCAGGCAGTAGATCAGCAGGTTGTCGTCATGTTCCTGGCGGGCCATATGGTGGCCGCTGGCCCGTTGATAGTAACCGATACCGAGCGGGTAGAGGCCCTTGCTTAGCGGATGTGCGGCCAACTGACTGATTGTGCGGCGCGGAATGACGAAGCGGCTGCTTTCCGGTGCCAGTGGCCATTGTGAGGGGCTGCTCATGGACTAAACTTATGTATAAGGGAAAACCATTAATGTATCGCAATATAATCCAGTATTCGCGCAACTTAATCAATCCTGAGGCTCTGGGGGCTGTGTTACAAATTCCTTAACAGCGCGTCGTTGCGAGAGTTCCAACTTTTCGGAAGCTCCAAAGACGACGTAACCAGGGTAAGCAAGATAACAACAAAAGGTAAACGTGATGACTCAGCAAGTCCCTCTTCTGATCAACGGTGAACTCGTCCAGAGCGAGTCCCAGAACCTGATTCCTGTTACCAACCCGGCCACTCAGGAAGTGATCGCGCAGGTGCCTTGTGCCACCGAAGCCGAGGTGGAGCGTGCCGTTGCCGCAGCGAAAGCAGCGTTCGAAACCTGGAAAGATACTCCGGTCGGTGAGCGGGCGCGTCTGATGTTGCGTTACCAGGCGCTGCTGAAAGAGCATCACGACGAGCTGGCAACCCTGCTGTCGCAGGAAACCGGTAAAACCTTCGACGATGCCAAGGGCGACGTCTGGCGTGGTATCGAGGTAGTCGAGCATGCCTGCAACATCGCTTCACTGAGCATGGGCGAAACCGTCGAGAACGTGGCCCGCAAGATCGACTGCTACAGCATCACCCAACCGCTGGGCGTCTGTGTCGGTATCACCCCGTTCAACTTCCCGGCGATGATTCCGCTGTGGATGTTCCCGATGGCGATCGCCTGCGGTAACACCTTCGTGCTGAAGCCGTCCGAGCAGGACCCGCTGACGCCGATGCGTCTGGCCGAGCTGTTCAATGAAGCCGGTGCGCCGGACGGCCTGCTGCAGATCGTGCACGGCACCAAAGAGGTGGTTGACCAGCTGCTGGTCCACAAAGACACCCCGGCGATCTCCTTCGTCGGTTCCGTCGCGGTCGGCGAGCATATCTATCGCACCGGTACCGATCATATGAAACGCGTACAGGCGTTTGCCGGTGCCAAGAACCACATGGTTGTGATGCCGGATGCCCAGAAGAACCAGGTGGTCAACAACATCGCCGGTGCCTCTGTCGGTGCCGCCGGTCAGCGTTGCATGGCGATCTCCGTGGCGGTATTCGTCGGTGAGGCTCGCGAATGGATCCCTGAAGTCCGTGATGCACTGGCCAAGGTACGTCCGGGCGCCTGGAACGATCCGGAAGCCGGTTACGGTCCGCAGATCAACCCGCAGGCCAAGCAGCGCGTTCTGAATTTCATTCAGGAAGGTAAAGAGGCTGGCGCCGACTGCATCCTGGATGGCTCCGAGTGCGTGGTAGAAGGTTACCCGGATGGTAACTGGGTCGGCCCGACCATGTTCCGCAACGTGACCACCGATATGTCCATCTACCAGGAAGAGATCTTCGGCCCGGTGCTGATCGCGCTGGAAGTGGATACCCTGGACGAGGCGATCGCGCTGATCAACGAGAACCCGTACGGTAACGGTACCTCAATCTTCACCGCTTCCGGAGCGGCTGCCCGCAAGTACCAGCACGAGATCAAGGTCGGCCAGGTCGGTATCAACGTACCGGTGCCGGTGCCGCTGCCGATGTTCTCCTTCACCGGCTGGCGCAAGTCGTTCTACGGTGACCAGCACGCTTACGGCAAGCAGGCGGTCAAGTTCTACACCGAGACCAAGACCGTGACCGCGCGCTGGTTCGAAGATGATATCGACCGTGGCGTCAACACCACCATCCATCTCAAATAATAACCAAGGCAGTTCTATGCTCGGGCCGACCTGACGGTCGGCCCGATTGTATGATTTCAGGAGAGAGCGATGGATTTCGAACTCAACGAAGACCAGATTGCATTCGCCGACATGGCCCGCGCCTTTGCGCAGAACGAGATGGAACCCCATGCCGCCGAATGGGATCAGGAACAGCTGTTCCCGGTCGAAGTATTGCGCAAGGCCGGCGAACTCGGCTTCTGTGGCCTCTATTCTTCGGAAGATGTCGGCGGTCTCGGCCTGAGCCGACTGGATGCCAGCATCATCTTCGAGCAGCTGGCGATGGGCTGCACCTCGACCACCGCCTTTATCACCATTCACAACATGGCGACCTGGATGATTGACGCGTTCGGCAACGAGCAGACTCGCCAGGCCTGGTGCCCGGATCTGACCGCCGGCCAGAAGCTGGCCTCCTACTGCCTGACCGAACCGAACGCCGGCTCCGACGCCGCGTCGCTGAAGACCAGCGCCCGTCGTGACGGCGACGACTATGTGCTAAATGGCAGCAAGATCTTCATCTCCGGCGCCGGCAGCACCGACGTGCTGGTGGTGATGGCGCGCACCGGCGAAGAGGGCCCGAAAGGGATCTCCGCGTTCGCCGTCGATGCCAAGGCGGCCGGCATCACCTACGGTCGCAAAGAGGACAAGATGGGCTGGAACAGCCAGCCGACCCGGATGATCACCTTCGAGGATGTGCGGGTTCCGGCCAGTGCACTGCTCGGCAACGAGGGCGACGGCTTCAAGATCGCCATGAAGGGGCTCGACGGTGGTCGCATCAACATTGCCACCTGTTCGGTCGGTACCGCCCAGGCGGCGCTGAACAAGGCCACCGAATACATGCATGAGCGCAAGCAGTTCGGCAAATCGCTGGCCAGCTTCCAGGCGCTGCAGTTCAAACTGGCCGATATGGCCACCGACCTGGTTGCTGCACGCCAGATGGTACGGTTGGCGGCCAGCAAGCTGGATGCCGGGCATGCCGACAAGACCACCTACTGCGCGATGGCAAAACGGTTTGCCACCGACGCCTGCTACGATATCTGCGATGAAGCGCTGCAGATCTTCGGCGGCAACGGCTACATCAAGGAGTACCCGATGGAGCGCTACCTGCGTGACAACCGGGTACATCGTATTCTCGAAGGCACCAATGAAATCATGCGTGTCATCATCTCTCGCCGCCTGCTGATGCAGGATGCGGCCGAGATTCTGTAAAGCGTTACGGAGAGCAGCACATGACGGACAAGTTGATTGTCGAAAAGCAGGGCCACACTGCGGTCATCACCATGAACAACCCGCCGGCCAATACCTGGACCGAAGAGAGCCTGAAGGGGCTCAAGCGGGTGGTCGAGGAGCTGAACCAGGATGACGAGGTCTATGCGCTGGTGATCCGCAGCCAGAGCGAGAAGTTTTTCTCCGCCGGTGCCGACCTGAACCTGTTTGCCGACGGCGACCGTTCGGTGGCGCGTGATATGGCGCGTTACTTCGGCGAAGCGTTCGAGACCCTGGCCCGTTTCCGCGGCGTGTCGATCGCCGCGATCAACGGTTTCGCCATGGGCGGCGGCCTGGAGGTAGCGCTGGCCTGCGATATCCGGGTGGCCGAGGAGCAGGCCCAGATGGCACTGCCGGAAGCCAAGGTCGGCCTGCTGCCGTGCGCCGGCGGTACCCAGAACCTGACCATGCTGGTCGGCGAGGGCTGGACCAAGCGGATGATCCTCTGTGGTGAACGCATCAAGGCGCCGCAGGCCAAGGAGATCGGTCTGGTTGAGGAACTGGTGCCGCAGGGACAGTCGTTCGAGCGGGCGCTGGAGATGGCCAAGATGGTCGAGCAGCAGAGCCCGACCGCCGTGGCGGCCTGCAAGCAGTTGATCCAGAACAACCGTAGCGGCCACTGGGACCAGGGTTACATCCTGGAGCGTGAGCTGTTCGTCGACCTGTTCCACACCGAAGACCAGCGTGAAGGGGTCAACGCGTTCCTGCAGAAGCGGGCGCCGGAGTGGAAAAACAAGTAATCGCACGGGCGGCCGAAGACAGCGGCCGCCTTTTTTGTTGCTGAGGATATCTGATGAGCTGCGTACTCTTTAATGAATTTCCGACCCGGGACGGCAAGAAGGTCGTCGAGGTATCGCTGAACGCCGAGCGCACGCTGAACGCGCTGACCCTGGAGATGATCGACCTGATCCAGCCCAAGCTGGATGCCTGGAAAGACGACGACAGTGTGGTGGCGGTGATCCTGGACAGTGCCGGCGAGAAGGCGTTCTGTGCCGGCGGCGACGTGGTCAATCTGTACAAGTCGATGGTGGGTGAGGGCGACGCCAACTTCCCGGAAGATTTCTTTACCCGCGAGTACATCCTCGACCATTGCATCCACACCTATCCGAAACCGATCATCTGCTGGGGCAGCGGTATCGTGATGGGCGGCGGCATGGGACTGATGAACGGCTGCAGTCACCGGGTGGTCACCGAGAGCTCTCACCTGGCGATGCCGGAGGTCACCATCGGCCTCTACCCGGATGTCGGCGGCAGCTGGTTCCTGAACCATATGCCGGGCAACACCGGCCTGTTCCTGGGGCTGACCGGCAACCCGATGAACGCGGCTGACGCGCTCTACCTGGGATTGGCCGACCGTTTCGTGATGAAGGAGTTGCGTCCCACCATGGTTGAACAGCTTCAGGCAGAGGACTGGAGCGGCAGCGCCACGGCGGCGGTCAACCGGGTGCTGCGCGCGCTGGAGCGGGAATCCCAGTCGCAGCTGGCCGAGCTGGAGAGCCAGGTACAGAAGCATGCCGAGCTGATCCGCCGGGTGACCGACCAGGATACCCTGGCCGAACTGTACGACGCGCTGATGGCGGAAGACTCCGAGGACAAGTGGGTGCGCCGGGCGCAGAAGGCGCTCAGCCACGGCAGCCCGCTGGCGGTGCATATCATCGCCCGCCAGATGGAGGTGACCCGACACATGTCGCTGAAGGAGATGTTCGAGAGCGAACTGGTGCTGTCGGTACAGTGCAGCAAGCACCGCGAGTTCCCGGAAGGGGTACGGGCGCTGCTGGTCGACAAGGATGGCAGCCCCGACTGGACCTTCAAGTCGATCGGCGAGGTCGATCCGGCGGTACTGGACGAGTTCTTCCAGTCGCCCTGGGACCGGAACCCGCTCAGCGGCAAGTTGCAATAAGCGATAACTAAGCGATACGGAAGACGGTGCCGGCCGGGCCGGCACCGCCTTGGACTGACCGAACAAAATAAGGACAAGAATCATGGCAACAATCGGATTTATCGGCCTGGGCAACATGGGTGGCCCGATGGCGATCAACCTGGTCAAGGCGGGTCACAGCGTCAAGGCGTTCGACCTGTTTGAAGAAGCAATGCAGCGTGTCGTCGCCGAAGGGGCGCAGGCCGCCAGCAGCGCTGTCGATGCGGCTACCGATGTCGACTTCCTGATCTCCATGCTGCCGGCCGGCAAGCATGTCGAAGGTCTCTTCGTGACCGGTGACCAGCCGCTGTTCGACGTGGTCCGCAAGGACACCCTGATCATCGACTCCTCCACCATCGACGCGGCTACCGCCCAGCGTGTTTCTGCGGCCGGTGCCGAGCGCGGTATCAGCTTTATCGACGCACCGGTCTCCGGCGGTGTTGGCGGTGCCAAGGCCGGTACCCTGGCGTTCATGGTCGGTGCCAGCGATGAGCAGTTCAGCAGCGCCAAGCCGGTGCTCGAGTGCATGGGCAAGAACATCTTCCACGCCGGTGACCACGGCGCGGGCCAGATCGCCAAGGCGTGCAACAACATGATGCTGGCAATCCTGATGACCGGTACCTGTGAAGCCCTGAACATGGGTATCAAGAACGGCCTGGATCCGGCGGTGCTGTCCGAGATCATGAAGCAGAGCTCCGGCAACAACTGGGCGCTGCAGGTCTACAACCCGGTACCGGGCGTGATGGACGGGGTGCCGGCCTCCAACGATTACCAGGGCGGCTTCCAGGTCGACCTGATGTTCAAGGACCTGGGGCTGGCGATGGATCTGAGCCAGCAGAGCGCTTCGCCGGTGCCGATGGGCTCGCAGGCGCGCGCGCTGTTCAACCTGCACAAGTCCAAGGGCAACGGCGGGCTGGACTTCTCCAGCGTGCTGAAGCTGTACCAGGATAGCTGATCCCGGTTGTTTATCGGGTCGGATTCTCCGGCCCGATAAACGCTATGAGGCGCCGGCTCAGGCCGCCGTGCGTCCCGTTCTCTCGTTAAAAACACATTAAAAAACAATTAAAAAAATAATTAAAAGAACAATTAAAAAAACAGCGGTGAAACGATGAGTTACAACGAAGAATACCAGGCAGCATTGGACAATCCTGAAGGTTACTGGGCCGGCCAGGTCGACCGTATCCAGTGGTTCAAGAAACCCGAAACCATCCTCAAGCAGACCGAATACGGCACCTACAACTGGTACAGCGACGGTGAGCTGAACAGCAGCTATCTGGCGCTGGATTGGCAGATCGAACAGGGCCGTGGCGAGCAGGTGGCGATCTACTACGACTCGCCGGTCAGCAACACCAAGCAAGCGATCACCTTCAACGAGCTGCGCGACCAGGTGGCCACCTTTGCCGGCGCGCTGCGTGGTCTTGGCGTCGACAAGGGCGACCGGGTGGTGATCTACATGCCGATGATCCCGGAAGCGGCGGTGGCGATGCTGGCCTGCGCCCGGCTCGGCGCGCCGCACTCGGTGGTGTTCGGCGGCTTCGCACCGAACGAGCTGGCGATCCGTATCGACGATGCCGAACCGAAGGTGATCCTGACCGCCTCCTGCGGTATCGAATTCGACAAACAGATCGCCTACAAGCCGCTGGTCGACAAGGCGGTCGAGCTGTCCGCTCACAAACCGAGCAACGTGGTGGTCTGTCAGCGGCCGATGCTGCAGGCCGAGCTCGATAAGCCGGGCGACCTGGACTGGTACGATTTCCAACAGGGCGCCGAGCCTGCCGATCCGGTCGCGGTGAAGGGCGAGGACCCGTTGTACATCCTGTACACCTCCGGCACCACCGGCCAGCCGAAGGGGATCGTGCGCGACAACGGCGGCCACGCGGTGGCGCTGAGCTACGCGCTGAACAACGTCTACGGCATGAACGCCGGCGATGTCTGGTGGGGCGCCTCCGATATTGGCTGGGTGGTCGGCCATTCGTTCATTGTCTACGGTCCGCTGATGGGTGGCTGCAGCGCGATCTTCTACGAAGGCAAGCCGATCAAGTGCCCGGATGCCGGCGCGTTCTGGCGGGTGATCGACGAATACGGTGTCAATTCGATGTTCTGCGCGCCGACCGCTTTCCGTGCCATCCGCAAGGAAGATCCGAACGGCGAACTGTCGAAGAAGTACGAGCTCAGCAGCTTGAAGTGGGTGTTCGTCGCCGGCGAGAAGCTGGATTCCTCCACCTATCAGTGGCTATCCGAGCTGCTGCAGGTGCCGGTGGTCGACCACTGGTGGCAGACCGAGACCGGCTGGCCGATGACCTCGCCGATGATGGGCTGGGATAACCCGTCCGAGCCGCGCCTCGGTTCCACCAACAAGCCGATCCCCGGTTACGATATCCGGGTGCTGGATGGTGATGGCAATGATGTCGAGCCGAACGAATCCGGTAATATCTGCGCCAAACTGCCGATGCCGCCGGGCGTGGCCTGGACCATCTGGAACAAGCCGCAGCGCTTCGTCGACTCCTACCTGACCGCCTTCCCGGGTTACTACCACACCGGTGACGGTGGATTTAAGGATGAAGACGGCTACATCTACATCACCGGCCGAACCGACGACGTGATTAACGTCTCCGGCCACCGCCTGTCCACCGGCGAGATGGAGGAGGTGGTCTCCGCCCATCCGGCGGTTGCCGAATGCGCGGTGATCGGCGCCAACGACCCGCTGAAGGGCCAGGTACCGGTCGGCCTGGTGGTACTGAAAGCCGGCGTCGAGGTGGATGAGGCCCAGGTCGAGGCCGAACTGGTACAGATGGTGCGTGAGCAGGTCGGTGCGTTGGCCTGCTTCCGCCGTGCGGTGATCGTGCAGCGATTGCCGAAGACCCGCTCCGGCAAGATCCTGCGCGCCATTCTGCGCAAGATCGCCGCCGCCGAGTCCTACAAGATGCCGTCGACCATCGACGACGAAACCATCCTGCCGGAGATCACCGGCATCATGGAAGAAGCCGGTCTGCTGAAATAAGCGGGCATGCCAAGCCCGCTGCTACGGAGCGTGGGCCCCGTAGCAGCGGGCTCCGACCGCGACAGAGTTGCGAATTACAGCGCCACCCGGGGCACCATCATCACAGGCGTGTCATCGATTGTGAAACGCCTGTCGGCGTTGGCCGGCCGAACCTACCCGGCCCTACAACCGGTGCAATGCCGCTTGAAGCTTGCCGCTTGCAGTCAAAATAAGGGAAAATACCTATATTTTTGTTGCCGCACTGCCGTTTTGCAGGTAATGTTTACGTTAACGTCAAAGTTAATCGGGTGGCTGGTGAAGCCCGCCGTACCCTTGAAGTGATGGGAGACTCCGTATGCAGATCAAAGACAACGTATTCGTAATCACCGGTGGCGGCCGTGGCCTGGGCCGGGCGATGGCGGTGCACCTGGCGGAACAGGGCGCCAAGCTGGCGCTGGTCGACCTGGACGGTGCTGCACTGGACGAAACGGTTGGCCTGTGTGCTGAGAAGGGCGCTGAAGCGCGCAGCTACATCTGCAATATCACCGACGAAGCCAAGGTCGAGCAGGCGTTCGCCCAGATCAAGCAGGACTTCGGCCAGATCAACGGCCTGGTCAACAACGCCGGCCTGTTGCGTGACGGCATGCTGATCAAGGTGAAGGATGGCGAGCTGGTCGGCAAGATGAGCCTGGATCAGTGGCAGTCGGTGGTCGACGTCAACCAGACCGGCACCTTCCTGTGCACCCGTGAAGCGGCCGGCATCATGGCGGTACAGGGCCAGGGCGGGGTGATCGTCAACATCTCCTCCGTTGCCAAGGCCGGCAATATCGGCCAGACCAACTACGCCGCCACCAAGGCCGCCGTGGCCAGCATGGTGGTGACCTGGGGCCGCGAACTGGCGCGCCACGGTATCCGCGTCGGCGGTATCGCGCCGGGTGTGATCTCCACCGATATGACCGCGCAGATGAAGCCGGAAGCGATCGAGCGGTTGGTTGCCGCGGTGCCGGTCGGCCGTCTGGGCGAGATGAGCGAGATGGCGCACACGCTGCAGTACATCATCGAAAACGATTTCTTCAACGGCCGCATCGTCGAGATGGACGGCGGCCTGCGAATGTAAGCAAGTCCTCTTTGACTCTTTTGCACCGGTACTGACTGGTACGTCGTTTGGGGAAGCCTTGCTTCCCCTTTTTTTTGTGAGCTCGCCGTTCAATTACTCATTTCCGCTGAAGAAATAGAGCCGGCTCAGCAAGGTGTAGTCCGCCTCGGCGGCCATCAGGCCGACCAGCACCAGGAGACAGCCCGGCGGCAGCAGGATGGCGTAGACGATCGCCAGCCGCTCCCAGGCCATATGCATGAAGATCGCCACGATCAGGCCGGCCTTCAGCAGCATGAACAGGATAATCAGCGACCAGCGCATCAGCCCCTGGAACTGAAAGTAGTCGACCAGGTAGGAGAGGGTGCTGAGCAGGAACAACAACCCCCATATCTTCAGATAGAGGCCGATCGGATGTTGCTGGCCTTGGGTGTGTGCGTGTGCCATGACCGTTCCTTTTTACCTGTTACCAGAGATAGAAAAACGCGAAGATGAATACCCACACCAGGTCGACGAAGTGCCAGTACAGGCCGGTAATCTCGATGATCTGGTAGTTGCCCCGCCGCTCGTAATCTCCGCGCAGCACCTTGAAGGCGACGATGCTCAGGTAGATCACCCCGACCGACACGTGCAGGCCGTGAAAGCCGGTGATCATGAAGAACGCCGCGCCGAACTGGGCGGCCCCCATCGGATTGCCCCAGGGGCGCACGCCCTCTTCGATCAATTTGGTCCACTCGAACGCCTGCATGCCGACGAAGGTTGCACCGAGCAGCGCGGTCGTCAGCATCAGTAACGCCGCCGGCAGTCGTCGGCGCCGGTAGCCGAAGTTGACCGCCATCGCCATGGTGCCGCTGCTGCTGATCAGGACGAAGGTCATGATGGCGATCAGGATCAGTGGGATGCTCTGGCCGGCGATGGTCAGCGCGAACACCTCGCTCGGATTGGGCCAGTCGGCGGTGGTACTGATCCGCACCGTCATGTAGCCGGTCAGGAAACAGGAGAAGATGAAGGTATCGCTGAGCAGGAAGATCCACATCATCGCCTTACCCCAGGAGACCTGCTTGAAAGCGTCCTTGTCGGAGGCCCAGTCACTGACCAGGCCGCGCAGGCCCGGCGGTTGTGGATTGGTAACGCTTTCGGTAGCCATCTGGTTCACCTCAGGCCGCAGAACGCGGCGATCGCCTGGTAGGTTTCCTGTGAGCGGGTCAGTACCAGGAACAGCAACAGCCAGAGCCCCAGCAGGAAGTGCCAGTAGCGGGTGCAGAGCTCGATCGCCAGCGGTTGTAAGGAGTGCTGCCGGCCGAATAGCCGGGCGGCGATCACCGTCCAGCCGACCAGCCCGCCGATCAGGTGCAGGCCGTGCAAGCCGGTCAGCAGGTAGAAGAAACTGTTGGCCGGATTACCGCTGACCAGGTAACCGTCCTCGACGAACCGCTGCCAGACCCACAGCTGGCCGGCCAGGAAGCTTAGCGCAAACAACCCGCCGAGCAGGAAGCTGGCGCGACAGAGGCTGGCCAGACCGTGCTGGGCGGCGGTCTTGGCCCACTGCAGGGCGAGGCTGGCGCATAACAGCAGCGCGCTGGTCAGCCACAACGGCCAGTTGTCCGCCAGCGGCGCACCGGACCCGACCAGCGATTGCCAGTCGGGCAGCTGGGCGCGGGCGATAAAGGCGATCAGGAACAGCAGGAACAGCGAGCTGATCACCATCAGCAACAGCCAGAGGCCGGTTCGGTAGATCCGCCCACGCAGCCGCTCACGGGCGGCGGGATCGGGCATGTGGCCGCCGTCGGCGCCGTTGTCGGTCACTCTGAATTGCAGGGTATTCATCTTTGGTCACCCGGTCCGGTCGGACGTTCGGCCGCTGGCTGTTCGCTGGCCGGCGGCTGGCCGCTCTTAAGCTGTGCCATTTGCTGATCGGAAATAGTTTGCGGCAGGTAATCCTGTGCCAGGCCCGGCACGCTGTAGTCGTACGGCCAACGGTGCACCACCGGCAGTTTCCGGCCCCAGTTGCCGTGCCGCGGCGGGGTCTCCGGGGTCTGCCACTCCAGGCTGTTGGCGTGCCAGGGGTTGGCGCCGGCCGGCTTGCCCTTGAAGGTGCTCCAGGCCAGGTTGAACAGGAACAGCAGTTGGGCAGTGCCGACCAGCAGCGCCGCGACGGTGATAAAGGCGTTCAGGTCGTGGGCCGATTGCGGGATGAACTCGTAGTTCTCGTAGGCGTAATAGCGGCGCGGCATACCGAGGAAGCCCAGGTAGTGCATCGGGAAGTAGATCGCGTAGGTGCCGAGGAAGGTGATCCAGAAATGCCAGCGGCCCAGCCGGTCGTTCAGCATCCGCCCGCTGATCTTCGGGAACCAGTGGTAGATCGCGCCGAACACCACCAGGATCGGCGCCACCCCCATCACCATGTGGAAGTGGGCCACCACGAAGTAGGTGTCCGACAGCGGCACGTCGACGATCACATTGCCGAGAAACAGCCCGGTCAGGCCGCCGACCAGGAAGGTCAGGATGAACGCCAGCGCGAACAGCATCGGCACCGTCAGGTGGATATCGCCGTGCCACAGGGTCAGCACCCAGTTATAGACCTTCAGCGCGGTCGGCACCGCGATCACCAGGGTGGTGAACGCAAAGAAAAAGCCGAAGTAGGGGTTCATGCCGCTGACGTACATATGGTGCGCCCAGACCACGAAACTGAGCACGCCGATGGCGATGATCGCCCAGACCATCATCCGGTAGCCGAAGATGTTCTTGCGGGCGTGGGTGCTGATCAGGTCGGAGACCAGGCCGAACGCCGGCAGCGCGACGATGTAGACCTCCGGATGGCCGAAGAACCAGAACAGGTGCTGGAACAGGATCGGGCTGCCGCCCTGGTGCTCCAGCGGCTGGCCCATCGAGATGATCGCCGGCATGAAGAAGCTGGTGCCTAGCAGCCGGTCGAACAGCATCATCACCGCGCTGACAAACAACGCCGGAAAGGCCAGCAGCGCCAGTACCGTGGCCATGAAAATTCCCCAGACGCTGAGCGGCATCCGCAGCAGGGTCATACCGTGGGTGCGGGCCTGCAGTATGGTGGTGACATAGTTCAGCCCGCCCATGGTGGCGGCGACGATGAACAGCGCCAGTGACACCAGCATCAGGACGATACCCCAGTCGGTGCCCGGCGTGCCCTGGGTGATCGCCTGCGGCGGGTAAAGCGTCCAGCCGGCACCGGTCGGGCCGCCCGGCGCGAAGAAACTGGCGATCAGCACCAGCACCGATAGCAGATAGAACCAGTAGCTGAGCATGTTGACGTAGGGGAACACCATGTCCCGCGCACCGACCATCAGCGGGATCAGGTAGTTGCCGAAGCCGCCGAGGAACAGCGCGGTCAGCAGGTAGATCACCATGATCATGCCGTGCATGGTCATCGCCTGGTAGTAGGCGGCCGGATCCATGAACTCGAGGCTGCCGGGGAAACCGAGCTGCAGCCGCATCAGGCCGGACAGCACCAGTGCGATCAGGCCGACGAAGATCGCCGTCAACGAGTACTGGATGGCGATCACCTTGTGATCCTGGCTCCAGATGTAGCGGGTCAGGAAGCTTTTCGGTTCGTGTAGCGCTTCGTTTTCTGCTTGTTCCGCGTAGGTCATCGGGTTACCTCTACGGTGACTCTCCCTGTCTCTCCTCTGTCTGTGAACTCTGCGTGTTATCCGCCGCCAGCGAGCGGAGATAGGCAAGCATCGCCTCAAGCTGCGCCTCACTCAGAGTATAGGGCGGCATGATCGGGCTATAACCCCGTACGATGGCGGCGTTGGGCGAGCGGATCGAATCCGCGAGATAGGCGTCGTCCGCAAGCAGCTCGCGACCGTCGTCAAGCGTTCTGCGGCTGCCGTATAGCCCCAACCAGCCGGGGCCGACCGCCGGACTGCCGTCGACGCTGTGACAGGCCAGGCAACCCAGGGTCTGGGCCAGTTGGCGACCCTGTTCGACCGGAACGGCCGAGCGATCGGGCTCGACGGCATCCTCCGCACCGCTCAGTGAGCGGATATAGGCCACCAGTGCGTCCAGCGTCTCGGAATCGAACGGGTAGGCGACCATCACCGGTGGATAGCCCTGAACCAGCTTGGCGTTCGGCGCGACGATCGATTCGATCAGGTAGGCGTCATCGACGGTCACTGTGCTGCCGTCCGCCAGGATTTCGGTTTTGCCGTACAGCCCCAGCCAGCCGGGGCCGAGGCTGGGCGTGCCGTCGATACTGTGGCAGGCCAGGCAGCCGTTCTGTTCGGCCAGCAGGCGGCCCTTCTCGACCAGCGGGTCGGCCGCGGGCGTGGCGGCGTCTGCCTGCAGTTGGGCGAAGGTCGGCTGCGCCGCCAGCCACTGCTCGAAGGTCTCGACCGGTTCGACGATCAGCTTGCCGCGCATGTTGTAGTGGCCGATGCCGCAGAACTCGGCGCAGAGGATCTCGAAACTGCCGGTGCGGGTCGGCTGGAACCATAAGTAGGACACCATACCGGGCACCATATCCATCTTGGCGCGCATCTGTGGGATGTAGAAGTTGTGCAGCACATCCTTGGAGCGCAATAGCACCCGTACCGGCCGGTCCAGCGGCAGGTGCACTTCGTTGCTGCGGATCAGCCGGTCGTCCTGGCCGTTGGGGTCGCCCGGGTCCAGCCCCAGCGGATTATTGGCGCTGACCCAGCGGATGCCGGTGCGGCCCAGCTCGCCGTCGTCACCGGCGAAGCGGAACGCCCACTGCCACTGCTGGCCGACAACCTCCAGCGGATAGGCGTTTTTCGGTACCCGGATGAAATCGTCGTAGACGATCAGCCCAGGCGCCAGCATTGCCACGATGCCGACCGAGGTGATGCCTATCAGCCACCACTCCAGCTTGCGGTTCTCCGGCTCGTAGGCGGCTCGGCGGCCGGGCCGGTGGCGGAAACGGATAATCGCGATGGCGACGAACAGCGAAATGGCGACAAAGAACAGCCCGGTGATCAGCACCGTCAGCAGCAGGGTGTCATCGATCGAACCCCAGTTGGATGCCGCCGGTGTGGCCTGCCAGGGACTTAGCAGGTGAAAAATCACCGAGCCGATAACCACCAGAATCAGAACGATTGCCAATGCCATGACAGTTACTTCCGTGAGCCGGGGAGCAGCGCTTGCCGGCGCTGATGATTCGAAACGGCCTCTCCGCTCCCGCATCGTGGCGGGAGTTGGTGAGTTGCTAAACTGCCGGCGGCAAGGCCGCGGACAAGGGTCATGGTTGTGCTCTGGACGTTGACCGGTCTGGGACAGGTAGCAAAATGACCAGTAGTTGGCCGTCAATGTCTAAAAGCGTAGTGCCGATCCTGAACGGCTGCCAAGCGCCCGGCTGAACTGGGGTGATGGTTCAGCGGTCCCCCGGTGGTTCACGGGGCACTATACTTGCACTATACCAACCGGTATGTATACTGCGCTGGACTCTCAGCGTCGGAGTAGATTATGCGTAAGCCAACCGATACCCGTGAGAAGCTTCTGGAAACCGCCATCGCCCTGATCTGGCAGAGCAGCTACGCCAGCGTCGGTGTGGCTGAGATCTGCAAGCAGGCCGGCGTCACCAAGGGAAGCTTCTACCATTATTTCACGAGTAAGGCCGAGCTGTTCTACGAAGCCTGCCAGCACCACTGGCAGGTTAAAAAGAAAGAGCTGGATGCCATCTATTCACCGAGCTTTACCCCGTTGCAGCAGCTGGAAAATCTCATCCGGTTCGTCATTGACCAACAGGAATCGGAAGCGGTGGACGAAAATCCGGTGTCCGGCTGCCCGTTCTTCACCGCCGGTGCCCAGAGCGGCTGCAGCGAGCTGAAAGTACGCCAGGCTGCCCAGGAGATGTCTGATAATGCGGTGACCTATAATGTCGCCCTGGTTCGCAACCTCAAGGCGGAGGGGCTGCTCAACGGCGACCCGGCTCCGCAGCAGATCGGGCGGCTGCTGCATGAGTTTATCCAGGGGCTGCTGGTTACCGGACGCGTCTACCGCAGCCTGGAGCTGGTCAAGCAGGACCTGCGCGAAGGGATATACCGGCTGGTCGACCTGAAGGCCGAATACCGCTGCCAGCCGGTCGCTGACGAAGCGCCGGTCGTTGCCGCCCCATTGCCGGCCTGACACTCCAACCATTCCTCCCATACAAATGCCCGTGTCGCCGGCGCGGGCCCGCCGCACCGCATCAGTTCCAGCGTTCGCCCTGATATGGGTGTCGTCCCATCTTTGGCATTGATCACCTGTACGTTCTCCGCGGGCTGTCGGAAATTCGATTGCCGCCACTTTTACGAACAGTCCGTCACCGATATCGCGTTGATCCATACCGACCGGTATGTATACTTTCGGCACAAGTCGCATACCGACCGGTATGTATATTTCGAGATTAGCCGGGAGCCTGACCATGAACGCCACTGCGCGAGTGAACAAATACCGTCCGACCCTGCTGGCGGTCGCCGTGATGGCGATGCTGGCCAGCGGGGTCGCTGTCGTCCGTTACCTGCCGTCCGCCGATGCCGGCCAGCAACCGGCGGGCGAACACGCCGCCCCGCAGCTGCCCAAAGTGGATGTGGTAACGCTGGCATCGCGCCCGCTGCGGTTGTGGAGCGAGTACTCCGGTCGACTGAGCGCGGTCAGTCAGGTCGCCGTGCGGCCGCAGGTGAGCGGTACCGTCCAGCAGGTGCTGTTCGAAGAGGGCCAGCGGGTGGCAGCGGGCGATCCGCTCTACGTAATCGATCCGCGTCCCTACGAGGCGGCTGTCGCCAGTGCCGAGGCGGCGCTGGCCTCGGCCAGGCACCGGTCGCGGCTGGCGGGGCTGGAGCTGAAGCGGGCGAAGGATCTGATCAACAAGCGCGTCATTTCGCAGCGCGCCTACGACACCATCGTCAACGACTATCGGGTGGCCGCCGCCAGTATCGATGCCGCCGAGGCGGCGCTGCAGCAGGCGCGGCTGAATCTGGAGTACGCCCATATCAAAGCGCCGGTATCCGGCCGGATCAGCCGTGCCGAGCTGACCGTCGGTAACCTGGTTCAGGCCGGCGCCAACGCGCCGGTGTTGACCACCATCGTATCCGACGACCGTTTCTACGCTGAATTCGAGGTCGATGAGCAGACCTATGTCCGGGCGGTTCGCCAGGGGGGGCTGTCGTCGGCGATGCCGGTCGAGCTGGTGTTGAGCGGTGACGACAGCGTGGTCTACCAGGGCCGGGTGCACGCCTTCGACAACCGGCTGGATACCCGGTCCGGCACCATCCGCGCTCGCGCGATCTTCGACAATAGCGACGGTGCGCTGGTGGCCGGCATGTATGCCCGGGTGCGGCTCGGATCCGCCGATCGGCCCGATACCCTGCTGGTCAGCGAACGGGCGATCGGTACCGATCAGGACCGCAAGTTTGTCTACGTGGTCGATGGCGAAGGCAAGGTGGCCTACCGCGAAGTGAGCCTGGGGCGCAGCGTCGATGGCCAGCGGGTGGTGGAATCAGGGCTCAACGCCGGCGATCAGGTGATCGTCAACGGCCTGCACCGGATCCGCCCCAATATGCAGGTGGCGCCGGTCGAGCTGGCGGCCAAATCCGCCGGCGCCGGCAAACCTGAGCAACTGGCGAGCCGCTGATCAGCGAATGAAACAGTACCTGGCGTACGCGTATTAATCCGGCGGAATCAAAAAGATGAACATTTCCAAAGCGTTTATTGATCGCCCCATCCTCGCCGCCGTGCTGTCGGTGGCGATCTTCCTGGCCGGCTTGATCTCGATGTTCAAGTTGCCGATCTCCGAGTACCCGGAGGTAGTGCCGCCCACCGTGGTGGTCAGCGCCTCCTTCCCGGGCGCCAACCCGACCGTGGTCGCTGAAACGGTCGCGACGCCGTTGGAGGAGGCGATCAACGGCGTGGAAAACATGCTGTACATGTCCTCCCAGTCCACCGCCGACGGCCTGATGACCCTGACGGTCACCTTCGAGATCGGCACCGATGCCGACCTGGCCCAGCAGCTGGTGCAGAACCGGGTCTCCCAGGCGCTGCCGCGACTGCCGAATGTCACTCGCCAGCTGGGGGTGACCACGGTGAAGAGTTCGCCGGATTTGACCATGGTGGTGCACCTGAACTCGCCCAACGACCGCTATGACACGCTTTACCTGCGTAACTACGCGGTGCTGAACGTCAAGGATCAGCTGGCGCGCATCGAGGGGGTGGGCCAGGTGCGGCTGTTCGGCGCCGGTAACTACGCCATGCGGCTGTGGCTGAATCCTGAAAAGATCGCCGAACGCGGTTTGACCGCCGGCGAGGTGATCGCCGCCGTACGCGAACAGAACGTACAGGTGGCGGCCGGTGTGATCGGCGGCGCGCCTTACGCCGGTGCCGTCGAGCTGCAACTGCCGGTCAATGCCAAGGGGCGGCTGGAAACGCCTGAAGAGTTCGAGCAGATCATCATCCGTGCCGATGAGGCCGGCAAGATTACCCGGCTGAAGGATGTCGCCCGGGTTGAGCTGGGCGCCTCCGAGTATGCCTTGCGTTCGTTGCTGGACAACAAGCGCGCCGTGGCGTTGCCGATCTTCCAGTCGCCGGGGGCCAACGCGATCGAGATCTCCAACAACGTCCGCGCCAAGATGGAGGCGCTGAAGGAGAACTTCCCGGAAGGGGTGGATTACAGCGTGGTCTACGACCCCACGGTGTTCGTGAAGGGCTCGATCAAGGCGGTGGTGAAGACCCTGTTGGAAGCGGTCGGCCTGGTGGTGCTGGTGGTGATTCTGTTCCTGCAGACCTGGCGGGCGTCGATCATTCCGCTGCTGGCGGTGCCGGTGTCGATCGTCGGCACGTTCTCGCTGATGTACCTGTTCGGCTTCTCGATCAATGCCCTGTCGCTGTTCGGCCTGGTGCTCTCCATCGGTATCGTGGTCGATGACGCCATCGTGGTGGTGGAGAACGTGGAGCGCAACATCGCCGAAGGGCTCAACCCGCGCGAAGCCACCTACAAGGCGATGCGCGAGGTCAGCGGGCCGATTATCGCCATTTCGCTGACCCTGGTAGCGGTGTTCGTACCGATCGCCTTTATCAGTGGCCTGACCGGCCAGTTCTACAAGCAGTTCGCGTTGACCATCGCGATCTCCACCATCATCTCGGCGTTCAACTCGCTGACCCTCAGTCCGGCGCTGTCGGCACTGTTGCTGAAGGAGGAAGGCGCGAAGAAGGACCTGCTGACCCGTACCATGGACACGCTGTTCGGCCGCTTCTTTGCCGGTTTCAACCGTTTCTTCAAGCGCAGCGCCGGTCAGTATTCCCGTGGCGTCGGTGCTATCCTCAGTCACAAGACCTCGTCGCTGGCGGTCTACGGCCTGTTGCTGGGGTTGACCTATTACGGCTTCAACCAGGTGCCGCAAGGGTTTGTGCCGATGCAGGACAAGCAGTACCTGGTCAGCTTCGCCCAACTGCCGGAGGGTGCGACGCTGGAGCGGACCGAAGCGGTGATCCGCGAGATGTCCGAGATCGCCCTCAACGAGCCGGGGGTGACCAGTGCGGTGGCTTTTCCGGGACTGTCGATCAACGGCTTCACCAACAGCTCCAGCGCCGGCATCGTCTTCGCTACTCTGGATGACTTCGACCAGCGCACCGATCCGTCGCTGTCGGGCTTTGCGATCTCGCAGCGTTTGCAGCAGAAATACGCCGCCGTCGAGGAGGCGTTCATCGCCATCTTCCCGCCGCCGCCGGTACAGGGGCTGGGCACCATCGGCGGCTTCAAGTTGCAGATCCAGGACCGTACCGACCAGGGCTACGAGGCGCTGAACAAGGCGTTGCAGGAAGTATTGCAGAAGGCCTATGCGGCACCGGAGCTGGCCGGGGTGTTCTCCAGCTACAAGATCAACGTACCGCAGCTGTTCACCGACCTGGATCGTACCAAGGCGAAGCAGTTGGGGCTGAATATCGACGAGATCTTCCAGTCCATGCAGATCTACCTGGGCTCGATGTATATCAACGATTTCAATCAGTTCGGTCGCACCTACCAGGTGGTGGCCCAGGCGGATAAGGAGTTTCGCTCGACGCCGGACGATATCCTGCAGCTGAAGGTACGCAACAATCAGGGCGACATGATCCCGCTGGGGGCGGTGCTGACCGTTGGCGAAAGCTTCGGGCCGGAAAGCGCCGGCCGCTACAACGCCTTCCTGGCGGCGGATATCAACGGCAATGCCGCGCCGGGCTACTCCAGCGGTCAGGCCCAGGCGGCGATGGCCAAGATCCTGGAGGAAACGCTGCCGCGGGGGATGGACTTCGAGTGGACCGAGCTGACCTACCAGCAGATCCTGGCCGGCAATACCGCGGTGTTCATCTTCCCGCTGGTGGTGCTGCTGGTGTTCCTGGTGCTGGCGGCCCAGTACGAGAGCCTGACGCTGCCGTTGGCGGTGATTCTGATCGTGCCGATGAGTCTGCTGTCGGCGATCGCCGGGGTCTGGTTGACCGATGGCGACAACAATATCTTCACCCAGATCAGCCTGTTCGTACTGGTCGGCCTGGCCACCAAGAATGCGATTCTGATCGTCGAGTTCGCCCGTGAACTGGAGAAACAGGGGCGCGATATAGTGACGGCCGCCATCGAGGCCAGCCGTCTGCGCCTGCGGCCGATCCTGATGACCTCGTTTGCGTTCATCATGGGGGTGTTGCCGATGGCCGTCTCCACCGGCGCCGGCGCCGAGATGCGCAATGCGATGGGGGTCGCGGTGTTCTCCGGGATGCTGGGAGTCACCTTCTTCGGCCTGTTCTTCACGCCGCTGTTCTATGTGCTGTTGCGCAAGTTGGCAAGCCGGAAGGCGGTGTCCGCGCACCGGCCGTTGAAAGAGGAGGGCTGAGTCAGCGACGCGATTGAGGGGCGGCCGATCAGCGGCGGTCAGACGCTGCCAGCCAGTGTGCCAGATCCTGCCGCCTGTCGATATCGATTGCCGCCGCCGCCAGCGGGCATTCGACCACGTCGATCCGCTGCTGATAGAGCAGCTGCTTGGCGCCCCGGTCGCCCTGCAGATGCTGCAGGGCGGCGAAGCTGTTGGCGCCGAAGATCGCCGGTACGCTACGGCTGTTTTGATAGTAGCTGCAGACGATATTGTCGCCGCTGAACTGGCCCTGCAGTTCGGCCAGATCGGCGCCGGTCAGCGCGATCTGGTCGGCCAGCATGATCAGGATCGCGTCATGGCGTGGGGCAAGCTGGCCGACGCCATAGGCGATCGAGTTGCCTAGCCCCTGCGCCCAGTCCGGGTTATGGATCAGCTCCACGCCCTGGATGTCACCGGCCTGCTGTGCCGCCCGCAGCTGCGGATGCCAGGCGCCGCTGATGACGTACAGGTCGTCCGGCCAGAGCTGGCGGGCGCTATCGATACTGTGCTGCAACAGCGGCTTGCCCGCCACCGGGGCCAACAGTTTGCAGCCGCCGAAACGCGCAGAGCGGCCGGCCGCCATGATCATTACCGCCAGGCGGCTCATCGTTCGATCACTGCGCTGAGCGAGCGGGCCGAACGCTTATTCAAGGCGGCGTGGCACTCCGCCAGGATCGCCAGTGCGATGCTCTCCGGCAGTTCGCCACCCAGGTCGAGTCCGGCCGGCCCGGCCAGCGGCTGGCGCAGTTGCGTTTCGCTCAAGCCGGCCTGCTGCAACACCCGGGCACGGCGGTTGGCCGGCCCCAGCATCGCTAGGTAGCGGAGCGGCACCTGCTGCAGGGCAGAAAGGGCGGCGGCGTCCAGCGCCACGTTATGCGCCATCAATACCGCGGCATCCACCGTCTGACGGCGGCAGTAGTCGGCCAGTTGCTCTGCCGGGCCGTCGAGCAGGCTATCGGCGCCGAGGAAGAACTCCCGCCGGCCGTTGGCCGGGCGGGGGTCCCACAGGCAGACCTGCCAGCCCAGCTCGGCGGCAATCGCCACCAATGGCCGGGCGTCGATACCGCCGCCGACCACCAGCAGGTGGGGCGCGGGCCTGATCCGGCTGACCAGCCATTGCTGATCGCCTTCCCGGATCAGTTGGCCATGCCGGCCGTCGGTCCGGTCCTGACCGTCTGCGCCGGCGATAAAACGGCTGTCCGCCTCGCCGGCAGCGGTCGGAATCCGCTGGTAGTAACTGCCGGCGGCGCGGCCGGTCAGTGCATGATGGACGCTGTCCAGTTGCAGGTAACGGTTATCGGCGTGGATCGGTTGCAGCAGGATATACACGGTGCCGCCGCAGCCGATACCCAGCTGGAACGACAGGTCATCCTCGTCGCTGCCGTCGTAACAGAGGGTGGCCGCTTTGCCGGTTTGCATCACGCGGCGGGCGTGCTGCTGGATATCGGATTCCAGGCAGCCGCCGCTGAGCATGCCGAACTGCTGGCCGAGGCCGTTCAACAGCATCATCGCACCGGCTTTGCGGTAGCTGGGGCCCTCGGTGCGGTACACCGTGCCCAGTACCCACTGCGTTGCGTCGCGCTGCGGATACCAGTGCCGCAGCAGTTGTGACAGATGATTCGACATCTTCTTTTTCTCAAATCGAAACGCACCCTGCTGCCGGGGCGCGGATTGCGGCCCGGCAACAGGGGAGTCGGATTAAGCCAGCTTCAACGGCAAGCTGTGGAAGCGCTGTCCGGTAGCCGCACTGAGCGCGTTGGCCACCGCCGGGGCGATCGGCGGGGTGCCCGGCTCACCGACCCCGGTGGGCGGTTCGGCGGAGGGTACGATATGCACCTCGACCGCCGGCATCTGGTCGATCCGCGCCACCTGGTAGTCGTGGAAGTTGGACTGCACCACCCGGCCCCGGTCCAGGGTGATGGCGCTGACCAGTGCCGGCGACAGGCCGTAGCCGAGGCCGCCCTCCATCTGGGCCCGGATCACGTCCGGGTTGATGGCGACGCCGCAATCCACCGCGCAGACCACCCGCTCGACCTTGAAGGTGCCGTTGTCGTCGACCGAGACCTCGGCCACCTGGGCGACGAAGGTGTTGAACGACTCATGCACCGCCACGCCGCGGGCGCGCCCCTTGGCCAGCGGCGTTCCCCAGCCGGCCTTCTCCGCCGCCAGCTGCAGCACGCCCCGATGGCGGGGATGGTTGGCCAATAGCTTCATGCGGTACTCGACCGGGTCCTGCTTGGCGAGCCGGGCCAGTTCGTCGATAAACACCTCGGTCGAGAAGGCGGTATGGGTACTGCCCACCGAGCGCCACCACTGGACCGGTACCGGCAGGTCGACGGTGTGCAGCTCGATCCGCAGGTTCGGAATCCGGTAGGGCAGGTTGGACGCGCCCTCCACCGACGTCGGGTCGATGCCATCCTTGATCATCCCCTCGAAGGGGCTGCCCTTGATGATCGACTGGCCGACGATGCGCTGCTCCCAGGCGACCGGATTGCCGGCGCTGTCCAGCGCGGCGCGCAGCCGGTGAAAGTACATCGGACGGTAATACCCGGCCCGGGTATCGTCCTCGCGGGTCCAGACCAGTTTGACCGGCGTGCCGGGCCGGGCCTTGGCGATCAGCGCCGCCTCCACCACATAATCGGCATGGGGGTTGGCGCGGCGGCCGAAACTGCCGCCGGCGTAGAGCATGTTGATCTTCACCTGCTGCGGCTGCAGGCCCAGCGCATTCGCCACGGCCAGCTGGTCGCCGGTCTGAATCTGGGCGCCGTACCAGAGCTCGCAGCCCTGCTCGGTGAGCTGGGCGACGCAGTTCATCGGCTCCATCGTGGCGTGGGCCAGGAACGGGAATTCGAAGCTGGCTTCCAGCACGGTTTCCGCCCCGCTCAGGGCGGTGCTGCTGTTGCCGTCATTGCGCGCCACCAGGCCCGGTTGCTCGGCCAGCGTTTTATAGTGGCTCATGATCTCGTCGGAGCTCAGCATGAAGGCCGCGCTCTCATCCCAGTCGACCTCCAGCAGGTCGCGCGCTTTCTTGGCGCTCCAGAAATCCTTCGCCAGCACCGCGATGCCGCTGGGGATCTGCACCACATCGACCACCCCTGGCGCCGTCCGGCTGCTGTCGGCGTTGAACCGGCGCAGCTTGGCGCCGAAGCGCGGCGGATGCGCCACCAGGGCCGTGAGCATGCCGTCCAGCTGCACGTCCAGCGTGAACAGGGCGGTGCCGTCGTTCTTGCCACGGTCTTTGCGCGGCAGCTGCTGGCCGATATAGCTGAACTGGTCCGGCTGTTTCAGCTTTAGCGACTCGGCCGGCGGTACCGGCTGCTGCGCGGCCAGCTCGGCCAGTTCGCCGAACCGGGCGCTGTTGCCCGATGCGGCGTGGCTGACCAGGCCGCGCTGGACGCCAATCTCGCTGGCGGGTACCTGCCATTTGGCGGCCGCGGCGGCAACCAGCATCGCCTTGGCGGCCGCGCCGGCCTGGCGCATCTGCATATAGGCGTTGGCGATCGCGGTGCTGCCGCCGGTGCCCTGGAACGGGCCCCAGAGCAGGTTGTTGTAGCGGGTGGCGTCGGCCGGTGCGGCCTCCGGCCGGATCTGCGCCCAGTCGGCATCCAGTTCTTCGGCGACCAGCGTCGCCAGGCCGGTGAAGGTTCCCTGGCCCATCTCCAGATGCTTGATCACCACGGCGACGCTGTCGTCCGGGTTGATCCGGATAAAGGCATTGGGCTCGAAGCCGCCGTCGGCGGTGGCGGTCTGGTCGGCCAGCGCGATCGGAAGATTGACCGCCAGGGTCAGGCCGGCGCCCAGGCCGCCCATCAGTTTCATGAATCCGCGGCGGTTGGTGACCAGCGCGGAGCTCACGTCGGTGTAACTTTTTGCTGTGTAATTGCGACGCATCGTGCTGCCTCCGTTAGCCGAGCTGCTTGGCAGCCTGTTTGATCGCGTTGCGGACCCGCGCATAGGTGGCGCAGCGGCAGACATTGCCGCTCATCGCGGCGTCGATATCCGCATCGGTCGGGTTGGGATTCTTTTCCAGCAGCGCGGTGGCCGACATCACCTGTCCCGACTGGCAGTAGCCGCACTGGGGCACTTCCAGCTCGTTCCAGGCCTGCTGCACCGCGCGCGCCGCCGGCGACTGGAGCCCCTCGATGGTGGTGATCGGCTTGCCATGGACCGCCGACAGCGGGGTGCTGCAGGAACGCACCGGTTGGCCGTCCAGATAGACGGTGCAGGCGCCGCACAGCGCCATGCCGCAGCCGAACTTGGTGCCGGTCAGGTGGATGTGGTCGCGGATTACCCATAGTAGGGGGGTATCGGGCGCCGCATCCACCGGATGGTCGACGCCGTTTACATTGATGGTGACAGCCATAACGCTCTCCTGAGCTTTCAGGTTGGTTATCCGGGCGGCTCTTCGGATATTCGGATAACAGATGATCCCTTCAACTATCGCTGCCCGGCGCATGAGTCGTTAGCACGATCCTCCAAAGTACTTGCCTAAAACTCCGCAATTGCCGCCACCGGATGGAGCATTGCCGTAGCTCAGTGCCATAATTCTCTGGCATGTGCGTTTATCTGAGTTGGGGGAAGAGGTGGTAATAGATTCCGACCTGGGCCGGGCAATCCTGCGTTTCGCCGATCAGGAGGGCGTCAACCCGACCTCTGTGGACGGGTTTACCCTGTATCGATCGGCCACCGCCATGCCGCGAATGCCGGTGGTCTACGAGCCATCCATCTGCGTGGTGGCGCAGGGGCGCAAGCGGATCTATGTCGGCGAGCAGGCCCAGGGCTATGACCCGGACAACTACCTGATCAATTCGCTGACCATGCCGATCGAGGCTGAGGTGCTCGATGCCAGTGCGCAACACCCCTATCTCGGGCTGAGCCTGACTATCGATCGCAACCTGGTTAGCCAACTGCTGTTGGAGATGGATGCGCAGCACGGTCGTGCGGAGCATGCGCGGTCGGCCGATATTGTCAGCGCCAGTGCGCTGACCGAGCGGCTGTTGTTAAGCCTTATCCGGCTGCTGGACACCCTCACCGACCCGATGGATCGGCAGATTCTGGCGCCGTCGCTGAAGCGGGAGGTCTTCTACGAGGTATTGAAGGGGCCGCACGGCCACCTGCTGCGCAACTGCGTTGCCAACCACGGCGGCGCCAACCGGATTGCGCCGGTGGTGCACTTCATCGAGCAGAACTACCAGCGGCCGCTGGATATCGACACCCTCGCCCGAATCGCCGGCATGAGCCCTTCGTCGCTGCACGAACATTTCAAGCAGGTCACCTCGATGCCGCCGATGCAGTTCGTCAAGAGCCTGCGGCTGCATCGGGCGCGCGCCATGCTGATGAGCGGCAATCAGGCCGGTGAAGCGTCCTACCGGGTCGGCTATAGCAGCCCGTCCCAATTCAGCCGCGAGTTCAAGCGGTTCTTCGGCGATTCGCCAAGCCAGGTGTTGGCCACTTCGGTGTCCTGATAGGCCCACTCAGCTGTTTCGACCGTTCGGTTCCTGCGCCAGCCGCCGACGGGCTTCCCGGTTTATCAGTGCTTCAATTTCCGGTTCATTGGCCATCAGTTGCTGGAAACCCTGTACCGGCAGTACCAGCAGCTGACAATAGCCGCTGGAGATCACGTCGGCGTCGCGCGGCTGTTCGGTCAGCAGGGCCAGTTCGCCGAAAAAGTCGCCCGGCCCCAGCCTGACCGGCTCAGGTTCCAGTTGCACCTCGACATTGCCGCCGGCGATAAAGTACATGCAATCACCGACAGCCCCCTTGCTGACTACCGGTTCGCCCGGTGCCGCCAGGTAGGGGGTCAGCAGCTTGGCAATCTGTTGCCGGTGACGTTCGTCCAAGCCGCTGAACAGGGGTACCTTGGAAAGCAGCGTATCGGGCTGCAGCCGCTCGGCGGCGATATGGGTGATCCGCCGTTGCAGATCCGGCTGGCGAGCCAGCAGCTGGTGGAAATCGCCCACTGCCAGCACCAGCAGCTGGCAGTAGGCCAGCGCGGTGACATCGGCGCTGCGGGGCTGCTGGGTCAGCAGCGCCAGTTCACCGAAGAAGTCACCGCTACCGAGCCGCACCGGTTGCGGCCGGGTACTGACCTCCAGCGCCCCGCTGGAGATGAAATACATTGCATCGCCGGCTTCCCCCTGGCTGATCACCCGTTCGTCCGGTACCACCAGGCGCGGCTTCAGCAGCCGCGCGATCTCGCCGATCCGCTGGGCGCCGAGATCGGCGAAGAAGGGCACCCGGGCGACCAGCCTGGCCGGCTGCAGGCCCAGATCCAGGCGCGGTTGGCGGTCCAGCGTCCGGCTGCGTTTGCCGAGATCGCGCATCAGGTCGTTGAACACCTCCTGGCTGATCATCCGCTCGTTCAGCATCCGCCGGTAGTTGGCTTCCTCCAGCCGTAGCGCGACCCGTGCCAGGTGACGTTTTTGCAGGGTCTCGGCATAACCCGGATACTGCAATCGTAGCGCGTCCAGCGCCTGGCGGGTGCGGCCTAGCCGGCCGTCCAACATCTCGTCCAACTGGTGGGCGAGACTGTCGCTGAGCAGTGCCGGCATCTTATCGCGGCAATGACCGCGCAGTCGGTGCAAAACCATCTCGCTGGCATGCAGGACTGCAAAACGGTTGGCCAGTTGCAGTGCCAGCGGCCGGGTAATGGCGGTTTTTCGCTGCAGCTGCAGCGACATACGCAGCAGCCGGCCGAAGCCGAGTTGGCGTTCGACCACCTCCAGATAGCCTTCCACGCCATCACTTTTGAGGCCGTCCAACAGGTCGTCGGCCTGGGCCAGCAGGGTGCGGGTGATGCGGGACGAGTCCAGCCCCTCGTTGAAACGTTCCAGGTAGAGCTGACGTTCGTAGTTGGTCAGCGCGCTCAGACCGACCTGTTGCATCACCGGATCAGGTAATTGGCCGGCTTGCGACAGGGTGGTTTCAATGGCCTGCAGCCGCTGGCGGTAATCATCTGTCAGCTGTTCGGTGATCTGGCTGCCGATCTGGTCGGCCTGGGCGGCCCGTACCAGATCACTGCTGATCTGGCTCATCGACAACGCCATCACCCGGTTGCGGATCGCCTGTTCCGCCGCCGGCAACTGGTCCAGTCCGAACAGCCGCATCATCAGCCCCATGGTGGGAGCGTTGACGAACAGCGTGAACAGCACGAACCCGGTCACCAGCGAAGCTACCAATATTTTTATCTCCGCTGCGATGCCGGGGGTCTCCAGGATCACCAGCGACAGCGCCAACGACACCGCGCCGCGCAAGCCGCCCCACAGCATCACGGTTCGGAACGGCAGGCTGATCTGCTGACCCAGCCCGATCCGGTTCAATGCCGGCAACAGCAGGTAGAGTACCAGCGCCCGCGCAATGAAGGCCGCCAGCGTCAGTGCCACCAATGCCAGCGCATGGCCGGCGGTGAAGTCGGCCATTACCCGGGGTACCAGCAGGCCGACCAGGAAGAAGATCAGCGAGTTGGCCCAGAACACCAGCTCCTCCCAGGTTTCAGTCAGTGCATGCCAGGTTTGCGGTGACACCTGGGTGCGGCCGAAGGAGTTGATCACCAGGCCGGCGGTGACCACCGCCATGACGCCGGAAACGTGCAGGTAGTGCTCGGCCAGCAGGAAGCTCAGGTAGGCCAGGCAGATGGTTAGTGTGATCTCCACCAAGGGCAGGTTGCGCAATCGGCCGATCAGCGCGGCGGTCAGCCAGGCACTGACCAGGCCGACCAGAATGCCGCCGCAGAACACCAGCAGGAACCGGCCGGTTGCCGACAGTGGATCAGCTTCGCCACTCCCGAGCAGGATCGCCGCCAAAATGGTGAAGGTGACGATGGCGGTGGCGTCGTTGAACAGGCTTTCGCCCTCGACCAGGATGGTCAACCGCTTCGGCGCACCCAGGTTCTTGAAGATGGCGATCACCGCGATCGGGTCGGTGGCCGAGACGATGGCGCCGATCAGCAGGCAGGCGACCAGGCCGACGCCGGTCAGCGGCCAGATCGTCAGGCCGACCAACAGCGTCGAGATCAACAGGCCGAGGACCGCCAGCAGCAGGATCGGGCCGATATCGGCCATCAGATGGCGGGCGTTGATGTTCAGTGCCGACTCGAAGATCAGCGCCGGCAGGAACACGAAGAACACCACCTCGGAGGTGATATCCAGCGCGTCCAGGGCATGCAGGAAGTCGCCCAGCAGACCGCCGGCCGGCATCTCGCCACGGGCCATCACCAGCGCGCCGAGCAGGCTGCCGGCCAGTGCCAGCAACACCGTGTAGGGGAAGTTGATCCGGTTGGCGATCGGCAACAGCAGGCTGGCGATGGTCAGCAGACCGATCAATCCGAGTACCAGTAGCAGCGTCTCATGCATGAGCTAGCCTCCGTGCGACCTTTACAGCCAGGGCGGCTGTCGAAATGCCTGCTCGGCATATTTGCGTGGCCAGATAACCCGGGCCTTGCCCTGGAACAGCTGTACCAGCGGAAAACTGAATCCCTCCATGAACGGCCCGGTCATGACTTCGTTGGCCGAACGGGCACGCGGACCGGGCTCGCTGGCGAACTTGTAATGGTTCCAGACACCCTTGTACGACATCCGCCGCAGGGTGCGTATCAACGTATCCAGCTCCAGCGTGCCGGCCGCGTTCAGTAGCCGTACCATCATCCTGGCATAGTCGTACTGCAGGCCGGCAGCGGCGATGGTGGGGTCCTCGCGGAAACGGCGCTTGAAGCGACGCACCCACCACTGCTGCCAGAGTGCGATGGGTACCGAATCCAGCGATATCAGGTAATCGGAGGCAGGCCCGGTCAATTTGTACCAGTCCTTGAACCAGCGAATACCATGGGCGATCAGCAGCGCCTTGATGCCCCGCTGGCGAAACTGCTTGACGAATTCCGCTGTCGCCAGGTTGCCGGTGTTGGTGAAGGCCACCAGCGAAACCTCCATCGCCTGGTACTTGTCCAATAACTGGCTGAAGTTGGTTTGCGTCAATTCGGTCAGGTCGTAAGGGAAGGTTTCGAGGCCCGCTTCCGACAAGCTGGCTTGCAGCGCTTCGCCCCAATCGCGGCCGAAGGCGGTGTCCTCTGTCATCACCGCCGCCCGGTTGTTGGCCGGTCGCCAGAGGCCCTGCTGCCGGAAGTACTGCAGTGGTTCGCCATAGAGTGCCGAGATATGTGTCGGCGACGGCCAGCATTTGAACCAGCCCCGGTAACGCTCCGGCTGCTGATTGAGCCGGTTGGCAATCTGTGGGGTTTCCGCCAGATGGCCAAAGTGCAGGATCTGCCAAGGCACCTCCGCCTCCATCAGCGCCAGGCCGACTTCCGAGTGCCAGCCGCCGAACATCATCTGCACCCCCTGTTGCTGGATTGCCCGGGTCAGGCCCGCCACCGCCACTTGCGGGTCGGAACGGCTGTCGATCCAGACGATCTCGATTTCGACCGGCTGACCATCGAGGGTGACCGGCAGTTCGCCGTCGGCGCGGGCGTCGTCCAATGCCATCTGGATACCTTGCTGCATCGCCCGGCCGGTCTGGGCGGCCGGGCCGCTGAACGGCCCGATGGCGCCGATCTTCAGTACCCCGGCGACCTGGCCGGTCGGTGTATCTGCAAGCGCCAGCAGCGGAAGCGAAAGGGCACCGAGCGCGCCGAAGGCCATGCCGGCCTGCAGTAGCTGTCGCCGGTGCAATCGGGCGGTTGAAATCAGGGGGCTTTGCTCCCTGAACGGGCGGGTCATCGCTATGCTCCCTGACGGGCGGCTGGGATTGCCGCTATATACTTAGATAAGTTTAGGGCCTGTTTGGCGTTGATGTTCGTCAGCGTTGGACACGGTCACAGCAGGTGGTTGCATGGGGCTGTTCAAGAAAAGCCTGAAAGCCAGAATGACGTTGTATTTTCTGCTGGTTTCGATGTTGGTGGTGGTTGCGCTGGCTGGGGTCACCTATGTGCTGGCGGCGGCCAGTCAGAAGCAGATGGCGATCTCCCGCTTCGACCTGGTGGCCGATCACAAGGAGTTTGAGATCAACCGTTTCGTCGCCGATCAGCGCAAGATCGTACAGAACATTGCCGGCCTCGACGACCTGCGCAAGGCGGCGGCTATCCTGCTGGCCGAACAACCCGGCACCGTCCAGCGGCAGGCAGCCTACGAGCATTTGGCCGAAGTACTGTTCTACGCCACCTTCCTTGAGCAGGGCACCACGCAGGCCACCGAGCTGACCGAAATCCTGCTGCTGACCGATGCCGGTGGCGGCGTGTTCTTTTCAACCGATACCCGCCATGAAGGCGAGTACCGGCTCAGCGATCGTTACTTCATCGAGGGGCGCAAGGGCACCTTCCTGCAGTCGGTTTACCCCTCGCCGGAAACCGGTGCCCCGATGCTCACCGTGGCCACGCCGCTGATCAGTCCCGATGGTCAACCGCTCGGCGTGCTGGCGGCTCACCTGCGGCTGTCGGTGTTGGTGGAGATCGTCAGTCGGCGGACCGGGCTGGGGGAGAGTGGCCTGTCCTACCTGGTTGATGCCCATAACCGCTACCTGTCGCTGGAAAGCTTTGGTCTTGAGGGCTATCCGCGCGGCGTGCATAGTCAGGGGATCGATCAGTCGATCCAGGGCATCAATGGCTCGGGCTACTATGACGATTACGCCGGCGTACCGGTGATCGGAAGTTACCGCTGGCTGGAGCAGTTGGGGCTGGCGCTGATCATCGAGATTCCCGCCAGTGAGGCACTGGCGCCGGCCTATCGGTTGGGCTGGATGCTGTTCGCGGTGGGGCTGCTGGCGGTGGCGCTGCTGAGTATCGGCATCTACCTGATTGCCGGTCGGATTGCCCGGCCGATCGTGGCGGTCAGCGATACCACCTGCAAAATCGCCGCCGGCGACCTGGAGCAGACCGCGCCGGTACTGACCGAAGATGAAACCGGCGTGCTGGCGACCAACTTCAACAATATGATCGGGCAGCTGAAATTCACCCTGGAGGAGCTGGCCGCCGAGCAGCAGAAATCGGAGCAGCTGTTGCTCAATATTCTGCCGGCGCCAATCGCCGAGCGTCTCAAGCGCGGCGAGGAGACCATCGCCGACAGCTTTGCCGAAGTGACCATCCTGTTCGCCGATATCGTCAATTTCACACCGATGTCGGCCGGCCTGCCGCCGGCGGAACTGGTCAGCCTGCTCAATGAGATCTTCTCCGAGTTTGATAGCCTCTGCGAGAAACGCGGCCTGGAGAAGATCAAAACCATCGGTGACGCCTATATGGTCGGTGCCGGCTTGCCGACCAAGTGCGACGACCACGCCCAGGTGGTCGCCGAGATGGCACTGGACATGCTGGCGGTGATCAAGCGCTTCAACCACCACCATCAGACCGACCTCAGTATGCGGATCGGTATCAACAGCGGGCCGGTGGTGGCCGGTGTCATCGGCACCAAGAAGTTTATTTATGATATCTGGGGAGATGCGGTCAACACGGCGGCCCGGATGGAGTCGCAGGGGCTCAAAGGCGGCATCCAGGTGACCGAGGCGACCTATAACTACCTGCGCGACCAGTACGAATTCGGTGATCGCGGGTTCATCGATGTCAAAGGCAAGGGCAAGATGCACACCTATATGCTGAAGGGGCGCAAGACCGCCGCCGTCGGTCACCATTGCTGAGCATCTCGGAATAATCGGCATCCATGGGAGGTCGAATGGCGCAACCCATTGTCAAGGCTGTCGGCCTGGTACTGGCTTTCTTGCTGCTGGTGACCGGCGGTTGCAGCGACCGCCAGGCGGAACCGGCGGAGTTGCATATCGGTCTGGTGGCGGCGCTCAGCGGGCCGATCGCCGGCATGGGCGAGGCTTGCCTGGCGGCGGCCGAACTGGCGGTTGGCGAGGTCAACAGTGCCGGCGGCCTGGAGATTGACGGTCGGCGTTACCGGCTGGTGCTGCATGTCGAGGACAACCAGGACAGCGCGGAACAGGCGACCAGCGCCGCATTGCGGCTGATCAACCAGGACAACGTTGTTGCGATCGTCGGCCCGCTGGCCAGCCGCAATGCGATTCCGGCAGCGCGCATCGCCGAGCAGGCGGGAATTCCGATGATCAGCCCCTCGTCGACCAATCCCGAGACCACGCGAGGCAAGCAGTGGGTGTTCCGGGCCGCCTTCATCGATACCTTCCAGGGGCGGTTGATGGCCCGTTTTGCCCGCCAGCAATTGGGCTTGAGCCGGGCGGCGGTACTGTTCGACGTTGCCAGCGAGTACAACCGGGGGCTAGCCGAGTATTTTCGCGCGACCTTCGAGGAACTCGGCGGCGAGGTGGTCGCCTACGAGGCTTATACCCGTGATGTAGCGGATATCAGCGAACAGCTACAGCGAATTAAAAATAGCGGCGCCGAGCTGCTGTTCCTGCCCAACTACTACAGCGAAGTACCGGATCAGGCTCGCCAGGCCCGTGAGATGGGGATCGATGCCCAGTTGATGGGGGGCGACAGCTGGGCCCAGATTCGACCGGTGGACCGGGTGCAGGTGGAGGGGGCATTCTTCAGCGGCCACTACGCGGTGGACAGTGTCGAGCCGGCGATCAGGGCGTTCGCCGATCACTTTCGCCAGCTCTACGGACGTGACGCCGATGGCGTGGCGGCGCTGAGTTACGATGCCTTCGGCCTGCTGTTCCGGGCGATGCAACTGGGCGGCGTCGAACCCCAGGGCATCCGCGACGCCCTGCTGGCGATGCCGCCGTACGAGGGGGTGACCGGCCGGATCGACTACCTGGACTCCGGCGACCCGGTGCGCAGTGCCGTGGTGCAGGAAGTGCGCGACGGCAGCTTCCAGTTCCGCGCCTGGGTGGAGCCCTGAGGTTGTGCAGTAACATTGCTGCTGGCGGTAGGATGGGGGCGTTCGGCGCAGCCCGATATCAGCAAAGCTGTATGTTTCCGCTGGGGGATCGCCGAGTCCACCGCCAATCGGCTGCCGTCGCTCCAGGGCTGTTACCGGTTCCGGTCAGGGGGCTGATCAGCAAACCGTTTCGCGCCGCAGCCCCGTCAATTGCGCTACCAATCTGTCCACGGATCGATAGGCCTGCTCGATGGAGTGCCGGTGTCGCTGATCGCCGAACTCCTGGTACTCGATCCCTATCTCGTGAAACCGTTCCACCCCCAGATATTTGCTCAGGGTGCGGATATGTGGCCCGAGGTGGTTCATCTCCGCCCGAATGCCGCCGGGCGTAAAGCCGAACTCACCGCAGGAGGTCAGCAAGACCAGTGTTTTTCCCGATAGCGTGGGGGCCAGCGGAAAGTCGCCCCGCGCCAGATCAAAATCGAAGGTCTTGTTGATCCGCACAACCTGGTCGAACCAGGCTTTCAGGCAAGCGGGCATGCCATAGTTGTACATCGGGCTGGAGATCAGTATCAGGTCGGCCTGCGCCACTTCGTCGATCAACTGGTCGGACAACGCCAGCAAGGCTTTCTGGGCGTCACTGCGTTGCTCCTCCGGCCGGAAGACCGCCGCAATCCAATCCTCGCTGATGAATGCCGGCGGCATCAGGCCGACATCGCGATGGATGAAATTTACTTTATTATGATCTGTGGCCAACCGGTCGCAAAAGTGCCGGGCCAGAGAGCGGGACAAAGAGCGGTGCCTGGCTTCGGGAAGATCCAAGGTGCGCGCGCTTGCGTCTATTTTCAGGACTGTTTTCATGCTTGCCTCCATAGGTATGGGTGGGGGTGGGCTAAGCATCCGCTCGATAACGGCCGTTGACAAAAGGTCTTTTTAAACTTAAAGATGAATTTAAATCATCTATGTGGGAGAGGTATGAAGATCCCTGCCAACCTTAACAGCATGCGGGTATTCGAGACTGCAGCACGACTTGGCAGCTTCAAGTTGGCCGCCGAGCAGTTGCACCTTACCCCCACGGCGGTATCCCACCAGATCCGTAAGCTGGAAACAGAGTTGGGCGTAGCGTTGTTTGAACGCCGGGTCCGGGCGGTGGCGTTAACGGACAGCGGCCGGCAATTGGCGGATGCCGCCCGGCTGGCGTTGCGGACACTGGACAGCGCCGTTGAGGAGATTGCCGCCAGTCAGAGTCTGTTAACCGTGAATACCACCTCGTCCTTTGCCGCAATCTGGCTGGTACCGCGGCTGGCGGCTTTCCATCGTCTGCACCCGGATATCCGGATACGCCTGCAGAGCGATGAGCAGCCGATCAGCCTCAAGCGGCAATCCGCGGTGGATGTCGCCATTCGTTATGGGTTTCAGCCTGAAGATCAGAATGCCGAGCTACTGATGACGGAAAAATTCGGCCTGTTCGGCACCCAAAGCGTATTGCGGGATTTTAGCGAAGGACGACCGGTGACCGTTTATGAAACGGAGTGGAAGAACCCACATCTGCGGCAGATTGCAGCACAGCAATGGTTGGCGGAGTTTGCGCCTCGAACAGCGGCTGTCCAGAGCCATAGCTTCGACCAGGAGCTGCATGTCATCCAGGCGGCGATCGCCGGGGATGGGCTGGCGTTCGTAAGCGACCTGCTGGCGGAGGGCGCTGTCAGACGCCACTGGTTGGAGCCCTACCGCCCGGAGTGGCAGTTACCGGGCTTCGGTTACTATTTGCTCATTCGTAGCGGGGAAGGGCGGACTGTACCAGCAAAAGTAACCAGGTTCCGCGACTGGCTAATGCGCGAGCTGGCAGAAACTTGAGTGTCGGAACCTGATGAGGTTCGCTGTGCCCGCCAGCGGGCCTCGCACCGTTAGCCCAAAACTGTCAACTGGACGCTGTTTGCTCAGCACTCATGAAGGCCGTATTTCTTGATCTTGCGGTGCAGGGTGGAGCGGCTGATACCGAGCGCTTCGGCGGCCCGCAACACCACCCAGCGGTGCTGTTGCAAGGCGGCCAGTATCCGGGCCCTTTCATCCGGCGCCAGCGGCCCCGAGCCATGCGGCTGAGCTAATGAAACCAGTCTTTGCGGTGGCGCTTCGTTGCTGACCGGTTCGGTTGGTGCGGTCATTTCTCCCGGCGCGGGTGGGAATACCTCGTCCGGCAGGTCGGTGATGCGGATACGCTGGCTATCGCACATGCAGAGCGCGAACTGCAGGGCATTTTTCAGCTGACGGATATTGCCCGGCCAGTGGTATTGGTTGAGCACCTGCAGCGCCTGCGGGTCGATGCTGACCGGATGTTCCTTTTCATTCAACTGGTCATTCAGCTCGCTCAGCTGCAGCAGCAGTTTGTCGATCAGCTCGTTGCGGTCCTGGCGCTCGCGCAAGGCCGGCAGTGCCACCCGCACGCCGCTGATCCGGTAGTAGAGGTCTTCACGGAACTCGCCGCGTTCGACCCGCTCGGTCAGGTCGCGGTGGGTGGCGCAGATTACGTGCAGATCGACCTTGACCGGCTGTACCTGGCCCAGCGGCGTGATCTCGCGCTCGGCCAGTACCCGCAGCAACCGTGCCTGCAGCGCCAGCGGCATATCGCCGATCTCGTCCAGGAACAGGGTACCGCCGTTACTGGCTTCGATCTTGCCGGCCTTGCCGCCCTTGAGGCCGCCGGTAAAGGTGCCGGCGCTGTAGCCGAACAGCTCGCTCTCGATCAACGACTCGGGGATCGCGGCACAGTTCAATGTCACGAACGGTTTTTCGCGACGGCTGCTGCTGTCGTGCAGCGCCTGAGCCCACACCTCCTTGCCGGTGCCGGTCTCGCCCTGCAGCAGGATGCTGATATCACGTTCCAGTACCCGGTGGCAGATATCGGCGTTGCGCAATAGCTGCGGGTCCCGGCCAGCGGCCCGGTAGAGCGGCGAGTCCAGCCGGCGCGGAGCGGGTGAAGGGGCGTTTGTGGTTGTCGGTTTATCGGTTGTGGTGAGCTGTCCGCTCAGGCGTACCAGCCAGCAACCGGGGCTGCCGGCATCGGTCAACGCAACGGGGCCGCGGTGCAGCTCCTCGACGGTGGCGCCGGTCAACGCCGCCAGCCCCTGACCGACGATCAGATTACGCTCGCTGACCCCCAGTTGCAGCAGTGCCGGCGACGTGGCGCCCAGAATCCAGCCGGAGTCGTTGACCGCCAGCAGCGCGTTGGCCTGGCCGGCATCGGCCATCGGCGAGCCGACCAGCGCCAGTAGGTGGTGGCGGGCATAGGCATGACGGAACATCGCCGCTTCGATCTGGTCGGCGGTATCGCACACCAGATTCAATGCCAAGCCTTGGCCGATCTTGTCGCCCTGGGCGTAGGTGGAGATATCGAGCGCGCCGATCATCTCGCCATCCGGCGCAATTAGCGGCGCGGTAGAGCAGCTGAAGCGCTGCAGTTCGCGGCCGAAATGCTCGTCGGCATAGACGGTCAGCGCCTCGCCGCTGGCCAGGCAGGTACCCAGGCCGTTGGTGCCGACCAGTTCTTCGTTCCAGACGGTGCCGACCGTCAGCCCCTTGTCGGCCAGTTCCTGGCCGCGCTGGGTATCGATGTACTGGCGCAGCACGATGCCATTGGCATCGGTCACCAGCACGCAGTAGCCGGAGTTGCCGCCCAGCTGGCGCAGCCGTTCGAATACTGGATCGGCGGAATAGAGCAGGTTGTCGAGCTGTTCGCGGGCATTGCGGATCTCCGCTTCGCCGAGGCGTGGGGCACGCAGGTCCCGACCCGGCTCCAGATGGTATTGCTCGATACAGCGCCGCCAGGAGCCCTCGATCTCGGGCGTGACGATGCGTTCTGTCCGTCCGCTTGCCGGCGGACGGTTGTGGGATGGGTTGCGAACAGCCATGGCAGCTTCGAAATTCACGCAATGTTGTTGTTATTGTCCTGTCATCTTATGCCCCGGCCGTTGGGGCTGTCCACCGGGGTTCCCTTTGGCCTTTCGTTGAATACGGTGGTCTTGCGCGCCGATTAACACCTGTTTTCCGGCGCGATTACGGCCTGCCAATCGCCGGATTGCCGGACCACGCGAGGTGCGCCTCCTACTCCAAGGTGAATGTTGGAAAAGGGGCGGCATCGATATCTGGCGCAGCCCTGCGACACTCTGTCGCAACGGCTGCGACACTCTGTCAGGGCTGCTCCTGTCCGTCATCCCTGTTCTCAAAATAAACCTATAAAAAACAAATAGATATATTTTTGGTACGGGCCTTGCTCTATCCGCTGAGAGCCACCGGCGCCGGCCCGTCAGTGGTGACCTGAAACAGCAAAAATAACAAAGGAGTGGTTTCCATGAAGCCAAGTAGAGAACAACAGCTGTGGATGTATGAGCAGATGCTCGTCAGCCGCTACTTCGAGGAATCCATCGAGAAGATCTACATGGAGGGCAAGTCGCCGGCCTTCAACATGGCCAATGGCCCGATTCCCGGCGAGATGCACCTGTCCAACGGCCAGGAACCCTGTGCGGTCGGCGTCTGTGCCCACCTCGATGCCGACGATGTGGTGACCTCCACCCACCGCCCGCACCATGTGGCGATCGCCAAGGGCGTCGACCTGGACCGGATGACCGCCGAGATCTTCGGCAAGAAGACCGGCCTGTCCGGTGGCCGCGGCGGCCATATGCATATTTTCGATGCTGACGTGAACTTCTCCTGCTCCGGCATCATCGCCCAGGGGATGGGCCCGGCGGTGGGTGCCGCGCTGTCGCGCCAGCTGCAGCGCAAGGGCGGTGTGGCGGTGGCGTTCCTTGGTGAGGGGGCCGCCAACCAGGGCGCCTTTCACGAGTCGCTGAACCTGGCGGCGGTCTGGAAGCTGCCGGTGGTGTTCGTTATCGAGGACAACGCCTGGGGGATCTCGGTCGCCAAGAGTGCCTCCACCGCCATCGAGCGCAATGACCAGCGTGCCGCCGCCTACGGTATGCCGGGTCATTTCATTCCAGGCAACGACCCGCTGGCGATCTTCGAGGTGGCCGGTGAAGCGATCGCCCGGGCCCGCCGGGGTGAAGGCCCGACCCTGATCGAGATCGAAACCTACCGCCTGGCCGGCCACTTCATGGGCGACGCCGAGGGCTACCGGCCCGAAGGCGAAAAGGATGCGCTGTTCGCCAAGGACCCGATCCCCAAATTCCGTAACCACCTGAAAGCCAGCATCGGCTGGACCGATGCGGACGACGCCGAACTGGTCGCGCGCGCCCACGGCCTGGTCGATGGTGCCATCGCCTTCGCCCGCGACAGTGCATATCCCGAGCCCGAAGAGGCGCTGGAGAAGGTCTTCGTATAACCGCATGGCTGTGCGCCCCCTTATTGATGGGGCTTAACAGGGATAAGAGGGATATGTGATGAACCAAGCGATAACGATGAAAGCCGCCGTCTGGCACGGCCGGCGCGATATTCGACTGGAACAGGTGGCGCTGCCGGATGAGCCGGCGGCGGGCTGGGTGCAGATCAAGGTGCACTGGTGCGGTATCTGCGGCTCCGACCTGCACGAGTACCTGGCCGGCCCGGTGTTCATTCCAGTCGACCAGCCCCATCCGCTGACCGGCCTGAAGGGCCAGTGCATCCTCGGCCACGAGTTCAGCGGCGAGATCGTCGCCCTGGGCGAAGGCGTCAGTGGCTTCGAGATCGGTGAGCGGGTCGCCGCCGACGCCTGCCAGCACTGCGGCGAGTGCCGTTACTGTCGCGACGGGATGTACAACATCTGCGAAAACCTGGCTTTCACCGGGTTGATGAACAACGGCGCTTTCGCCGAGTACGTCAACGTGCCGGCCAACTTGCTCTATAGCTTGCCGGCCGGTTTTCCGACCGAAGCCGGCGCGCTGATCGAGCCGCTGGCAGTCGGTATGCATGCGGTGAAGAAGGCCGGCAGCCTGGTCGGCGAAACCGTGGTGGTGGTCGGTGCCGGCACCATCGGTCTGTGCACCATCATGTGTGCCCGGGCGGCGGGGGCGGCGCGGGTGATCGCGCTGGAAATGTCGTCGGCCCGTAAGCAGAAGGCGCTGGAGGTAGGGGCGACCGAGGTGATCGATCCGAGCGAAGTCGATGCCGTCGAGGCGATCAAACAGCTTACCGGCGGTTACGGCGCCGATCTGTCGTTCGAATGCATCGGCCACAAGAGTACCGCCCAGCTGGCGCTGGATCTGATCCGCAAGGCCGGTCGTTGCGTGATGGTCGGCATCTTCGAAGAGCCCAGCGAGTTCAATTTCTTCGACATCGTCGCCACCGAGAAGCAGGTGATCGGTGCGCTGGCCTACAACGGCGAGTTCGCCGACGTGATCGCTTTCATCGCCGACGGCCGGCTGGATGTGACGCCGCTGATTACCGGACGGATCGAGCTGGACGACATCCTCGAGCGCGGCTTCGAGGAGCTGGTCAACAACAAGGACCAGAACGTCAAGATCATCGTACGGCCGGCGTCCTGAGCCCAATGAAAACAACAAGAACTGAAGGAGCAACGCCATGACTGTTGCCAGTAAAGAGAGAAAACTGACCATCGCCCGCGCCATGGCCGAGGCGATCGCCCAGCAGATGCGTATCGACCAACGGGTGTTCGTGATGGGCGAGGATATCGGGCCGCTCGGCGGCGTGTTCGGCAATACCCGCGGCCTGTTCGACGAGTTCGGGGCCGAGCGGGTGCGCGATACGCCGATCTCGGAAACCGCCTTCATGGGCGCGGCGGTCGGCGCTGCCTCCGACGGCATGCGGCCGATTGTCGAGCTGATGTTCGTCGATTTCTTCGGCGTCTGTTTCGACGCCATCTACAACCTGATGGCCAAGAACACCTACTTCTCCGGCGGCGAGGTTAAGGTGCCGGTGGTGCTGATGACCTCCACCGGTGGCGGCTACAGCGACGCCGGCCAGCACTCCCAGTGCCTGCACGGCACCTTCGCCCACCTGCCCGGCATGAAGGTGGTGGCGCCGTCCAACGCCTACGACGCCAAGGGGTTGATGACCGCCGCGATCCGCGACGACAACCCGGTGATCTTCATGTTCCACAAGGCTTTGCAGGGGATGGGCTGGCTCGGCACCGAGCGGGACGCCATCGTCCATGTGCCCGAGGAGGCCTACCAGCTGCCGATCGGCAAGGCGGCGGTGGTGCGCGAGGGCGCAGACGTCACCATCGTCGGCATCACCTCCGGCGTGCACCACGGTTTGAAGGCCGCGCGGGCGCTGGCCGAGCGCGGCGTCAGTGCCGAGGTGGTCGACCTGCGTTCGCTGGTGCCGCTGGACCGGCAGACGGTGATCGACTCGGTGCGCAAGACCGGCCGGCTGATCGTGGTCGACGAGGATTACCAGAGCTACGGCATGACCGGCGAGATCATCAGCTCGGTGGTCGAGCAGGGGGTGATGCTGAAAGCGCCGCCGCAACGGGTGGCGTACCCGGATATCCCGATCCCGTTCAGCCGTCCGATGGAGCAGTGGGCATTGCCCAGTGCCGACAAGATTATCGCCGCCTTTGAAACCATGGAGAACCACTGAGATGAGCACTGAAGTACGGGTACCGGAAAACCTCTGGGATGAAGACAACGAAGCGGTGATCACCGCCTGGCTGGCCAGCGATGGCGGCCAGGTGGAGCAGGGCGAGGTGATCGCCGAGCTGATGGTCGAGAAGATCCAGTACGAACTGGAAGCGCCGGCCAGCGGCACCCTGCAGATCGGCAAGGATGTCGACGAGGTGGTTGCCAAGGGGGATCTGGTCGGCCAGATCGGCTGATCAATCTGTTACGGATCAGTCAAACCGGCACTGCCAGGCGGTGCCGGTACGGAGTCTAACCATGAATACGTTGAATACCGAGATCGGCGCCGCCGAACGGGTGATTCCGCTGCGCGGGGTGCGCGGCATGATCGCCGACAATATGCGCAAGAGCCTCGACGAGGCCGCCCAGCTGACCCACCACGCCGACTGCGACGCCACGGCGCTGTTCGAAACCAAGGACCGGCTGGCGGAACAGGGGGTGAAGGTGTCGATCGAAGACCTGATCGCCCAGGCGGTGGTCGCCGCACTCGGTCGCCACCCCGAGCTGAACGGCCGGGTCGAGCAGGGCGAGATCCGGCTCAGCTCGCGGGTGCACCTGAGCATGGCGATGGCACTGCCGGGCAACCTGCTGGTGGCGCCGGCGATCTTCGACGCCTGCGAACTGCCGCTGATGGAGCGCAGTGCCGCCCGCCGCGATCTGCTGCAGCGCGCCCGCAGCGGCAAGCTGAGCGTGACCGAGATGACCGGCGGCACCTTCACGATCAGCAACCTGGGGCTGTCGCGGGTGCGTCACTTCACGCCGATCGTCAACCTGCCGCAGATCGCCATCCTCGGCATCGGCGAGACCCGCCGTAAGCCCTGGGTGATGAAGGATGGCCGCATCGCGGTGCGCCGCATCATGGGGCTGTCGTTGAGTTTCGACCACCGCGCGGTGGACGGCGCGCCGGCGGCCGCTTTCCTGAGCGACCTCTGCGAACAGATCGAGCAGGGCTGAGCCATGCATGCCCTGACGATAGAACCGCCGACTACCGTGACAGAGCTGCCGCTGCTGAACGCGGAGGAGGGGTTGCGCCGGGAGATCGCCCTGCTGGATGCGGTCGCCAACGGCGAGCAACCGGCCGGCTTCCTGATCTGGCGCTGCCGGCAGGCGCTGGTGGTGCCGCGCAGCCTGGCCCGTAAACCGAACTTTGCGGCGGTCGGCGAGCGGCTGGCGGCGCAGGGCTGGCCGCTGGTGTTGCGCCAGACCGGCGGCGACCTGACACCGCAGGCACCGGGGCTGATCAACGTGGCGCTGGTGTTCCGCCAGCGCCGTTGCGAAGGGGCGATCCGCGACAGCTACCTGCGGCTCTGCCAGCCATTGATCGACGCGCTGCAGTCGCTGGGCGTCCAAGCCTACTGCGCCTCGGTGCAGGGCGCGTTCTGCGATGGCGATTACAACCTGGTGGTTGACGGACGCAAGCTGGCCGGCACCGCCCAGCGCTGGCGCCGGCTGAGAACGGCCAGCGGTGCGGATGAGCACGCGGTGCTGGCCCAGGCGGTGATCCTGGCCGACGAGTCGCTGGCGCGGCTCTGGCAGGTCGGCAACCAGTTCTACCGGCTGTGCGAGATGCCGCAGCGGATCGATGCGGGCCGGCATACCTCGCTGGCCGAACTGCTGCCGGTTGCCGGCGAGCGGCTGATCGAGCTGGTCCGCTGGCGGCTGGAACAATCGCTGCGGAGCTGGCTGGCGCAGCAGAACTTACCCGAGACAACCGACAGGACTGACCAATAAACCACAAACGGACCTGACAAACAGGCAACCGTTGAGGAGGCAATATGAATAAAAATAACACTGCTGAATCCATCCCCAATCCGAGTCGACGCCGCTTCCTGGCTCGCAGTGGCGCGGCTGCGGTCTGCGCCGGCGCGCTCAGTGCCGGCCTGCTCAGTGCCACCGCGTGGGCCGCCAAGGCGGTTGGCGAGCAGGCCAGCGCCACGCTGCTGCGCATGGCCCGCGATATCTACCCCCACGACACCTTGGAAGACAAATACTATTCCCAGGTGTTGACCCCGCTGGCGAAAAAGGCCGAGCAGGACGCCGCCTTGCAGACACTGCTGAAAGAGGGCGTCGCCGAGCTCGACAAGCGTAGCCATCAGCGCTTTGGCAAGCCCTACCTGGAGGTTGCGGTCGAAAGCGACCGGGTACAGATCCTGCGCGCCATCGAGGATGGCGCCTTCTTCCAGCGCCTGAAGGGCGACCTGATGATGGGCATCTACAACAACCCGGAACTTTGGCCCCGCTTCGGCTACGGCGGTTCCGCCTGGCAGCACGGCGGTTATATCAACCGCGGCTATGACCAGATTGATTGGGTGTGAGTAAAAGCGAGCACTGAGTCGACAGTGTTGAGTTGACAGTAGCCGTACGCCTTGCGCTTACCGTTAGCCAGGTTCGAGCGGCGATATCTGTTAGCTGTCTACTGTCCACTGATTTGGAGAGAAAAATAATGACAACAAAATTCGATCTTAACGATGACAGCCTGGTGGTGATTATCGGTTCCGGGGCCGGCGGCGGCACCCTGGCCAACGAGCTGGCGCAGAAGGGGATTCGCTCGGTGGTGCTGGAAGCGGGCAAGCGCTTTACGCTGGACGATATCGAAAACGACGAGTGGAAGATGTTCGGCAAGATCTCCTGGCTGGACAAGCGCTACGTCGAGGGGCCGGCCCGGCTGGCGAAGGATTTCCCGAACCTGCCGGCCTGGATCGTCAAGGGTGTCGGCGGTGCCACCATGCACTGGGCCGGTGTGGCGATGCGCTTTCAGCAGCACGAGTTCAAGATGAAGAGCACCAATGGCGTGGTACCCGGCGCCAATGTGCTGGACTGGCCGATCACGCTGCAAGAGCTGGAGCCCTATTACCTCAAGGCCGAGAAAAAGATGGGGGTGTGCGGCACCGAGGCCACCGGCATGCCGTTTCACGGCAAGAGCAGCCACTACAAGGTCATTGCCGAGGGTGCCCGCCGGATCGGTGCCAAGTGCGAACAGGCGACGCTGGCGATCAATACCGAGATTCGTGACGGCCGCCCGGCCTGCCAGGTCAACGGTTTCTGCATGCAGGGCTGCAAGATCGGCGCGAAGTGGTCGACCATGTACACCGAGATCCCGAAGGCGGAAGCCACCGGCAACATGGAACTGCGGCCGCAGTCGATGGTGTTGCGTATCGAGCACGACGACAAGGGCCGGGTGACCGGCGTGCTCTACGCCGACAGGGACGGCAACCAGCAGTTGCAGAAAGCACGGGTCGTGGCGGTGGCCGGCAACTCGATCGAGTCGCCGCGTATGCTGCTGAACTCCGCTTCGTCGATGTTCCCGGACGGGCTGGCCAACTCCTCCGGCCAGGTCGGCCAGAACTACATGACCCACGTGACCGGCGGCGTCTACGCCGAGTTCGACAAGCCGGTACATATGTACAAGAGCACCGTGGTGCCGGGGGTGGTCAAGCAGTGGCAGGACAATGACCCCGAGCGGGGCCACTATGCCGGCTACGAGCTGGAGATTCTCCACCTGGGGCTGCCGTTCATGTCCGCCTTCCTGAATCCGGGCAGCAGCGGCTGGGGCCGCGAACTGGCCGAGTCGCTGGAGAACTACGACAAGATGGCCGGTTTCTGGATCTGCGGTGAGGATATGCCGGTGGAATCCAACAACATCAGCCTGCATCCGACCGAGAAAGACCAGTACGGTTTGCCGGTACCGGTGGTCTACAAGACCGACCATATCAACGATACCCGGATGCGTAACCACGCCTACGACCGTTCCACCGAGCTGTTCGAGTCGCTCGGCGCCCGCAAGGTGAACTACCTGCCGCCGTACCCGGCCAGCCACAACATGGGCACCAACCGGATGAGTGAAAAGCCGCGCGACGGGGTGGTCAACAAGTGGGGCCAGAGCCACGACATCAAGAACCTGTTCGTCTCCGACGGCAGCCAGTTCACCACCAGCGGCACCGAAAACCCGACCCTGACCATCGTCGCGCTGGCGATCCGCCAGGCGGACTATATCGCCGAGCAGATGAAGCGCCGCCAGATCTGACACAACCCCCCGCTGATCATGGCGGTTGTCCTTGGGCGGGCCGGACGGGTCCGCTCTTTTTTGTTTTCTTGCAGACCGCTCGCCACCGTGCGTCAGGTCTACGCTTAACCGCTCTCGTGACCTTGGTTGTCAGTTAGAAGTACTGGCAGGGTTGGAAATGATCTTCAGCGGTTGCGGCTCGACGACGGCGGGCGGGCATTCGGCAAAGATCCGCTTGTCGCAGTTGGCGCAGATCTGCTGATCCAGTTTGGGCACCAGCTCCTTGATGGCGATCCCTTTGCCCGGATAGATATTGTTTTCGCCGATCTCATCCAGCAGGCCGAACTGGCGGAAGCGGTCCAGCTGCCAGAAGTAGCGAATCACCAGGTGGACGTCGCCACCGGCTGCGCGTTTCTTGCGAATCAATTGCTGCAGCATATGGGCGCCCTGCATATCCAGCAGTGAGATACCCCGGCACAGCAGCACCCAATGGGGCGCGTTGACGTCACTGTTGATCAGCGCCTGGAACTGGCGGTTCAGGTACTCCACCGAGCCGAAGTAGACCGGGCCGTCCAGTCGGATAAAGTTGATCTGCGGGCAGGTCTTGATGTTGAAACGTTCGACATTGTGGAAGTAGCAGCCCTTTTCGGTGTGCAGCGGCGCCAGCACGCGCACATTGGGTTTGGCGGTTTTGTTCAGAAACAGCGCCAGCGACAGAATCACCCCGGCATAGAGGCCGAACTCCAGGCTGATCAACAAGGTGCCCAGTAATGTTGTTGCGGCGATGGCCAGCTCACTGCGGCTGGTTCGGGCGTAGTGGAGCAGCTCCTGTACGGCGATCAAGCGCCAGCCCACCAGGATAATCACGCTGGCCATGGCCGGAATCGGCAGATGGGCAAACAGCGGTGCGATGAACCACAGAATCAGGAACAGAAACGCCGAGGCGAACACCACGGCCAGTGGCGTCTGCGCACCGGACTCCACATTGAGGCCGCTGCGGGTGAAGGAACCCGAGCTCATGTAGGAGGAAAAGAAGGCGCCGCCGAGATTGGACAGCCCCTGGCCGATAAATTCCCGGTTAACGTCGATTTTCTGACCGGTTTTCAAGCTGATCGCCTGGGCGATGGAGATCGCCTCCAGTACCCCGACCAGCGCCAGCGCTACGGTGCCCGGCGCCAGTTCGCGGACCAGGCCGAAAGACAACGAGGGCATGGCCAGCGGCGGGATCACGCTTGGCAGCTCGCCGACCAGGGCCACGCCTTTGTTACCCGCATCCAGGCCGTAACCCAGCAGGGCGCCGGCCACCATCGCGATCAGATAATGGGGGGCGCCGGGCAGCCATCGCTTCAGGGACAGCGCCACCAGCAAGGTTAGTCCACTGATTGCCAGCGCATAGGGGTTGGCTTCAACCAGGGCATTTGGCAGTTGCAGGACATATTCCAGAATCTGCTCGGGCCTGGGCATGGCGACCTGCAGCGCATGGCCGATCTGGCTCAGCACGATCAGTAATGCGGCGCCGGTGATAAAGCCCACCATTACCGCATGGGAGACAAAGTTGCTCAGATTGCCCAGGCGGACCGCGCCCAGCACGATCTGCACCACACCGGCCAGCAGGGTCAAGGTGATCGCCGCCTCGATAAATGCCGCCGAACCGGGTTCGAAATGCCCTTGCAAGGTGGCGAACAGCAGCGCGGAGATCGCGGTGGTCGGGCCGCAGACCATATGCCAGGAGGAGCCGAACAGGATTGCGATGACCGGTGCCACCAGGGCGCAGTAAAAGCCGTATTGCGGTGGCAGGCCGGCAATGGCGGCAAACGCCACCCCCTGCGGAATCGCCAGCGAGGCACCGGTCAGCGCGGCAAGCATATCCGCCCGCAAGCTGCTGCCGTTAACCTGTGACAGCCAGGGTAAATAACCGAGTAAAAGTGACTTCATTACAGTTGCTCTGCCTATCCTGTTAACCGATCGATAAAGGCGATCACCGCTTCGGTTGTCTCACCTTCTTTTGCCGCACAACGAAATAGCCCAGGCCGAGTCCGTAGCCCGGATCGGCGATGGCTGTCTGAAATGGCACGATGAGGTGGCTGAGATTCATCACCGGCCCTCCGGACGACCGTTTTGAGCATCATCATGCGTTGCACCCGGACATGCTTGTGGGCGCTGGTGTAAGTTTGATTTATCTATCCTGTTAAAAGCGATCAGTTTAACGATGTTTTGTCCGGTGAATGCTTGGCTGGAGCGCATCTTCGATTAACGTAGGGTACTTTGCGAACTTCTTTTAGATATCGAACCGTACGCAAGCTGGCTTTTGCCGGCAAGACCTGTGGTGGAAGTGGCCATACAGCCTATGTCTCAATTTTCAGCCTTTCAGGCTGAGCGCGTATATGCGCAACTGAAAGGCGGTAGTCACATCGGAAGGACGGCGCCGATGATTTCCCACGCCCAAGATCGCTGCTCCCCCGTCAAATATTGCTGTCCATCTTCACCATGGACCTGCAGCCGGCTTTCGTGGAAATGGCCAACCAAGGGAGCCCGCTGGATTAGGTGATGCCGATTCAAGGTCGTAGCCTGATGCCCTCATCGGTGGGAGAGTAGGGAGATGATGAGATGATGAAATGATAGGCGAATACTTCGGTGAAAGTTCCCTTACGCCGTTACGCCGTTACGCCGTTACGCCGTTACGCCGTTACGCCGTTGCGTCTCAGCCGTGATCGGCCGGAGAGTGCCGGGTCTGCGCCGGCCGCGGTAGTAGCAGCGCGATACCCGCAATCGCGGAACCAACCGATGCCAGCAGGATGCCCAGCTTGGCGCTGTCGATCAGACTTGGGCTGAAGGCCAGGTTGGCAATGAACAGCGCCATCGTGAAACCGATCCCGGCGAGCAACGCACCGCCGGCCAGCAGCCTCCAGCTGATGTCCGGCGGCCGGGTCGCGATACCGGTGCGCACCGCCAGCCAGCTGAAGGTCAAAACGCCGACGGGTTTGCCGAGCATGAAGCCGAAGAACACGGCCGCGCTGACGGAGCCGTCCAGTTCGTCGAACGACAGCCGCAGGCCGGCGTTGGCGAAAGCGAACAGCGGCATGATGACAAAACCGACCCAGGGGTGCAGCGTCATCTCCAGTCTTTCGACCGGGGACAGCGTTTCGCGCGCGGCGATTTCCGCCGCCAGCAATGTTTGCCGGTGCCGGGTATCCCCGCTGCCCAACTCATCGGCCGGGTGCGCGACGACCTGATTCAATATGGCATACAAACGCTCGTCGCTGACCCAGCGGCGGGCCGGTGTCATCAGCCCGAGAACGACGCCGGTGATGGTGGGGTGAATACCGGACGCATCCACAAACAGCCAGACCAAGGCACCGCCCAGAAAATAAAGCGGAAAACCACGGATGCCCATGACCGCCATTGCCCGAATGGCCGCAATGCCGACCGCCGCCAGTGCCAGTGCACCCCAGGAGAGATCACCGCTGTAGCCGATCGCGACGACAACAATGGCGCCGATGTCGTCGATGATCGCCAGCGAAAGCATGAACAGGCGCAGGCTTGGAGGAATGCGCGATCCCAGCAGCGCCAGGCAACCGATGACAAAGGCAGTATCCGTCGCCATCACCGTGCCCCAGCCTGTCACCCCGGGCTGACCCCATTGCAGAGCCAGGTAGAGCGCTGCCGGCACCAGCATGCCACCTGCCGCGGCGGCGATGGACAGCGCCGCCATGCGCGGCTGGCTCAGCTCGCCCAGTATCAGTTCCCGCTTGAGTTCCAGTGCGACAATAAAAAAAAACAGCGTCATCAGGCCGTCGTTGATCCACTCCTTCAATGGGCGAGTGAACTCGAACGCGCCGACCTGAAGCCCGACCGTGGTCTCCCATAAATCCAGAAAAGGATGGGCCCAGGGGGAGTTGGACAGAACCAGCGCCGCTGCCGTGAACAGCAGCAGTACGGCGCCGCCGGCGGCCTCGATGCGTAGGAAGCGGGCCAAAGGTTTGGTCAGCCTATCGACGTAGGCCGACGGCAGTGGGGTAAACGGCGGCTCAACTTGAGGATCATCCGTCATGGGGCGCTCTCAAACAGTATGTTAACGCAGCTGCCAGCGGGCTTGTGTGTGGCCTGCTGCGCTGGCGCGCGGGAGGAAGCCGCGTCCGCGCGGCGGAATTATGCAACGCTGCTCTCCCCCAGTAGTCGGTCGTACTCATGCTTGACCACCGCATAGCATTCGCAGGCCCTAGCCTCTAGTCCGGCCCGGTCCAGGATGGTGATGTGACCGCGGTGGTAGTGGATCAGGCCGGCCGCCTGCAGTTTTCCGGCGGCTGCGGTGACACCCTCGCGGCGCACGCCGAGCATGTTGGCGATCAGTTCCTGAGTCATCAGCAGCTCGTCCGATGCTACCCGGTCGCGGCTCATCAGCAGCCAGCGGCAGAGCTGCTGGTCAAGCGTGTGATGCCTGTTGCACACTGCGGTCTGCGCCATCTGGGTCAGCAGTGCCTGGGTGTAGCGCAGCAGTAGATGTTGCAGCGCGATTGAAGCCTGGAACTCCCGCTTCACCAGTTGCCCCGGTAGCCGGTAGGCGTGGCCGGCGCTCTGTACCACGGCGCGATTGGTCATGGTTTCGCCGCCCATGAACAGGGCAATGCCGATGATGCCCTCACTGCCGACCACGGCGACTTCGGCTGAATCGCCATCGCACATGACGTACAGCAGCGAGACGATGGCGTCGGTCGGGAAATACACGTGGCGCAACACGCGTCCGGACTCGTAGAGCACGTGGCCGAGTGGCAGCGGCACCCGTTCCAGATGCGGACTGAGCCGTGCATATTCATCCGCCGGCAGGGCGGCGATCAGGTGATTCTGTCGCGGGTCATGAGGGGGCGGGGCATTATGAAGGGGCGGCACGGTCGATCTCCTGTTTCGCTCGCTCGCCACGCTCGGAGCCTCCTGGCTGACGCGGCGTCTTCAAAGAGTGATGTCCTACCAATATAGACAAATTTCCAAGGCAAGCAGTCTCGCGCGCCCCATATTATTGTATCAACGAGGGAGCATCCGCTTGCCCGGCAAAAAGCCCCCGAATTATTTAAAATTATCAGGCGCTTGTCTCCGGCCGCAGGTGCCAAGCCCCAGGCGCCGGATGGCACGCCATCGCGGGTTATTGCGGCGAGTCTGAGGTTATCGGCGACGTTTCAGCCCCACGATCAGTGACACGACAAAGAGCGCGAGGAAAACGAGGAACAGGATCCTGGCGATCTCCACGGCACCGGCTGCGATACCGGTAAAGCCCAGTAACCCGGCGACCAGCGCGACAATGAAAAATACAACGGCGTAATACAGCATGGCGTTTCCTCCTGCCTGGGGTGGACAACGGAGCAGCACGCGAGCCAGTGCCGCCACGCATCATCACTGCTAGGATTGTTCAATCCGGGGACCGCGTCTGTGCGCAAACGCACATTCCGCCGTGCTGCTGCCAATGCCGATATCGGTAGGGCAGGCTCTAACGCGTCGACTCCAGGAACTGAGCGTAGAGCGACTGGTCGAGACGCAGACAGCTGCAGGCCGATGCCTCCAGACCGCCACGGTCGAGGATCCTGATATCCCCGCGGTGGTAGCGGATCAGTTTGCGCTTTTGCAGCATGCTGGCCGCCTTGGTGATGCCGACACGACGTACGCCCAGAATCTGGGCCAGGCATTCGTGGGTGACATGAAAGTAGTCCGAGTGCGCCCGATCCTGCGCCATCAAGAACCAGCGGGCAAGACGTGCCTCCAACGGATGGAAGCGGTTGCAGGCCGAGGTCTGTGCCAGCTGGCCCATCATCACGTAGAGATAGCGTTTCAGCAGTCTTTGCCATGCGGAGCTGAGTTCGAGTTCGCGGCAAAACTGCGCGCTCTCCATGCGCAGCGCCTGGCCCGGACCCAGTACGCTGGCGTGCAGAAGAGACAGATTCAGGCCGAGTATCAGTGAGATGCCCAGCATTCCTTCATCCCCGACCAGCATCACCCCCAGGCGGGTGTGCCCGTTTATCGTTGTCGTCAGGCAAATGAAGCTTTCCGTGGGGAAGTAGACATGAAGTAGGGGGCTGCCAGGTTCAGCCAGTACCTCGCCGAAGGTCAGCGTCACCCGCTCGCAACCGGCCAGAAAGCGTTGCCGTTCCGCGCTGGGCAAGGCCGTGATCAGTCGATTGACGGCAGGGGCAGATTTCGTAGTCGGCACAATAATTTCCTAGTGTGGAAAATACAGCAAGCGGTACCGGTTGCGGTCGAAACGTCACGCCGATAGCGCCCATGACGTTGATGTATCTGCCTAAGCTTGACGTGAAGGCGGGAGGTTGTCTGGACGCTAGCGCACATATGGCCCAGTAGTTCAGCCGATGTGAAAATTTGCTTTCATAAATGGTAAGGCCGCTGCCAATCGGCCTGGCTTACCTCAACCGGTCGCCGCAATGGTGGCAGCGAGTCCACATTTTGCCGCTATGAGCGCTAGCGTACAGAAGCCCCTCCCGAAAGTGGGCGAATATAGTCATGACGATCGACCCAGGCTCCCGGTTTGACCGGTCATGCGGTACCGGGGTATGGAATCCCTGGCGGTGCCATCATCGTTACGTAGGCGAAACGGCTCGTCTGAACGACTGCAATGCCGACGTCCAGGGCTCGTATCCTCTTCACGTTACGAAGGAGACTTGTCATGAAATTGATGTACGGACTCGGTTCAGTGCTGGGTCTAATGACGGTTCTAATACTGGGTGGTTGTGAAACTATGCACAACCCGTCCAACAGATCCGATTACGGCACATCCGACTACAGGTCATCCGATTACGGCTCCGGTAATCAGACCATCTACTCGGGTTACGGTGTCGTGCAATCCATCGAACTGGTGCGACAGGAGAGCAGTGGCAGCGGTGTGGGGGTGGGCACCATCGCCGGTGCCGTTGTCGGGGGTGTGGTCGGCAGCCAGGTGGGCTCAGGCAGGGGCAGTACGGCGGCGGCGATCATCGGTGCGGCTGGCGGCGCCTATCTTGGCCATGAGCTGGAAAACCGGCAACAGACGCAGACCGCCGATATATACAGAGTCCGGGTGCGTATGGAGAACGGTCATACACAGACGCTGCTGCTTAGCAACAACAACCCCGGTTTCCGAGTGGGCGACCGGGTCAGAATCAGCGATGGCGTCATGGAACGGTACTGACCGGGCGGGTAACTGTCCAATCCGGCAGGACTCTGCCGGTCGGTATCAAGGTTCGATCCCGGTTGCCCGGCAGGGGCGACCGGGAAGGGTTCGCAGGTTCGCTGACGGAGATCGAATCAACCGGAGGTATGGATCATGAAATGGGTCAAGAATGTCGGCACTTTACTGGTCACGGGAGTGTTGCTGGCAGCATTGCCTGGCTGTGAGAAACAGGAAGGACCGGCAGAACATGCTGGCAAGGAGATCGACAAGGAGATGCAGGAGGCCGGCGAGCAAGCCGACAACACACTGGACAAGATAGGTGAGCAGATCGAACAGACCGGCGAAGATATCAAGGAAGCGGCCGAGGACGACGACAGATAAAATGATTGACGGGTGCCAGGCCATGGGGGGTGTCATGGTTGATCGACTGAAGTTCCTTCTTCATCGTACCCGGGAGCGGCTGTGGGTCCGGCCATTGATCACCGGTCTGCTGTCCGTCGCCCTCGTGTTTCTTGTAAAGACGGCGGACGATCATGACATCGGTTGGCTGGTCCCGGCGATCACCCAGGCCTCGACCGAGACGTTGTTGGCCATCATATCGGCCAGCATGCTGGTGATTGCCATCTTTGCAGTCGCGTCGATGGTCGCCGCCTATACGTCGGCCAGCAGTGTTGCCACTCCGCGCGCCTTTTCGCTGGTCATCGCCGACGACATTTCCCAGAACGCACTGTCGACCTTCATCGGCGCCTTTATCTTCAGTATTGTTGCGCTGGTGGCCTTGCAGAATAACTTTTATGACAGGGCGGGGCGGTTCATCCTGTTCGTCATCACCGTGCTGATTCTTGCCATGGTGATTATTACGTTCGTGCGCTGGGTCGACTGCATCGCGCGCCTGGGGCGGCTAGGGAGCACCCTAGAGAAGCTCGAAGCCGTAACGGCCGCGGCGCTGCGGCGACGGCGGCGCATACCGACTCTGGGAGGCGTCCCGATGGGGCGGCAGCCGCATCGGGGGCTGGCCATTTACAGCGGATCGATAGGCTATGTTCAGCGTATAGAGATCACTGCGTTGCAGGCCCACGCCGAAAAAGCGGGGTTGCATATACAGGTGGCGGCGTTGCCCGGTACGTTTTCTGCGCCGGACCGGGCTCTGGCCTATATTACCTTGGACCCGGGGGCGCCGTTGGACTTCGACCCGACCCCAATCGTGCAGGCGTTTGTGATCGGAGTACACCGTGAGTTCGATGAGGATCCCCGCTTCGGTCTCATTGTTCTCTCGGAAATTGCAAGTCGGGCGCTATCGCCCGCTGTCAACGATCCCGGCACGGCAATCGGCATTATCGGGTCCTTCGTGCGACTGCTTGCACTCTGGATTACACCGGTCGAAAGCGACGAAAGGTGCATAGTCGAATGTGATCGCGTGACGGTACCCGAACTCTCGTTGCATGACATGTTCGACGATGCGTTCATCGCGATCGCGCGTGACGGGGCGGGCACCATCGAAGTCGCATGTAAACTACAGAAGGCGTTTGCATCCCTGGCCTCCTTGGGGGATGTCGCGATGCGGGAGGCCGCGACACGGCATGCCGGCCTGGCCTTGGCCCGGTCGGAATTGGCGCTGGCACTTCCGGACGATCTGGAGATGATACGCCGGCTGGCTGCATTGGCCCTTTCGGATCAGCCGAGTCTGACTGAGGGATGAAAAGGAGTAGTCAGGTGGCAGAGAGTCGGGATCCGGAACAGAGCAGTCGCGTATCGAATGCCGGCGTGTTGGTTTCGGTGCGTGGATATACGCTTCTACCGGCATCTGCCGCCGATCTACTCGCTGCTGCGTGCCGGCGATGAGCAGCAGGTCGTGATCGAAGTGTTGGCGTAGTGCGATGCCTGTCATGTTCGCGGCATCGCCTTGACGCTGACCCAGGGGCTTGCCCGCGGGATGACCGTACATGACACCGGCAGGCCGCTGCAAGCGCCGGTGGGCAAAGGCATTGTTTCGATGTGTTTTGCAATACCATCGACTACGAAGGGGCTTTGTCTGATTGATCCACAACATGATCGGGCACCAGGAGGGCATCAGCATCTTCTGTGATATTGGCGAACGCTGTCGCGAAGGTGAGGAACTCTACCGAGAGATGAAGTAGGCGGGGGGCTGAAGAATATGGTGATGATCTTCGGCCAGATGAACGAGCCTCCGGGTAGCCGTTTTCGCGTGGGCCATGCTGCACTGACCATGGCCGAGTATTTCCGCGATGACGAACACCGCGACGTGTTGCTGCTCATCGATAACATCTTTCGTTTCATCCAGGCGGGCATGGAGGTGCCCGGCTTGATGGGACAGATGCCCTCGCGCCTGGGGTATCAGCCGACCATGGGCACCAAACTTTCGCAACTGGAGGAGCGTATCGCCAATACCGACTCCGGTGCGATCACCTCGATCCAGGCGGTGTATGTGCCGGCGGACGATTTCACCGATCCGGCTGCCGTAAATACATTTTCCCACCTGTCCTCCTCCATCGTACTGTCGCGCAAATGGGCGAGTTCGATCGTCAGAAAATGACGAGCACCTTTCAGTTGTTGCGCTTCCGCGATCTCATCTGGTCGCGCATGATCGACAATTACCTGCTGGGAAAGCGCACGCCGCCAAACGATTTGATGGCATGGAATGCCGACGCGACGCGCATGCCCTTTAAAATGCACAGCGAGTATCTGCGTGAGCTGTTCCTGAATAACGACCTCGCGGAAGGGCATTTTCTGGTTGGCGGCAAGCCTGTCGCGCTGACCGATATCCGCGTGCCCATCTTTGCCGTCGGCACGCAACGGGATCACGTCGCGCCCTGGCGTTCCGTATACAAGATCAACCTGCTGACCGACACGGATGTGACTTTCCTGCTGACCAGCGGCGGCCATAATGCCGGGATTATCAGCGAGCCGAACCTATCAGGTCGCGACCCTGAACAGCATGGACACATTCGTTTCGCCCGAAGAGTGGCGTGCCCGCACACCGTCCCGGGAGGGGGCCTGGTGGCCGGAATGGAATGCGTGGCTGACCAAACATTCAGACGGGAAATCGAAACCGCCAGCAACCGGCGCCCCCCGCAAGGGTTACCCCATCCTGCGTGATGCGCCGGGCGAGTATGTGCTGGTGAAATCGCCGGTGAAGGGGCAGGCCGGGTGAGAGCGGCTAAGCCCGACAGACTCAGGCGCCGTCAGTTGCCCTAAGGTTCCTGGCGACGCCGTCGTCCACCACGACAACCGTCGAACCGACCCCGACCTCCCAGCCGTTCGATGTTTCGAGATCATCACGGCGTTGTCGCTCACTCCTATCCGATAGCTGCACAACCTGCAAAAACAACCTTCAGGGCTTTCCTTCCCGAATACCGTTGTTGACAACGCAACAAGTCGAATATCGACTTCCTTGAGACGGCGCCGGACGGCTACATCGGCAGATCGTCCGCGACTACAGCTTGCCCAGCAGCAGCAGAATCAAGACCACCAACAATATCAGGCCAATCCCCCCGCTCGGGGCATATCCCCATGAACGGCTATGGGGCCATGTTGGAATGGCGCCGATCAGCAATAGAATCAGAATTATCAGCAGAATGGTTCCCATCTCGTTATATCTCCGAACGTAAGCCTTGATACCAATCCGATGGCCGTTCCTGGCCCGTCAGATTCCAAATGAAAGCGCCTCTTTGTACGAAATCGTACGACTGAGTGCGACGATCCGGCCTGCCTTGTATGAATCATTTCCTCACTCATCGGGATGTTGGGTTCGCACACCGGATGCAAGTACCAGGTTAGTCGCCGGAGCAGTCGCGGTCTGTACTCTGGCGTACATAACGCCAGAACTCTCCGGGTCGAACATCACTTTATGAGGCTCATTGCAGATCCCTGCACTGGCTTGCATCCTGGTGCAGCCTGCGTGCCTCCCTCTCGCATTCCCGCTGACGCTCGCTCAGGGGCAGCTGCACGTTCTCGCTTCGACCGGCGGGCCCAGATGTCGGTGGTTGGCGTGCCTGCCCCTTTTGCTGAGCACTGTTTGCCTTGCGCTCCAGTGGCTCCTGCTGTTGATCCACCGGCCAGTCGCTGTCGGCCTTGCGTCGCTGCTGCTTTTGCTCCTGCAGCTGCTGAGCCGCCTGCCGGTCACTGTCGGCCTTGCGTTGCTGCCGTTCCTGCTGTTGAACGCCGTTCACTGTCGGCTTTGCGTCGCTCCTGTGCCTGCTGCTGCTCCTGCTGTTGAACCGCCTGTCTATCATTCCTGGTCTTGCCGGGCTCGGGTCTTCTCTTCGGCTCGACCGAGCGATCCAGCGGCTGCGGCTGAGCGGAGTCGCCGGCGGGGCCAGAGCCCGAGGCGCGGATGTCCACGGCGTCCTTTGGCTCCTCCAGCACCCGAATATTCTTCCGACGTTTGCTGGTGCTGTCTTGCACGGTTTCGACAACGGCAGGTTCCAGCGTCCGTCCAGGCTGTTTCCGCAAGAGATTTTCGCGCTGGGAAAACGGCGGCTCGGCAGGCGGTGGCGGATTGCGTGCGACGACCCGACGGTCGAACACCTCCGGTGTCGGCTGCGCCTTGGCGACCTCGCCACTGCCGATCACGCTGCGCGTGCTGGGGGCAATAGGGGCGATACGCAGGGTTTCGCCGGTTGAGATTGCCTGGCGGTCAATACGCATCGCTGCCGAACGCACCGGATGTGCATTCTCAAATACAGTGCGGGGCACCACGGTGACGGCCTGTTCCCTGTGGCGGTTGGCGTAGTCGATTGTGTCGATATTGATTGCGCCACTGGAGTAATAGTTGTTGTAGACGTTGGTGATGGTCGTGTTCTGGATCACCGTGTTGTTCACGTTGACCCGCTTGAAATAATCGCGACTGACATGATACGAGGGCACATAGACTTCTCTTGGTCCAAGCGGAAACCAGCCGATGGGGGATACGTCGCCGCCCAGCGACAGCGACAGGCTCCAGCCGCTGCCACCGATGAAGGCAACCAGCGCCGGCGCATAGACCGGACGTACCTGGCGTGGACCCGGCACCCAACCCCATCGATTGTCGACGTGGATCCATCGGCCGTAGTGCGATGGCGCGCGTTATCCACCCAGGTCCAGCCCCAGGGCTCCTGCCAGACCCAATGACCGTCGCGGTAAGGCGCCCAGTCGGTGGATATTCTGGTTGGGAACTATACGTGCCCCTGACCGCTCACGGGGCGCCAACTGCCGTATTCATCCAGATCGCTGTAGCCGGCCAGATCGTCGTCGACATAGCGCAGAGACTCGGAGCGCTGGAAACGCTGGTCTCGGTCCAGACTGTAGCGGTCAAAATCGTCCTCACGGGGCAGGCCGTACAGCTGGTAGTCGTGCAAATCCGTATCGTAGAAACGCACCGTATCGCCCGCGCGCAGGCTGAAGTGGGCGTTTTCGCCGTAGACTTCGCCCCTGCCTTCCCACACCACAATGGTGGTGTCTCCGTGTCGCGGATCGACGTCGATCCGATAGCGACCGCTGCCGTCGATGACGAATGCCAGCAGGGGGCTGTCTATCTCGACTTGCTGATCCCGGTACTGGCGCCGCACGCTTAGGCTAAGCGCGCCCTGGGTCAACTGGAGCTGCACAATGCGATCGTTCAGGTCGAGAATCTCGAGGCTGCTGTTTGCGTCGATCCGCACGGCAGAGCTGCCGACCTGAAATTCGGCGCGGGCATCGCGATCGGTCCATAGCCGATCGCCGCGAATCAACGGGCGGTTGCGCCCGACACTGAGCCACTGGTCCTCGCCGGACGGCGAATAACTCACCTGGCCATGGCTGTCGCTCAGGTAGCCCACGCGCCCGGAAGGATCGGCATTGGCGCCGCCGGCGAACAGTGCGGCGTACAGGGCAAACAGCAGCAAGCCGACCAGGGCAGGCAACCGAGATGGATTCGACATAATGTATTCCTCCTGGCTAATGCCCGAATGACCACAGGTTATTAACCCGCCGGGTTAATAATGTGCAAATAGGTAGGAAACCTATTTGCACGCCAGGGTAATAGGTATCGGCGCTGATGATCTCCGAAGAGGTGGGACGTTACTCATCCTCTGTCATTGGCGCACAGTTTTTTGCCCCCCAATGGACCAAATCTACAGCGCATGACCAGCAGGTTCTGTACGTTGACGAACAAAGGGTGTGTATTTGTTCCGTCGACCCTGGATGACGCCGCGGTGCCTGATTGTCTCGAGAGGCTTTACAACCTGGGTCGGCGCGATGGTTTCACTGAGGGGCTGTCGCTGGCAGAGTTTGAAATATTCAATGGCAACGCTTCCATGATCCAGCTTGGCCGTGAGAAGGTGACGTTTGCTGTAAACAGCAAAAACCCGGCGTCCCTGCCGGGTTAAGAAAACGGGTCTGTTCTCGTCAACCCCCGTTCACTCAGTCGCTTCATCGGTTCTATTTATTGAAGGGGGCGCATCTGGCGCATTGTGTCATACCGGCCTGGTTTTTATTTCCCCTTGCTGGGTTTTGAATCCTGACTGCGGGGTGTTTGCTGTTCCGTTGTATTGGGCTCGGTCTCAACTCCTTTGGGGGGCTCCTGTGCCCTTTCTTTGGTCCCCGGTGCTTCTTTGCGGTGCTGTTGCTGTTGAGTGCCCGCCTGTTGTTTTTCCTGTGGGCGCGGTTGGTCTTCGCGTTTTTCTGGAGCCATGCCGCCTTGTTCTTTACGGTTCGTGTCCATAATAACTATCCTCTGAGGATGCTCGTGCTTGCGAGATTGCAAACCTGCGAGGTGTATAAAGTCGCAGATTCAATATACCGTGTCGGTGCGTTGTCGCACTTAAGGTCTACGGATAATAATAAGTGCGACACCCGCCCGTCAGTTGCCTATACGTATGCTGTCAAGCGATCCCAGCACGCCGAAAACCTGCAGCAGCCATAGCACCACGACGATAACGACGACGATATTCAGGATATTCTTGATTTTTCGATCCATGGGTATGTAGGCGTTGATGAGCCAGAGCAGCACGCCAACCACGATCAGGACGATGACCAGATTAATTAGGGGCACGTGGATTCTCCTTTAGCATCATGGGGTCTCCGGCAGAGCGACCGGATCTTCGGGTATGGCTCGATGATTCATCGTCGCTGCCGTTGCACACACTCAATGTCCGAGGGCTGTTGGCGAATCGGGACAGACGCCGGTCGCGTCTGTCCCTTTCGGGTTCAGCGGTTGATTCGGGAAATCTTGGTACCCTCGATGCTGATACCCGCCATCAATCCTTGCTGACTGAAGATGAACGCATAGGCGTCATCCTTTAGTGACGAAGTCGAAAGATTCTTGGCAACGCCTTCGTCCACCACGACGACGGTTGGTCCAACGCCGATTTCCCAGCCCTTCGATGTTTCGAGATAGTTAACGGCTTTATCGCTCATCAGAAAAACGGCATAGCCGTAGGACTGGGCACCGATCTGCAGACCCCAGGATCCGGTAACCGAGTTGTAATAGTCGACGACCGTCGAGCCCTTTATCAGCGCGCCTTCACCATAGCTGCCGCCGAATACCAGACCGGCCTTGATCATATTCGGAAAAACGAGTATTGCCTTGGCGGTCTTGGACAGGGTTTGGGCAACAGGTTGTACTTGATAAAGGGTCTGCAGGGCCTGCTGCGAATCCCTGTCCAAATTCTCGGCGGTTGCCGCCTGGGCTTGATTCATCCCCCCCATTGCGACGATGGCGACCGTCGCGAGTATGAGTGCGAGGAAATGGCGTTGTATGCTGTGCATGGCAAAACTCCTCCCGTGTTGGGATCTTGTTCATACGCCGGCTGATGGAAGAGTTCATCATACGCCTTCATGTCGCAACCGATCTTCCGCTGCAGGGTATCCTGTGCAGCGACAGTCTGGAGTCATTTGATGGAACTCCGGATGTCAATATAAGGCTAATCGTCTGATGGGGCCTAGTCTGTACGCCAGCGCACACAGTGCCGTAAATGGGGCTCACCGAGGAGAGTGTACCGGCGAGCGAACCCTGATATCGGATCCTGACCCGGCGACGCCGGAGTGTCGGTGCCTTTGTGTGCGTCAGCGTACCGACGGGGGCCAGTCATTCGATTAGACTTGTATAGCTACAAATGGAGACATCGATTGGCGATTTCTCCCCTGAAATCTGGAACAGGAGGCGTTCGATATGAACTGGGATATCATTGAAGGCAGCTGGAAGCAGTTCAAAGGCAAGGTAAAAGCGCAGTGGGGCAAGCTCACCGACGATCATCTCGATGAGATTGACGGCAAGCGTGACGAGCTGGCGGGTAAGATCCAGGAGGCTTACGGCGTATCGAAAGACGAAGCCGAAGAGCAGATCAAGCAGTTTGAAGATCAAGCCAAGGATTAGTCGTACGCCGTCCTCGTAGCCCAACCGGTTTTCCAGCACGATCTTTATGGCGAAGGGCAGGTCACCCACTGAGGTGTAGCCAGCGGGTACCCTGCCGTAACGACAGGCCCGCGCTCCAACCTGCAAGGTTCGCTGGAACTGGCCGTGGCGGTTCTGTGCATTGGTCATCAATTACCCCGGGAGGAATCAGGAGGTACGCTCGCTACTATCTATCATCTTTGCTCGCTGAGGGAGCTTCAATAGCATTCGCAGCTGAGTCGGGCTCATCCGGCGAAATGCTGTTCAGGTATTTGAACAGCTCGCTGTCGGTAGACAGCACCAGAGTGGTATTTTGCGAGATGATGGATTTATAAGCCTGCAGGCTACGGGTGAACTCGTAGAATGCCACGGACTCAGGACTTCGGTTGTAGGCGCGTGCGTAAATTTCGGCGGCCTTAGCGTCGGCCAGGCCGCGTATCTCTTCCACCTGCCGGTAGGCTTCAGACTGGATCTTGTTAAGGTCACGCACCCGGTCACCCCGGATGCGTGCCGCCTCGCCGTTACCTTCCGAGAGGAAACGCTCGGCGATCTGGCGCCGTTCGCTGATCATCCGGTCGTAAATCTTGGGGCGCACGCTTTCGTTGTAGTTAATGCGCTTGAAGCGAATATCGAGCAACTCGATGCCGAACACCCGTACTTTTTCGGCCGCTGCCATGAAAATTTCGCGCTCTACCTGCTTGCGCCCTTTCTGGATCGGTACCCAGGCGCCCATATCCAACGCCCGCTCAGCCCCACTCAGTAACGCATCGCGCAGCGGCACCCGATCCTTGGTGGTGCGGATAATTTCGATCAGCTCGTGCTTGGCCACCGCGTTGCGGGTCTCGCTGCCCAGGATGTCGTCCAACCGGGATTGGGCGCTGCGCTCGTCGCGCAGTCGCAGAAAATATTGCAGGGGATCGGTGATGCGCCAACGGGCAAACAGATCAACGGAGATATAGAGCTTGTCCTTGGTGGGCATGTCCGACGGATTGCCGTCCCATTCGAGCACCCGCTTGTCGATGGCATTGACCTCTTGGATAAAGGGCAGTTTTAGCTTCAGACCGGCCTCCGTCACCGGCTCCCCCACCGGTTTGCCGAATTGGGTGATGATTACCTGCTCGACTTCGCTGACGGTATAGATCGAACTGAACAACAGGTACACGGCCAGTATCACCAGTACCAATATACTGGTCCATTTTTTGCGGTTCATGGCCGCTCTCCACTGGGGGGTCCCAGATTAAGCAGGGGTAAAATACTGCCTACCTGATTATCGACGATTACCTTGATTTCTATGCCGGGCAGTACCTCCTGCAGGGTCTCTATATAGATACGCCGCCGGGTAACCTCCGGTGCCTTGCGGTACTCCTCCAGCAATGCGCTGAATCGTGCCACATCGCCTTCGGCTTCATTAATACGTTTGAGACGGTAGCCGTCGGCTTCGCGAATCCGCTGATCTTTTTCACCTTCGGCCAGAGGGATCACCTTGTTGTAGTCTCGTCGCGCCTCGTTAATCAGTTTTTCCTTCTCCTGTTGAGCCTGGTTGACCTCATTAAACGAGTCTTGCACCGGCCGCGGAGGGTTAATGTTTTTCAACTGCACCTGATCAATGCTGATTCCCATCACGTATTTGCTGGAGAGCTTCTGCATCTTGGCCAAGGCTTCGATCTCGATATCTTGGCGCCCTACCGTGATCACCTCGTCGACCGTACGATCGCCCACCACTTCGCGCATTACCGATTCGGACACGTAGCGCAGGGTCTCTGCGGGTTCGCGCACCTCGAACAGAAACTTAAAAGGATCGGCGATGCGGTATTGAACGACCCATTCCACCAGCGCGGCGTTGAGGTCGCCGGTGACCATCTGCGTTTCACGCTTTTGGTCACGGGGCCGGGGACTCTGGTAGGGATCGGTGGCGCCGGGCGTTGCAAAACCAAACTCCTGCTTTAACTGACGCTTAACCGGGACGATGGTGGCGATATCCATACCCAGCGGTAGTTTGAAATGTAGCCCTGGTGGCACCTCATACAGGTATTTTCCGAAGCGTTGTACCACCGCCACCGAATCGCTCGGCACGGTATAGTAGGCCGTCCATAAACCCAGGCCGGATAACACCAACACCACCAGTACGACGATACCGGTGAGGCCGCCGCCCGGTGGGGCACGGCGGTAGCCCCCCAGCCATTTGCCTAGCAGTCGATTTAGGTTGAAATCGGGATTATTCCTGCCATTCCAGGGATCTTTCTGATCACTGTCGCTGCTTTGGGTAGACATAGCACATACCGCTCCTGATACGGGATGACTTTAGAATAGCAGAGACGGGAACGCCGCCTTTTACCTACCCTTGATTAATCACTACAGGGTGACATGAAAGTCGTCTTATCGTCTTTGTAGGATGACGAGTCTGCGCTGTGACAGGCTCAGACTATGCGCTGCGCCTGAACGCGTCTGTACGCTGCGTTCTGTTTTTGCGGGCGTGTTTAATGGACTTCCGATGAACGTCAAGGAACAGTGCTGCATAAATACGTGGTTTCGCTTTTGGGACGATGACTTTCGAGCGACGTTCAGGGATGAAAAAAGTCCATCTCTGATCACCCGGAAGGCCCAGACCGCCGTGTGTAATCTACACCATACGATCGCCGCCAATTATGCCGCTGGATGCCGTGATCGCTGGATTCTGAGTTCGGGAAATTACTCGCCGATCGCGATAAACAGCGGATTGTCACGCTCCTGCTGATTATCGATACAGTCTTTGATATCGGCATCCAGTTCATCCGGTTGGTAGAGACCGCAGTGCCGGAACTGCTTCCTGAAGTCGATGGTTTCCCCCAGGAACTGGTACATCACCCGGGTACACGCGGGTTCACGGTGGCTTTTCGAGGATACGCCGATTTTGACGCCAAACAGGCGGGTCAGTTGGCTCTTGTAGGATGGGAACAGCACCGTCTGGGTGATCTCGTTGACAGTCAGGGTTTCATAATCCATCAGGAAGATTCGATCACAGAGGTTGATCGCGATGCCCTGGTAGTGGCAGTGGGTCACCTTCCGTCCCTTCGATGCCACCGGGATCAGCCGCTCGTAACGGGAAAAGCCGATTCCGTCCTGCCGGGGCGCGATCTCGATCAGCGAGCAGAAGATCCGTCCGGGGAAGCCGAGCGAGTAATAGTATTCGTAGTACCAGCCGACGTAGCGGCCCAGGCCGATCTTGGACTGGTCGTAGAGCTCCATCATCTTGCTGAAATAGGCGGGCAGGGCGGGATGCTGCTGGGCCAGTGTATGTTCAGGCATCACCTCCTGCCTGAACTTGTCATGGGGCATCAGTATTTCAAACTCTTCGACGCCGAAAAAATCGCAGATGATCTTCAAATTGGCTTTGGATGGCTGAACCTGGCCGCTGAGGTATTTGTTGAACTGCGTTCGGTTGACGCCCATCTTGCGGCATACCTCGGCAGTGGAATCGTAAAAACTGCACAGCAACTTCAGGTTCTGAACGAAATCCATCGAAATGACTTCCTAATTTGCGACGGGGCGTCTGGCTCTAACTGGAAAGCACAAGCTTAGCGGGCTTGCCGGGGCAAGCCAATCAATCCGGCCGGCTGCGCTTGCCGGCCCGTTGCTGGGATGCACCGGGTGCGTCAGGCCTGATGCACTTGAAGCATCCCGGTGTGCCATATGCAAAATTGGCGAGCCCCTCGCGACTCTCTACATTCGGCGTGTAGCGGAACACCGCTGATCCAAAACAAGAATAATTAGGAAGCACGCCATGAAACTGTTAAACCGTTTTAAAACCATGACCTCGCTGGCGCTGGCCGCGTCCATTCTCTCCACCGCCGTACCGGCTGTTGCCGGCGAAACGCTACGCTTGTCCGCCATCGAGCCGCCGCAGTCCACGGTGGTGGAGTTTGCCAACGAGTTCGCCGCCCGGGTGGGCCGTTACAGCGATAAGCAACTGGAGGTTAAGGTCTTTCCCGCCAGCCAGTTGGGCGATTGGGTCGAGGTGCATGAGCAGGTGATGGAAGGCACCATCGATCTGGCCATCCAGCCGCTGTCGAATACCTTTAACGAGGTACTCGCCCTGCAATGGTTCCCCTATGCGGCGCTCGATTTCGAGTCCGGCCGTAAAGCGTTCTCCGAGGGCGGGGTGGTGTTCGACATCATCAACCAGGCGCTGGCCGACCAGGATATCCAGATCCTCGGCGCATTCGTCTCCGGCATGGGCGGCATCGTCTATACCAAGCCGGCACCGCATCCACGTGACCCCGATGCCGAGCAGGGCCTGAAGATCCGGGTCTGGCCGGGCGGCACCACCCATCAGGCGCTGCTGGACCGGCTGGGTTACAAGACCGCGCCGATCCCCTGGTCGGACCTTTACACGGCGATGCAGACCGGAGTGGTCGACGGAGCGATCGGCGCCACGCCTGAGCTGACCATGAACAACTTCGCCGATATCGCCAAGATGTGGGTGCAGAACAACGATCACTTCGAAGTGTCGTTCATCGCCGTCAACAAACCCCGTTTCGATGAGCTGCCGGCGGCGCAGCGTAACGCCCTGAAAAAAGCCGCCGCCGAACTCTCGGCCGAGCGTTTCAACGTCGCCGAACAGGAGCACCAGAAGTTTCTGCAGCAGATGCGCGACAAGGGTATCGAGGTTGTCGAGCTCAGCAAAGAGGAGCTTGAACGGACCGCCGCCGCTGTCCGCAGCGATGTCTGGCCGCAGATCGAGGGCGAAATCGGTGCGGAAAACCTGGCCCGTCTGAAGGTTGCACTGGGCATTCGGTAACCGCCCGTCCCGGCGGTTCCGCCGTGTCGGAACCGCAACATCCTGCCTTTCCAACGCAAAACTACCAGACACAGGTGAATGAATGAACGCAGGTATCTGGACCAGACTGCACCACGGCCTGTTGCTGTCTCAGAAAATCATTATGGGGGCGGCAATGGTTGCCTTTTCCTCCCTGGTTTTTGTTCAGGTGGTTATCCGCTACCTGTTTGATCTGCCGCTCTTTGGCGTGGAGGAGATTGCCGTATATCTTGCCGTATGGCTGTATTTTACCGGTGCGGGTTATGGCACCTATCGTGGCAACCACATTTGCGCCGGCGTGATCGATCTAATGCTGGAATCTCCACGCAAAAAAGATTTTTACCATATCCTGGTCAGCCTGATCTCGCTGGTTATCGTGGCCTGTATTCTCTGGATATGTGTCGATTATTTTCAGTGGAGCGTGCGGCGCGCGCCTAAATCGCCGGAGCTTCGTTTTCCGCTCTATTACGTCCACTTTGCGATGGTGTTCGGCCTGCTGTTGATGCAGCTCTATTCAACTTTGGAGTTTGTCGGGCGGGTGATCTGCTTTGTAAAACAGGAACGCTACCAGTCTCTCGCCGAGCTGGATGACAAAAAGAAAAATTACACGACAGAAGAGACGGCCCCCTTATGAGCATCGAAGTGATTGTTGACGCCATTATATTGATCGGGTTGCTGTTCCTGGGCGTCCCGGCCCCGTTGTGCTTCGCGGCGGCGGCCCTGTTCATGTTCTTTATGGGAGATTTTTCCAACAGCAATTTCCTGGTGTCGTCGGGATTCAGCAAACTGTCGTCGCTGATTCTGCTGGCGATCCCACTGTATATCTTCGCCGGCGGCCTGATGACCAGCGGAGGGATTGCCCATCGTCTGATCGACCTGGCGGAAAGCCTGATGGCGCGGGTCAAAGGCGGGTTGGGCGTGGTGGTGGTTTTTTCGACCGCGATCTTCGGTGCCATTTCCGGTATGTCGACCGCCGCGGTGGCCGCCATCGGCTCCATCATGATCCCGAAGATGGTGGAGCGCGGGTACGACCGGGGCTACGCCACGGCGCTGGTCGCGGCATCCTCGGTGCTGGCGCTGCTGATACCGCCGAGTTCATCGATGATCCTGTACGGCTGGGTCACCAATACTTCGATTACCGCCATGTTCCTGGCACCGATCATTCCGGCGCTGCTGCTGATCAGCTGCCTGTCGGTGATCAACTATCTGCTGACCCGCAAGATGCCGGTTATCGAACCGCCGGCGCAGTCGTTTCGGGAAAGCCGGCTGGATGTCTGGTGCAAGACCAAGCGGGCGGCGTTCGGACTGGCCATGCCGGTGATCATCCTGGGCTGCATTTACGGCGGCATCACCACGCCGACGGAAGCGGCCGCCATTGCCGTGGTCTATTCGATACCGGTGGCCCTGTACATCTACCGCGGACTGTCGTTCCGCTCGTTTTCCGATGTGGCCTGGAAGACCGGCCAGATCGCGGCGGTGCTGATGATACTGGTGTTCTTCTCGTCGATGCTGGCCCGTATCTGGACGCTGGAAAACGTCCCTCAGGCGGTGCTGGAGTTCATGCTCGGCATCAGCGACAACAAGCTGGTGTTGCTGATGCTGATCAATCTGTTCCTGCTGCTGGTGGGGATGTTTCTGGATGACATCAGCGGCGTGCTGCTGGCATCGCCGATGCTGCTGCCCGTCGCCCAGAGCCTGGGCGTCGATCCGGTTCACTTTGGCGCGATTGTCGGTGTAAATCTCGGTATGGGGCTTATCACGCCGCCTACCGCGCCGATTCTCTATTTTGCGGGCTTGATCGGTAATTCCTCATTGCCTCGTATGATCGGCTATTCACTGGCCTTTATTTTATTCGGTTACTTTCCGGTGCTGGTTGCCACTACGTTTATTCCAGAACTGTCGCTGCTATTGCCGGAACTCATTTTGGATTATCAGTCGCTGTCAAATTAATGCTTGCTGCATCTTTACGTTAATACGCTGCTACTGGCGCGTTCATTCAATATATTTTGTTTTTAGGAACCACACATGAGTCGCTCAATTTACATTGGTATTACGCTGGATATCGAATATCAGTCCACCTATGCCAGAGAGCCCTGGTATGCGTTGCGGGAAAACTACTGCACCGCAATCCAGAATGCCGGCGGTACGCCGGTGTGCCTGCCCCATGACGTCGATCAGATAGATGCCTACCTGGACCTGGTTGACGGATTGGTGATCAGCGGCGGCATGTACGATATCAAGCCCGAGCTTTACGGCGAGACGGATATCAAGGGCGGGCTGGTCACCAAGGAGGGCCGAACCGAGTTCGAACGCCGCTTGGTGCTCGGGGCGTTGCAGCGGGATCTGCCGATGATCGGCATCTGCGGCGGTATGCAGCTGATCGCGGTCGCCCATGGCGCCAAGCTGATTCAGGACATCCCGACCGGCGTCAAAGCGCCGCTGGAGCATATGCAGCCGGAACCCCACGATGTCGCCAGCCACAGCGTCAGTTTTACGCCGGGCACCTGTATCTCCCGGTTGTTCGGTGCAGGCCGTGTCGAGGTTAACAGCGTTCACCACCAGTCGGTGAAGGATATCCCGCCGGAGATCCTGGTCAGTGCGGTCTCCGCCGACCGGGTCATAGAGGCGATCGAGATTCCCGGCCAAAGCTTCTGCCTCGGCTTCCAGTGGCATCCGGAGTACCAGATCAATGAAGGGGAGGGACGGGTCTTTCGGGCACTGATCGAGGCTGCTGCCGACTATGCAGAGAGAGCCGCAATGGGTTGCCAGTCGGCAGTGATATAGAGGAGTAAGGCAAAGGGCAGGGGACGTTGGCGCAGGCGATGCTGTGTGTATATCGACAGCACCTCGCAACGTCTCCTGCGTTTTATTAAAAATTATCGCTGATCACGCGATTTAACGGTCCCTCAGGCTAGACGGCGAGCCTCATCGACAGCTCCACATCCTGAACGAAGGGTACGGACAGGTACCGTCCACTGGATGAACGGACCTGCGCCAGGTACTCCGGACTGGCGTCTGCGTTGTCCGCCACGATCAGCGCACCGGGCCGCAAGCGGTCTGCCAGCAGAGCCAGGATCTTCGGATAGAGGCTCTTGGCGCCATCCAGAAACACAAGATCGATGGTATCCGGCAGATCCCGCGCCAGCGTTTCCATGGCATCGCCGGCGCGAATCTCGACCAGGTCGGACAGGCCTGCGGCGGCGATATTCTGCTGTGCCCGGGCGACTTTCGAAGGTTCGAATTCGGTACTGATCAGATGCCCGCCGCCGTTGTCCCTGAGCGCGGCGGCCAGGTGCAGCGTCGAGATACCGAACGAGGTGCCAAACTCGATGATCGTGCGGGCCCGGCAGGCACGGCCGAGCATGTACAACAGCGTGCCGGTCTGGCGTGAGATCGCCATATGGAAAGCTTTGGCGCGGGTGTACAAGGTCAGATAGTCACTGCTCATCAGCGAGCTTTTCTGCTCTGGCGAGAGCTGATTCATTTCCCTCTCCATCGCCTGTCGGGAGGCATCGGCGTCGGTAAAAAGCCGCGCCAACAGGGTGGATAGTGGGGGACTCGTCAGTGTCGGCAATTGCGGGGTGGTCATAGAAATCTCCTGGGGCTAATAGCGCCTCGTTAAGCACCCGAATAGAATACGAATGGTTCGTCGCATTCTCTATTCGCATTCTCTATTTGCATTGGGAGACGCCCTTTGTGAGCCGCCGTACGTTTGTGAACCCCGCTAAAAGCCCCGACATTGCAGCCAGGAAGCAGCCACAACAGAAGCGCTCGGAGCGCCTGGTCGCCGATATCCTGCAGGCGGCAACTCGCGTTTTAACCCATGAAGGTGCGCAATGTTTTACCACCGCGCGTGTCGCCGAAGTTGCCGGCGTCAGTGTGGGATCGCTTTATCAGTACTTTCCAAACAAGGAAGCGATCCTGTTCCGCCTGCAAACGGACGAATGGCAACAGACCGGCGAGCTGCTCGAAGGTATTCTTGTCGATTCAACTATCGAGCCTTTCGAGCGACTGCGGCTGGTGACCCGCGCCTTCTTTCGTTCCGAATGCGAAGAGGCGGCTTTTCGGGTCGCGTTGAGTGATGCTGCGCCGCTTTACCGTGACGCTGTCGAGACAATTGAACAACGCGCGTCCACCGCGCGCCTCGTAATGCGGTTTATGGCAGAGGTATTACCGGATGCCTCATTGACTGAACGTGAGATGGCCGCCGATGTTGTCCGGACAACCCTGGCCGCTGTAGGTAAACAGGTTTCCGAGGAGGGACGTTCCCAGACCGAGGTGGACAATCTGGCTGAGTCTGTGGCGGAGATGCTCTGCGGCTATCTGCAGCGTTTAAGGGAGTAAAGTTGCTTTGTGTATTCGGCTGCCCGACAGTAAAACGTCTAGCATCTCGGGCCAGCGTCCTGATAGGCGAGTGTGTTGATCATCCGCGCCCCGTGATGGATGGTCTTACTCCGCATCGTGCCGCTGCCGTATTTCAAACCCGATATGCATATGAGAATGGCGAGTTCAGAAAGCGCTCTTCCATTGCTCGGTATCGACGAACCAGCGCTCCTGGTAGATCTTGTCACCGGTGAACTTGAACAGCACGGCCAGTTGGGAGCCTGCCACCTTTTCGGATCTCCACGCAACGATAGATACGACCTCATCGTCCCCTTCGATCTGACGCAGCTCTGTGATCTCAAAACCTGGCGGGAGAATCTCTCCGAGGCCATCCAACGCCGCACGAAATGCCTGTTTACCCTCAAGGATGTCGGTCTGCCCCGGCATAATGAATGTCATCTCCTCCACGTAGTCGGCTACCAGGGTATCGAAATCTCCGCTGCCGACTGCCTGCCAGCCTCTCTGTACGATATCTGCTAATCGCATGGGTTTGTCCTCCTCGATTAATTTGAACGTTCGAGCTATGCGCTCACCCCGAAGCAGCACCTAAAAAGGGGGGCGCCGTTTGGCAGTTGAATAAAGCATAGGTGGTAGCAAGAGCGATGCTGTTTCGAATACGCAAGCCACGGTCATTTTTAACCGGTGCCGCATTGGTACAATGGCCCTGCTATGGCATAATGCCGGCCGTTTTTCCGCACTTTGCAGATCGTTCTCCAGTCCGATCTGTCATCATTTCACGCTCAATCTATTCGGTAAAAATCATTGCTGACCACTGCGAACATCACCATGCAGTTCGGCGCCAAGCCGCTGTTTGAAAACGTCTCCGTCAAGTTCGGCGACGGCAACCGCTACGGCCTGATCGGCGCCAACGGCTGTGGCAAGTCGACCTTCATGAAAATCCTCGGCGGCGATCTCGAGCCGTCCGCAGGCAACGTTTCCAAGGATCCGAACGAACGTATCGGCAAGTTGCGCCAGGACCAGTTCGCCTACGAGCAGTACAGCGTGGTCGATACCGTGATCATGGGCCACGACGAACTGTGGAAGGTGAAGGCCGAACGCGACGCGATCTACGCAAAACCGGACATGACCGAGGAGGATGGCATCCGTGCCGCCGAGCTGGAAGCGGAGTTTGCTGAGATGGACGGCTACACCGCCGAGTCCCGTGCCGGCGAGCTGCTGTTGGGCGTTGGCATTCCGGTGGAGCAGCACTTCGGTCCGATGAGTGAAGTGGCACCGGGCTGGAAGCTGCGTGTGTTGCTGGCGCAGGTGCTGTTTTCGGACCCAGACATCATGTTGCTCGACGAGCCGACCAACAACCTGGATATCCACACTATCCGTTGGCTCGAAGGCGTGCTCAACGAGCGCAACTGCACCATGATCATCATCTCCCACGATCGCCACTTCCTGAACAGTGTCTGCACTCATATGGCGGATGTGGATTACGGCGAAGTTCGCATCTACCACGGCAACTACGATGAGTACATGACCGCCGCAACCCAGGCGCGCGAGCGCATGCAGGCCGACAATGCCAAGAAGAAGGCACAGATCGCCGAACTGCGCACCTTCGTCAGCCGCTTCTCGGCCAACGCCTCGAAATCGAAGCAGGCCACCTCCCGCGCCAAGCAGATCGATAAGATCAAGCTCGACGAGATCAAGCCGTCAAGCCGCCAGAGCCCGTTTATCCGCTTTGAGCAGGACAAGAAACTGCACCGTACCGCGCTGGAGGTCGAAGGCCTGGCTAAGCGCTTCGACGAACAACTGTTCTCCGGCTTCAACCTGCACATCGGTGTCGGTGAGCGCATTGCCATTATTGGCCCCAACGGTATCGGCAAGTCGACGCTACTGAAGTGCCTGGTCGGCGATCTCGAGCCCAGTGACGGCACGATTAAATGGTCCGAGAACAGCAATATCGGCTACTACGCCCAGGACCATGCCCACGAGTTCGAACAGGAGTCGAACCTCTACGACTGGATGTCGCAGTGGGGCCAGGAGGGCGATGACGAGCAGGTGATCCGCGGTACCCTCGGCCGCCTGCTGTTCTCGCAGAAGGAGATCGACAAGTCGGTGAAGGTGATCTCCGGTGGCGAGCAGGGCCGCATGCTGTTCGGCAAGTTGATGTTGCAGCGCCCCAATATCCTGGTGATGGACGAGCCGACCAACCATATGGATATGGAGTCGATCGAGTCGCTCAACCTGGCGCTGGAAAACTACGAGGGCACGCTGCTGTTCGTCAGCCATGACCGCGAGTTCGTGTCGTCGCTGGCGACCCGTATCATCGAGCTGACACCGACCGGTATCGTCGACTTCCACGGTACCTACGAAGACTACCTGCGCAGCCAGGAAGCCGCCTGATTCTATTGATCCCCGCATGGCCAGCGGTGGCGGACCATCGCTGGTCAACGAAGCAGGAGAGGCCGATACAGTTGGTTGGGTATAACTTATAGTCAATAGCCCAACCAACCGTAGTCCTGCATTGAGGTGTCAGTGATCGTCAGGTCGATATCCAGCCCAAAGCCCCGGCCAAATCGAAACCACGCTCCAGGGTCCAGAACGTGGCTATCAACAAGCAAGGCAGCGCCAACGCTGGTTGCGGGCCAAATCGTTCCAGCGGCCAATATTGCCTTATCAAAAACAGTAGCGGGGTGGCGGCGAGATAGATGGACAGCTGACCCAGCTCTATTCCCAGATTGAAGCAGAACCAAACCATTAACAGGTCGCCGGGTGCGCTGCCGCTGGCCTGTTGCAGCACGAAGGCGAAACCGCACCCGTGCAGCAGGCCGATCAGGAATACCCGGCCCGCCAGCAGGCGATCGCCTTTGCCGAGCAGCAGGAGGACACCGCTGTAAAGGATAGTCAGTGCGATGGCGGTTTCGATCATTGAAACAAACCAGCCAGATGCCGCAATCCAGCCTGCAGTGCCTAGCGCCAGGGTCAGCGAGTGGCCCAGGGTAAAGGCGAGCGAACTGCGCAGGAAGCTGCGCCAGTGCTGTGCCGCCAGCATCAGGGTCAGCATGAACAAGACATGATCCAGGCCGATCAACACGTGGTGAAAGCCTACGCGAATCTGACTGAGTAGCGATACCCGTGTGGATACGGTTTGCAACTCGGCGTACAGCGGCCCCTGCGAACTCTGGCGTTGGCGACCTTCGGGGCGGTGTAGCGTCAGGATATTGATCGAGCGGGCGGCGATATCCGGCCACTCATGTCGGCTGCTGGTAACGGACTTGATATTGTCGAATGTCAGCCCCGGGTAAAAAGCGCGGTAATCGATCACGGCATCGGCCACTAGCAGCGGTTGTACCGGGAGGGATAGCGGTTCGGTCAGTTGTGCGCGGATCTGTGGTAGATGACTGAAAGGGCTACGCTCGCTGATCGGTTCGATACGAATAGCTTTAATCTGCGGGGCTGGGGAGGCAAGCTCCAGATCTGATTCCAGCAGTAATGCCTGGCCTAAGCGCTCACGCAGTAGTATTGGGTCTCTGACCAGTGCCCGTCTATCGAGCAGCAAGGTGTCAGGACGCCCGGTCTGATCAGTGTCTACGTTGAGGATGCTGTAGGGTACCGGATCGCCAGGTTGCCAGTTTTCCGGTAGTAACACGGCGGCCAATGGCAGGCGGGCATAGAGCCAGCTGCCGCTGTCGGCGGGTTCGATATGGACAATCCGGGCGAGGTGGTTCTGAAAATGGGCGCTGGCGGTGCCGCTGGTCGCCAGGGCAATGGCGACCAGCAACCAGCACAGCCAGCGGTACGGTTTGCTGTGCATGGCGGTACCTGCAGCGGCGGCGGACCGCCGCTGTCGTTCGGATGAAGGGAAGGTTAGTCGCGCGGATCCCACAGGCGGGAGGCGGTGGTTTTCTCATAACCCTTTCCGTTTGGTGCAGAAACCAGCTCCATCTGCATCCCCCAGGGTGACATGAAATAGATCCAGGTCAGCCCTTCCAGCGGACCATCGGTAAACGGATGCGGTTTGCCGAGGAAGCGTACGCCACGCTGTTTCATATAGGCGATGGAGGCATTCAGATCGTCGACGTAGAAGGCGATATGGTGGCCGCCGATGTCACTGTTTTTTGGCTGAGCCCGGCGCTGGTCGGGTGACTTGTATTCGAAAACCTCAAAATTGGTGCCGTTGCCGCAACGTACCAAGTGCGCTACCGGGATCTCGGCGCGTGGATTCACATCAAGGTTTTCCTTCATCCAATCGTCTTCAAAGGGACCAAACGGACCGATAGTGAAGAAGGCTTGGCAGCCCATCACCTCGACAAAGAAATCCACGGCCTGATCGGCATCCGGCACGGTAAAGCCGAAATGGTCGGTGCCTCGCATACCGGGCGTGGCTGCGTTGGCCAGGGGGCATAGAATGGCGAGCAGCAGTATGCAAAGCCTATTGGGTAGTTGTTGCATCATCTAAGACATCCTTTTTGTTTTTTTACTAGCTTTTCGGAGTAGTTGAACTACCGGCGGAATTCAGCAAAAGGGATGCCAGAGTTTCGCAACGGCATAAAACAGAGTTGGTCGTCGGCGGAAAGCCGCTGACCATGCGGTTTTCATAGAGGCGATTCAGTCGGTCTGAGGGAGGAGCGGTGACAGCAGTCCGTTGCATTGATACAGACAGTCGCAGCAGCGAGCGCGACAAAGTGTGTCAGCCAGCTCCACAAAAAATCGTCGTGCCCCTCGAACTTGGTGTTCAGGTATTAACGGAATTTATCGGCAACCGTTTCGAGCACTGGACATGAGTCTACATCGGTCTGCTCCTGTAGGGCGTCGATAAGACACATCGAAAGCGTCACGTCGATGCCGACGTTCTTCGCTGCTTAACTCGACATTGATACACCCTGCCGTGGCCTAAAATCGTCAGCACGTGGCTTCCGGCAACTGTCTCCGGTCGGGTTGTCATCAGATCGACGCATGGGTCGTTCAGTATGGGCCCGGTTGAGGCTTCATCGACCTTGGTCTCAGCAGTCGTTGTTGGTTAAACGTGCATTGTTGTCTAAGCTGAACGGCTTGATAGGAAGCAAAACGGACTGTCGGTCGGTCTTGAGTGACGGACCATGGCGTCAGCAGACCAGGCAGTATCAAACACAGGGAGGTGAACCAGATGACCGGTATATCCAGATCGGTTTCTATCCTTTCTCATTGGCCTTCAGGGCCTGCTACCTCTGAAGAGGTGGCTCTTTACCTGCGACAATTTGACGCATGTCATTACTCTTTAAGGGCAGGGAGCCTATGCTGGCCAATATAAAGTTGTACTTAGATTACATTTTTGTGGGGCCCAGCATGATCTCCTTTGTTGTCGGCCGTTTGCTTACGGTCGTATTGCTGCTTCTTTTGGGGTTGTCCAACTCCTTTGCCATGGTGCCGGTGCCTGAATCCTCCCAGCTGGAGGCGCTGCGTCAGGCGTTTCCCGATGCGGACCGAATCGGCGAGAAAGCGCCGGTTGGCGATAGCGAAATGCTGGTCCGCCAGCTGTTCGATGGCGAGGAACTGATCGGTTACGCCTTCGAAAGCGACGATGTGGTCGATATCGCCGCCTATTCCGGCAAACCGATCAATATGCTGGTGGCCTTCGATACCGAGGGTAACTTCCGTCACAGCCAGGTGCTCGAGCACCATGAGCCGATTCTGCTGGTGGGTATTCCCGAACAGAAGCTGTTCGACTTCGCCGATCAGTACCGGCAGTTGAAGATCACCGATAAGGTGCGGGTCGGTGCCGCCAACAGCGAAGACGTGATCAGCGTCGATGCGGTATCCGGCGCCACCGTCACCGTGATGGTGGTCAACGAGACCATCATGCGTGCCGCCCGCAAAGTGGCGATGGAGCTCGGCATCGCCGGGCTGTCCAAGACTGCCAAAACCCCGCCTGCTACCGTCAAAACCGATCTCCACCGCCAGGCGAGCTGGTCGGAGCTGACCGGCGATGGCTCTATTCGCCGGTTGTACCTGACCCGCGGCGATATCGACGAAGCGTTCAAGGGCACAGCGGCCGAAGGACCCGGGCATGGCGAACAGAAGCGCCAGCAGCCGTTTATCGAGCTGTACTACGCGCCGGTGAACATTCCGACCATCGGCCGCAACCTGCTGGGCGACAGCCAGTACAACTGGTTGATGGGCGAAATCAAGCCGGGCGATCAGGTGATCGCGGTGATGGGCGAGGGGCGTTACTCGTTCAAGGGTAACGGCTATGTCCGTGGCGGTATCTTCGACCGTACCCAGCTGCGCCAGGACGGTAAGGTGATCAGCTTCCACGACACCGATTACTACCGGCTGGACGATGTCTTCATCGACGGTTTTCCGGGCTTCATGGAGATGGCGTTGTTCATTGTCCGCAACCAGTATGAGTTCGACCTCGGCAAGCCCTGGCAACTGGAGCTGCTGGTACGGCGTCAGGTCGGCGCATTGGATAGCGTGTTCACCAGCTTCTTCGGCGATTACAGCACCCCGGAGCAGTATATCGAGCGGCCACAGCCGGTGGTGGCGGAGCCGGAAGCCGAGCCGGAGCCGCTGTGGGTCTCGGTTTGGCGTGACCGGGCATTCCAGATCGGCGTGCTCAGCGTCAGTCTGGTGCTGCTGACCGCGGTGATCTTCCTGCAGGACTGGGCGGTGCGCTATCCGAAGTACCTGCATCTGTTCCGGCGGCTGTTCCTGGTCTACACCGTGGTGTTCATCGGTTGGTATACCCTCGGCCAGCTGTCGATCGTCAATGTGTTCACCTTCGTGCATGCGCTGATGGGCAGGTTCCAGTGGGAAGTGTTCCTGCTCGATCCGATGCTGTTCATCCTGTGGGGTTTCGTCGCCATGACCCTGTTGCTCTGGGGACGCGGCATCTTCTGCGGCTGGTTGTGCCCGTTCGGCGCACTGCAGGAGCTGATCAACGAACTGGCCCGCAAGCTGAAGATCAAGCAGTTCGAACCGCCGTTCGGGCTTCATGAACGGCTCTGGGCGGTGAAGTACATCATTCTGCTGGTGCTGTTCGCGATCTCGCTGGAGTCGCTTAGTGAAGCCGAGCGTTATGCCGAGGTGGAGCCGTTCAAGACCGCCATCATGCTGAAGTTCCAGCGTGAATGGGGCTATGTGCTGTACGCCGGCGGCCTGCTGTTCGTATCGATCTTCACCCGCAAAGTCTACTGCCGTTACTTCTGTCCGTTGGGTGCCGCGTTGGCGATTCCCGCCAAGATCCGGCTGTTCGACTGGCTGAAACGGCGCAAGGAGTGCGGCCAACCCTGCCGTATCTGCGCCAACGAGTGTGAAATCCAGGCGATCCACCCGGATGGCAAGATCAACGCCAACGAGTGCCACTACTGCCTGGATTGCCAGATGACCTACTACAACCACGACAAATGCCCGCCGCTGGTGCAGAAGAAGCGCAAGGCGCTGAAGCAGGCGGAGGCGAAACGAATTCCCACCGTGGATGTCAGCGAGCCGGTCAGCTGAATGCCGACCGACGTACTGGGATCGCAATCAAAACTGGAGACCTACCATGATTAATCCGAAGGACAAGCATCTTCCCAAGATCGACACCGAAGACGCTCAGGCCAGTGAACATGTGAAGATGAGCCGGCGTCTGTTCCTGGGCGGTTCGGCAGCCCTGATGGGTGCGGCGGGAGCCGGTGTCGGCGCGTCGCTGTTGCCGGCCACGGCGCAGGCGGCTAAGGGGGGGCCCGCATCGGCACATGTCGGGCCGGGTGAGCTGGATGAATACTACGGTTTCTGGAGCGGCGGCCACTCCGGCGAGGTGCGCGTCCTCGGTCTGCCGTCGATGCGCGAGCTGATGCGCATCCCGGTATTCAATACCGATAGCGCCACCGGCTGGGGTATTACCAACGAGAGTAAGGAAGTACTGGGTAACACCGGGCACCTGAACGGTGACTGCCATCACCCGCATATGAGCATGACGGACGGGCATTACGACGGTAAGTACATCTTCATCAACGACAAGGCCAACAGTCGTGTTGCCCGTATCCGCGGCGACATCATGAAGACCGACAAGATCACCACCATCCCGAACGTCCAGGCGATCCATGGTCTGCGAGTGCAGAAGGTGCCGCATACCAAGTATGTGTTCGCCAACGCGGAATTCCGCATGCCGCATCCGAATGACGGCAGTGAAATGGATGCGATCGACAAGTACTTCACCATGTTCTCGGCGGTCAATGCCGAAACCATGGAGGTGGATTGGCAGGTGATCGTGGACGGCAACCTGGACAACACCGATGCCGACTACACCGGCAAGTACGCCTTCTCCACCTGCTACAACTCCGAAGGGGCGGTCGATCTGGCCGGCTCGATGCGTGCCGAGCGCGACCACCTGGTGATTTTCAATATCGAGCGGATCGAAGCGGCGGTCAAAGCCGGCAAGTTTACTACCCTGGGTGATTCCAAGGTGCCGGTGCTGGACGGTCGCAAGGGCTCCGAGCTGACCGCCTACGTGCCGGTGCCGAAGAACCCGCACGGCATCAACACCGCGCCGGGTGGCAAATACGCGGTGGCCAACGGTAAGCTGTCGCCGACCGTGACTGTATTCCAACTGGATAAGTTTGACGCGCTGTTCGAAGGCAAGATCAAGCCGCGCGATACCGTGGTGGCCGAAGTGGAGCTGGGCCTGGGGCCGTTGCACACTGCCTTCGATGGCCGCGGCAACGCCTACACTACATTGTTTATCGACAGCCAGGTCTGCAAGTGGGATGTCGAGAAGGCGATCAAGGCATACAACGGCGAGAAGGTTAACTACATCGTCCAGAAGCTGGATGTGCACTACCAGCCGGGCCACAACCACACCACCATGGGCGAGACCCGCGACGCCGATGGCAAGTACCTGATCTCGCTGCAGAAGTTCTCAAAAGACCGGTTCCTGCAGTGTGGTCCGTTGCATGCCGAGAACGACCAGCTGATCGATATCTCCGGCGACGAGATGGTGTTGATCCACGATGGCCCGACCTATGCCGAGCCGCATGACTGCATGATCGTGCACCGCAGCAAGGTGAAAACCCGCAAGCTGTATGACCGTAAGGACCCGACCTTCGCCTCCACCGTGGCGATGGCCAAGGCCGACGGCGTCAATCTGGAAACCGACAACAAGGTGATCCGCGACGGCAACAAGGTACGGGTCTACATGACCTCGGTGGCGCCGAGCTACGGCATGGACAAGTTCACCGTCAAGCAGGGCGATGAGGTCACCGTGGTGGTGACCAACCTCGACCAGATCGAGGACGTGACCCACGGCTTCTGTATGGTCAACCATGGCGTGCAGATGGAGATCAGCCCGCAGCAGACCGCCTCGGTGACCTTCGTGGCCGACCAGCCGGGGGTTCACTGGTACTACTGCAACTGGTTCTGTCACGCACTGCATATGGAGATGCGCGGACGTATGCTGGTTGAAAAGGCCTGATCGGCCGGATAGTGAGTCAGCCGGGCTGAACCTCTGTTCAGCCTGGCAGCCTCCGAGCCCGGCATCCTTGGGTGCCGGGCCTTCTGCTCTTTGGAGATGTCGATGAAGTTACTGGGTTACTCCATCGTTGCGTTGACTGGCTGGCTGATGTTGGATTCGGCGCAGGCGGCGACCTGGACGGTCACGCCGGATCAGAATCTGCAGCAGCAACTGGACCAGGCGGATGCAGGCGATCTGCTGTTGCTCAAGCCCGGTGCCTACCTTGGCAATTTTGTCATTACCCGACCGTTGACCCTGCGTGGTGAAGCCGGCGTGGTGCTTGATGGCATGGGACGCAAGCACGCCCTCGAGATTCAGGCCCCCGATGTGACGGTGGAGCAGCTGGAGATCCGCAACTGGGGCGATGATCTGACCACTCTGGATTCCGGTATCTTTGTCGCAAGACAGGCGACCGGTGCGCGTATTGCACGCAACTATCTGCATGGCGATACCTTTGGCATCTGGGTGGACGCGACCGCCGATGTGCGGATCAGCCATAACCGGGTGAAGGGTAATACCGCCGTGCGTTCGGCGGACCGTGGCAACGGCATTCATCTGTTCAACGTGACCGGTGCGCGGATCGAGCACAACGAGGTCTGGCACACCCGGGACGGTATCTATATCGATACCAGCAACAAAAACGAATTGATTGGCAATTACCTGCACGACCTGCGTTACGGCGTGCACTACATGTATTCCTACCATAACCGGGTCAGCGGCAATCACACCCGCAATACCCGCACCGGTTATGCCTTGATGCAATCCAAGTTTCTGACTGTGACCAATAACCGGTCGGAGAACGATGCCAACTACGGCATCCTGATGAACTACATCACCAATTCGACGATTCGCAACAACCTGATCAGCGGTGTGCAGAACAGCCGCAATCCGATGATGCAGCAGGTATCGACCCGGCCGGAAGGCAAGGCGCTGTTCATCTACAACTCGCTGTACAACAAGATTATCGGCAACCACTTCAGCCATAGCGATATGGGAGTGCACCTGACCGCCGGGTCCGAAAACAATATTCTCAGCGGCAACGCCTTTATCGACAACCGCGAGCAGGTCAAATATGTCGCTACCCGCCATCAGGACTGGTCCCACGAGGGGGCCGGCAATTACTGGAGTGATTATCTGGGCTGGGATATGAACGCCGATGGTATCGGCGATACCCATTATGAGCCCACCGATGGCGTCGACCGGTTGCTGTGGAAATTTCCCGCCGCCAAGGTGCTGTTGAACAGCCCGGCGGTGGAAACACTACGCTGGGTACAACGGCAGTTCCCGGTACTGAAATCGCAAGGGGTGGTGGACAGCCATCCGTTGATGAGTATTCCCGCGCTGGTCCCCGACGAAGCCCATGCCGAAGGCGGCGAGGGGGACGGCAACGATGCGGAGTCTGAACATGACAAACATAGTTGAATTGAACAACGCCCAGAAACGCTATCAGGGCGTCGATGCGCTGAAGGGCCTGGATCTGGAACTGAAGCAGGGTGAACTGCTGGGGTTGTTCGGCCATAACGGCGCCGGCAAGACTACCACTATCAAGTTGATTCTCGGCCTGATCAAGGCCAGCGGTGGTGAGGTGCGGGTATTCGGCGAGGACCCGACCCTGGCATCGGCCCGCCGTCAGCGTCGCCAGCTGGGTTTTTTGCAGGAGAACGTCAGTTTCTACGAGCAGCTGACCGGCTTGGAGGTACTGCGCTATTTCGCCAACCTCAAGGGGGTGACGCGTAGCGAGTGCGATCGGTTGCTGGCGCAGGTCGGCCTGGCCGACGCCGCCCGTCGGCGGGTGAAAACCTACTCCAAGGGGATGCGCCAGCGGCTCGGTCTGGCCCAGGCGCTGCTCGGCGAACCCAAGCTGTTGCTACTGGATGAACCGACCGTCGGTCTGGACCCGATCGCCACCCAAGATTTTTACCATCGGATCGCCCAGCTCAAGGAGCAGGGCTGTACCGTGGTGCTCTGCTCTCATGTACTGCCCGGCGTTGAGAAATATATCGATCGGGCGCTGATTCTCGGCCAGGGCCAGCTACTGGCCGAAGGCAGCCTGGAGCAGCTGCGCCAGCAGGCCCGGTTGCCGGTCACGCTGAATCTGCAGGGTAGCGATATCCGCCTGCCGGAATCCCTGCAGCGGCAGGCAACCCGTCACGGCGACGGGTTGCGTCTGCAGGTAGCGCTGGCTGACAAGATGCCGGTGATGCGCCAGCTGCTGGCTGTGTCCGGCGTCAGTGATCTGGAACTGCACCTGCCGTCGCTGGAGGACCTTTACAGCCACTTTATCGGCAACCATCAACTGCAGGAGGAGTCGCAATGAACGCCATTGTCACCGTTGCCCGCAAAGAGTTCCGCGATGGCCTGCGCAACCGCTGGGTGGTGTCGATCGCGGCGATCTTTGCCATCCTGGCGACCGGGCTGGCCTATTTCGGCTCCGCCGCCGCCGGCCAGGTCGGATTTACCTCACTGTCGACCACCATCGTCAGCCTGGCCAGCCTGGCGGTGTTCATCATTCCGCTGATTGCGCTGATGCTGGCCTATGACGGGCTGGTGGGCGAGGAGGAGAGCGGCACCCTGCTGCTGTTGCTGACCTATCCGCTGGCGCGCTGGCAACTGCTGCTCGGCAAGCTGTGCGGCCATGGCGCCATCATGGCCTTCTCGACGCTGGTCGGTTTCGGTTCGGCGGCGATCATCATGGGGCTGTTTGCCGACACCGTCAGTTGGGCGGAGATGTTAGTTCCCTATGGCCTGTTCATCCTGTCGGCGGTGCTGCTGGGCTGGATCTTCGTGGCCTTCGCCTATCTGATCAGCGCACTGGTCGGCGAAAAGTCCAAGGCGGCGGGGCTGGCGTTGATCGTCTGGTTCCTGTTCGTGCTGGTGTTCGACCTCGGCTTGCTGGGGCTGCTGGTTGCGACCCAGGGCGATGTCGATGCCCAACTGTTCCCCTACCTGCTGCTGCTGAACCCGACCGATATATTCCGTCTGGTCAATATCAGCTATTTCGCCGACCAGCAGCTCAGTGGCCTGATGGCTATTGCCGAGCATGTACGGCTGTCCACCGCCGCGTTGCTGGGCAGTCTGCTGGTGTGGCTGCTGCTGCCGGTGACGGCAACCCTGGCAATCTTTAACCGGAGATCACTGTGATGCGTGTGTTAAACAAAGGACTGGTGGGCGCACTTTTTCTATCGCTGGCGGCGCTGCTAAGCGGATGCAATGAGCAATCTGCTGAGCAGCAGACGGTGCAGCGAGCGATGGCGATCGAGAGTGGTGAGGAGTGCCACCTGTGCGGCATGCTTATCGGCAACTTCCCCGGGCCCAAGGGGCAGTTGTATGAGCGGGGCCACCAGGGCAGCAAGAAATTCTGTTCAACCCGTGACCTGTTCGCCTACCTGCTGGACCCGGAGCACACCCACAATGTTCAATCGGTGTTCGTGCACGATATGGCGGTGACGCCCTGGGATCACCCGGACGACGAAACCTTCATCGATGGCCGCCAGGCCTGGTATGTGCTCGGTTCCTCCCGCAAGGGGGCGATGGGACCGACCCTCGCCAGCTTCAAGCACAAGACGGACGCCGAAGCCTTTGCCAGCCAGTACGGCGGTAAGCTGGCCAGTTTCTCCGAGGTGACCTTGGAACGGTTGTCGCATGGGCATTGAGGGTGGTTGGCAACCTCTCGAATTGTTACGGGGCTGCTACGAAGCACGGAGCCCTGTAGCAGCGGGCTCCGACCGCGAGAAGGTTGGCTCAGTCTGCGGGCGTCTTGCATCTTGGGCGCTGTGTAGTCGGGTATACTTCCGTTAGAGTGCAACAGGCTCTCACCCCATTGAGAGCCGGCGCTAACGCGGAATTTCCTGGCCATGCTGAATCCCAAGCTCGTTGCCAAGCGCAAACGGATAAACCTGCTGCAGACCATCCTGCTGATCGGTGCGATGGCGTTGATTCTGGCGATCTGCGCAGAGCTGATATTCGGCGGCGGGGTCTGGCTGGCGGTGTTCGTCGGGGTAGCCCTGTCGCTTCTGCTACTTCCGGCGGTTTCGCCCCGCTGGGTGCTACATGCCTATCGGGCCCGCCGGCTGACGCCGACCGATGCGGGCCAACTGTACGCGGTTACCTCGCAGTTGGCCCAGCGGGCCGGGCTGAGTGCCGTGCCGGAGCTCTATTGGATACCGAGCACTGCCTTGAACTCCTTTGCCGTTGGCAGCCCGGGCAGGGCGGCTATCGCCGTCACCAGCGGACTGCTGGAACGGTTGAATCTACGCGAGGTGGCAGGCGTATTGGCCCATGAAACCAGCCATATCGCCGGCAACGATATGCGGATCATGGCGCTGGCCGATACCGTCAGTCGACTGACCCACTTCATGTCGCTGATCGGATTGCTGTTGGTGTTGGTGTCTTTGCCGCTATTGCTGTTAGGAGAAGGCTTCATATCGCCACTGCTGATCGGCTTGTTGTTCGTAGCACCGATGCTCAGCGCACTTTTACAGATGGCATTGTCTCGCACCCGGGAGTTTTCCGCCGATCTGGAAGCGGTCCGCTTGACCGGTGATCCTGATGGTCTGATGTCCGCACTCTACAAGCTGGACCGTCAGGAGATGAGCTATTGGCGAAGGTTGCTTGACTCGGGATACCGCAACCCCAACCCCTCGCTGTTACGTAGCCATCCGGATACCGAAGAGCGGGTGCGCCGGTTGCACGCCTTGAAGACCCCCGGGACCCTGACGTCGGCCCTGAACGAACAGTCAAATCCGTTCTGGGTAAGGCCAACCGGTTTTGATCACCAGGGACGGCCCCGTTACCGGATCTTCCACGATATCTGGCGCTAAGCGATGCTGCGCCGGCGGACTCAAAGCCGCATGCCGAAGTTGTCGAACTCGATCTCCTGCTGGCAGCTGATGCCCATCTGGTTCAGTGCTTCATCCAGATAGCTTGCCAGCAGCGGTTTGGCCAGCAGGTATTCGGCGATGTATTCGCTATGGGAGTCCTCCGCATCCTTGAGAATGCTCTGCCAGTCGCTGAGTTCATAGTCGCCGCGCCCCAGCCACATCAGGGCCACCAGTTCGAGCTGCTGGTCCGGTTCAAGGTCGTCAATCAGACTTTTAACTTCCTGGTAGGTCAGGTCGCTGCTATGGTCGGCCAGTGTCTGGCGTGCCCAGTCTTCGGCCGGGCTGTCCGGTTCCTCCGGAATGACCACCTCTTCCTTGGCGTGAAACTCGCGCGCTTTCTCGATCAGCAGGCAGACCGTTTCGGAATTCAGGTTCAACATGGTGCTACCCCTATGGTTATGGGTGGCGACCGTCGGATGCAGCCAGGCTGCAGGCCTATACGCTCGGTGCCTACTTTCCTGATAGTACAAAGAACCGCCTGTTTCAAAGGGCTAATTGTTCAACCGTCGGACGTCAGGGTTTTGATATGGTCCGTAGGGTCCTGTCCGACGATGCGGACGCTGATGGCACAATGCAGCTGCTGAAAGGAATAGAAAAACTCGGCTTGTAACAGCGCCGCCAGTTTGTCGGCCAGCTCTATCTTGTTGCGTTGATCGAGCGGGCTGGGAGTACGGACAGTCAGTTGAATAAAGGCGTTTTCTTCGTCTCCGTTGCCGATGAGGTACCGGTTGAACACCTGCGCGCGGCCCTGGATCTCCTCTTGGCGAATCCCCAGCGTCTGGCACAGCAGACTGTGGAGGGAATAGAACAGCTCCTGGTTGGTGAAGCGCTCCTGAATATTATCCGAATACTCGAGCAGGCAGTCGTACATTCTGACCCTCCTTCTGCGCTTTATCCTAAGCGTAGCTTGCGCAGGTGGGGGAGATGGCAAAGCTGATCAGATATCGGCACGCTTGGACAGCACTTCGCCGCGCACGGCTCCCGGGCGGAACAGAGTACAGCCTTTAAGCCCAATCTATAGGCCTTCTCAAACAGCTGATTTACCTGTTGGTCCTCGGTATTGCCCATCACGAAACAGTTTATCAGCGACACTCGCCGCTCGGTGCCGGCACCGGCCAGGATCCGCCCGCCGGGCAGGAATTTGAATCCCTTCAGGATGGCGAGGAACTGCGCGGCCCAGTCGTCGCGATTCTTGGCTTGGCGGCAGCGGCAGCCCGGGCAACCCGAAGCCAGCTGTCGACGATCGATTTTTCAGCCATGCCATCGTGGCGGTCACGATAGCGGGAGTCCCAGATCTGTCTGGAGAGCGGATTGCTGAAGATGCTGGTCATGGTCAGGGTTGGACTGGGCTGGGTGCCTGTGTGGCCTTTGGTTTTCGTTTAGCCGGCTGTTCCCGCCAAGCCGGGCACAGTGGACTACTCTCAAAAAAGATATCGGTTGCTTGCGGCGTCTGGCGTCGCCGGTGAAACACGGGATGGTTGGTGCTGGGAGGTGCAGCATGCCAAGGTTTCAAACGGAAAATATCCGCAATATCGCGCTGGTGGGCCATGCGGGGGCGGGCAAGACCACGTTGGCCGAGAGCCTGTTGCATCGCGCCGGTGCGATCAACACGCCCGGCACGATCGAGCGTGGCAACACGGTGTGCGATTTCACGGAACAGGAGAAGCTGTTGCAGCATTCGCTGGAGGTGGCGCTGTGCAGTTTCGACCACGGTGGCGGTCATGTGAATCTGCTTGATACGCCGGGCTACCCGGATTTTATCGGCCGCTCGATCAGTGTGCTGCCGGCTGCTGACAGCGTGGCGGTGGTGGTCAACGCCCAGTTGGGCATCGAACAGGTGACCCAGCGGATGCTGGAAATCAGCGCTCGGCGCGGACTCTGCCGGATGATCGTGATCAACAAGATCGATGCCGCGGACAGCGAGCTGGCCGCTCTACTGGAGCAGATTCAGCAGCAGTTCGGCGCCGAATGTCTGCCGCTGAACCTGCCGGCTGCCTCGGGCGACGCGGTGGTCGACTGCTTTTTCGAGCACGGTGACACGCCGACCCTGTTTTCCTCGGTGGCCAAGGCGCATGATGCGATCGTCGACCAGGTGGTCGAAGTCGACGAGGAGCTGATGCAGCTCTATCTGGAGCAGGGCGAGGAGCTCAGTCCCGAGCAGCTACACGCGCCGTTCGAGCAGGCGTTGCGCGAGGGGCACCTGATCCCGGTCTGTTTCGTGTCGGCCCGCACCGGTGCCGGTATCGACGAGCTGTTGCAGATCTTCGCCCGGCTGATGCCCAATCCGCTGGAGGCCAATCCGCCGCCTTTCCTGAAGGGCGAGGGTGAGGAGGCTCAGCCGGTTGATGTGACTGCGGACCCGGATCAGCATGTGGTCGCCCATGTGTTCAAGGTGATGGTCGACCCCTACATGGGGCGGCTCGGCCTGTTCCGCATCCACCAGGGCACGGTCACCCCCAACAGCCAGCTGTTTATCGGCGATGGCCGCAAGCCGTTCAAGGTTGCCCACCTGCTGAAACTGCAGGGCAAGCAGCATGAGGAGGTCGCCGAGGCCTGCCCCGGCGATATCTGCGCGGTGGCCAAGGTCGACGATATCCACTTCGACGCGGTGCTGCACGATTCCCACGATGAGGATCATTTCCATCTGAAAACGCTGGAGCTGCATCCGCCGATGTGCGGTGTAGCGATCAAGCCGACCCGGCGCGGCGACGAGCAGAAACTGTCCGATGCGCTGCATAAGCTGGTGGCGGAAGACCCCAGCCTGCGCATAGAGCACCGTGCATCGCTGAATGAGACCGTGCTTTACGGTGCCGGCGATCTGCACCTGCGGGTGGTGCTGGAACGGATGCGCGAGCAGTACAACGTCGATGTCGATACCCAGCCGCCCAGCATCGCCTATCGAGAAACCGTCACCATGCCGGCCGAGGGGCACTACCGTCACAAAAAACAGACCGGCGGCGCAGGCCAGTTCGGCGAAGTGTTTCTACGTATATTGCCGCTGGAGCGGGGCGAGGGGTTCCGCTTCGTCAACCGGGTGGTCGGCGGCGCGATCCCGTCGCAGTTCATCCCCGCCGTCGAGAAGGGTGTGCACCAGGTGCTGGAATCCGGCGCCATCGCTGGCTATCCGTTGCAGGATATCGAAGTGACGGTCTACGACGGCAAGCACCACTCGGTCGATTCCAAGGAAGTGGCCTTCGTCGCTGCCGGCAAGAAGGCGTTCCTGGATGCGATCAACCAGGCCAAACCGATCCTGCTGGAGCCGATCGTCGATGCGGTGATCCTCACCCCGGCCGACAGCGTCGGCGATATAACCGGCGATATCTCCTCTAAGCGAGGCCTGATCAACGGTACCTCGGTGCTGCCGCAGAACCGGGTACAGATCTCCGCCCAGCTGCCGTTGTCGGAGATGGATGGCTATCAGTCGAAACTAAAATCGCTGACCGGTGGCGAGGGCAGCTTCACGATGGAGTTCAGCCATTACGAGGCGGTGCCGACCAAGGTGCAGCAGGAGCTGATGGCCGCCTACCGGCCCGGTGCAGACACCGATTGAGTTTTTAATATTTCCGGGCACGCTGCTAATGGAGTGTCGGGGATGCCGGGTGATCGCCGGATTGTCGGACCACGCGGGCGCGCCTTCCACCGGTTCTCTCCAGTGTAGGAAGCGCGCCCTTGCGGCGATTGCTGCTTTTTTACAGCTTTTCGAGCCGGTCACCCAGTGTGATTCGGCCGCTGCGGACCACCTTGGCGCAGATGCCGCCGTGGCCGATCATCGCCGCCACGGCACCCTTGCCGAGCGCCTGTTCCATCCGCGAGCAGGGGTGACAGTAGGCGGTCGCTTCGAACTCGGCATCGCCGATGCGAAAGCGCTGGTGGCGCAGCGCGTGCAGGTTGATACCGGACACCACCAGGTTGCGTCGCAACAGCTCCGGCGCGATCCGCTCAAGGCCCAGATAACGGGCGATCAGTTCGATCTCCTCCAGCGCGATCAGGGTGACCTGGCGGCTTGAGCCGGCCGTGCCGCGGCTGCGGTGATCGCCGGCCAGCCCCTGCTCTGCGATTGCTTCGGCCTGCTCGACGATCTGCATCTCGCCGCGCCGCTGCGGGCGCAGCCCGATCCACTCCAGCCGGCCCGGCGGCAGTTTTTCCGTATAACGGCTGAGCAGCCGAGCTGCTGATTTCATCGTTACTTCCCGAGACCGGTGAACAGGTAATTAAAAAACCGGGATGATCTCCGCCGGGTCGAAGGCGACCGTCTTGCCGTCGATGCCGATCTCCGGAATCGCCGGGAAGGCGATACCGTGCGGTTCGACCAGCCCCTTCATGCGCAGCAGTGCCTGGCGCCAGTTCTCGCGGCGCTCATCCAGCGACAGGATGCCCAGGCCGGCGTCGGCGGCCTGCCGCTCCAGCAGCTGGTGGGCCGGCCGCCAGCTGTCCGGTAGCTGCCAGAACTGCTCGGGCGGTTCGTACAGGATACCGCTGAGAAATACGTAGCCGGCGCGCAGCTGTTTGCTGATCTGCTGTTTCTCGTCGTCGCCGAGCCGCGGCAGCAGCTGCTGCAGCAGCGTCAGGCAAATCCGCAGGTGGCGGGTTTCATCCTGGCCCACCTTGCCGAACGCCTCTTTCAGCGCCGCAATACGGCAGCGCTGATGCATCTGCTGGAACAGCGTGGCGGCGGCCACTTCGCCCATCAGGAAGGAGGCGAACAGGATTGCCAGCGGGTAGCGTTCGACTCCCTGCTTGAAGCCCTGCCAGTAGCGGGCGCCGTTATGGAAGTACCAGCGGATATTGTGCTGCGCCAGCTTGCCCAGCGTCGTTTCCGGAGTGTAGCCGAGCGGTCCGTTGGGGGTCAGGGTCTGGATGGCGCGCTGACAGACCTCCTCGTGGTTGACCTCGTCCCGTTCGATCAGGAAGAAGCATTTGCGTACCGGGTCCTCCTCATGCTGTTCGTAGGTGTGGATCAGCGCGCGGGCGAACACCGCCGGCCCGGAGCTGTCGAACACCGCCAGGCAGGCGAACCAGTAGGCGATCGCGTAGCGCTGGTCAGGGGTGAAATCGGCCGGCTGGAGGCGTTGCCAGGGCAGCTCGGCCGGCGTCCAGGATTGCCGGCGGGCCGATTCGTAGATCTTCAGCAGCGCTTCGGTGTCGGTATGCCACTCGATCGGGAAGATATTGCCGGCCGGTATCGCTGGCGGCTCGCTGCAACGGGCCAGCAGCTGTTCCAGATCGGCTGCGGTCTCAGGCAGATCGGGCGGCGGCTCGCTCTGTTGCAATAGCTGTTCGGGATCTTTGGCCATGGCCGGTTCTCCCGTGCGGTCTGTATATTCTGTTTATGTCAGGGGGAAACAGGTTTACGCCGGGCCGCCGCAAATGCCAACGGCCTCCTGTTCAGTGTAGGAGCTATTGAAAATGAGGAGGCGGGCCGGCCATGGCGGCCCGCCCGCAGGGGGAAATGCGATCAGATGTAGTTGGGAATGCTGACCTCGGCATGGCGCATATGCAGCGACAGGCCGAGTGAGGCGAGGCCGCGCTCGCCGAGCAGTTTGGCTGACAGCGGCAGGAACTGCTCCTCCTCGAAGCGGGCGTGGGCCAGGTACTCGTTGGCCAACTTCATTGCGGTCACCCGATCCAGCTCCACCCGTTTGCCTTTCGCGAGTTGCCTGATATCCGGTTCGATCAGCCGCCACAGGGTCTCCAGCTGGCGGTGCTCGTTGGTCAGTTGCTTGATCATCGCCTTGGCGGCCTTGCCGTCGGCACCGTTGCGGGCGCTGTCGGCCACCTCGGTGAACAGCTCCTGCTCCTCCTCGGCATGGTGTTCCAACACCACCCGATGGAAGAAGTTGTAAAGCTTGTCGGCCAGTTGGCGGATCTCGGCTTGTACCGGATCTTCGATAACCGATCCGGCCAGCTCCCTGAGTCGTTCGAAGTTGTCGATGATGCCGCTGTGGCAGTTGGAAAAGTCCGTCAATGGATTGTCCGGGCATCCTGCAGCGGAGTTGTCGGGTTTGGTGGTCATCTGCGGATTCTCCAGCTTGAGCTTACGGCTTGCGCTGCCAATTGGCGGTAGATTCCAGCTTATGCGAAGCACTGGCGGCCCGAGAATGATCGATATCAAGAAGTGCACATGACGCAAGGGGCGTTAAGCTTAGGAGACCGGTGGGGTTCGGAGGCGGACGATGATGGATCGAAACGGCGTGACGGGCAGCCTGCTTGGCTTGGCGCTGGGCGATGCCCTGGGCGCCCCATATGAGGGCGGGCCGCTGGAGCAGGGGCTCTGGTGGCTGATCGGCAAGACGCGGCCGGGCCAGCTGTGCTGGACCGACGACACCCAGATGGCACTGGACCTGGCGGAATCGCTGCTGGCCGAACAGGGCCTGCAGCCGGATGCGCTGGCCCGGCGCTTCGCCGCCAGCTACCGCTGGCATCGCGGCTACGGCCCCGGTGCGGCGCGGTTGTTGAAGCGGATCAAACGTGGTGAGGATTGGCGCCAGGCCAACCGGGCGATCTATCCGGACGGTTCCTACGGCAACGGTGCCGCGATGCGGGCGCCGGTGATCGGCCTCTACTATGTCGGGCAAACCGAGGCGTTGATCGAGGCGGCCAGGCTGTCGGCACAGATCACCCATGCTCACCCGTTGGCGATCGACGGGGCGGTGCTGATCGCCCTGGCCACCTCGCTGGCGTTGGCATCGGTCGAGCCCGAAGCGATCTGCAATCGCCTGGCGGAGCATTGTCAGACCGAGCTGTTCCAGGCGAGGCTGGCGCTGGCCGAGGGCTGGCTGCAGAGCGAGGCGGCACCTGAGCCGGCTGAGGTGGTCACCCGGTTGGGCCATGGCATCGCCGCCAGCGAATCGGTCGTGACGGCGATCTATCTCGGCTTCAGGTTTATCGATAAACCCTTTCTGGAGATGCAGCAATTCATCGTCCGCTGCGGTGGCGACGTCGATACCATCGGCGCGATGGCCGGTGCGATCTGGGGCGCGGCGCGCGGCCTGAACGCGTTGCCGGAGGAATATCTCGAACGGTTGGAGCAGCGTCAGCGGCTGGGCAGAGTGGCGGCGCAGCTGGCGGACCGGCTGGTGCCTGCCGGTTCGAAATCGACCGGCTGACTTGCCACGGACAATGTTAGGATCGCCGCCGGGGCGTCTCCCTGCCGGCTCGCGCTGCTATAGTGAGAACAGGCTTCGTTCACCGTCCCGCCCGCAGCGGTCGGAGGCCGGCGGGACCCCGCAACCGGGTGGTCGAGGAGGTCCCCGATGTTGGAACCACTGGATAACAAAGCTGAAGTTGTCGCCCAGCTGAACGAGATTCTGGAGCACGAACTGTCCGGCGTGGTCCGCTATACCCACTATTCATTCATGGTATTCGGCTTCGGCCGGATTCCGATTGTCAGCTGGTTCAGGTCCGCTGCCGATGAAACCATGCTGCACGCAATCCAGGCCGGCGAACTGGTCACCCATCTGGGCGAGCACCCTTCGCTGGGGATCGGCACCCTGCTGGAAACCCACAAGCACGATATTCGCGACATCCTGCTGGAGTCGCTGGCGTTCGAACGCACCGGCGTCGAGAAATACCACCGGCTGCTGGCATTGACCGAGGGACGTAGCGTGTTCCTGGAGGAATATTCCCGCCGGATGATTGCCGAGGAGGAGCAGCATATCGGCGATATCGACAAGATGCTGCGCCGGCCGGGCGAGGTCTCCAGCGTGGTTGAGGAGTAAAAGCGTAACGGGTGCCCGCGGCTGCGGGCTTGGTATCACCTTCGGCTGCCGACCGTGATGAGACTGGCACCGTTCGCGGATGTCGCCCTCGGAGCGGGCTGCTTGTATCTCTCGTTGATGGGTGATTAGCTACCGCCCATCGCAAGGAGCCGGTGAGCCAGGCGGGCTGCGAAGTCGAAAAGACTGCCCTGTAGATGAGGCCCCGGCTCCTATTCTCTTCGAAC